>DASZEK010000204.1:0-62510 GCA_035941045.1 Pyrinomonadaceae bacterium | reverse complement strand
CTCGCTAGAGGGTCCACGACTGGCCCGTTTGTGTGCCCCTTCTAACTTGCCGACCCACTTTCTCCCATACTAAGCCTGGAAGACCGGCACCGACGTTTCACGGACCTGTAGGACGCGTTGGTCATTTTCCCCAGGTCGTTTGTCTGGTTCTGAGGTCCGATTGTGAACCCTAATGAGATTGTGCTGTTCAGATTATGGGGCCGTTTCCTGTGAAATAGCGGTCGCGATTGCTCACGTTGCCGACGATGGTGTTATCGTGCCTACTGTCGGCAACGCTCTTCGTCTTGAAATGGCCGGACTCCTCTAACAACACGTTAGAGTCACCACGCTGGGCCGAGGCGATCTCGATGCTCTTCAGAACCGCCTCCTCTTCCTCGTTCTTGACGACGCCCCTCACGCGCCCTCCTTCAGCTTCTCGTGACGGCAACGGGCGACGCCCTTCTCGAAGCCTTCCGGGTAGTACATCCCAGTGCCGTAGCAGTCCGGGCACTCCGAAAAGTCCCTGCGCACGTGCGCGCCCTTTTTACTCTTTTCTTTTAAAGTCTTTATTTTATTGGTACCGGCGCCCGGTAGGCTACCGGCGCCCGGTAGGCTGCCGGGGGACGATACCCAGTAGACAGTTCCCTGCTCCTTGTCGCTCCCGAATTCGACATTCACCTTTCGGACCAAGCCCTTCTGGATAAGCCGACCCACGGCTGCCTGCGCAGTCGATTTACTCACGTTCGCGCGGCGTCCGAGCTGCGGCAAACCTATCTTGCATATGTCTTTATGAAACCCATGCGAGAGTCGGGAGAGTTGCGTAAAGACTGCCTGCTCGTAGACATCGAGAACCTGACAAAGGCCGTCCGTGTATGCGTGGGGCTGATTATAATGACCGCGGAAGTCGCGGAAGGGTGCCCACAAATCCAGCTCCTGACTACCGGGAGACGGTAGCCTACCGTCTCCCGGTAGGCTACCGGGATGGTAGGCTGGTGCGGGCGGCGGTAGGCTACCGTCTCCCGGTAGGCTATTGTTTGCCGGTAGGCTACCGGGAGACGGTAGGCTGTCATCTGTCGATGGGCTATCGGGAGACGGTAGGCTACCGGGAGACGGTAGCCCGGCCGGCGAAACGTCCCCGTCGAGCTGCGTGCCGGCCTGCTCGCGTTTCTTGCGGTAGAGATCCTTGAACGAAACCAGTTTTTCACTCTTCTCCGCCGACATACACAGCCTCCGGATGTAGAGCCTCAACCATCTCGGCCTCAATTTGCGCGAGCCCTTGCGCGCGCGCGAAGTCGTGCGTGATGGAGCAGACCTTCAGGATGTCGCGGGGCACGCCGCCCGTCATCCGGTAGACGGCCTCGACGGCGTCCGCGCCGAACGGGTTCTTGATGCCAGCCCGCTCACAGCGGAAGCCGAGCATGGCGGACGTTTCGGCGAGCGTTAGCGGCTCCAGGATGGAGGGGGCGAATATGCGGGAGCGGATGGCCTTCTTTGATTTGTCGGCAAGCTTCTGGCGGATTTCGAGTTGCGCCGCGAGCACAATCTGGATGAGCTTGACCTGCCCGTCCTCGAAGTTCAGGAGCGTGCGCACGAGTTCGAGCTGCGCGCCGGGCAGTTTCTGGGCCTCGTCTACAAAGAGGACGACCAGGCGGCCCTGCTCAAGCTGCTCGATCAGGAAGCTATTGAGTTCCGACTCCTGCCGCTGCTGGCTGGGCCTGAGGGGCAGGTCGAAGTCGGCGCAGATGGCCTTCAGGAAGGCGAATTCCGACTTGTAACTGGGCGTGTGCAGGAAGGCCGTGCGGCAGTCGTCGCGCGCCGCGTAAGACTGGTAGAGGTAACGCAGCACGGTCGATTTGCCGAGGCCGACATCGCCGAAGATGGCCGTCAACCCCTGGCGGTTCTCGATGACGTAGCGCGTCTTGTGGAGTGCGGCTTCAAGTCCCGGCGTCAGGTAGAGGAGCGTCGGGTCTGGGTTGATGGAGAAAGGTGGCAATGCGGGAGAGGCTGTCATCATGGCGGGCGAGGGTATCATGCTGTGCCCCACGAATCAATATCCATTTTGGGGAGGGGGTAGGGAATTGGCGATTCAGTTAGCCTGTTTTAGTCTCGGCATCGCTTTCCACGCTGCGACGAGCGACGGTCCGATTTGCCGTCGCGGATCATGCGCTTCGGGCGCGGGTATTATCACGTTGTAGTTCTGGTCCGCGCCTGTGTGGAAGCGGCCAGATGTTGAGTAAACCCGCGCGGCCGGCGCGCTAAGAGGTGTGAATGATCGGCCGATACCTGCTGCGGCTTCGGTTCGGACACTCCCCACATTTAACAGCACTTTACGGTGGAGGTACGCATGTTCTATCCTTAAAACCAAAGTGCCGGGAAAGGCATTCCTTATCATTGATTTCAATGAGGACGCCAAGTGAGTCTCGGCGTTTTCGTAACAAGGATGAAAAGAGATATTTCGAGCATGAGCCGTGACCACCTGTTAGCTTCGGTCGAGGGTGGGCGCAGACACTTAAGGACGGCGGGAGGCGTCGCGCTGTTCTGTATGACGGTTGTTTTCTGCGCGGCGCTGGCTGGGACGGTGAAGGTTGCTTCGGCGGAAAGCGGTGAATCGGGCCGGGGTGTTGCGCAAAGGCCGTCGTCCGCGCCGACCCAGACGGTGCTCTTTTGTTCGAACGTGCCGCAGACAAAGATCTCTCTGAAAGCGTTAAAGAACAATCAGGTGGTTTCGGAAAGACCGCTCGGAACGACGAAGGCTAAGGCTGGCAAGGAAGGCGGATTCCTCGTTGACCTCCCGCTGGGTAATTACGAGGCGATAGGCGAGAAGCAGGGTTACAAACCGGGCATATATCCGTTTAATGTGAGTGTCCGACAGTCGCAGCCCGAAATCTGTGTCCACATGACGGAGGAGGCGGCACCTCGGACGACCCCGACGCCCACGCCGACCCCGCCGCCTACGACGCCCCCGCCGCCGAAGCCGAAGACCGCTCTCGAACGCTTTACCGACCCGAAAGAGTCAGATCAGGTTAAGGCGGAGGACTGGAACCAATTTCTCCCAGGCGTCTATGCGCAACTGGGGGTTATCGGGGACGACCCGAAGTTAACGGCGCAGGCACAATTCGCGCGCGGGCGGATTCAATTCCTGAGTGGGGACTACGCCAAGGCCCTAGCCATCTACAACGGCATAGACGTGCCGAAGTCCACCTCGGAGTACACGCTGGTGCTATACGCGAAGGGGGCTGCCTATGATGCCTTGAAGCAATACGACAAGGCCGAGGCGGCGTGTAGGGAGATCGTCAGCGGCAGTCAGGACACCAAGTTGTTGTGGCTGGGCCGCAAGTGTCTGGGCGATGTCTATAGTTCTCAGGGCAAGAAAGAGAAGGCCGAGGAGGAGTACGCGGAAGCGCGCAAACTCGGTTACGAGCGGGCGGGCGGGGGCCTCGACTCGTTGCGTAAACTCGTCGAGAAGGGGGGCAAGTCGGGCGCGCGTGAGGCGCTGCCGGGGCTGCGGGCGCTCGCGGAGAAAGAGCGTTCCGGGGAGGCTTACACCCTTCTAGGCAAGGCTTACGACAAGGACGACAAGAAAGCCAGCGCCTACAAGGCGTACTCCGATGCCGTCACGGCCTACCTCGAAAAACGCCGGGGCGCCCGCCCGGAAACCGCCGCCGCCGAGGCGCTTTACGAGGTCGGCGAGGTTGACCTCAAGGAGAACAACACGGAGAAAGGCTGGATACACATCACGTGCGCGCTTGAGCTGGACCCCGAAGCAAAATTTATAGACCGCGAAAAGGCAACCAAGAAGGCCAAAGAGGCTTACAATAAGCTGGAGAAGCGGCCGGGCGGCTTCACCCGACCTGCCGAGCCCTGTGGGCTGTTGGTCCCGACGCCCGCGCGGCCTTAGCGGCCTTGACACGCCGCACGCCCGGCGCGGCGTTAACTCCCCCGGCCGGCTTTCAGTTATGAGCGAGGATGAGCAAAAAGAGTCGCCCGCGACGCCCGGCCCTGTGACACGCGCAACCCCCTCCGGAGTCGCCGCCGCGCGCGGCAGGGGGGCGGCGGCGAAGGTCTGGGCGCGGCGCCTCGCGGGCCAAGCGCGCAACGTGCCGAGGCGGGTCTGGTTGGCGTGCGGCGCCGCGGCTCTGGTACTGGGGGCCACGCTCCTCTATTTCGCGCTGCGCACGGCGCCGGGCTGGACTCTCGTCGTCCACGGCGCGCCCAGCGGCAGCGACGTTTTCGTTGACACGATTAGGCGGGGCATCACGTCCGACGACGGCACGGTGCGCGTGTCGCACCTGCGCGCCGGCAACAAAGTCGTGGTGATCTCCTACCGGGGGCAGACCGACTCGCAGACCGTGTCGGGCGCCGACGGCGAGATGAAGGAGGTCTACACGAAGCTCTCGGCCCCCGCGGTCAACAGGCTGCCCGACGAGATCGAGTATCAAGGCGCGATGGCGCTCGTCCCGGCCGGCGAGTTCATCATGGGCGCCGACGACCGCGAGCCGAACGAGCGCCCGCCACACGCCGTCACGCTGCCTAGCTTTTATATAGACAAGTATGAGGTGACGAACGCACAGTTCAAGAAGTTCTGCGAGGCGACGGGACGGACGCCGCCGCTCAACCCCTTATGGGCGCCGGAAGACTACTTCAACGCGTTTCCCGACCTGCCTGTCATCGGCGTCAGTTGGGACGACGCCAACGCCTACGCGCGTTGGGCGGGGAAGCGGCTGCCGACCGAAGAGGAGTGGGAGAAGGCCGCCTCCTGGGGCCGCGACGCGACGCGCAAACGGCGCTGGCCGTGGGGCGACACCTTCGAGCCGCAGCGCGTCAACAGCAAAGTCCCCGTGCGCGGCACGGAGTCGGCCGGCGACGTGAGCGCCTACGGCGTCTTGAACATGGCGGGCAACGTCTCGGAGTGGACCGACAGCTACTACCAGCCTTACCCCGGCAACGCCGCGGGCGACGCCCGGTACGGCACGAGCAACCGCGTGACCCGAGGCGGCCACTTCGACAGCCGCGGCAACAACGGCTACACCACTTGGCGCTACCCCCTGCCGCCGTCCACGCAGACGCGCCCTGACGACGAGAAGACGCAGAAGAGCTTCCTCGTAGGTTTTCGTTGCGCGGTTTCGGCGGACGACCCGCGGCTGCTCAAACACCTGAGCGATGGCGGACAGTAATTCGCCCGCGCCCCGTCATCGAAGTTTGTCGGAGGTCATTGAAAGATTATGTTGTGGGCACGTTTCACCGGTCACTTGATGTTAGCAGGACTCCTCGGGGCCGTCTTGATTTGCGGCCTGGCGTTCAGTCAGACGGGCGCGCAGGACGACTGTAGAACCAACCCCCTCATCCGTTGCGGCCCGAGCAAGAGCAAGCCGACGCCCACCCCGACGCGCACGTCGAACAGTAACCGCCGGCCGCGGCCTGGCGGGCATACGACGGCCGCCACGTCAGCCCCAGCCGAACTCACGATCAAATGGTGGTTGTTGAAGGAGGACAGCAAAGGGGCTTTGAACTCGGTCGTCGTCGGCTATGACGGGCCGCGGGAGTCGTACCGCTTTAACGAAACCTTCTCGCCGAACGAACAACTCCGCCTCGCCGTCAGGGCCGAGCAGGACGGCTACCTATACGTCATCCACCAGCCCTCCCCGCGCGCCGACGGGCGCCTGCTCTTTCCCAGCAGATATTACAAGAGCGCCCAGGGGTACGTCCGCAAAGGCCAGACCTTTTACCTGCCGGACGGCCTGGACTCGCCCAAGTCTTGGCTCAGCCTGTCGGCGGGTGCCGCCAGCGAAACCCTGCGGGTGATTTTCAGCCCCACGCCCATCAGGGAGTTGCCGAACCCTTCGCTGACGGTCGTCGGCGACGTGCCGGTCAAGGCCCAGTTAATGGAAAACATGCTCAAGTATTCCCCGAAAGAGTTGACCTACTCCTTCAACCCTGAAGTCAGCGTCGTCACGGTGACCAAGAAGCTCAACGGCGGGGGCCGCAGAAACATTGTCGAGGTGCTGACCCTCAGCGGCACAGGGGCCGACAAGGCTGCGACGGCCGGCCCCGTAGAGAAGGATTAAAAGGCGCGGGTCTGAACGTCGCGGAATCCGATGCTTAAAGCCACCCTCATCGTCAGTCAGCCGGGGCAGGCCACCCAGGAGGTCGAGAGCGCCGAGAGCGTGACACACATCGGCAGCGCGCTCGACAACACCGTGTGCCTCGAACCCGACCCCGGCGTCGGGCGCTACCACGCCGTCGTCGAGCGGCGCGGCGACGACTTCTGGCTGTCAGACCTCGGCACGCGACAGGGGACGAAGGTCAACGGCCGGCCGGTCCTCTCGGAAGAGATGCTCCGAGACGGCGACCACATCGCGCTCGGCGAAACCTGCGTCATAGAGTTCTACCGCTCCGAAGTCTCGCCGCCGCCCGCCGAGACGGACGACTCGCCCCCGACCTCGGCCGGCGCGGTGGCCTCCTCCTCAAGCCTCGCTTCCAACGTTCACAGCGCGGTATCTCACGCCGGCAGCGGTTCGGCGAGCGCGGGGACGGCGGCCGAAGGCATGTCCTCCGAGGCCAAAGTCATCACGGCGAGCGCGGGGACGGCCGCGGTGGTGGTGGCGGCCGCGGCCTTTGCCCTCTTCAACCCGTTCGGCGGTGGCTGCCAGCCTTCGGCACGCATCCTGACGCCGCTCAACGGCACCGTGCTGCGGTCGGCCGTCACAATCCGCGTCGAGACTTTCGAGACGAAGTGCATCCGGCGCCTCAGTTACGAGTTGGACGGTCAGGAGGTCACCGCTTCCTCCACCGCGCCCTACGAAGCCACGCTCGACCCGAGCCGCCTGACCGGCTTCGCCGCGGGCAGCCACGTCCTGACCGCGACCGTCGAGACGACCGACGGCGGCGCCGTCCGTCAGACCGGCGAGATTTACGTAGCCCTCGGCGGCGGCGAAGCTAAGCAGGTCGCGACGGCGGCGCCCGCGCCGACGCCGGAAGAAGCCACGGCGCAGGGGGGCCGCGGCCCGTCGCAGCCCGCGGCTGCCGACGTGCAGACCATGGCCGAGCGGCTGGCGAGCCAGATTTCAGGCAAGAGCGGCTACGTCTTCGAGCGCGACATGACGGCCCGCATTCTCGCGCTCACGGATGAGTATACGGCGGCCCGCGCCGCCGAACGTGCCGCGCGCCACCGCCGAGTCGTCGTCAAGGCGTTCGGCGACCGCGACGTGCGTCCGCTGCTCGGCTTCTTGCTGGCGATGAGCCGGAGCAAGTTCGAGGAGTCGTACGGCTCTGACCTCTGGCGCATGCCGCCGGGCGTCGCGCGCGGCTACGCGCCGCCGGGCGAGGCCGTCCCGCCAGCGGCCGGCCAGCAGCGCGCGGCGGAGGTGGCCGCCGTCTACCTGAAGGACTTGCTCGGCATCTTCGAGCAGGGGAATTTCGATCTCGCCGTCGCCTGCTACGGCTGCACAATTGAGGAGGCGGGGGCGCTGAAGCAGCGGCTGGCGGGCGTGCCCGACGCGGAGCGGCGCAACTTCTGGAAGCTGTACGAGCGTGGTTTCGTCCGGCCCGAGCAGGCCGAGCAGGTCGTGAGGTTCTACGCGGCCGGCATCGTCGCCGAGAACCCGGAGCGTTTCGGCGCCGCGGGCGAACGCACGCTGTCGTCGCTCGAATACTAGGACGGGGGCGGGCGTGTGGGGGCTGCGAAGTTATGACCGAGGTCACGCTCACGATCCACTCCGCGGGGGGCTGCCGAGAGCTGACGATGGAGGGCAACCGCCTTCTCATCGGTCGCGCGGAAGGCGGGCCGGGGGCGGCGCGGGCGCGCTCCGCCCTCCTCGTCGAAGATGACGGGCTCGACCCGCGACACGCGAGCATCAACCGCGAGGGCGCGAGCGTCTGGGTGCTTGACGAAGGCTCGGCCGGCGGCACCCTCGTCAACGGCCGGCGCGTGCCGACGCTTGGCGCACCCCTCTCCGACGGCGACGAAATCTTCGCCGGGCATCACACAACCATCATCGTCCGCCTGCGACCGCTTTCGTCCTCACGCGAGCGCACCCCCGACGAGCACGCCCCCCGAGGCCGACACTCGCCGCCCCGTTCCCGCCGTCCGTCAGCCTTCGTCCTTGCCGCGCCCGTGCTGTGTCTCGTCGGCGTCGCCGTCGCGCTCATCGGCGGCCGCGGCGTGAGTGAGCAAAGCAAGCGTGTGACCGAGGGGCCGGCGCGAAACGGCGGCGCGCGGGCCGGCGCGACGAATCAGCCGATGGGCGGGCGGGCGGGCGCCGCCGAGTCGGGCGTGGGCGCGGCGCCCGCGCCCGCCGAGCGTGACGCCAACCCGCGCGCGACGGCACCGGGCGAAGCCGCGCTCGGCCCCGTGGAAGGCCGCCCGGCTAACGGCGCGAAGCTTTACTTGCAGATGTCGCAGGAGGAGCAGTTGCGCTTCCTCGAAGATCGCGCGCGCCACGTCTCGATGATGATGGGAAACCGCCCCTACGCCTTTAACGACGAGGTGCTGATCCACATCAAGCGGTACGTGGACGTGTACGCCCGCCGCGTCGGCAACAACTCGCGGCGCATGTGGGGCGAAGACTTGCGCTTCGTCTTCGCGCGCGCCCGCCCGCAGTACGCGCCGCACATCATCCGCGCCTTCAACGCGCGCGGAGTTCCGCCGGTCGTCGGGCTCTACATCGCGATGATCGAAACCGAATTTAGAAACATCCAGGGCGAGAACTTTGCGGGCGCCGCCGGGCTCTTCCAGTTCATAGCCCCGACGGCGCGGCTCTACGGCGTCGATCCTTCGGAGCGGACCAACGTCGAGAAGATGGCCCCCGCGGCGGCGCACTACATGGCCGACCGCATCGCCGAGTTCGGCCCCGACTCGATGAGCGTCGCGCTCGCCATCGCCGGCTACAACCGCAGCCCCGACTCCGTGCGGCGCGACCTGCGCGACGTGCTCGACAGCAACAACAAGGAGCGCAGCTTCTGGACGCTCATCGCCAACTCCAACAAACTCGACCACTACTTCCAGAACGAGAACGTGAAGTACGTGCCCAAGTTCTTCGCCGCCGCCATCGTCGGCGAAAACCCCGAAGCCTTCGGCCTTGAGATGCGCAAGCTCTCGACCTACACAACGCCCGAGGATGTCCCATCCTGAAGCCCGACGCGCGCGCCGCGGCCCTCTTCCCGCCGTCCTCCGCCCCGTGTAAGATATGAACGTCATGCGGCCCGCGATCATCCTTACCTTCAGGGATGACGACGGGGTGTGGCACGAACTTGAGGTCGGGCGGCGGCGCTTCACCATCGGCAGCGGCGCCGACAACGACCTCGTCATCCGCACGCCGGCCGTCTCACGCCGCCACGCCGTCATCGAAAATCACGGCGGCGGCGTGCTCGCCTACGACTGTCAGTCGAGTCGCGGCACGCTGCTCAACAACGCGCCCCTGCGAGGCTCGGCGGTGCTCCGCAGCGGCGACCTGCTGACGCTCGGCGGCGCGTGCGACATCACCGTCAAGCTGCGCACGCCGTCTGACCCGCCCGCACGCGCCGAACGCCCGGCGTCCGCGCCGCCCCCCCCGGCCGCGAACAATCCGGGCGGGCGCACCCCTTCCGACCCTCGCCCGCGCCACGACGACGCCCCGGCACTGTCGCCCCTCGGCGCCCAACCCCGCACCGTCCTCGCCGCCGCGGCGGCCATTCTGCTCATCTTGGTGGCCGGCTTCGTCCTGCTGGCACGCAGGCAGCCCTCGCCGGCCGCAGGAGTGAACGCGCCGCGGGCTCACTCCGAAGCCCCGCCCGTGCAGACCGGCGCCGAGAGCCCCGCCGTGGCCGAGCCCGGCGACCCGGCCCGGCCTGGGGATGAAGAGTTGGAGCGCGACGCCGTTCGCGCGGTGCAGCACGCCAGCGGCCAGAATAGGCCCTACGCCTTCCCGCCCGACGCCCTGCGCGACATCGCCCGGCATATCGAACAGTACCGGCAATCGAGCCGCCTGCGTGACGCCTTCGTCTCCATGCAGCGCGACGCGCGCTCCGTCGCCACCGCGGCGCGCGACGCCGGCGTCGAGCCCGACCTGGTGATGTATGCCGCGCTCGCGCAGAGCGACGGCGGGCGCGACCCGTCCGCGACGGCGCGGGCGATGATCCCGCAACTGGCGCAGTTGCGCGAAACCTTCGGCGGCGGCGACCCGGACGGCTGCCTCATCATCCTCGCCGCTTACACCGACGGCGTCGGCTCCAGACGGTCGCATCCCCTGCTCGCCACGATCCGCCGACTGGTGCGTCGCAGCCCCTTCGCCGAGCGTAACGTCTGGTTCCTGCGCGAGCGCGGGGGCCTGAGCGATGCGGCCTACGACCTCGTCATCCGCACCGTCGCCGTCGGCACCATCGCGCAAGACCCGCGGCGCTACGGCGTGCAGGCCGACCCTCTGGTCTATTGAGTCGCCTCTTCTTCACCCTCGCCGAAAATTTTAATTTAAACGTTTACGTGTTTGTAATAAAATGGCCTTAACCCCCGGCGGCAGCGTCCTCTCCCCCTTGGAGTCAGAACCACGTGAGCAGAGCGCGTATAGCCGAGGGCCGGCGGACTCAGGTCATTGATTTCGAGGTTGATATATGACACGTTTTCGTAGAGTAGTGTGGAACGAGGGCATGCTCATCGGCCCTCACCATTTCCAGCTACTTGACAACTACCACGAAGGCTTACTGAACGCGCGGGTCGCGTCGCTGGTTTCTTACGAGTGGGGCGTGCTCGAAGTGCAGATCAGCCGCGAGGCCATCGCTAACGGCTCGTTCGAGCTGACGCGCTGCCGTGCCGTGCTGCCCGACGGGCTGTGGCTGGACGTGCCGCAGACGGACGTGGCGCCTCCGGCCCGGCCCATCGCACAGCACTTCGACCCGGAAGCCGAACGGCTCGACGTTTACCTCGCCGTCCCTTCGCATCGCGCCGGGGCGGCCAACTTCCAGGCCAGCGGTGCCGCGCTGAGCCCGAGCGTCCGCTACTGGCAGGACGCGGGGGCGGTGGTGGACGAGACGACCGGCGACAACGAGCGGCAGGTGTCGCTCGCGCGCAGCAACCTGCGCCTCCTGCTCGGCGACGAGCCGCGCGACGGCTACACTACCGTTAAGATCGCCGAGGTCGCGCGCACGGCCACCGGCCAGCTCTCGCTGTCGGAGACTTTCGTCCCCCCGGCGCTCGACGTGGCCGCCTCGCCCTGGCTCATCAGCCTGCTGCGGCAACTTATTGAAGTCCTCATCACGAAGAGCAGCACGCTCGGCGAGCGGCGGCGGCAGCGCGGCGCAACTCTCGCAGATTTCACGACCTCGGAGGTCGCAGTATTTTGGCTTTTACACACGGTTAATTCAGCCATCCCGCGCCTCGCTCACTTATACCGCACGCGCAACGTACATCCGGAGCGCCTTTACTTCGTAATGATTGAGTTGGCCGGGGAGCTGATGACCTTCGCCACCGACCGTCACCCGAAGGACATGGTGGCGTACGACCACACGGATTTGCGAGGCACTTTCCGCGCTCTGGCCGCCGAAATCCGTGACATGTTGGAAACGGTCATCCCCACGCGCTGCGTCCCCATCCCGCTGGAGAGCGTGCGCGAGTCTCTTTACTCGGGCCGCGTCTCCGACGACCGGCTGCTCGCCGAAGCCGAATTTTATCTCGCGGTACGCGCCAACGCGCCAGTCGCCGATCTCATCAAAGCGGTGCCTCGCACGCTCAAGATCGCCTCGCGTGACGTGATTGACGATGTTATCGCCGCGGCGCTGCCCGGCGTCACACTCACGCACATCTCGCCGCCGCCGGCCTCGATCCCGGCACGCGTCGGCTTTCAATACTTCCAGTTGGATAACTCGGGCAGGATTTGGGATGACATCAGAGGCGCCAAGACCATCGCCGTTTACGTGCCGGACGAAATCCCGGAGGAGAAGCTTGAACTCTATGCGATCAAGCCCTAACGGGCGCGGCGCGTCAGGCGGAATCGGCGTGAGAGGAGGCCCGGAGCCATGTCGGCAGTAGATTACCTGTTAACAATTAAAGGGATTAAGGGAGAGAGCAAGGACGCCTCGCACAAGGGCGCCATCCACGTGGAGTCGTGGTCGTGGGGCGCCTCCAACGTCGGGACGATGCAAAAGGACGGAGGGGGCGGAGGGGGCCGCGCCAAAATGCGCGACTTCTTCTTTACGACGAGGCTGGGCAGCGCGACGCCGGGCCTGATGCGGCGTCTCGCTTCGGGCGAGCACATCCCGGAGGCCGTGCTCATCTGCCGCAAGGCGGGCAAGACGCCGCAGGAGTTTCTGCGTATCGTCCTCGAAGACGTGATAGTCAGCTCATACCGCGTGGACTCGGCGCGCGGCGACGGCCCGACGCCGACGGAAGTCGTCGGGCTAAACTTTGCGAGCGTGAGTTTTCAATATCGAGAGCAGAAATCCGACGGCACGCTCGGCGGGAAGCTGGTTGCGACACACAGCCTGAAACAGAATTCGACTTCATAGCTCTTCGCGTTCGATCACGGCGGCCCCCGACCCGCGCGAGGTGGAATTGATGGTGGTGGCTTACAGCCTTTTGAGTCTTGGAAACCGCCAGAACGACCCTTCGCTCGTCAGGCCGCTCAAGGCTTGGTTAAACGCCATCGGCGCCTCAGACCCGCGCACGCCGCTCCCCAAAGACGCGAAATTCGACCGCCTGACCGACGCCGCGCTACGCGCCTTCCAGCGCACTCACCGGCTCCCCGCCGACGGCGTCTGCGGCATCTGCACATGGCAGGCACTCTCCCGTAAGGTGATCCGGCAGGCGCACGCCGGCCTCGTCAAAGTCGAGGCCCCGGCCTGGCTGCTCAATCTCCTCCTGATGTGCGACCGCAAGCGGGTCGAGGGCGGCAGGCTCAACGTGGACCGCGAGCTTTTCATGGCGTTCTACAGGGCCGAAGCGCGTCACCTCGGGAGAAGCAGCAAGGACACGAGCGAGCGCGTGAAGGTCTTGGGCGAAGTGCTCAGCAACTTGTCCAAAGACCAGAACGTGACCGAAATCCGCTCCGCGGCCGAGGCCCTGGCGGGCGCGGTGGCGGTATTCGAGCATGGCAGGGAAGAACGCTTCGTGCTGCTCTTCGAGGCGATCCTCCGCGCGTGCCTGAAAAACTGAGGTGGGGGCCGCAGCCGCCGCGCGCGTTCGTCCGGCGGCGCGCGGTGAAATAGGGGGTTCGGCGGCGTGGTAGAATCGCCTTGCGGTGGGCGTCGCCGAGCGGATGTCCTAACACGCGGATGACGGCCGAAGAACCCGGCCGGCCCGGCTCAAGCAGCCGGCTTTGAAACATGCAACGCGCCTTCAACGAATCATCTTCCGTCAGGGTCTTCCGGCGCCGCGCGCGCCAGCACGACGACCTCGTGGGGCTGGCCGCGCCCGTGCTCGAAACGGTGCTGCTCGTGCGGGCTAACCTCGACGCGCCGTCGTCCGCAGAGCTGCGCGACAAGGTTGACAGGATGCTGAGCGAGCTGGAGCGGCAGGGCGCGACGCTACGCTACGGCCCTGAGCAGGTGCAGGCCGTCAAGTTCGCGCTCGCCGCCTTCGTGGACGAGACGGTGCTCGACCCCGCCTCGCCGATGCGCGACGAGTGGGAGAAGCTCGCCCTCCAGCTTAAATACTTCGGCGACCAGATCGCCGGCATCAAGTTCTTCGAGCGCCTGGAAGAGTTGCAGCGCAAGCCCGAGAACGCCGAAGCCGTGGAGGTCTATTACCTCTGCCTGGTGTTCGGGTTCAAAGGCCGCTACAAGGTCTTCTACGAAGACCAGCGGCGGGAGGTGATCGCCGCCACGGCGCGTTGGCTGCGCGAGGCCGGGCGTCTACAGGCCGACGGGCTCTCACCGCACTGGCGGCGGGACGACCAGTTGGCGCTCGCGCGGGAGCCCGGCCTGCCGAGGTGGGCGAAAATCGGCGGCGCCGCGCTGCTGGCCGCGACCCTGCTCCTGTTCTTCGTCCTCAAAGTTCTCATCGAAAGCGGCGCGTCCGGGGCGCAGCAACAACTGCTCAGGTGAGCGGCGCCGCGCGAGAGGTGCGGGAAATTCTATGTCGCGCTTAGGTAGTGAAATGCGGTCGGTGCTGGGCTACACGGGGCTCTTCTCGCTGTGCGGGATCGCGAGCCTGCTGGTCGTCCACCTCGGCCCGCAGTACGGCGTCGGCCCTGCGTATCAGATCATCATGGTCGGGCTGATCCTGCTGACGCTGCCTTTCGTCTTCGTCATAGACGCGCGCCGCCGCCGCCGCGAGCGGCGCCAGGACGAGGCCGCGGCGGAGCCTGCGAAGAGCAGGGGGGCGGCCGCGCCGCCGCGCGCTTACGAGGACCTGACGCGCGGCGCCGAGGAGGCGGTCCAGTGGCTCCGCAACACGAAGCTCGCCGAAGCCTTCGACGCAGCCGACGAGACGAGCGCCGTCTACGCGTTGCCGTGGTTCGTCGTCGCCGGCCCGCCCGCCAGCGGCAAGACCTCGCTCCTGCTCTCCTCGGGCCTCAACTTCCAGACGCTCCCGAGCCAGCGCCACGCCGAGCACCGCACCGTGCGCCCGACGCGCGGCTGCGACTGGCGCGTCACGGACGCGGCCGTCTTCCTCGACACGAGCGGGCGCTATCAGATCGAAGGCGCGAGCGGCGACGAGTGGGCGGCCCTCGCCGAAACGCTCAAGCGGTATCGCGGGCGGCGCGCGCTCGACGGCTTCATCATCGCGGTGAGTGCCGAGTGGGCGGCGCGGGCGGGCGAGGCCGAGATCGAGCAGCAGGCGAAAGTCCTGCGCGCGCACCTCGACGACATGATGCGCCGCACGGGCGTGCGCTTCCCCGTCTACTTAATCTGGACTCACGCCGACGCGGTCGAGGGCTTCCGCGAGTTCTTCGGGCGCCTGTCGCGCGCCGAACGCGGCGCCGAGGTGTGGGGCGCGACCTTCCCGCTGGAACAGGCGTTGGAAGGGAACACGACCGGCCTGCTCGACGTGGAGTTTGACTCCCTGCTCGCCGCCCTCGGCCAGCAACGTCTCGCGCGGCTCAACCCGACGGAGTCGCCTGCCGATCAGCTCGCGGTCTTCAACTTCCCCGCGCGCTTCGGCGTGGCGCGAGACGCGCTGGCCCACTTCACCTCGACGCTCTTCCTCCGCAACCCTTTCAGCGAGCTGCCGCTGCTTCGTGGCTTCTACTTCACGGCGAACGTGGCGGACGGAGGCGGCGGCGGGCCGGCCGCTCCCGGCGGCGCGGGCGCGACGCGGCCGGCCGTCGCCACGCGCACCATCGGCGAGGGCTTCTTCGCCGAACGCCTTTTTAAAGAAGTGCTGCTGCGCGACAAGGACCTCGCCGCGGCCTTGCAGCCGCCGCCCCGCCGCCGCTACCACCTGCGCCTCGCGCTCGCGATTGCCCTGGCGGTCCTTTGCGCGGGCCTGTCGGCGGCCTTCTACGTCTCCTACGCGGGCAACCGCCGGCTATTGGCGGAGGCGCGCGCGCGCGCGGCCCGCGTCGAGGAGCGCGCCCGCCTCAACCTCAACCGCGAGCTGGGCGCGCAGCAGCCGCTCGAAGCGCGGCTCGACATAGAGGCCGTCGAGGCGCTGCGCGAGACGGTCGCCGCGCTCGACGAGAACGAGCGCGAGGGGCCGCCGCTCGGCCTGCGCTTCGGCCTCTACGCGGGCGGAGACGTTAATCCGCAGGCGCGCGCCGCCTACTTCGAGGCGGTCACGGAAAGGTATTTCAAGCCGGCGCTGGCCGGGCTGGAGAAAGACCTGCGGGCCTTCGCCGCCAACTCGCCCAACGCCTCGGCCGACGGCGCGGCGCCGAGCGAGGAGGAGAATCTGGGCCGGCACTACGACCTGCTCAAGGCTTACCTGATGCTCACGTCGGAGCCGGCCCGCGTGGAGCCGACGTTCCTCGCCGCGCAGCTCGACCCTTACTGGCGCGCGGCCTCGCCGCCCGACATGGAGTTCGTCTCGCGCCAGCAGCTCGACTTCTACGCGCGGCAGGCCAACCGGCCCGCGGCTCCGCGCGCGAAGGCCGACGACAAGCTCGTCGCGCAGGCGCGCGCGCGACTCGCCGCCTACCCGGCCGTCAACCGCTTCTACAAGCGCGTCACGACCGAGATTAACGCGCGCACGCCGCCCGTGACGCTGGCCTCCGCCCTCGGGGGGCGCGGCGGGGGCGTCCTGTCGGGCTCCTACACGGTGCCCGGCAGTTACACGGTCGAAGGCTTCCGGCAACACGTCTCGCCGGCCTTCGCGTCGGCGTCCGAAGAGTTGAGCAGGGACGACTGGGTGATGGGGGCGGCGCAGGGCGGCGACGCCGCGGCCGACATGGGCAAGCTCTGGGGCCTCTACTTCCGCGACTACACGGACCACTGGCGCCGCTTCCTGCGCGGCGCGCAGGTCGGGAACTTCCGCTCGAAGGACGACGCCGTGCGCGCCCTGGCCGCCCTGACCGCGACCGACTCGCCGATGGAGCTGGCCGTCGAGGCCGTGGCGCGCAACACGGACCTGTCGGCCCCGCAGGCCGGCGGCTTCTTCGCGTGGCTCAAGAGCTTCTTCAGCCGCAACCGCGCCTACGACACGGGCGGCAACTCGGAGGTCGAGCGCGAGTTCCGCCCGCTCATCGAATTCGCCTCGGCGGCCGGGAACAAGGACGCCGCCGCCGCCTCGCAGTACCGCGCGGCGCTCCAACAGGTGCTCGAACCGCTCGCCAACTCTTCGCCCGACCAGCTCTCGCAGACGGGGCGGGCGCTGCTGACCGGCACGGACGACATCGGCCTGCAAAGGTCCGAACAGGTCATCGCGCGCCTGCTCGACAACTTCGACACGGCCGCCGGGCGCGACGCCGCCGCGCTCCTCAAGCAGCCGCTCGGCAACCTGCGCGCGATGCTCTACGGCGGCGGCTACGAGGAGATCGTCAAGGAGTGGCGCGAGCAGATTTACCCGGTGGCGCAGCGGCTCGAAGCCGGCTACCCGTTCACGGGCTCGGGCGCCTCGTCGGTCGCCGACCTCGCGCGCTACCTCAACCCGGTGGACGGTCAGTTCACCACTTTCTTCAACACGCGCCTCGCGTCCTCTTTCGACGACGCGCAGGGGCGCTTGAAGCTCAAAGAGTCGAACGCCTTCAAGTTCTCCGAAGAGTTCATCACTTATCTGAACAACGCGCGGCGGCTGCGCGACGCGCTGTTCCC
Organism: Pyrinomonadaceae bacterium; assembly: GCA_035941045.1. Taxonomy (GTDB): domain Bacteria; phylum Acidobacteriota; class Blastocatellia; order Pyrinomonadales; family Pyrinomonadaceae; genus QHXN01. The sequence continues at coordinate 45,374 of DASZEK010000204.1, read as the reverse complement.
GAACGGGGGCAAGCAGCCGGAGGTCAACTACGACGTGACGCTGCAACCCGTCCGCGACGCCGACGTACTGTTGGAGATCGACGGCACGCGCGTCGAGTCGCGCGGCTCGTCGCCCGCCTCCGCGAAGTTCGTCTTCCCGGCGCGGGCCGGCGGGTCGTCGGGCGTGCGCATCGTCGTCAACTCCGGCGGCCAGTCGCAGGAGCGAACCTTCACGGGCGAGTGGGGGCTCTTCAAACTGCTGGAAGCCGGCGGCGCGGGCGCACCCTCGGCCGACAACTCTTACACGCTCAGGGTCGGCGTCGGGCCGGCGTCCGTCGGCGCCGCCCTGCGCCCTTCGAGCGCCGTCAGCCCCTTCGACCGCGCCCTGTTCACTAACCTCAAGGCGCCGAGCGACGTGGCGCAGTAACGGCGCAGCCCGCGGGGAGTGAGCCATGACCGAAGCCCGAGAATTGCTGAAAGAGGGACGGCTGGCGGACGCCATCGAGGCGGTGACGCGCGACGTGAAGGCGCAGCCGTCGGACGAGACGCGCCGGATGTTCCTCTTCGAGCTGCTGCTGTTCGCGGGCCAGTGGGAGCGCGCGCAGAAGCAGCTCGACGCGGCGGCCGGCCGCGACGCGCAGAGCGAGGCGGGCGCGCAGGTCTACCGCAACAACCTCAACGCGATGCGCGCGCGCGAAAGGCTCTGGGACGAGGGCCTCGTCCCGCACTTCATCTCCGAGCCGCCCCAGGAAGTCAAGCTCCACCTCGCGGCCATCGGCGAGTGGCGCGCGGGCCGCCCCGGCGAGGCGCGCAAGCTGCTGGCCGAGGCAGCGGAGCGGCGGCGGCCGCTCGCGGGCCGGGTCAACGGCCGCGAGTTCCCCGACTGGCGCGACGCGGACGACGCGGTCGCGCCCGTCCTGGAACTGATCATCTCGGACAAGTACACGTGGCTCCCCTTCTCGCAGGTGAGCCGCCTGGAGTTTGAGACGCCGCGGCGGCTGCGCGACCTCATCTGGTGCCCCGTGCGCGCCCTGACGCGGGCCGGGGTGGCCGGCGAACTGCTGGTGCCGGCGCTCTACGAAGGGTCGAGCCGGCACGACGACGAGAGGGTCAGGCTCGGGCGCATGACGGTGTGGGAGGGGGATGAGGAAGGCGACGGGTTGCCGCGCGCCTTCGGCCTGCGCCTCTTCCTCGCCGGCGACGACGAGTTAACCCTCTTCGAGGCGGGGCGCGTGGATTTCGACTGACAACGAGTGCAGAGGTGATCGCGTATGTCTGCGGCGGCCGAGAGGGAAGAAGCGATGGCGGGCGACGGTCTGATGAACGTCGAGGCTTTGTTGACGCCGCTCGCGGGCGAGAACCCTGCGGGCGTGAGTCTACTCTACGACGGCACGTACGAGGAGATTCGCACGGCGCGGCGGGCCGACGACCAGCTTGAGCAGGGTGCCTGGAAGCGCGAGCGCAAACTGTCCGACTGGCCGCGCGTCGCTCAACTGACCGCGGAGGCGCTGGCGACGCGCTCGAAGGACTTGCAGGTCGGCGCCTGGCTGGCCGAGGCGCTGGTGCGGCTGCAAGGCTTCGCGGGCCTGCGCGACGGCCTGAAGCTGATGCGCGGGCTGCAACTCAACTTCTGGGAGCACCTTTACCCCGAGGCGGAGAACGGCGACCTTGACGCCCGCGCCAACTCGCTGTCCTGGCTCGACCGCCAGCTATCGCTCGCCGTCAGGGAGATTCCGCTCACGGAGGGCGCGGGCAGCGGCGGCTACACCCTCGCTGACTGGGAGGATTCGCAGAAGTTCGACATCCCGGAGGGCCTCGACGACCTCGACTCGGCCGAGCTTGAACGGATCAACCAAATTCGCATGAGGGCGGCCGACGAGCGCAAGATCAACTCGGAGCAATGGCGCGCGGCGCGCGACACGACCGGGCGCGCCTTCTACGAGGCAATCTTCGCCGCCATCAACGACTGCCGAGCGGAGTTTCAGGCGCTCGACGCCATGACCGACGAGAAGTTCGGCGACCAGTCGCCGGGGCTCAACACGCTCGGCCGCACGCTCGAAGACGTGCAGATAGTCGTCGGCAAGATCGTCGTCAGTAAGCGCGAGTCGGAGCCCGACGCCCTGACGGACCTGCTGGGGCAGGAGGCCGGGCCGAACGGCCCCGGCAGCCCCAGGGCGCCGGCCGGCTCGTTCGCTTCGCCGCGACGCCCCGCGGCGGGCGTCGCGGCCTCTTCGCGCGAAGAGGCTTTCAGCAAACTCGCCGAGGCGGCCGCCTACTTCCGCGAGGCCGAACCGCAAAGCCCCGTCTCCTATCTGGTCGAGCGCGCCATCAGGTGGGGGCGGATGCCCTTGGAAGAGTGGCTGGCCGAAGTGGTCAAGAGCGACGACGTGTTGCTCAACCTCCGCGAAACGCTCGGCCTCGTGCGTGCCACGGACGGCGAACAGGCTTACTCCGACGACGGGGGGTAGGAGGCCGGAGTAAAAAAAATAATACAGAAGTGCGTTGCCTATCATGGTGGTTTGTGCTTCAATTAGTGAACGGTTTCGGGACAACGAGAGGGACGGACAATGGCGAAGAAAGAGAGTACGCAGCAGAAGCTCAGTCGCGTCAGGCCGCCGCGCGTTCACATCACTTACGACGTGCAGATCGGCGACGCCATCGTCAAGAAGGACTTGCCCTTCGTGGTCGGCGTACTCGGCGATTTCGCCGGGCAACCTGCCGAGCCGCCGAAGAGACTTAAGGAGCGGAGCCTGGTCGAAGTTGACCGCGACACTTTCGACCAGGTCTTGGCCGGCATGAAGCCTCGCCTCGCATACCGCGTCGATAACACGCTCGCCGGCGATGACTCGAAGCTCAACGTCGAGTTGCGCTTCAACAGCCTTGAGGACTTCGAGCCGGACCGCGTCGTGCAGCAGATCGAGCCGCTCCGCCAGTTGATCGAGGCGCGGCGGCGGCTCTCCGACCTGCTCTCGCGCATGGACGGCAACGACCGGCTCGAAGAACTGCTGCGCGAGGTCATCAACAACACGGGACAGCAGCAACAACTGAGTCAGGCCCTCGGGCTCGACACGCCGCCCGAAGGGGGCGGCGGCGGGGCGCGGAAGGAGAATCAACCCGATGAGCAGTAATTCGACCGAAGTGCAGACTGCGCAACCGGCCGGCGCCGCCGAGCAGGCCGAAGGCTCCGGCCTCCTGACGCAGATCCTCGAAGAGGGGCGGCTCGCGCAGAGCGAGTCGCACGCCGAGCAGGCCAAGGGCCTGATCGCGGAGTTCGTCAGGCAGGTGACGCAGGGGCAGGTCAAGGTTTCGAAGGACGTTGAGGCCGCCATCAACGCGCGCATCGAGGAGATCGACCGCGTCGTCTCGCGGCAGCTCAACGAGGTCATGCACGCCGCGCCGTTCCAGCGGCTCGAAGCCTCCTGGCGCGGCCTGCATCACCTTGTGCAGGAAACCGAAACCAGCCCGATGCTCAAGATTCGCGTGCTGCACGCCACGAAGAAGGAGCTACTGCACGACCTTGAGCGGGCGGTGGAGTTCGACCAGTCGGCGCTCTTCAAGAAGGTCTACGAGGAGGAGTTCGGCACCTTCGGCGGCGCCCCCTACGGGGCGCTGATCGGCGACTACGAGTTCGGCAACACGCCGCAGGACATCACCCTGCTGGAGAAGGTTTCGAACGTCGCCGCCGCCGCCAACGCCCCCTTCTTCGCCGCGGCCGCGCCGCAGATGTTCGGCTGGGACAGCTTCACGGAGCTGATGGACGTGCGCGCGCTCGCCAAGATTTTCGACCGCACGGAGTACGCCCGGTGGCGCTCCTTCCGCGAGTCGGAGGATTCGCGCTACGTCGGCCTCTGCCTGCCGCACACGCTCATGCGCCTGCCCTACGGCCAGGAGACGCAGCCGACCGAGAGCTTCAACTTCAGTGAGGACGTGGACGGCAGGGACCACTCGAAGTACCTGTGGGGCAACGCCGCCTACTCGCTCGGCACGCGCCTGACCGAGGCGTTCGCCAAGTACGAGTGGTGCGCGGCCATCCGCGGCGTCGAAGGCGGGGGGCTGGTGCAGGGGCTCCCCGTCCACACCTTCCAGACCGACGAGGGTGAGGTGGCGCTCAAGTGCCCGACCGAGATCGCCATCACCGACCGGCGCGAGAAGGAGTTCTCCGACCTCGGCTTCATCCCGCTCGTCCACTGCAAGAACACCGACTACGCGGCCTTCTTCGCCGTGCAGTCCACGAACAAGCCGAAGCGGTACAACGACGACCTGGCTAACGCCAACGCGCGGCTCTCGTCGCAGATGCAGTACATCATGGCCGTCTCGCGCTTCGCCCACTACCTGAAGGCGATGATGCGCGACAAGGTCGGGAGCTTCATGGAGCGCGCCGACTGCGAGCGCTTCCTCAACCAGTGGATCAACGAGTATGTCTCGGCCGACGACACGGCCTCGCCCGAGACGAAGGCCAAGCTCCCTCTGCGCGACGCGCGCATCGAGGTGGTTGACGTGGCGGGCAAGCCGGGTGCCTACAAGGCGGTGGCCTTCCTCCGCCCGCACTTCCAGCTCGACGAGCTGACGGTCAGTCTGCGGCTGGTGGCCGAGCTGCCGACGCCGCTGTCGCGGAAGTAGTCATGGGGGAAAACGCGAACGATGGCGGGGGCCGCGAGGGCGCCGCCCCGGCAATACTGGAGTTACTTCTGACAAGGAGTGTTTGAAATGGCGGCAGTAGATTATTTCCTCAAGCTAGACGGCGTCGAGGGCGAGAGCCAGGACGCTACTCACAGGGGTGAAATCCAGCTCAGCTCTTGGAGCTGGGGCGCGACCAACGCCGGGACGATGCAGGCCGGCGGCGGCGGCGGCGGCGGCAAGGCGTCCATGCAGGACTTCTCCTTCTCGATGCCCGTGAACAAGGCCACGCCGAAGCTCGTCCAGAAGCTGGCCTCGGGCGAGCACATCAAGCGCGCCGTGCTGACCTGCCGTAAGGCCGGCAAGACGCCGCAGGAGTACCTGAGGATTACGTTTGAGGACATCATCGTCTCCTCGTACTCGACGGGGGGCTCGCAGGGCGAGGACTCGATCCCGGACGAACACATCTCGCTGAACTTCGCGAAGATCACCTTCGAGTATCGCGAGCAGAAGGCGGACGGGACGCTCGGCGGGGCCGTGACGGCCACACACGACATGAAGCGCAACCAGACGTCCTGAACGAACCCACAGACCCCGGCGGGAAAATTCGGCAAGGCGCGTGTGAGTTGTGGCTTATGCTCGCACGCGCTTCGCCGTCTGGAGGCTGAGTGACGCGGCGCGCGGGGCCTCAGGCCCGGCGCGGGGAAGCATGTCATGCCGACGCTGGCGTACCTACAGGTGGCGGTGGCGGGGGAGCCCGGCGGGAAGGCGCGGGCCATCAGGGTCACGGTCCCGATGGGCGGCGACGTGACCGCGGCCGTCGCGCGCGCGCTGCTCTCGGAACTCGGGCTGCGGAGTGACGCGCAGGCGGTCGCCTTCAGCCGGCAGGCCGGCTACGACCTCGCGCGGCACGCGGCGACTCAGTTGCAGGGTCAGCGCATCTTCACCTCGCAGGTGGAGGCGGCGCGCAGGCAGGGGCGGCGCGAGCTGACCGTCACCGTCGCCGTGGCGCTCGCCATCGTCAACGACGTGCGGCGCTTCCTCTCGATGCCGCCCGCGGCCGCGGGCGGCCCCGCCGGCCCCGGCGCGGCGGCTGCGGGCACGGGCGCGCAGGGTAACAGGGCGGGGTCCGGCCCGGCCGGGCCGCCGCCGAAGCCCGTGGAGAAGATGACGACCGCCGAGAAGATCGCCGAGGCCATCCGGCGCTCCATCCCGATGCTGCCGGCCGACGCGCGCGAGGAGGTCGAGGCGCTTTTGACGCCGCAGGCGCTCTCGGTCATGGCGGGCGTGCTGGTGCTCTGGGTCGTCGCACACTTCTTCGGGATCGGCGAGATCGCGGACGTGGTGCTGCTGGTTGTCGGCGTCGTCGCGCTCGGCGGGGTGGCGGTGCAGGCGGCGGAGGAGTTGTACAACTTCGCCTCCTACGCCGTGGGCGCGAAGCGCGAGGAAGACCTCGACCGCGCGGCCAAGCACTTCTCCGAGGCCGTCACGCTGATAGGCATCCAGGCCGTGATGGCGATCCTGCTGAAGAAGTCGCCGAAGGTCTTCCGCCAGGGCCACAACAACGCGCCGACCTACACGGTCAGGGGGCTGGGGCCGGCGCCGCGCACGCCCGGCAGGCTCTTCTACCGGCCGAAGGTCACGGCCGACCCGACGCTCCCGCGGGGCGAGGGCTACACGACGGCCTTCGGCGACATCTATTACTCTTCGCGCGGGACGCCCGAGTTGCAGAGGCTCGTAAGGGTCCACGAGCGCGTGCACCAACTCCTGACGCCGAAGCTGCAATTCCTGCGCGAGGTGCGGGTCGTCATCTCGCAGAACGGGTACTCCAAGTCCTACATCCTGCGCTACCTTGAGGAGGCCCTGGCGGAGACGGCGGCGCAGGTCGGCGTGCACGGGCTTAGGAACGCGGTGGAGGGCATCACCTTCCCCGTCAAGAACGGCTACGTCACGCTCGCCGGCATGAGGACGGAGGCGGCCGGCATGATGCTCGGGCCGGTGAACGTCGGCGGGATGGTCTACAGGGCTTACTTCTCGACGTTCCCCCCGTCAGAACGTAAACTCCAGCCCGCCGAAGGCAGCCACTGACGGCACGCGCGGGAGGCGACGGCGATGACGCAGGACGAAGCGATTACGCGGGCGCGGGCGATAGCGGAGGAGCAGGGCTGGACGTGGCGCGGGCCGGTGCAGGCCGGGCTGGAGCACGTGGACCAGGGCGAAACCATCTTCTCCGGCGTGATCGCCTTTGTGTCGAGGAGCCTGGGGCGGTCCTCAGGAGAGGGGCGCGGGCGGAAGGTGTGGCGGGTGCTCTCGAACGCCGGCTCGCGCGGCGTCAACGTCTCCGTCTCGTTCGACGCCGAGACGGGGGAGGTGCTGCACAAGGCTTTCTGGCCGAGGTAGCGTTCCCGACGGTCAATTATGCCGAGGAGCGGTAACGACATTCGCGTGATCCCGTCGGTGCTCGACCGGCTCATAGACGCCGAGCCGGAGGTGGCGGCCGAGCCGGAGGTGTCGCGCGCGAAGAGTCTCGGGCAGTTGAAGCTGGCGGTGCGCCGCGACCTGCAAGCCCTCTTCAACACGCGGCGCGGCCACGACGAGCCGCCCGCCGGCGGCGAGCTGCAAAACTCCCTCATCAACTACGGGCTGCCCGACTTCTCCTCGGCCAGTATCGTCAGCGTGCTCGACCAGAACCGCATCCGGCGCGCGCTCGAAGCGGCGGTCAAAAGGTTCGAGCCGCGGCTGCGCGACGTGACGGTGACGCTGCTGCCGACGCCTGAAACCGAGCGCGCCCTCCACTTTCGCATAGACGCCCGCCTGCGCGTCGAGCCGGCGCCGGAACCGGTGACGTTCGACACCGTGCTCCACATCCACAGCGGCGAGTACGAGATCAAGGCCAACTGATGCGCGACGAACTACTCGGGTATTACGAGCGGGAGTTGAACTTCCTGCGCCGCCTCGGCGCCGACTTCGCGCTGCGCTACCCGAAGATCGCCTCCCGCCTCCTCCTTGAGCCCGACAAGTGCGAAGACCCGCACGTCGAGCGGCTGATCGAGGCCGTCGCCTTCATGGCCGGGCGCATTCAGCTCAAGCTCGACGACGAGTTCCCGGAGCTGACCGAGTCGCTCCTGAACGTCCTCTACCCGCACTACCTTGCGCCCATCCCCTCGATGACCGTCGCGCGCTTCGCCCTCGACCCGCAGCAGGGCAAGCTGACGAGCGGCTACGTCGTGCCGCGCCACATGCCGCTCTTTTCCGCGCCCGTGGCGGGCGCCCCGTGCCGCTTCCGCACCTGCTACGCGGTGACGGTGTGGCCCCTGGAGATCGTGTCGGCGCGGCTCGAATCGCGCGACCCCGTCGATACGCGCGGGCGCTGGTCCGAGGGCGTGCTGCGCCTGACGCTGCGCTGCCTGAACGGCGCGACGCTGGAGGACCTGGCCGGACCGGAGGCGGCGGGGGGCACGCGTTACGAGCAGGAGGCCGGCCCGCTCGAATCCCTCCGCTTCTGCCTGAGCGGCGAGCCGCAGCTCGCCTACCCGCTCTACGAGATGATCTTCAACAACGCGGTGCGGGTCGAGCTGCGCGGCGCGGTCGTCAGGTCGGGGCGCGAGGCCGGCGAGCAGCAGGCGGTCGTCTCGCTCGGCGGCGACGCGATACGGGCCGTCGGGTTCGAGGCCGACGAGTCTTTGCTGCCGCACACGGCCCGCAGCTTCGCCGGCTACCGGCTGCTCAGCGAGTACTTCGCCTTCCCTGAGAAATTCCTCTTCTTCGACGTGGCGGGCATCGGCGAGGCCGCGCGCCACGCGCGCATCGGCGGTCAGTTCGATCTCCTCGTCTACCTGCGCGACGTGACCCCGCCGCGCGCCGCACACCTGGGCGACCTCTTTCATCTCGGCTGCACGCCGGTCGTCAACCTCTTCTCAAGGCTCGCCGAGCCCATCCAGCTCACGGGGCGGCAGCACGAGTACCGCGTCCTCGGCGACGTGCACCGGCAGGCGAGCGTCGAGGTCTACTCGGTGGACGAGGTGCTGACCTTCGACGCGCACGGCCAGGGCGCGCGCTACTTCCACCCCTTCTACTCCTACCGCCACGCCGACAACCCCACCGGCGAGCAGGTCTTCTGGTACGCCACGCGCCGCCCGTCCCAACTGCCCGAAGACCGCGGCACCGAGATTTACCTCTCGCTCGTCGATCTCGACTACAACCCGCGCGAGCCGCACGTGGACACGCTGATGGTGCGCGCCACCTGCACGAACCGCGACCTGCCCGACAAGCTCGCGTTCGGCGGGCGCGACGGCGACCTCGACCTCGAACGGGCCGGGCCGCTGGCGCGCGTCAGGTGCCTGCGCAAGCCGACGGCGGCGGTGCGCCCGCCGCTGCGCCGCGCCGCCCACTGGCGGCTGATCTCGCACCTCTCGCTCAACTACCTGTCCCTGGTCGCCGCCGAGGACGACGGCTCGCCGCGCGCCTTGCAGGAGATTCTACTGCTCTACGACTATCTGAACACCGCGGCGACGAGGCAGCAGATTTACGGCCTGCGCCGCATCAGCAGCCGCCGCGTCACGCGGCAGGTCGGCAGTCACATCGGCGCCGGCTACGTGCGCGGCGTCGAGACAGCCATCGAGTTCGACGAGGAGCACTTCGTCGGCAGCGGCCTCTACCTGTTCGCCTCGGTGCTGGAACGCTTCCTCGGGCTCTACGCCTCGGTCAACTCGTTCACGCAACTGGTGGCGGCCGTCAGACAACGCGAGGGGGTGATGAAGAGATGGGCGCCGCGCGCGGGCGAGCAGTTGATGCTCTAGCCGCACTCCTTTTCGCCGAGCCGTACCGCTTCGAGTTCTTCCAGGCAGTGCGGCTCCTCGAACGTCTGCTCCCGGAGCGCGAGCCGGTGGGCAAGAGCGGCGGCTCGCCCGCGGGCGAGGTCGTGCGCTTCCGCACCCACGCGTCACTCGCCTTCCCGGCCAGTCAGATTCACTCCCTCACGCCCGCGGCCGCGCGCGAAGAAGGAGGGGGCGAGGCCGGCGCAGGCGCGACCGCCCGCGACGCGGCGGGCGAGCAGCCGGAGATGGTCGTCAACTTCATGGGGCTGACCGGGCCTTCCGGGACGCTGCCGGCTCACTACACCGAACTGCTCGCCGAGCGCGCCCGCTACAAGGACACCGCCTACTGGGAGTTCTTAGACCTCTTCAACCACCGGCTGATTTCGCTGTTCTACCGCGCCTGGGAGAAGTACCGCTTCCACGTCGCCTACGAGCGCGGGGACCGCGACCGCTTCACCGAGTACCTGTTCGACCTCGTCGGCCTCGGCACGCGCGGGCTGAAGGGGCGGCTCGGCGGGCAGGACGACGAGGGGCTACTCTTCTACGGCGGGCTGGTCGCGCAGCGGCCGCACTCGGCCAGCGCGCTGGCCGCGCTCCTCGGCGACAGCTACGGCGTCCCCGCGAAGGTCGAGCAGTTCACGGGCCAGTGGCTCGCGCTCGAAGCCGAGAGCCTGACGCGGCTCGGCGCGGCCAACAGCCGCCTCGGCGTTGACCTCATGGCGGGCGAGCGCGTCTGGGACCGCCAGTCGAAGTTTCGCCTCAGCTTCGGCCCGCTCACGCTCGAAGAGTTCAGGCGGTTCCTGCCGGTCGGCCCGGCCCTCGGCCCGGCGGTGAAGACGACGCGCCTGCTCGTCGGGCTTGAGTTCGACTTCGACGTGGAGCTGCGCCTGCGCGCGGCGGAGGTGCCGGGGTGGCTCCTCGGCGCGGCCCCCGAGGAGGGGCCGCGGCTGGGCTGGACTTCGTGGCTGAAGACGTTGGAGTTCGGCGGCGCGGACGCGCGCGTCGTGCTGCCCGTCAGAGAGTGAGCGGCGGGGCCAGTAGGCCGCCGCCTGGAACCTCTTATGAACCTGAACCTGAAATCACTCGTCGGGCAGTTGAACGCCGCGTGCCGCTCCGCCCTCGAAGGGGCGGCCGGCCTCTGCCTGGCGCGCACGAACTACGACGTTGAGGTCGAGCACCTGCTGCTCAAGCTGCTCGAAACACCGGATATCGACTTCGCGCGCGTGCTGCGTTACTACGAAGTGGATGAGGCGCGCCTGGCGGCGGACCTTCAGCGCGTGCTCGACCGGCTCAAGACGGGGAACTCGCGCACGCCCGCGCTGTCGCTGCGCCTGCCGCGGCTCTTCAGCGAGGCGTGGCTCATCGCGTCGGTCGAATACGGGGCGCCGAAAGTCCGCTCCGGCCACCTGCTGCTCGCGCTGCTGACGGCGGACGACCTCGCGCCGCTCGCACACGACATCTCGAAAGAGTTCGGGCGCGTCTCGGTCGAATCGCTGCGCGAGAACCTGCGCGACCTCACCGCCGGCACGTCCGAAGATAAGGGGTCGCCGCCCGCGGCCGGCACGCCTCCGGCCGCGGGGGCGGCCCCGGCCCCGGCCCCCGGCGGCAAGACGCCTTTCCTCAACCAGTACACCATTGACCTGACCGAGCGGGCGCGAGCCGGCGCCATCGACCAGGTGCTCGGGCGCGACTTCGAGATACGACAGATCGTAGACATCCTCACGCGCCGCCGCCAGAACAACCCTATCCTGACGGGCGAGGCCGGCGTCGGCAAGACGGCCGTCGCCGAGGGCTTCGCGCTGCGGGTCGCGGAGGGCGACGTGCCCGAGCCGCTCCGCAACGTCTCACTACGGACCCTCGACCTCGGGCTCTTGCAGGCGGGCGCCGGCATTAAAGGCGAGTTCGAGAACCGCCTGAAGTCGGTCATCGAGGAAGTCAAGGCGTCCGCGCAGCCGATCATCCTCTTCATCGACGAGGCGCACACGCTCATCGGCGCGGGCGGCGGCGCGGGCCAGTCCGACGCCGCCAACCTTTTGAAGCCGGCGCTGGCGCGCGGCGAGCTGCGCACCATCGCCGCCACCACTTGGGCCGAGTACAAGAAGTACTTCGAGAAGGACGCCGCGCTCGCCCGCCGCTTCCAGGTCGTGAAGGTCGCGGAGCCGGACGAGGAGTCCGCCATCACCATGATGCGCGGCCTCACCGCGGCCCTCGAACGCCACCACCAGGTGCGCATCCTCGACGAGGCGGTCGAGGACGCCGTGCGCCTATCGCACCGCTACGTCAGCGGGCGGCAGTTACCCGACAAGGCCGTCAGCGTGCTCGACACGGCGGCGGCGCGCGTCCGCCTCGGTCAGTCCTCGACGCCGCCGGCCGTCGAGGACGCGGAGCGCCGCCTCGCCGTCCTCGACACCGAAATCAAGACCCTGGCGCGCGAGTCCGCGGCCGGGTCCGAGCACGGCGAACGCCTCGACGCGCTCCGGCGCGCGAAGGATGCGACGGCGGCGGCGCTCGAAGAACTGCGGATGCGTTGGGACCGCGAGCGCGATCTGGTCGCGCGCCTGCGCGAAGTGCGGGCGTGGCTCGAAGAGGCCGCGGGCGCCGACGGCCGGCCCGAGCCTGATCTGCGCGCGCAGCTCGCCGCGCTGACCGGCGAGCTGTCCGAGGTGCAGGGCGAGAAGCCCCTGGTGCAGCCGCACGTTGACTCGCAGACCATCGCCGAGGTGATCTCGGGGTGGACGGGCATCCCCGTCGGGAGGATGCTGGCCGACGAGATAAACACCGTACTGGGGCTCGCCGACAGACTCGGGCGCCGGGTCGTCGGGCAGCGGCACGCGCTCGACGCCATCGCCCGCCGCATCCGCACGGCGCGCGCCCGCCTCGTGGACCAGCGCCGCCCCGTCGGCGTCTTCCTCCTCGTCGGCCCTTCGGGCGTCGGCAAGACCGAGACGGCGCTGGCGCTCGCCGAGGCGCTCTACGGCGGCGAGCGCAACCTCGTCTCCATCAACATGAGCGAGTACCAGGAGGCGCATACGGTGTCCTCGCTGAAGGGCTCGCCGCCGGGTTACGTCGGCTACGGCGAGGGCGGCGTGCTGACGGAGGCCGTGCGGCGCAGGCCCTACTCGGTCGTGCTGCTCGACGAGGTCGAGAAGGCGCACCCGGACGTGCTTGAGCTTTTCTACCAGGTCTTCGACAAGGGGCTGCTCGAAGACGCGGAGGGGCGCGAGATAGACTTCAAGAACACGGTCATCATCCTCACCTCGAACGTCGCCGCCGACTCCATCATGCGCCTGTGCGCGGACCCCGACACCTGCCCCGAGGGCGACGCGCTCGCCGAGGCCGTCCGCCCCGAACTGCTCAAGGTCTTCAAGCCGGCGCTGCTCGGCCGTATGGCGGTCGTCCCCTACTACCCCATCGGCGACGAGGTCATGCGCGAGATCATCCGCCTTCAGCTCGGCCGCATCGGGCGGCGCCTCGCCGACAACCACCGGGCCGCCTTCGCCTACGACGACGCGCTGGTCGCCGAGATCGCCGCGCGCTGCCGCGAGGTCGAGTCGGGCGCGCGCAACGTTGACCACATCCTGACGCGGACGCTGCTGCCGGACCTCTCCGGCGAAATCCTCTCGCGCATGAACGCGGGCGAGCGCGTCTCCCGCGTCTCGGTCGGCGTGGGCGGCGACGGGCAGTTCGTCTACGACATCGCTTAGCGCGTGGGCGGTGTTAAAATATCGGTCACGAGCCCGGCCGCCGCGCCGGGGCGGAGGGCTGTTCAGAAGGATGCCAGGCTCGCGCAGACCCGGACTCTACGGCACGGACCCGCTGGCGCCTTCGCCGCGGACACCGGGCCTGCTCGGCGTCAACGACGCGGGCGAGCCGGCGCTGCGCCTCGCAGACTTCCTCGGCGACACGCCCGGCCTGCTCGGCGTCAACGACTGGGCCGACCCGTCCGTCAGCTACGCCGCGGCGCCCGCCGCCTTCGTCTCGCAGGAGCGGCCTTTCAGCTTCGTCGCGGCGAACAAGATGTGGGACTTGTTCAAAGACCACCCGAACCAGGTCGGCAGTCACCGCCGGAAGTGGCTGCAAAGTCGCGGCCTGCCGGACGACACCGTCGGCAGGCAGAGGACCGACTGCATCACCTACGTCAAGGCCGTGCTCGTCGCCGCCTACGAACAGTTGGGGCAGAAGATATTCGCCGACGGCGTCAGGCAGGCGCTCGGGACGAACGCGCTGGGGGCGGACCTCGCGAACTACCTCGTGCGGAAGGCCGGGTGGAAGGCCCACTACTGGAACCCCGACGTGAACCACCCTCGCGACTTCGACTACCCGAGGACCAACTATAGCTACTGGAACACGCTGAAACACGGCGTCTATTACGCGGGCGAGTACCCGACGAAAGTCCCCGTCAGCGGCTACATCGTCAACTACAGGCCGGTTGACGACTACATGAACCCGCGCTACGAGGACAAGCGCCTGAAGATTAAGCACAACCACCCGACCACGCCCGAGCGCGACGCCTTCGAGCGTTTCCTTCGGGTGACGTTCGCCTTCGGGCTCGGGCGCGGCGGCGACCACACGTTCATGTACTCGGAGGGCCACGTCTTCGAGGTCCACTGGAACGCGGTGGGCGACGACAATTACAGGCAGCACTGGGACGCGGACGGCGACGACCTGTACGAGAGGTCGCCTTTCGAGGACTTCCCCCTCTGGTACTCGGGCTTGATGGTCGTGCCGCCCGACTCGCCGTTCGAGTCGGACCGGAAGACGCCCCCGGCGCCGGGTGCGCCGCGCCGGGCGAGGTAAAGGATTCTCATGCGCGTGCGTTGCGGCTCGTTGACGGTTCTCCTGCTGGCCCTCCTCACCTGCGCGCCCCCGCCGGAGGGGGCGTCGTCACAGGCGACGCCGCGGGCGCAGACCGGCGCGGCACGGCCCTCGCCCTCCCCGCGCGCCGCGCCCGAGACGTTCTCGGTGGGCGTCATGTATTGGGCGACGCCCCGGCCGGTCCTGTGTAAAGACTGGTACGTCGTGCTCGGCGGGACGGTGGTCGAGACTCACAGGGAGGAGGCGCCGGAGCTGGCGAGACAGCACTTCGCGGCCGGGACGTTGAAGGTCGAGCGCGTCTTCATGAGCCTGCCCACGGAGAGGGAGGCGGCCCCCGAGGGCTTCGCCTACTTCAAGTCCGAGGGCTTCGACGGCCTGAGGCGCGGCGACAAGGTAATCGTCTTCGTCAACGAGTACGACGGCGGCTACGGCCTCGTCGAGGCCGCGGGCAGCAACTCCAAGCTCGGCATCAAGGTGCGGAGCTGGGACGAGCCCATCGTCGAGGCCGTCGCCGCCATGACGCGCGACGCGCAGGCCGCGAAGCTGCCCGGCGACAGGCAGGAGGCTTTGAAAGACCCGCGGCACGCGGAGGCGTGGCGCCCCTTCAACGGCAGGCGCGCCGTGGGCGAGGGGTGTCGGCAGTAAGCGCAAGGCGCCGGGGGAGGTGGCTGCATGAGCACATACACGCAACTTGACAGGCCCATTCAGATCGTCACGCCGCTCGGCGAGGACGTGCTGCTGCTCGAAGGCTTCCAGGGGCGCGAGAGCGTGTCGCAACCGTTCCGCTTCGAGCTGAGCCTGCTCTCCGAGCAGCGGCAGTTGGACCTCGACGCCGCCGTCGGCATGCGCGCGACCATCAAGCTGATGGGGGGTGACGGCGAGGTCCAGCGTTACATCAACGGCTGCGTCGTCTCGTTCTCGCAGGGCGGCTCGGTGCAGAACCTCTTCCGCTACCGCGCGGCGCTCGTCCCCTGGCTGTGGCTCCTGAGCTATTCGGGCGGCTGCCGCATCTTCCAGCACAAGACCGTGCCCGAGATCGTCTCCCAGATATTCACCGAGCGCGGCTTCGCGGGCGAGTTCGCACTGCGCCTCGGCGGCTCCTACGAGCCGCGCGAGTACTGCGTGCAGTACCGCGAAACCGACCTCAGCTTCGTCTCGCGGCTGCTGGAAGAGGAGGGCATCTGCTACTTCTTCGAGCACACGGCCGACAAGCACACGCTCGTGCTGGCCGACCAGTCCGGCAAGTTCGTGCCGTGCCCGAACCAGCCGGTCGCGCGCTACCACACGGCGGCCGACGACCACCTGGACGAGGACACCATCGCCACCTGGAGCGTCGCCTATCAGGTGCGCACCGGCACCTACACCGCCCGCGACTTCAACTTCGAGCAGCCGCGCTTCGACCTGTTGACGAGCATCCGCGGCGGCGACCGGCGCGGCTTCGAGCAGTACGACTATCCGGGCGAGTACCTGAACACGAGCCTCGGCGAGCGGCTCGTGCGCGTCCGCATCGAGGAGCAGGACGCGACGCGGCAGGCGGCGACCGGCAGCGGCGACTGCCGCGCCTTCGCCGCCGGCTACCGCTTCGAGCTGGCCGACCACTACCGCCCGGACGCGAACCGCGCCTACGTCCTGCTCTCCGTGACGCACGCGGCCCACCTGCCGGCCAACTACGAGTCAGACGCGGGCGGCGCCGGCGCCAACTACCAGAACGAGTTCGTCTGCATCCCCTTCACCGCGACGCCCTACCGCCCGCCGCGCACGGCGCCCGTGCCCGTCGTGCAAGGGACGCAGACGGCGACGGTCGTGGGACCCGCGGGCGAAGAGATTTACACGGACAAGTACGGGCGCATCAAGGTGCAATTCCACTGGGACAGGGAAGGCCGTTACGACGAGAACAGCTCCTGCTGGGTCAGGGTTTCGCAGCCCTGGGCGGGCGGGGGCTGGGGCGCCGTCTCGATCCCGCGCATCGGGCAGGAGGTGGTCGTTGACTTCCTCGAAGGCGACCCGGACAAGCCGATCGTCGTCGGGCGCGTCTACAACGCCGCACAGATGCCGCCCTACTCGCTCCCGGCGGGGGCCGACATGATGGGCTTCAAATCGAACACGACGAAGGGCGGCGGCGGCTACAACGAGATCGTCATCTGCGACGGCAAGGCGGGCGAACTCATCCGCATCCACGCACAGAAGGACATGGACACGACCGTGCGCAACAACGACACGCAGCACGTCATGGTTGACCGCACGATCCACGTGGACGGCAGGCGCACGCAGACGGTCAAGGGCGACATGACGACGACCGTCACCGAAGGCAACCAGGCCAACACCGTCAAGGCGGGCGACCAGACGACGACGGTGAAAGGCAACCAGACCAACACGGTCCAGTCCGGCAACCGCGTCAACACGGTCGAGGCCGGCTTCCAACACAACACCGTGCAGGGCGAGATCGTCATCGAGTCGAAGGGCGACAAGGTCCTCATCAGGGCCGCCAGCGAGATTCACATCGTCTGCGGCGACAGCAGCCTTCGCATGGATTCCGGCGGCAACATCACGCTCGAAGGCATCAACGTGACCGTCGTGGGCACGAACGTCATAGACCTCAACCCCTGAGCGTCACGACGGCGGCCGGCCGCGAGAGGAGGCGGTTAGTGAGAGCATACGAGATCGACGAAGCGACGATTCAACTGCCGGACGAGTGGGCGGACCAGTCCGTCAACATTCTAGCCAGTTCGCGCGAGATGCCCGCGGAGTTCAGCCTCGTCATCAACCGTGACGGGATGGAAGACGGCGAGGAGTTGAGTGATTACGTGGCGCGGCAGGAGAAGTCTCTGCGCCAGGAGTTGCCGGGCCTGAGCGTGACGCGGCGCGGCGACCTGCCCATCGACGGGCGGCCCGCCGTGGACCTCGAACTCCGCTGGACGGCGGACACGGGGCCCGTGCGGCAGCGACAAATTTGCGTGGCCCACGAGCCGGGGAAGGTGCTAACGCTGACGGCCACGGCGAAGGAGCCGTATTACGCGAAGTATCAGGCGACGTTGGACGACATCGTCGCCCGGATGCGTTTCCGCCGCCGGGGGTGAGGGTGTAGAAGAGAGATGCCATCGGCAGCGCACATAGGGCATCAGGTCACGCACACGGAGGCCAAGAAGGGGCTGTTCGGCGGCCTCGTCGCGGGCGCCCTCGTGGGGGTGGCCGTGGTGGCGACGGTGACGACCGGCGGCCTCGCGGCGGCGGGCGCCGCGGCCATCATCAGCGCCACCGCCACCGGCGCTTCGCTGGGCGGCATGATCGGGAAGTGGATAGGCGGGAAGCGGACGGTGCGCACCGGGCCGATACTGGAGGGCTCGGGCGACGTGCGCATCAACAGGAACTGGGCGGCGTTTTGCACCAGCCTCGTGTCATGCAACAAACACTCCGACTCCGAGCATGTGGCGCAAGGCTCGGCGAAGGTCCGCATCAACGGGCACCCGGCGGCGCGCATCGGCGACATGGGGACGTGCGGGTTCAAGGTGGGCGAAGGCTCGCCGAACGTTAACATCGGCGGCGGCACGGTCGCCTGCATGAAGGTGGGCAGCGAACTGCCCGGGTGGACGGACTACGCGCTGATGGCGCTGGGGCTGGCCGGAGGCGGGTTCGCGCTGGCGGCGCAGCGCCTCGGAATGTTGGCGATCTCGGCGCGTCTGGGCGGCTCGCTGGTTGGCGGCTACGGCGGCACCCACGGCGGGAGTTGGCTGGGGGGGAAGATATTCGGCGAGGGTTCGACGGGGCAAACGGTCATGGGGTTCGGCGGTTCGCTCGTCGGCGCGGCGCTCGGCTTCCGCGGCGGCGCGCGGCTCGTACCGGGGGGGCGCGCACCTGCGGCGGTGCAAATACCCAGAGAAAGACTCCCGCAGGATGTCGCGGTTAACCCCCGGCCGCCTAAGCCGCTCGGGCTGGATCGTCCCGTCGGTCTGAGTGCCAAACAGAACGCGGCGGTCCGGGCAGATATTGAAGCCGCCCTCGCTGAGGGCGCTAGAGATATCCGTGTCAACCAGCAGCAAGTTAATGCGGCGGGTCAGCGGGTGGGCATTAACCGGCCTGACCTTCAGTATACAGACGCGAACGGCAGGAGAGTCTACATCGAATATGACAGGTCCACCTCCGCGCGGGGCCTGCCGCATAAGGAGCGAATCCTATCGAATGATCCTCAGGGAGAAGTCATATTGCGGGAGGTGGATTAGGTTAAGGCGAGGAACGATGCAACTACTACTTGATGACAGGCTGGCGCCCATCACTTCAGAAATCGGGTTTTTGAAAGCCGATTGTTCGGTCGCGGCTCGGGCGTTCATGGAGTGGCAAACGCCCATTCAGCAGAGGCGCGGGGTGTCGCTCAGCAGGCGCCCCGTCTCGGGCAGCCTCGAAGACGTGCTGCAAACGCTTCTGCCCTTAACGAGCGTTGAAGCACGGCGGTATCTTTTCATCCCGACGGCCAGCCCGTGGGTGGCGTATCTCGATAACGGTCATCAGGGGACGGATGCCATGAGCGCCGTCTCCTACCTCGCCAAGCGGATAGGGTGTGAAGGGCTCAGGGTGGTGGCCGTCCCCGACACCATCGTCTCCGACTGGGGCGACGCCCCGGGCCGATACGGCGCGACGATGCTTGAGCTTTACGGGCCTCACGATACGCACTTCCTTAATTATGTTCGTTCCATAGGCGTAGCCAACGACGGCGGGAAGTGGGTATTTACACAGGGCGGCAACCCGCTGCCTTTCGAAGACCTGAGCCGCTACAAGGTACGAGAGGTGAGGCGGCGTTTCACTTTCGAAGACCTGCGCTATTACCTTGAGCAGTTAGGTCTGTCCGCTTTCGACGAATATTTTTACCTGCCCGCCCCGAATAATCAGGCCGTGCTTTTTGATAAAACGGGACCCACGGCCCCCGGATTAATTGAATATACTCTCTCCGAAGTGCAGGCGGGCTACTGACTGACTCCGGCAGGTATCAAGCCTGACGACCCTTCGCCGGCAGAAGGGGTTGAGACGGCCGTCCACAATCCTGACGCTCACGTGGATGCCTCTCGGGAGGCGGGCCGGCGGCACGTAAACATCTCGCCGAGATCGACTGGAAGGAAGCGCCCGCGGACGTTGACCGATTCGAGGCATCCCGCCGACTCGCGCGGCAGTCCGGCTACACCGACCTCCTTAATTGGGCCGAAGCCGAAGCCTTTTGACGCCTGCCGCCGAGCCTCATCACCTGTTACGCTTCAACTCCCCGGCACAGCCTTCGGGCCGGCCCCGCCGGCCCGAAGGCTGAACGCAAAAGGAACCGAAGGTGCACAAGGAAAAAACAGAACCCGTGGCGACACCTCACGCCCGCGAACACAGGCCCGAGGAGATTGCCGAAAAGCGGATCGCCGAATGGAGAATGGACCCGGTCGAGCGTAACCCGCGGCTCAGGGAGATGCACGGCGTCAGGTTCGGCCACCAGACGCGAATCCTCAACCTGGAAGACCTCGGGCTGAAGGCCGTGCCCGAGGGCATTCGCCACCTCCGCGGGCTTGAAACCCTGAACCTCGGTCACAACAAGATTCGCTCGCTCCCCGCGTGGATAGGCGAGCTGGGGTCGCTTAAGGCGCTCAACCTCGACGCCAATCTCCTCCGCCAACTGCCTGAGCAGATCGGAGCCCTGCGCGCGCTGCGCGTCATCTGGCTCTCGCGCAACCGCCTGAAGGCGCTCCCCGAGAGCCTGCGGGGGCTCTCGCTGAGAGAGATCGCCCTGCGCGGCAATCCGGGGCTCGGCGTGCCGGAGAGCATCCTGCAAAGGCCGCCCGAGGAAATCCTCCGCTATTACTTCGAGTCGCGCGCGGAGGCGGGGCGGCCGCTGCTCGAACTGAAGCTGCTCCTTGTCGGCCGCGGGCAGGCCGGGAAGACGACGCTCGTCAAGCGGCTCGCGGGGCTGACGCCGGACAAGGACGAAGACGAGACACACTCCATCGGCATCCACGAGCTGACACTCAAATGCCCGCGGGGTCAGGTCCGCGCGCGGGCGTGGGACTTCGGCGGTCAGGAAATCCTCCACTCGACGCACCAATTCTTCCTCACGCCCCGCAGCCTCTACCTGCTCGTGCTGGAGCCGCGCACCAACGCCGTGCAGCGTGACGCGGAGTACTGGCTCAAGCTCATCGAGACGCAGGGCGAATCCTCCCCCGTCATCGTCGTCCTGAACAAGAGCCGCGGGAACCCCTGGCAGGTCAATCAAGTTAAGCTCCAGCGGAAGTTCCCCTTCGTCTTCGACTTCGTCTCGACGGACGCGCGCCACGGCGACGGCATCAGGGAGCTGCGCCGGGTGATGCTGAAGGCAGTCGAGCAGCGGATGCCGGACGTGTGGCAGTCATTCCCCGAGCGCTGGCGCGAGATCAAGGACGCGGTCGCGGGCATGCGCGGCAACTTCCTCACCTTCAAACAGTACAGCGAACTCTGCGCCCGCTTCGGCGAGGAGAGCGAGGCCGCACAGGCAGACCTCGCCGGCATCCTCCACGCGCTGGGCCTGGCGCTCTATTTCGGGAAGGACCCGCGACTCCACGACACGCGCGTGCTCAACCCCAGATGGGTCACGGGCGGCGTCTACGCGGTGCTGCGCGCCCCTTCGGTGAAGCGCAGCGGCGGCCAGCTCGCGGTCGCCGACATGCCGCGGGTGCTGCGGGAGGCGCAGAGAAAGAAGGTCATCGAAGCCAAGGATTACCCGCCGCGGACGCACCAGTTCATCCTCGAACTGATGCGCTCCTTTCAGCTCTGCTACGCGAGCGAGGAGGAGAAAGGAAGGCCGACGCGTTACCTCGTGCCGGAGCTGCTGACGGAGCAGGAGCCGGAGATGGAGGAGCGGTGGGACAACGCCCCGCTGCGCCTGCGTTATCGCTACCAGGTGCTATTACCGCCGGGCCTGCTCCCCCGCTTCATCGTCCGCACACACACCCTGGGCGACGGCGGGCCGCGCTGGCGCTACGGCGTCGTGCTGCGGCTCGCGGACTCGCAGACCCTTATCCGCGAGGAGTCGGACCGGGCCGAGCTTCACGTCTTCGTCCTCGGCGGCGACGACGAGACGCGCCGCGTGCTCGCCGCGATGGTGCGCCGCGAGCTTGAGACGCTCCACGCCGAGTTGAAGTTGAAGCCCGTCGAGGAGTTGGAACTGAGCGGAGACGGCGAGCACTGGATCAGCGTCAGCGCGTTGCGCGAATCTGAGGTGTTCGGGGAGCCGAAGAAGAAGCAGCGGCTGGCGGTCCAGCCCGAAGGGACCGCCGAAGTGGACGTGCGCCGCGAGCTGGATAAGCTCATGCCCGCGTCGGCCCGCGCAATCGAACACGACCCGGATACGGCGCCCGTCCCCGTCCGCCTCTTCGTCTGTTACGCCAGCGACGACGAGCGGTACCTTAAACCTTTGACTTTAATTCTCGACTACCTGGAACAGCGCTACGAACTGGCCCCCTGGAGTGACAAGCGTCTGCTCGCCGGCCAGCAATGGGATGAGGAGATTCGCCAGCGCCTCGAAGAGATGGACATCTTTCTGTTCATCGCCAGCATGACCTCGCTCGTGCGGCCATACATACAGGACCCGGAACTGCGGCGTGCCCGCGAGCGCCACGAAAACGGTGAGGTGGAGATCGTCCTCGTCAAGCTTGAGCCGAGCGGCCTGGACGAAGACCCTTACCTCGGCAAGCTGCAAAGGCTGGCGCCGGGCTTCAAAAGCGTGGCGGAAACCTCCCCTAAATCCGCCGTCTGGGATCAGGTGCGTAAAGACCTGCTGCCCGTCATCCGCCGCGTGCGTGAAAAGAAGCTGAGGGGCAAAACGCGCTAAGCCTCCCGTCACAACGCCGGCCTACGCCCGGCCGAGGAAGTCCTTACAAATATACAAAGCCCCGACGGAGAACCCGCCAGGGTCGGATAACGTAGCCCTGTTTCTGAGGGTAATGTTGCAGATTCCTACCCCACTTTTATTCCTACCCCACTTTTACAAGCAATTATCGGACGTGCCGTGCTGTCCCTACAATTGATGCAATGAACGATCTACCCTCAGGGTTGTTTAGAAATCTGTTGCATTCTACCGCTCCTGGCGCTAATCTCCCGCGCGTGGGCGTCGCCTCTAATTTCCGACCCTCACACGAAAGCACACTACCGCCTAGCCGCCATGTTGTGGCAGCTTGTCCCGGCTAGACTGACGTGCGGCCTAAGGCAGCGTAAGCACGCCTAAGAGCAGGTTCAGCGTGATCTCCGTGAGGCTGACCTCCGCTTCGTCCGGTGTGTCGCCTTCCGTGGTGGATTCATCCGTGGTCGTCTGTTGCTCCTCCTGTATGGGAGGTTGAGGTGGCTGCGGCGAACCGTTTGGCATCCACCCGGCTCGTGCGGTGCCGGTCAGCAATAAAACCAGCAGGGAGACTCTTAAAGCTTTAGTCATCGCTTTTACCCTTTCACTCTATGGGGGCTAAACATTGTCGCCGCCGCATCTTGTTCAGATACGGCGGCTTCAGTGTATATGCAAGGATGTTGCATACATAAGGAGAGGTATCCTCACATGACGCTCACAGACGGACTGAGACAACTGGAAGACCCGAGCCTCACGCGCGACGAGCGCGCCCTAATACGCTGCCGATTAGCGGCCGAGTATATCCACGCGGGGCGGTACGAGGCGGCAAAGGGGGTATTGGGGTCCCTCTGGCAAGGAATCGGTGAGCGGCCGGATCTCAGGGGTCTTTTCGCGCCGGCCGCAGCTGAAGTTTTGCTTCGGTGCGGAGTACTCTCCGGCTGGCTAAGTAGCGTACAGCAGACAGAGGGCGCTCAAGGGAAAGCACAAGACCTGCTCACCGAAGCGGGACGCATGTTCAAGTCTCAGGGGCGGCATGCGAAAGGGTCGGAAGTCCAATACGAACTGAGCATGTGCTACTGGCGTCTCGGCGCTTACGACGAGGCGCGCGTGGTACTCAAGGAGGCCCTGAGGGGCCTGGATGAAGGGGAAAGGGAACTACAGGCAAAAATCCTGATAAGGCGCACGCTGGTGGAGATATGGGAGAACAGATACTACGAAGCGTGGAGCATCCTGAAAGAGGCCCAGCCCATCTTCGAGTCCACGTCCGACGTGATAAAGGGCAAGTGGCACGGTCAAATGGGCTTGGTCCTGATCAGACTCTCCACAGTGGAAGGGAACGGCGACTACGCCGACCGGGCAATCGTGGAGTTCACCGCGGCGATTTACCACTACGAGCGGGCGAAGCACGAGAGGTATTGCGCCACCAACCTGAACAACCTCGCCATGCTGCTCAACATGGTCGGGCGCTACGAGGAGGCCCATGAGCCTCTGGACCGCGCCCAGAGGATATTCGCACGGCTTAGAGACGCGGGCAATCTCGCGCAGGTTAAAGAGACACGGGCGCGAGTCTTCGTCTCCGAAGGGAAGTACGGTGAGGCCGAGGGCGTCATCGCCGAGGTCATCCGGACCTTTGAGAAAGGCGGCGAGAATGCCCTGCTCGCCGATGCCTTAGTGGTACAGGGTATCGTATGGGCGAGGCTGGGCGCACATGACAGTTCCATGCGTGCCCTCCGGCGCTCTATGAAAATCGCGCAGGAGTCGGGCGCGCTGACTAACGCCGGGTTGGCGGCCCTGACGCTCATCGAAGAACACGGGGCAACGCGCCTGTCGGAGTCCGAACTGTATAGGGCGTACAGGCGGGCCGACAACCTGCTCAAAGACACTCAGGACATTGGTGATGTGCGGCGTCTCAGGGCGGCGGCCAGGCTCGTCGCCGACAGGCTCTCGGGCGCGCATCCGGGCAAGGACTTCTCCCTGCCTAAAGCCGTACTTGCCTACGAAGCGAAGTTTGTCAGAGAGGCGCTGGAGGCGGAGCAGGGCAGCGTGTCGCGTGCGGCGAAACGTTTAGGGATCAAGCACCAGTCGCTGGCGCACATGCTGAGGACGCGGCATAAAAGCCTTCTCGGTAAAAGAACCCCGCCGAGCCCTCGCCCGCGCAGCATCATTAAGAAAATCGAGTAATGAGGCTACTCTACCTTTCTATTTCGCAGCCGAGGGGCTATCGGACATAAAGGCGCAAAAGCTCGACAACATTTCGCGGTTTCGTTTCGCGCCTTTCGCACCTCGTCAAAGCAGTTTGCATATCAATTTAGCGCGTAGCCCCAATGTCCAAAGCACAACGGACGCGCGCCCTCTGGGGCCGCCTGCAACACCTTTGCAAAGTAGCGAAAAAAGGGGTTTACAAATTTTCTTTCTAGTGTATGATGCGCGCCACTCATATCAGGCGCAGGCGGCGCTTTTTATCCTCGGCCCTGCCGTAGCAGTAAATCGTGTCGCCGACGCCAGCACCTGTTAGCAGCCGCGTGCGCTCGCGGCCCGTTCGTTTCTAACGAGTGCTATCGATCACCATCCCTGCTCGTTAGCCTCACGTCTCCCACTCAGACAGTACCTTATGTCGACGCCCTCTCACGCCTTTCATAATTCCCGGGGCGGTCCCCTCCGCGTACGCGGGGCGGGACCGGCGCGGGAGGAAACGCCCACGTGAAGCGAGGCCCCGCAGTCACTTGCCGGTGACTGCGGGGCCACTGGAACAACACGGCCTCCGCCGCGTCTCTGCGCGGAAGATGCATCGCCTGAACAGCCCGCATCTTAGCGCACGCCGCGGCGGTCGCTCAACCCATCGGTTGAAGAGTCGTCGCCCGTGAGTCGCGCCACCTCTCAACTCGATCGCCACTACGTCTTACGTCAATCTGCGGCATGACGACTGTCGCACAGGTCTTAGTGCGTCCTCTCTACGCTGGGGGCTTATGTCCAAGAAATGCACCGCCCGGAACAAGGCCCGCCGTCGGCGATTGAAGGCCAGCCGGGGCGCGGTCGTGGCCTTGGCGATAGCACTCGTGGCGACGGGTGTGGCCGTCACACGGCTGTCGCCCCCGCGTCGCTCCTCCCCGGCACCGGCCGTCGCGCCGACGCAGCCCGACCTCCGGCTCTCGAAGGAGTACATCTACGCTGGCGGCCACCTCGTCGCCACCGAGGAGCCGGGCGGCGTGCCCTCCATGCCCACTGAGCTCAGACACATCGAACTGGCGCGGCAGACTGAAGTCCAACTCATCTGGAGGGATAACTCCGACGACGAGGCGGGCTTTAAGGTCGAACGGAGCCCTTACCGGGTCGAGGCAGGGAAAGGAGTCGTCAAAGGGCCTTGGGCTCAGATAGCCACGGTCGGGCCGGATGTGACCACCTTCGACATCCCCTCTGAGTGTGATTTCTTCTATCGGGTGCGGGCCTTCAACGCGGCGGGCGATTCGCCCCCCTCAAACGAGGATGACTCCTGTTATGGCTACGGCGGCAATAACGGGCCGGCGAACCTAATCGCCACCGCGCAGCTGAGCACGCAGGTCGCCCTGACGTGGACGCGGCCTTCGGGTTCGGTCGCCCGCTACGAGGTCGAGCGCAGTCAGGGCACCTCGGGGGTCTTCGAGCACCTGCTGCCCGACCCGACCACGCCGTCCTTCACCGACTCCGGCGCCTCGCCCGGCACCGCCTACCTCTACCGCGTCAGGGCCGTCCTCGCGGACGAGACTTTCTCCGCTTACAGCAATGAGGACTTGGCGACCACCGTCATCTGCTCCCCCGTCGAGGCTCAAGTGACCGTCATCCAGGCGCGCCACCTGAACGAGCGCCGGCAGGCCGTCAACGCCGTGCGCGCTTTAGCCGGCCTCGGCCCCGCTTCGTGGACCTATCCCGACCCAGTGTCGAGCCCCGCTGCGGCGCGCCGCAAGATTTATTACGAGGACGTGCAGGAGTTGCGCACACGCCTGGACGAAGCCCTGCTGAAGCTGGACCGCCTCCGGCCGTACCCCGCGGACCCGCCGCTGGCGAGGGGCGCGCCCGTCAGGGCCGCGCTCTTCACCCAGATCAGCGACCGCGTCGAGTGAGCGCCCGGCACACCGAACAACCACCGTGGAAGCTTCAACGCCGAGAGGAGACTGACATGAGAACGACTACCGACGCCCCCCGGACGCGCTCTCTCTTGATCGCCACCGCGCTACGCACCTCCGCCGTCCTGACGCTGGCCTTCGCTGCCCTCTGGGCGCTACCGCAGGGAGCGCGCGCCCAGACCCCCAACCTCGCCGACGGCCTCATCTCCCACTGGCACCTAGACGAGCTTTCGGGCACGCGCTCAGACTCGAAGGGAGCGAACCACCTCTCGGACAACAACGCCGTCACGCAGGTCGCCGGCAAGCTCGGCCAAGCCGCTCAGTTCACCCGTTCCAAGGGCGCGTACCTCTCGATCCCGCACAACCAGAGCCTCGTGCCCGGCACCGCCGGCTTCACCGTCGCCGTCTGGGTCTACCTCAACACTAACAACGAGGACGTGGGCATTATCGGCAAGTCCCACGCCCCGGAGTGGGGCGTGGTCCACTACCCCGCGGGGTACGGCGCAGGCAGCGCGCTACGCTTCATGGTCAGGGCGGCGGCCAACAACCAGATATATGAGGCGGTCGCGGGCCAGCTCAGCGCGAAGGCATGGCACCTGGTCGTCGCCTGGCACGACCCATCGGCGGGCACCATCAACCTTCAGGTGGACGGCACCGCGATGAGCAGCGCGGCCTTCCCCGCCGGGGGGCTCCGAACCGACCTCGCGGACCCTCTGGAACTGGGGCGCCACGCCCTCTACAACTACTTCTGCCTAAACGGCAGTCTCGACGATGTCAGCCTCTGGGGGCGGGCATTGACGGCCGCCGAGCGCGGCGAGTTGTGGAACGGGGGGACGGGTAAGGAGCCGGCGGGGGGCGCGCCGCCGCCGCCGACTAATAACGGTGGCTGGCAGACCTCGGGCGCCAACGTCTACTTCAGCGCCGGCAACGTTGGCATGGGCATCGACAGCCCGGCCGTGAGGCTACACGTCGTCGGCAACGGCAGGGTAACGGGGAACTTGGCGGTGGACGGCGACATCGCGGCCAAGTTCCAGGACGTGGCCGAGTGGGTCCCCTCCCGCCAGAGGCTCGCGGCCGGCACCGTCGTCACGCTCGACACCGAAGGGACTAACCGGGTGATCGCTTCGATGAGGCCCTACGACACGGGGGTGGCGGGTGTGGTCTCGGCGCGGCCCGGCTTGGCGCTGGGCGAGGGGGGCGAGGGGAAGGTGCTGGTGGCGACCACGGGCCGGGTCAAGGTCAAGGTGGATGCCACGCGGTCACCAATCAAGGTCGGGGATCTTTTAGTGACGAGCGGGGTGGAGGGGGCGGCGATGAGGTCGGTGCCGGTGAGGGTCAGGGGCGTGCGGATGCACCGGCCGGGCACCATCGTCGGCAAGGCGCTGGAACCGCTGGAGAAAGGCGTCGGCGAAATCCTCGTACTACTTAGCCTCCAATAGGGAGGCCCCTCCGAGGGGGCCGCCGCGGGAGTCACCACCCCGAGAAGTTCAGCAAGAGGCGCGGCCCCGGATTGTGTACACGGCGACTGCTTCAGGGCTCGCTTTATGGGATGCCTCCGTGCCGAAGGAGTGAAGGGGATGTCTGACAATCATCCGCGGCCGTTAACCGGCCCCGCCGCCAAGCTCGCGGCCGTCTTCGCGCTCGTCGGCGCGCTGCTCTGCTGCGGCCTCGACGCCCGCGCGCAGGGCACGACGCCCGCGCGCGGCTTCCAGCCCGGCGGCTCTTACGCCGTGTCGGACATCGAGACTATAAACACGACGAACGGCAACCTCATGCTCGCCTTCCCGTTCGCGCTGCCGGCGGGGCGCGCCGGCATGAGCGCGCGGCTCACCCTCTCCTATAACAGCAAGCTCTACGACAGCTTCCAGAAGTTCGAGGCGGACCCCTTCGTGCCCCCGCCCCCCTCGGGCGAGCCGCCCCCCGTCGAGCGGAACATCCTCACGCCGAGCGACGAAGGCGGCTGGCACTACTCCCTCGGTTACGAACTTAAGCTCATCAACCGCCGGAACCACTATGCAGGCCCTTACGAGCCGCAGTACCCGGATGACGCCGCCCTCGCCCGGTGGAAAGTCAGGATGTCATTCCCCGACGGCAGCTCGCGCGAGTTTACCCCCCGCGGCTTCAACGGCAGCGACCTCCTCCACGACGGCTACTTCACGCTCCGCCCCGACGGGTTCGTGTCGTCCTGGGAGGGCACGGGGCCGTGTTCGCTCGGGGTGACGTGCGTGACGGTCAAGGACAAGCCCGTTCACTCCGGGACCATCACCTACTACAGCACCGACGGCACGTACCTGCGCCTCGACGTGCAGCACGACGGCGACGCCGACCCGCTCAACAACCCCTGGACGCTCTATCTGCCCAACGGCGGGCGCGTCACCGGCGGCGGGGACCAGCGCATCTACGACCGCAACGACAATTTCGTCGAGTTACGTGCCGTCACCTTCCCCAACGGCCACAGCGGGGTCGGGCTCTTCGACGAGTTCGGCCGCTCCGTGAAGTTGGAGCGCAACTCCGCCCCGGACGAGGACGCCATCCACATGACCGGCTTCGGCGGCGCGACCCTGACCTACCGGATAAAGTGGAAGGCGATAGCGGTCGGCAGGAAGTACCTGACGAGCACGCAGTCCGACAACGGCTTCCCACACACCCTCGGCCTGCTGACGGTCGTCTCCGAGATCGTCCTCCCCGCGCAGGCCGGCGGGCTGTCATACACCTTCGGCTATAACGCCCCCGACTTCGACGGCAACTTCCCGCTGACGCCCGCCCCCGGCTGGGGCGAACTCAACTCCGTCACGCTGCCTTCGGGCGCGAAGTCGAGTTATCAGTACACGCTGGACGGCCGGAGCGAAGAACCCATGTGGGAAACCGTGTTGGAGAACAAACCGACGCGGAAGGAGCTAATCTACCGGCTTGAGTACGACGGCCTCTCCGCCGTCTCGAACCAGCCGTGCGCGCCGGCCGAGGCCGGCTGCGTCACCGAGACGTGGCGCTACGACGTGCCCGACACCACCGTCGTCGGCCCCGACGGCGGGGTCACGCGCGAGTGGGTTAACGACAAGCGGCAGATCTACAAGGTAGAAAACCCGGACGGCACGGTCGTCGAACGGCTCTGGCGCGACAACGTGCCGCAGAACCACCCGCAGGTGTGGTTCCAACCCCGGCCCGTCGCAATTAACGCTTACGTCAAGACCGAGTTCACCTCCATCCGAAACGCGAACAACGTCCTCGTCAAGACGGCCGTCAAAGATTACGAATACGACAAGAACGGCAACGTCACGCGGGTGAAGGAGTACGACTGGGTGAACTACTCCGCCGTGCCGCGTGACGCGAATCAGAACCCGAGCGGCCCCCCGGATGCCACACCCGTCCGTATCACCACGAACGAATACTACACGCAGACGCCCGACGCCTCCGACACGACCACCGTGTCCTCCGGCGCGTACTACATGGGGGGCTCGCCGCGCCTGCGCGGCACCGGGAAGTCCACGCAAGTTGAGGATGCCTCCCAAGTGCTTTCGCGCACCGAGCTTTACTACGACGACGCGACGACGAAAGGTAACGTCACCCTGACGAGGCGTTGGGACTCGACGAAGGGCCTGCTGAAAGAACCCACGCCCGGCGGCTACAGGTTAGACCCCTCAAACTCCGTCTCCATCGCCAACGAGTACGACGACCACGGCAACCCTGAGCTGACCACCGACTCCAACTCCGTGCAGACGAAGGTTACGTACGGCCCAGTCAACGGCTTCGAAGGGCTGTACCCAACGGAAACCAGGACGGCCTTCGGCACGGCGGTTCAGCGCACCTCCGCGACCGAGTACGATTTTTCATCCGGGCTGGTCACACGCTCGACCGACGCGGACAACGACGTTTCGACCGACACAATCTACGACGACCTCGGCCGCCCCACGCTGGTGAAGGCGGCCGCCGGGACCGCGGACGAGTCCCGGATCACGACAGACTACTCGGACTCGATGCGGCGCGTCATCGTGCGCTCCGACCTGCACGCAGCCGGCGACGGCAGACTCGTCTCGGTTCAGCACTACGACCAGTTGGGCCGCGTCAGACTCAGCCGCCGTCTTGAGGCGGAAACCGTCACGCAGGCCATGCTGACCGACGAGTCAATCGGCGTCAAAGTGCAGACGAGATACCTGTACGGCAGCGCGAACAGCTATCTGCTCGCGTCGAACGCGTACCGGGCCGCCACGTCCGCCGCCGCGGGCGGCGAGGCGACGATGGGGTGGACGATGACGACGGCCGACCAGGGCGGTCGAGCCGTGAGGACGGAGACATTCTCCGGGGCGAAGCTGCCGGCGCCCTTCGACGCGTCGAGCCCGAACACTACCACGACGGGGGCGGTGGTCACGTCCTTCGACGCGGAGACTATTACCGTCACCGACCAGGACGGCAAGCAGAGGAAGAGTGTGACCGATGCGCTCAACCGGCTCGTGAAAGTCTACGAGGCCCCGAACGCGTCCAACTATAACTACCTGACCTCTTACACCTACGACGCGCTCGGGAATCTCGTGAAGGTCGTGCAGGGCGGGCAGACCCGCACCTTCGACTACAGCAGCCTCTCGCGGCTCACCTCGGCGACGAACCCGGAGGTGTGCCGTCAGGAGCAAAGCCAGTGTGTCCCAGTAGCCACGACGTACGAGTACGACGCGAACGGCAACTTGAAGCAGAAGAATGACGCGCGCGGCAATGAGATCAGTTACCAATACGACGGGCTGAATCGCGTCACGAAGCGCACCTACTCGGACGGGGCGCCCGCCGTTGACTACTTCTACGACTCGCAACAGTTGCCCGGCGGCGCCCCCGCCTTCGACCGCGGCGCGTCCGCCGGCAGGCTGATCGCAGTAACTTACGGCGGCGGCGCCTTAGGCACATACAGGGGAGACTACGACGCGCTGGGCCGCCCGCGCCTGAGCCGGCAGGTCACGGACGCCGGCACGACCGAGGGCGTCAAGACGTATACTTTCTCGTACGTTTATGACGCGGCCGGGAACCTGACCTCGGAGACATATCCATCGGGCCGGGTCGTGCGGACCGAATACGACGGGGCGGGACGCGTGGCGGGCGTG
Organism: Pyrinomonadaceae bacterium; assembly: GCA_035941045.1. GTDB lineage: Bacteria > Acidobacteriota > Blastocatellia > Pyrinomonadales > Pyrinomonadaceae > QHXN01. The sequence continues at coordinate 14,128 of DASZEK010000204.1, read as the reverse complement.
AGGAATCAAGCGGGCTCCTACTACGCGGGGGCCGCCCCGACGGACGCTCAGAACCGCATCGCCTACACCGCCTCCGGCGCGGTTTCTGCCATGAGACTCGGCAACGGGCTGTGGGAGCGCACGCAGTACAATTCCCGCCTCCAGATCACTCAGCTCGGCCTCGGCGCCTCGCAGACTGATTCGGGCAAGCTGCTTCTTAATTACGGCTACGGCACCACGAACAACAACGGCAACCTCCTGAGCCAGTCCATTACGATACAGGGCAGCCTCGCGCTCACCCAGACTTACACTTACGACAAGCTGAACCGGCTGGAGACGGCGCATGAGAACAACGACTCGACGCCGTGCCTCGACCTCAACGGCGCCCCCGCCGATTGCTGGCGCCAGAAGTACGACTATGACAGGTTCGGCAACCGCACGCTCCTCGGCGGGGCCGACGGGACGACTTACCCCGGCGCGCTCGACGCGGCGAACAACCCTTCGGTCAGCGCCGCGAACAACCGCATCAACTCTCCGGGCTACACGTACGACGAGGCGGGCAACCTGCTGTGCGACCCTTCGCACCCGTGCCCGCAGACGCAGCCGTCGCTGACCCCCTTTTGCGCTTACGACGCCGAGAACAAGATGACGAAGGCGGGCGGGGGGTTTGAGGCCGGCGGCTCCTCTTACACTTACGACGGCGACGGCCGGCGCGTGAGGAAGGCGGTGTCGGGCGGCGAGGCCGTGGTCTTCGTCTACGACGTGGCGGGGAGGCTGGCGGCCGAGTACTCGAACGTGACGGCCGGTGGGGGGACGAGTTACCTGACGGCCGACGCGCTGGGCAGCACGCGGGCCGTGACGGACGGCGCCGGTCAGGTCAGGGCGCGGCGCGACTACCTGCCCTTCGGCGAGGAGGTGGGGGCGGGCGTCGGGGGGAGGGAGACCGGACAGGGTTATAGTCAAGCAGACGGAGTCAGGCAGAGGTTCACACAGAAGGAGCGCGACGGCGAGACCGGCCTGGACTTCTTCGGGGCTCGCTTCTATGCACCCGCGCAGGGGCGTTTCACTTCCTGCGACCCCCTGATGTTCTCGGTACGCCATTTCACGAACCCTCAGAGGTGGAACGCCTACGTCTACGTCTTGAATAGCCCCTTAAGCTCCTTCGACCCAAATGGCCAGGACGGCCAGGGCGAGGGTGGCGGCAGGGTCATTGACATCTACATCGTCGCGAGCCGTGGCGAGATAGGCAATAGGGGCATGGCGTGGAAAGAACTAGAGAGAATCGCCGAGCAGCATAGTAACAAGGTGGCGATTTATTCCCTCGACGCCGGGACGGTGAACGGGGCAAAAATGGGCGCCTCACTCGCGACGAAAAACCGCTACGTTATAGACTACGGACACTCCTTCAGTGATTCTGAGACGCTACCCAGTGGTCGGGTGATTGAGCGACACGGAGTTCTGGCTGACTACGCCTCCGCCCCGGACGGCCACTCCGACATGCTTGGCGTTGATGGCAGGGGCGACTTCGGCATGTGGGTGGATGGTCAGAGGCAAGACCTCCCGATCAATGCGGCGGCATTCATGGTCTTTACATGCTACCCGGGATCGAAGTTTGAAGCGGGCGTGACAAGAAATATGAAAGAAGGCGCCTTCTTCTCTTATAATGACGGGGGAGGAGGGTCCCCCGGGAAAACGTCCATCACCACGCTGCAAGCCCTAGAGAGGGCGGCCTATGCGGCGGCAATGATCCTCGCCAAAAACGGTACCCCCGAAGAAGCAGCCGCCGCTGCGCATAAAATCATTAGCGAGTCTTTGGACGCCAAGGACTTGGGAGACTCGATCATCACCGTCCGCATAGGGGGGGCGAAGAAAAGACTGGCCGAGGGGACTAACCAATGAGACTGTCCATGCTTTATTGTGGCGTTATCTCCATCGCCGCAGCACTCATGGTCGGCTGTGGCGCCGCCCGCAGCGGCGCCTCGGCCCAAATTACTGAGCAGGGGCGGGAGTCTACCCGGTTAGACTTCGGGAAGGTTATAAAAGACGGTGGGTGGGAGATACCCGGACTGCCCAACAGTGAGGTGATCACGCCCCGAGTTCGAATCGAGAAGGATCCTCCCACCGCCGGGTCATTCATCACCGTCCTTAAGCCTCGTCTCCCGCCGATCAACGAGCAAAGAGAATTCCCCGAGATTTTTTCTTTTAACATCGACGGCGCCGGTGTCATGCACGTCATTCCGCGGAAGGTAAGGGTTCAAGGGATACAGCGCTATGACATTAACGGGCATGTCTTCCGCTACAAGGTTTATTTGAGTGATATTGCCTTCGCAGGAGGCGAGGCGCAGGTCGTGGCGAAAATTTACGCCGTGTACTATCAAGACGAAGACGGGGACGGTAAGTTTGAAAGCCATTACAATCCGGAGAGTTCCACTTCAGACCTTTTTATGCATGTGCCGACGTGGGTAACAGGAAAAGATAACAGCACACCTAAATGAATGTTTACCCCTAAGAGAAAAAGACTAAAAAAATAGATTTGTTAGGGGAACTGTTTCCATCGCCCAATTAAAAAGGAGCAATGTTAGATATATGACCTTAAGAGATCCTATAGCGACTCGCACTTGAGTGCGGGTGCAGACTCCGAGTAACCTGCCGCACCATGAAAGCCTACTCCCTGGACTTGCGGCAGAAGGTTCTGGCGGCAGTCCTGCGTGGCGACCGCACCATCCGCGAGGTCGCTGATACCTTCGGCGTCGGCACCACCTTCGTCGATAAGCTGCTCGCCCTGCACCGCGCCGGCTCTGACCTCGCGCCCCGGCCGCACGGCGGCGGCTACCCGGCCCGCCTGCTGCCGCGCCACGAGAAGCTGCTGCGCGCCGAGGTGCGGCGGCAGAAGGACGCCACGCTCGAAGAGTTGCGCGCCCACCTGGAGGGCGAGGCCGGCCTCTCGGTGAGCACCTCGACCGTCTCGCGGGCGTTGATCCGCCTCGACCTCGGACGTAAAAAAAAGCCTGGCGGCGTCGGAGCGGAATAACTACAAGCGGGGCTGGTTCCGCCGCCGCGCCCGCCGGGTCAACCACCGGCGGCTCGTCTTCGTCGACGAGACGGCCGTCAACACCGCCATGACGCGCCGCTACGGGCGTGCCCCTCGCGGCGAGCGGGTGCGTGACTCGGCGCCGCGTAACTACGGCGCTCACACCTCGGTCATCGGCGCGATGGGCTTGCGCGGGCTGGTGGCGACACTCGCGGTCGAGGGCGCCGTAGACACGCTCTGCTTCGACGCCTACTTAGAGCGCGTGCTCGGTCCGCGCCTGCGGCGCGGCGACGTGGTGGTGCTCGACAACCTGGGCGCGCACCGGGCGAGCCGCATCGAGGATGTCGCCGCGAGTCGCGGCGCACAGGTCTTGTGGCTTTCGCCGTACTCGCCCGACTTCAGCCCCATCGAGCAATGCTGGTCAAAGATCAAGACGTTCTTGCGCGGAGCGAAGGCGCGCACCGCGGGCGCGCTCGACGAAGCGCTGGCGCAGGCCATCGGGCTCGTCACGACATCTGACATCCGCGGCTGGTTCAAGCACTGCGGCTACTCACTCGCGCGCAAGTGAGAACCGCTTTAGTGCTTTGTAACGCTAGTTCTTAGACTGCACTTTCTCGTAGTGGCGGCTCAGCTTCTCTCGCGCTTGGCCGACTGAGAACTGCCACTCGACTTTGATCTTCAACGAGGCAATAGCTCTCGCCCTTCCTCATTTTGATTGAATGCTATTACTCTTCGCTCGCCTACTTAATGACACACAAACACTTCCGTCAAAGGGGCAGCTTGCTTAAAACTTCGCCCGGGTCGAAACCAACTGCCCGCGCGATTTCAAGAAATTCGATCACGTCCAGGCGACGATCCCCCCGCTCGTATTTCGAGACGTAGGACTGTGGCCGCCGCAGCTTCTTTGCCAGCTTGGCCTGCGTCAGCCCAGCCTTCTTACGCTCCTCTTTCAGCAAACCCGTGAAGGCCGCGTAGCTCCGCTCGTAGAGGGCTTTCTTCACCCTGGCCGCCACACTCCTCTCCGATTAAAAACCTATTTTTGAATAATTCTAAGTTGGGCTATTATGCCGGCACTGTGGTTTCACTGCCGCAATATCGTGCAGCTCGTAAAACACACTTAAACCGAACTTAGGATACTCTACTTCGGACCGGTGGGATAAGAAAATGGCGAAGAGGCTGTTTATTGATGTCGAGACGCTGCCGCCCCCGGAGGGGGTGCGGGCCTCGATCAACCCGGCGCTTGCTTTCAAGCTGGAGAATAGGTACTGCACTTCTCAGTCTGATGCCGGCGTCGGATTCACGGAAGAGCAATTCAGGCGGCTGGCCCTTCACGCGGAGTACGGGAGGGTGCTGGCCGTCGGGATGATCGTCGAGCAGGACGGCGAGGTCGTCTGCCGCGGCGTGTTAGGCCGCGAGCGAGAGTCAATGAGATTTCATCTGGACGAGGCGAGGACTCTTAGGGGCTTCTGGAACCAACTCAGAGGATTCGACGAAAAGCGGGACCTCATCATCGGTCACAACATTTATGATTTCGATTTACTGTTTTTGTATAAGCGTTCGGTCATCCATCGCGTGCAGCCGAGCGTCCGGCTCAGCTTCGCCCGCTACCGCTCCCGGCCGATCTTCGACACGATGAAGGAATGGGAGCTGTGGGCGTGGAGGCCGGGCATTAAGCTCGAAGAGTTGGCCGAAGTGCTGCAACTCGGGATGACTAAGATCGAGGGCATGGACGGGGGCAGCGTCTATGACCGATTCTGTGAGGGGTGCCACCAAGAGATTGCGGACTACTGTATGCAGGATGTGGAGATGGCGAGAGAGATTTACTACAGGCTGACTTTCGAGAAGTCAGTACATTCTACGGATGAGGCTTGAAACCTTGAATGTTGGGTTTATTTGTAAAAGTCGAGAACTTGACCACACGATCTGCCATCTCAGATTAGAGGTAGTACTGTCAGATGATGGCGTGGTCTGCGAACTTTTGAGTTTGATCACCCTGACCTCCTTTAACGCCGATGGCTGATGACCGGGATGATGAATTGACGCGCCTGCAGGAGATGTAGCGGTGGGCGCATCAGGCCGTGCTCGATGCCGTCAAAGCCCGCCTCCCCGAACTGGAGGGGCTGCTCGGGGCGATGGATTATGATTACGAGGATCGCCTGTACCGCTTCTACTATCAGTCATTCAAAGTCTACTCCCTACAGGGCAACACCGCCCGGGCCGCCGACCTGTTCAGGGGCATCGCCCGAGCGGCCGACTGTAGTCTGAACCCGTGGTTCGAGCAGATCGTCGCCGAAGGGACGGGCGTGGAGTTCGACCCGTCGCACAACCGGAACTGGCCGGCGCACACGCGCCCCCAAGTGGAAGCGTTCCTCCACGCTAAATACTTCATCGAGATGATGGTCAGGTACGGGCGGGAGTTGGACGCGGCGCCGAACGTCCTGCCGAGCGGGTGGGCGGCCGTCCTCTCGCTCTTCGGCCTGCGGTGATGACGACGAGCACCGGAGCGTTAGCCCCTTCTCGGAGCCGACGACCGGATCGAGGTTCGCGCGCCACGCGCTCCAACGCTCAACGCTCATGCGGGCAGCCCGTCGCTGTCGGCGTGACTGAAATCTTCCATCGTGGCCGTCAGGTCGGCGAGGAACAGCTCGTCGCCGGCGGCGGCGCACATCGCCTCAAGTCTTTCGTCCTGCCGGGCGGCATGTAAGGTGTCGACTTCCTCTAAAAGTCGGGCGGCGAGTTGACGGCGTTCTTCTGGCGGGAGTTTCCACGCCTCCTCCAGCACAGTTTCTAACCTACTCATTAGCCGTCACCTCTACCCTGGTTTTCTCTCCTCTGATTGGCAGCATGATACACCCGATAATGGGCACCCAACACATGAGGCAAAATGATTGTTGGCGCTCACGGCTCACCGCTGTTAAGCCGCCACTAAAGCTTATTAGACCTTGCCCGCGAGGTGGCTCAAGATGATGAGGCAAGGGATAAAAAGCAGCAAGACTTGGGTTACCCACGGCATCAAGCAGGCCCTACCTTTCGGGGCTGGCGGACGCTCCCTGCTTACCTTTTTTGCATTCGCCCCCTTGAATAATGTTGTGGCGGCGGCGGCGAAATATTCAGGCGCAGGCCGGCCCGCCGCCGTTAGAGTTCAATTACCCAACTGAGATCACGCACCGGCTCAAGCTCCTGCACCTGCGCCAGCGCACGGGTCAGTTCGTAATCCAGCGTCGCCTCGCGGCTGCTCTCGCCGCTGATGACCGCCCGATCTAACCCCTCACGGAGCATTTCCCGCTCGCCCCGGTCGCGTATCAGCCCCGAGTTATCATTCAGGTAATCGCGCTGCTCCTGGGTGAGGATCGGCGCCGGGTCGCGCCCCGTCTGCCCGCGGTAGGCTTCGACGAGCTGCTGCGCCTGTGCGATCTCGTTTTGCAAGGCAGACATCCGCCCCGCCGCGTCTGCCTGGTTGCCCTGTTCGAGCAGGCGATATTCGAGCGATTTCACTAGCTCCCCGCCGCGGGCGATGCCTGCCTGCTGCTGAATATCCGCCGGGTCGAGATAGAAGGTCTCGGCCTCCCGCACGACGCGCTCGCGCTCCGTCTCGATACCCAAAAGCTGCTGCACCTGCTCGACGGCCGAGAGCCCGTCTGGAAGGGGTTCGGCCTGCCCCTCCGGCATGGGGAGTGTGGGCTCGTTGATGCCGAGCATCTGCTGCACGCCTTTGAGGGGCGACTGGGCCGGTCGCTCCTCCGAAAGAACTTCTATTTGTTCGCGCCCCGCGCCGCCTCCCTCTCTTGGTTCTCCATTTCTTGCTCGACCTCGCGGTTGAGCGCCTCCCCGCCCTGCGGGTTCTTTTTGTTCTGCCTCTCGATCAGGTACTCCCACTTCGCGCTGTTCCGCTGCACTTCCGCTATGGCGTCGATCCGGCGCATCGTGTAGAGCCCGATCATCAGCCCGCCCACCAGCGCCCCGACAAATGCGCTCATCATCGCTATGACGATGGTCTTGGTGATGAGCCACTCCCTCATTCGGTAGTACGTGAACTCCATCTCTCCCAAGTTCTTCTTCAAGCGTCCCGTCTGCTCGTCGAGCACCCGGCCGGCGTTCTGCGCCGTCGTCTCGACGTGCTTGCCTGCCTTCAGCCCCACGTCCGCGATGCTCTGCGTCGACTTGGTGTAGACCGTCATGCTCTGCTGTAAGAGACTCTTGCCCTCTTTGAGCATCTGGCTCGACGCCGTGATCAGCGCGTTGCACTGGCCGATGTCGTTCTGGATGTTCTGCCGGTGCTGGCCGATCTGGGCCTCGACCTGCTTCAGGGTCGCGGCCACCTCCCTGTGGTGGGAATCCAGCCCCTTTTTCATCTCGTCCTTGTGCCCGGAAATCTCGTCGCGCAGGCCCCTGGTCGCCAGCACGATTGGCCCGATCTCGTGCGCGAACCTCTCCGCGTCCGGCCTCTGGCTGGCGATGTGGCGCTCGACCTCGGCTATCCGCCCGCTCAGCTCGTCCAGCCTCGTAATGTTCATGTTCAGCAGCGCCAGTAGCTCCGGATTCGCCCCCGGAGGTGGTGGCTCGCCCGTCGCCGGGATGGCGTTCGGGGCCTGCTTCTCGCCCGCGATCTGCGCGTCCATTGCCGCGCTCCTCTGCCCGTTCTTTCGCTCGGTTAATTGCCTCGAAATCTCTTCCATGCTCATAGCTCAATCCCCTTTTCTGAAGCCCACCCCATGAGTAGCCGCGCCCCAGGTCGCTCCCCTTCATCATCTCGCCGTCCAGACGGAAGCAGATACCGCTCACCTGCCCGGTGCCTTTTATGTATGGGATGACTTCGACCTGTGCGGCCTCCAGTCTTCTGAGAAACTGCGTCGCCGTCGGCTCCCCCGTTAGTGCGCGATCCACGAGGTCTTGGAGCTGCATCTTGGCGCTCGGCTCGCCCGTGCGCAGCGCCTTCTCGTACTCGCCCCGTTTGGGGGCGGCGCGCAGCACTTCCCGGCTCGGTTGCACCCGCTCCAGGCCGTACTGAATCTCGACCTCGCGCATGACTTTTTCGGCGCGCTGCTTGCTCTCCCACTCGCTGACGACCTGCCCGTCGAAGTCCACCCGCGAGGCCATAATGTGTATGTGGTCCTTCTTCGACCACCTGTGCTGGACGACGAGGTGTGGGGAGTTTTTGAACCCCATTTTCTCGACGTAGGTGTCGGCAATTTCCTGCCACTGTTGGACGGTCAGGCGGTCGCTCTCGGCGGCGCTGATGGAGACGTGGTGAACCGGCTTTTTAAGGCCCGGTCGCAACTCTTCAGCGAGGCCGAACTCACGCTCTAATTCGCGCGGAGTTTTCCCGCTCACGTTGCCGCCGATGACCCGGTGGCGCTGGCCTGGCTCGAACTCGTTGGGGAGGTCGCGTGGCTGCTCAAAGTGATGCTCAGGGCCTTCGGCTCGGGGCTGCTTTCCCCGCCCTTCTCTGCCCCCTGGCGCGTCCAGATTTTTGTCGTCCCGCCGCCCCGTCTCGTCGCGCGTTTTCGCTTCGGCCGGCTGGGTGCGCTCGGCCTCTTCGGGCCGCCCCTGCCCGCGCTCCCGCTGACGCTCCTGCTCGCGCTCCCGGAGGTCTTCCTCTACCCGCTCCTGCTGCTCCTTCTTGGGATTGAGCAGGTAGTCGAGCGTCTCGCCGAAGCTGGAGCCAGAGACGATCTTGGCGATCATTCTGCCTCCCCCTTAAGCGCCATCCGGACGCCATGCAGCTCGCGCCTGACGACCTCGAACAACTCCCTGAGTCCGCCTTCCGCGCCGGGCCTAAACCGCCAGACGCCGGCGTTCAACGCGGCGGCGAGCCGCGCCAGTTCGCGCCATGCCGCTTCGTTCAGTTCAGGCACGACGCGGGGCGGCGGCGGGTTGCGTCCGAGCGCGGCGAGACGAGCCCACTCGGTCGGGGTCACCCCCGCCGCGGCGGCCTTCTCCTCGACCGTCGCCCATTCCTGTTTGTTGAATCTGACGTTAAGGCTACCTGCTGTCCGGCGCTGCTTCTCCGGCAGCTTCCGGCGTCCGGGGCGTCCCATTTTGTTCTCCCACGAGCGAGCGAAGCATTTGGTGGGTGTCGGGTTCGGGAATTTTTGCTATGCGCAATTACTGCTCGCTACCTCTTTTAGTTTCGAGTACACCGTGGCATCTGCGCTGTTGTACATGTTTAACGTCTGGCTTAGATGTTTGGTTTCAAAATGACAGTTGCCAGGGGTCTCGGCGGGTAGGAAATTTTCTGCGGCCAAAGCCGGATGGGTAAAAAGTCGCCTGTTGCGAGTGCCTGTCGGTGCCGATCCGGGGGCCATGGGAGACTTCAATCTTAGTAAGTTTGAAATTTCAATGTTAGTAAGATTGAATCCGGGCGGGTGGTCAGAGCTGATGAAGGCGGGAGAAAGAGCAAAAAATTTTGACCGCTAAGAGGGGAAAATCTGGCCGCAATAATGGAAATTTTGATCGCTCGAGGACGGATTTTTGAGCCGAAAATTTGCCCTGTTGCGACCCGCAAAATTGCGAAATCGGGAGCGCGAATTTGCCGAGAGGGAGCTGTGTTTTGGCCGGGAAAATTGGCGTAAAATTTGTCAGGAGCGCACTGATTTTAGGGTCAGAGATTACGTGATTATGGGGGCATAGGAGGGGGCCAGATACGAGTCTGTCAGGCCGACTCTGCCCCGCATTTATCGTCAACAGAGGGCCCGTTTTAGCCCCGAAATTCGGCGCGGATTATGGTCGCTGAGGGTTAAAATTTTCAATTACTTCGGGGTAAATTTCTCGACCAAAGGGGCGGGTCGAATCTGCGAAGTTGCGCCGTTTCTTTCCACAAATTCACGTCGTCAATTTCGGAGAATCGGTAGGTGAAGGGCGGCTGATTCGTCGCCCTACGGCTAACAAAAATTACTTCAAAGGGTTGTTAGGAGTTTCCCTTCCGGGCGGGTCGGAAATACGAACTTTGGGGACGCGCGGGGAGGGCTGTGTGCAGTTTATCAGCAGAATTTTGGTCAAAATTTGCCCTCGGTTTTGCGTTCGGCTTCGTCAGAAATCTGGGGTAAATTGGAGCACCCGGACGGTCAAAATTTTTCACCGTCCGGAGTCGAATTAGGAGCCGTTTTCGGTCGGCGATTCGGTGGCCGGCGCGGGCAAAAACCGGCACACAAATTCGGCAGGATCGCGTCGCCGTCGGGGTCGGGAACGGTGAGATTTGGGGGGATGGAAACGGCCCGGTCGGTGGGTAAGAAGTTGCGAGGTTCGGCTCGGGTCAGGCCGGTTGCTGTCATCGCTTGGAGGTTCCTGTCAGCCGCCTGTGTAGCCATCCGTAGAAAAGATTATGCGCCGCGTCGGGCATCTAGATGACAGTCGGAACGCACCACTTTGCCGGCCGTGAGAGGCATCACGAAGGGGCGCCGGGGATGATTAAAACTCATGTTTGGGCTCGACGAGGAGGGCGAACTTTTCGCGTTCGGCGACGCCTGTTTCTCGCTGCTGGCGTGTTCTTTTACCCGTGTTTCGTTCCCCTCTCGGGGGCATATTTTAGTCGGTAAAGACCGGGGCCGATGTCCTCAGAACGGCATTGGGAGAACGGTCGCGGACAGGTTTTAGCGGGTGACGGATGGCTAAGGGCGACAGCTTTTGCCACCTCTGCCGGCCTAGTGACGGCAGGACGGACCGGCGTCATTTGTCGAGGGAGGCGTTATCGGATTTTCTTCAGCGGGTGCCTAAGCCCGGAGCACCGAAACCGAGGCTGCGAGCCGGCGAGGAGGCCAATTAGGAGTTAGTCGATTTCAGGGGCGGGACGTTCTACTTTGAGTGGCTCAAGCCTTAATAAAAGCTGGCGGGCGTCGGGCTTTAACATCAGTTCCCACACCTATTCAACGTCAGTTCGAGATAAGGAACTGCTCTTTGACTTGGATGTCCAGTGACGGCTTCTTCTCCCGCCACGTGTAGACGATGAGTCCGGCCGCCACGTTGCCGAGGAAGTTCCCCACCGGGCTGTTCCTCCTGCGTAGTGGCGGCACTTATTCCCAGACCTTTGAGGGCGGGAGCATCGCCTGCGGGATCCCGGTCTTCCCCGAGGGGCATCAATTCTGGCCGGCCTTTTCACTCTTTGGCGCCCCGGCGATACTACTGGCCGCTTGCGTCCGGACAGTCAGCTATTGCTCGCAACGGCTAAGGGTCGCGGGCAAAGGCGGCCATGACACAGGCCGCACCTGACATCAAGTTTGAAGTGCAACACTGACTAGGACTCGTTGTAGCATTCGAGCGGCGTCCGGAAGCCGAGCCGCTTGCGGGGCCGCGTGTTGAGCTTCCATGCGATGGCGTTGCATTGCCTCTGACTGAGCCCCGCCATGCTGATACCTTTCGGGAGGTACTGCCGGAGGAGCCCGTTGGCGTTCTCGTTGCTGCCCCGCTCCCAGGAGTGGTACGGCCGGGCGAAGTAGAAGGCCGCGCCCGTCAGCCGCTCGACCCGCTCGCAGCAGTGGAACTCCGTGCCGTTGTCGGCCGTCACCGTCTCGAACCTCCCCTCATGCGCTCTTATCATGCTGACCATCCGCCGGCTCAGCGATCCGGCCGTGCGGTCTGAGAGCTTGCCGACGAGCACCAGGCCCGTCTTGCGCTCGACGAGCGTGACGACGCAGTCCCTTGAGCCGGTACCCATCACGGTGTCGGCCTCCCAGTGGCCGACCTCGCGGCGGCTCTCCGCCTCCGGCGGGCGCTCCGAGATCAGGCGCTTCCCGGCCAGTCTGCCGCGGCTGTCGTAGGCGCCGTAGCGCTTCCGGCGCCTCTTCCGGGCGCCGCGCAGGTGGGTGTAAAGCAGCCCGCCGTCCTTCTTGTCGCGCCAGACGTGGCGGTAGATGCTCTCATGACTGATGAGGAGCCGCCCGGCCCGGCGCAGGTACCCGGCGACCTGCTCGGGGCTCCACTGCCGGCACAGTAGCTCGCCCACCAGCGCGAAGTCTGAGGCCGTGAAGCGGCTGTTACGGCGCGAGCGCGAGCGGCGGCCGTTGGTGCGCTCCTGGGCGGTGAAGGCGCGGTAGCGCCCGTCGGCTCTCGTGCTGTTACGGCGCAGCTCGCGGCAGACGGTCGAGCGGTGGCGGCCGAGGGAGCGCGCGATCTCGGACTGGGTGAGCCCTTGCCTTCTCAGCGCGGCGAGCATATACCTCTCCTCGGGGGAGAGCTGGCGGTACGTCATGGCCTAAGACCTCTTCTTGGCGGTTGAAGTCTTAGTCAGTATCGCGGCTCCCCCCACTTGGAGGAAGCGTGTTGCACTTAGTATATGAATCCGCGCCCTGTTTTCTAGCCGTCGAGATCACGCCCCGCAGCCGGCAGAACTCCCGCGCCCCCTCCTCACTCCTGAAGCATCCGCCGATCTTCTGTTGCAGCTTCACCATCCGTAGGTCCCGCTCCGCCTGGTTGTTATCAAAGGGTACCCGGAACTCCGTCATGAAGCGCAGTACCTCCTCGCGACGCCCCTCTAACCTCGTCACCAGCTTACGCGCTTCACTCTGTGGGATGCGGCCACGCCCCTGCTTCGCTTTCGCCGACCCCGGCTCAGCTCGCCGCCGGGTGTGGCGCTCCGGGTTCAGCCCCAGCCCGCGCCTGACCAACTCGTCGTAGCGGCCGAAGAACTCCTCCCGCTCCTGCTCCGTTAGGGTCGGGCGGCCGGCCCGGCGCGCCCCCTCCACCGCCTCCTTGATCTCGACGAGCAAGCCGGCCAACGGCCCGGCCCACTGCCCTCTCTGGTGCGGGCTGCTCTCCTCGACGTAGGTCAGCTCCCGCAGCAGGTGCGCACCGCACAGCGCGTGCCGGCACTGATGGTAGTATGCATAAGCCGGCCAGCCGTCATGGACGCTCGTCCCCCGGAAGGCCGGCAAGATCCCGACCTCGTCCATCGCCGGCTTGCCGCGCCTCGTGTCGCAGGCGTAATGCGTCAGCCTCTCAGTACTCGCCACGTGCACGAAGCTCCCCTTGCCCTCCACCCGCAGCCCCGTCTCGTCCACGTGGATGACCTCCGAGCGCTTGAGCCGGCCCTTGATCTCGACCTCGGTCAGGAGTGCGCCCGCGGAGCATTCCGCGGTAATCCGCCGTAAACTGCCCGGCGAGATGGGGCACGAGAAAAAGTCCCGAAGCACCTCGGCCGCCCGCCTGTAGGGCGGCAACTGGTAGTTCGTCAGGTAGACGGCTCTCGCCCGCAACCCCAGCCCGTACTGCACGGCCGCCTTCACATCCTTAGGGAATCGCCCCTTCGTCACCTCGTCGCAGCTCCGGCACCGCTTGGTCAGCGCTCGGTGCTCGACCACCCACGGCCTGACAGGTGGGATGTCGATGACCTGCCGGCTCTCGCACTTGACGATGTAGCCGCCGGAGAGCGATGCCCCACAGCCGCGGCACAGGGCCGGGGCGTGCGTCACCACCCGGTCGGGCTGCTCGACGCGCGGGCGGGTGTGGCCGGGGTGTCCGGGCTGAGCGCCCGGAAGCCGCCCCGATGGCCGTCGCAGGCTCCTGGTGCGCCGGAGGGCGTTGGCCGCCCTGGCCGCGGGCGGGTCCGAAGCCGGCGGCAGACTTGAGTTGTGAGAGTCCCTGACGACGGAGGCCGCCTCCAGTTCCGCGATACGCCGCCGGAGTTCGTAGTTGAGGCAGAGCTGCTTCTCCAGCTTCTGCCCGGCCAGCCGGAGCTTGGCCTGAAGCTTCTTGATCCGCTGCGAGAGGTCGGTGATCCGGCGCTGCTGGCGGTTGCGCGGGTCGTGCCTGAGTTCGTCGATGAAGTCGAGCAGCGACTCGATGAGGCGGACGGTCGGCTCCCTCCCTTCCTCGTAGAGCTGATAAAGCTGATGGCGAGTGAACATGGCTGCGAGCACCCGGCGAAGAAAGAAGCCGTGACGGAGACAGGCCGCGGAGGCTAAGGGAGGGGCGTGGCAGGGCGATAACGCCGGGATAGCCTTTATCTCACGGCTTTCCCACCCCTACCTCTGAACAGATACCATACTCGCTAGAGGGTCCACGACTGGCCCGTTTGTGTGCCCCTTCTAACTTGCCGACCCACTTTCTCCCATACTAAGCCTGGAAGACCGGCACCGACGTTTCACGGACCTGTAGGACGCGTTGGTCATTTTCCCCAGGTCGTTT
>DASZEK010000203.1:0-18515 GCA_035941045.1 Pyrinomonadaceae bacterium | reverse complement strand
GCCCGGACCGTGATCTTCGGGTTGTGCTTCGCGAGCACCTTGGTGATGGCCGCCGTCAGCGTCGTCTTCCCGTGGTCGACGTGCCCGATGGTGCCGATGTTGACGTGCGGCTTCGACCGGTCGAATTTCTCCTTCGCCATTGTTCTCTCTCGCTCCTCTTAATTAGTCGTTATCTACTTGGCGACGCCCTGCACCTTGGCGATGACCTCTTCGGCGATGTTGCGCGGCGCCTGGTCGTAACGCTCGAAGTGCATGGTGGAGGTCGCGCGGCCCTGCGTCATCGAGCGCAGGTCGGTCGTGTAGCCGAACATCTCCGAGAGCGGGACGTAGGCCGTGATGACCTGCGCGCCGCCCGGCCTGGGCTCCATCTTCTCGATCTGGCCGCGGCGGCGGTTCAGGTCGCCGTTGACCGAGCCCATGTACTCCTCGGGCGTCACGACCTCGACGCGCATGATGGGCTCCAGCAGCACCGGCTTGGCCTTCTTGACGCCGTCCTGGAAGGCCAAGCTTCCCGCGATGTGGAACGAACGCTCGTCGGAGTCCACCTCGTGGTAGGAGCCGAAGACCAGCTTGACGCGGATGTCCACCAGCTCGTAGCCGGCGAGGAAGCCGCGCTCCATGGCGTCGCGGACGCCCTCCTCGATGGGCTTGATGAACTCCTTCGGGATGACGCCGCCCGTGATGTTGTTCTCGAAGACGAAGCCCTCGCCGGGCGCCGGCTCAAGCTCCAACTCCGCGTGGCCGTACTGGCCACGGCCGCCGGTCTGGCGCTTGTAACGCTCGACGCCCTTGGCCGGCTGCGTGATGGTCTCGCGGTAGGCGACCTGCGGCTTGCCGACGTTGGCCTCCACCCCGAACTCGCGCTTCATGCGGTCCACGATGATTTCGAGGTGCAGCTCGCCCATGCCGGCGATGATGGTCTGGCCGGTTTCCTGGTCGGTCGAGACGTTGAAGCTGGGGTCCTCCTGCGCCAAGCGCGAGAGCGCGGTGCCGAGCTTGTCCTGGTCGGCGCGCGTCTTGGGCTCGACGGCGACGCGGATGACGGGCGCCGGGAACTCCATCGCTTCGAGGATGACGGGCTTGTTCTCGTCGCAGACCGTGTCGCCGGTCGTGACCTGCTTCATGCCGCCGATGGCGATGATCTCGCCGGCCGACGCATCCTCGATATCCTCGCGGTTGTTGGCGTGCATCCGCATCAGACGCCCGACGCGCTCCTTCGTCCCCTTCACGGAGTTGTAGACGTAAGAGCCCTTCGAGATGGTGCCCGAGTAGATGCGCACGAACGAGAGCTGGCCGAGGTGCTTGTCGGCCATGATCTTGAAGACGAGGCCGGAGAACGGGGCCGAAGCCTCCGCGGGCCGCGGCTCTGTGTCGCCCGTGCGGGGGTTGATGCCCTCGATGGCGGGGATGTCGAGCGGGCTCGGCAGGTAGTCCACGACCGCGTCGAGCAGGGTCTGCACGCCCTTGTTCTTGAAGGCGGAGCCGGTGACGACGGGGACGAGCTTAATCTGGATGGTGCCCTTGCGGAGCGCGGCGCGAATATCCTCCTCGGTGAAGCTCTCGCCCTCGTCTTCGAGGTAGCGCTCCATCAGGTCTTCGTCAACCTCGGCGGCGGCTTCGAGGAGCTTGTGGCGCATCTCCTTGGCGCGGTCGAGGAGGTCGGCCGGGATGTCGGTCGTCTGGTACTCGGCGCCCTTCGACTCGTCGTTCCAGACCAGGGCCTTCATCGTGATGAGGTCCACGACGCCCTTGAACTGGTCTTCGAGGCCGATGGGAATCTGCAAGGCGACGGGGTTGGCGCCGAGGCGGTCGATGATGGACTGGAACGAGCGGTCGAACGAGGCCCCGGCGCGGTCGAGCTTGTTGATGAAGCAGATGCGCGGGACGCCGTACTTGTCGGCCTGACGCCAGACGGTCTCACTCTGCGGCTCGACGCCCGCGACGCCGTCGAACACGGCGACCGCGCCGTCGAGGACGCGCAAGGAACGCTCGACCTCCATCGTGAAATCGACGTGGCCGGGCGTGTCGATGATGTTGATGCGGTGCTCGACGCCGGAGCGGCGCCAGAAGCAGGTGGTGGCGGCGCTGGTAATGGTGATGCCGCGCTCCTGCTCCTGCTCCATCCAATCCATCGTGGCCGTGCCCTCGTGCACCTCGCCTATCTTGTGCGAGACGCCCGTGTAGAAGAGCACGCGCTCGGTGGTCGTGGTCTTGCCGGCATCGATGTGCGCCATGATGCCGATGTTCCGGAACTTACTGAGGTCTTGCTTAGCCATGACTAAACCCCGTGATGACTCTTACCACTTGTAATGCGCGAAAGCCTTATTGGCTTCGGCCATGCGGTGCGTGTCGTCCTTCTTCTTGACGGCGTTGCCGCGGTTGCCGGCGGCGTCGAGCATCTCGCCGGCGAGGCGGTCAATCATCGTCTTCTCGCCGCGGGCGCGGGCCGCGCCGACAATCCAGCGGATGGCGAGGCTGCCTCGGCGCTCCTGCGGCACCTCGATGGGCACCTGGTAGGTCGAGCCGCCGACGCGGCGCGACTTGACCTCGACGGTCGGCCGCACGTTGTCGATGGCGCGCTTGAAGACCTTCAAGGGGTCTTCGCCCGCCTTGTCGCCCATCTGTTCGAGGGCGCGGTAGAAGATGCCCTCGGCCGTGGACTTCTTGCCGCCCCACATCAGGCCGTTGATGAACTTCGTCACCAGCGGGCTGTTGTAAACCGGGTCGGGCAAAACCTCGCGTCTGTCAGCAACTCTTCTTCTAGGCATACTTTTAAACCGTCGTCAGTCTTACTTCTTCCCGCCCTTGGCCGGGGCCGCCGCACCGCCCTTGGGCCGCTTGGCGCCGTACTTCGAGCGCCCCTGCTTGCGGTCGTTGACGCCGACCGAATCCAGCGTGCCGCGGATGACGTGGTAGCGCACGCCGGGGAGGTCTTTGACGCGGCCGCCGCGGATGAGCACGATGGAGTGCTCCTGCAAGTTGTGGCCGACGCCGGGGATGTAGGTCGTCACCTCGATGCCGTTGGTGAGCCGGACGCGGGCCACCTTGCGCAGCGCCGAGTTCGGCTTCTTGGGCGTCTG
Organism: Pyrinomonadaceae bacterium; assembly: GCA_035941045.1. Lineage (GTDB taxonomy): Bacteria > Acidobacteriota > Blastocatellia > Pyrinomonadales > Pyrinomonadaceae > QHXN01. Next base: position 15,435 of record DASZEK010000203.1, on the reverse strand, counting down.
GGTGTAAACGCGCGTGCACACCCCGCGCTTCTGCGGCGACTGCTGGAGCGCCGGGCTGGCCGTCTTGTACTTGACGACCTGGCGGCCTTTGCGAACAAGCTGATTGATGGTCGGCACTTCTGTTATCGTCCTCTCGAACGTCGTTTCCCGCCCCGCAAGGCGCAAGAGGCTGCCCTTTCCTGCCTCTTACCGGAACTGGCTCGTCCGGCAGTCAGCGCAAGAGCGGCACGCCCTTGAATATGGCTACAGAATTTTGGGGACGTTTTGGTTTAAGTGGTGCGGATTCTGGCCTCCCCTGGGCCTAAACTTTTCTGTGGCGTCGCATCTTTATGATGAGGCGGCTGGTATAAATCATCCGCCTTTCGGTATCGCTCCCCACCGTCGGGTCCGCCCGTTTTCCTTGGAAATCGTGCGGGGCGGAGGGGTTTACGCCACAATATTTGTCAACGGGACGCGCACACACCGCGCGGCCGGGCAACGCCTCCACACCGGCCAAAACCTTCCGAGCGTTGCACTATTGGGAAATGGACTAGCAGTCCAAACGAGAGACTATACGGACGAGCCGCCCGACTGTCAAGCGCACGCGGGCGGCGGCCATATTTTTCTGCCCTCGGCGGCCCCTTTTCTGCTACAGTGCGCCGAAAACCGTTTCCGAAAGGTGCCAGTCTTAGATGCGCTTCAACCTCGACGAGTACGTCACCGTCCACGAAAGAATCGAGAGATTTTACGCCAAATTCCCGCAGGGCCGGATTACGACGACCATCCTTGAGCACAGCGCCGAGACCGGCTTCATCCTCATCAAAGCCGAGGTCTTCCGCGACGCCGACGACACGCTCCCGGCCGCCACCGGCCACGCCTACGAGCTGCGCAGCTCCGGCCACGTCCAGCAGGGCTCCTACGTGGAAGTCTGTGAAACCAGTAGTGTTGGGCGCGCTCTGGCGCTGCTCGGCTTCGAGGTCAAGCGCGGGATTGCGAGCCGGGAGGAGATGGAGAAGGCTTCGCGCAGGCAGGCGGGCGGCGGGGCGGCGCCGGCCGCTAAACGCCCCGAAAAGCCCTCGCCGCCGCCCGAAGCCGCGCCCGAGCCGGTCGAGGAAGCCGCAGACGCCTCGCCCGACCTGGACGCGGAAATCCTACAGGCGGCGGGCGAACTCGGCTACGACGCCGCCAAGGTCCGCAAGTGGGTCAACCAGAAGTTCGAGGTCACGGGCGGCCTCCAAAGCCTGACGCCGCACGACAAGCGCGAAGTCCTCAAAATCTTCCGCACCCAGGCCAAGTAGGCGGCTAAGTCTTTTATTTAGGACACTTCCTGTCGGGGACTTCCTCCCCGAGCCCGCCGAAGTTCAAGAGGCCGTCCACGCAAACTATCGTCCTTCGGACGCCCGGAAACTGCCGGAGCGTGCGCGTCACCGACTGCCGGAAGGTCTCGGGGGCGAGGTCGCCGGCCCACTGAGGCCCGCCGCGGCGGCGGAAGCTTGCGTGCGCCGTCCCGCCCCGGATGGTCAGCGTCGTGATGTCCATGCCCTGCGCGTCGAGCGCGTGGAAGCCCTCCCGCTCCTCGGCCTCGGTCGGCCCCTTCAAAAGCGCCTCAATCGTCGGCCGCACGGGCGACGCGGCCCGGACCTTTCGGCCGACGGGTTGCAGGTTGAAGGGGTTCCGATTCATGTCGGACGACTCCCCGTCCTTCGGGAAGTAAACCTTCACCTCCCTCACACGCCCCGAGCGCCCCGTCTGCCCCGCCCCGACCGTCGCGGCCGCGCAGACGGCGACGAGCGACAGCACGACCGTCATCAATCCCCTTCGGCTAATCTTCATCTCGACTCAATGCTCCTTATAAGCCTCCGAGAGCGTCCTCCCGTCCTCATACCTGATGTCGGAAATCTTCCACGCACCCGCCGCCCCGACCAACAGGAAGACCAGCCTTCGCCTTTTCCCAAAGTTCGAGAAAGTGACGGGCACCTCCGCCCCGCCACCCTTTTCGACCGCCGCGCCCACCTTAAGATTCTTCAGGTCGCTGTCGTCCTGCGTGTCGTACAAAGGGTCCGCCCCGAGCGCCCCCACCTCGCCCTCAGAGCCGACCGCGTCCTTCCAAATCAAATCGGCCAGCTTCTTCTCAAAATACTTATCCACCAGCGCCCGACTCTTCGTCTGAAAGAAAGGCCCCCGCCCCTTCGCCCGCGCCCTGTAAAGCTCACTGACCAGCGCCCCCGGCCCCGCCTGCTGCGCCGCGACGGTATTCGGACGGCTCGCCCTCCGAACTCCCTGCGCCGCCGCCGCGCAGACGGGAACGAGCAACAGCGCGGCGACCAAAACCGCGGCGCGCGAGGCCGGGCGTCTACCCATCAGCTTTCTCCTTTAAAAAAGGACCGGCGCGCTGGTGTGCTCACGCCGGTCCTTTCAGTTTTAGTTGAAGTGAAGCCTACTCGTCGTCGGCGGCGTCGTCGGCGTCTGAGTCGTCGTCCGCTTCGTCTTCGTCATCGCCGGTGGCGGGGACGGGGCGTGCGGCGGGGACGACGGCCGGGGGCTCTAAGCCGCCGAGGATGTCGGAGAGGCTTTCCATGACGGGCTCTTCGCGCTCGCGGTCGAGCGAGGTGTCGCGCTCGACCTTGACGTTGCGGTAGAACTCCATGCCGGTGCCGGCGGGGATAAGCCGACCCATGATGACGTTCTCCTTGAGGCCGCGCAGGTAGTCCACGCGCCCCGAGATGGCCGCCTCCGTCAGCACCCTCGTCGTCTCCTGGAAGGAGGCCGCCGAGATGAAGGAGTCGGTCGAGAGCGACGCCTTCGTGATGCCGAGCAGGAGCGGCTCGGCCTTGGCCGGCTCGCCGCCCGTCTCGACGACGCGCGCGTTCTCGTCGGCGAAGCGGAAGCGGTCCACCTGCTCGTCGAGCAGGAAGTCCGTGTCGCCCACGTCGGAGATGCGGACCCAGCGCAACATCTGGCGTACGATGACCTCGATGTGCTTGTCGTTGATGTTGACGCCCTGGAGGCGGTAGACCTCCTGAATTTCGTTCGTCAGGTACTCCTGCAAACGGTTCATGCCGAGCACGCGCAGGATGTCGTGCGGGTTCAAGGGCCCGTCCATGAGGGCTTCGCCCGCGCGGACGCGGTCGCCCTCCTGCACGTTGATGTGCGTGCCGCGCGGGATGTCGTACTCGCGCTGCTCGCCGTCGTCGCCCGTGATGATGAGGCGGCGCTTGCCCTTGGTGATGGCGCCGAGCGCGACGGTGCCGTCGATCTCACTCATGACGGCCGTCTCGCGCGGCTTGCGCGCCTCGAACAGTTCGACCACGCGGGGCAGACCGCCCGTGATGTCTTTCGTCTTCGTGGTCTCGCGCGGGATCTTGGCGATCACGTCGCCGGGCTCGACCACGTCGCCGTCGTGGACCATCAGGTTGGCGCGCACCGGCATCTGGTAGGTCTTCAAGACCTTGTTGCCCGCGCTGCGCATTTCGAGACGCGGCTGGCGCTTCTCGTCGGGCGAGTCCTTGACGACGAGGCGCGACTGGCCCGTGACCTCGTCCACCTCTTCGTCAACCGTGACGCCTTCCTTCAAATCCTGATACTTCACCGTGCCCGCGACCTCGGTGAGAATCGCGAAGGTGAACGGGTCCCAGGTGGCGAGCGACTGGTCTTCCTGAACGCGCGCGCCGTCCTCGACGTGGATGTGGGCGCCGTAGACTATCTGGTGGCGGGCCACCTCGCGCCCGCGCTCGTCGATGATGGTCAGGGCGCCGTTGCGGTTCATGGCGATGATCTCGCCGCGGCGGTTCTTGACCACGTTCAGGTCAACGTACTTGATGGTGCCGTCCATGCGCGCCTCGTGCTTGGAGGACTCCTCCAGGCGCGCGGTGCCGCCGATGTGGAACGTGCGCATCGTGAGCTGCGTGCCGGGCTCGCCGATACTTTGGGCGGCGATGACGCCGACGGCCTCGCCGATGTCAACGGGCGCGCCCGTGGCGAGGTTGCGGCCGTAGCACTTGATGCAGACGCCGCGGCGCGACTCGCAGGTCAAGACCGAGCGGATGCGGACGCGCTGCACGCCCGAACGCTGAATCTCGGCCGCGAGGTCTTCGTTAATCTCGTCGTTGGAGGCGACGATGACGCGGCCCTCGACCGGGTCGATCACGTCTTCGAGCGCCGTGCGGCCGACGATGCGGTCGCGCAACGACTCGATCTCCTCGCCGCCCTCGACGATGGCCGTCGAGCTGATGCCCTTCAAGGTGCCGCAGTCGGGCTCCGAGATGATGACATCCTGCGCCACGTCCACGAGGCGGCGCGTCAGGTAGCCGGAGTCGGCCGTCTTCAGGGCCGTGTCGGCGAGGCCCTTGCGGGCGCCGTGCGTCGAGATGAAGTACTGCAAGACGTTCAAGCCTTCGCGGAAGTTTGAACGAATCGGCGTCTCGATGATTTCGCCCGAGGGCTTCGCCATCAGGCCGCGCATGCCGGCGAGCTGGCGAATCTGCTGCGCGGTGCCGCGGGCGCCCGAGTCGGACATGATGAGAATCGGGTTCGACTGCTTGGCCGTCTTCTCCTTCTCATCCATCGCCCGGAACATCTCCTTGGCGACGCGGTCGGTCACTTCACTCCAGATGGCGATGACCTTGTTGTAGCGTTCGCCGTTGGTGATGACGCCGTCGCGGTACTGCTTCTCGACTTCGATAACGTCGCGCTCGGCCTGCGCGACGAGCGTCTTCTTGGCCTCCGGCGTGACGAGGTCGTCGATGCCGATGGAGATGCCGGCGCGCGTGGCGTAGAGGAAGCCGAGGTTCTTCAGGTCGTCGAGCATCTTGACCGTCATCTCGTGGCCGAGCCGGAGGTGGCAGTAGTTGACGAGCGACTGAAGGCCCTTCTTCTTCAAGGTGCCGTTGATGAAGGGCAGGCCCTTCGCGACCTGGTCGTTGAAGATGACGCGGCCGACCGTGGTGTTGATGACGCGGCGGACGTTATCCTGCACGGCGCCGCGCATCACGTCCTGCGTGTCGTGCTCCTGCGTCAAATCAATGAGGCTGCCCGTGACGCGGAGCTTAATCGGCGTCTGCGTCTCGACCTCCTTGGCGTCCAAGGCGAGCAGCACCTCGTCCGTCGAAGAGAAGACGCGGCCCTCGCCCTTGGCGCCGGGCTTGTCTTTCGTCAGGTAGTAGCAGCCGAGGACGATGTCCTGCGAAGGGACGGCGATGGGCTGGCCGTTCGCGGGGCTGAGGATGTTGTTGGAAGCCAACATCAGCACCGCGGCCTCGATCTGCGCCTCGGGGCTCAAGGGGATGTGGACGGCCATCTGGTCGCCGTCGAAGTCGGCGTTGAAGGCCGTGCAGACGAGCGGGTGAATCTTGATGGCCTTGCCTTCGACGAGCACCGGCTCGAACGCCTGGATGCCGAGGCGGTGGAGCGTGGGCGCGCGGTTCAGCAAGACGGGGTGCTCGCGGATGACTTCTTCGAGGATGTCCCAGACGACGGGCTCCTGGCGGTCAACCATCTCGCGCGCCTGCTTGATGGTGGCGGCGTAGCCCTGCTTTTCGAGCTGGTTGTAGATGAAGGGCTTGAACAGCTCAAGCGCCATCTTCTTCGGCAGGCCGCACTGGTGGAGCTTCAGCTCCGGCCCGACGACGATGACCGAGCGGCCGGAGTAGTCCACGCGCTTGCCGAGGAGGTTCTGGCGGAAGCGGCCCTGCTTGCCCTTCAGGGTGTCGGAGAGCGACTTGAGCGGGCGGTTGTTGACGCCGCGCAGGACGCGACCGCGGCGGCCGTTGTCGAACAGCGCGTCAACGGCCTCCTGAAGCATGCGCTTCTCGTTGCGCACGATGACCTCGGGCGCGCGAAGCTCCATCAGCTTCTTGAGGCGGTTGTTGCGGTTGATGACGCGGCGGTAGAGGTCGTTCAAATCCGACGTGGCGAAGCGCCCGCCGTCGAGCGGCACCAGCGGCCGAAGCTCGGGCGGGATGACCGGGATCACGTCGAGAATCATCCAGTCGGGGCGGTTGCCGGACTTGAGGAACGAGGTGACGACCTTGAGGCGCTTGGAGAACTTCAGCTTCTTCTGCTGCGAAGTCTCCTCCTTCATGCGCGCCCGAAGCTCGGTCGAAAGCTCCTCGACGTTGACCATGCCGAGCAGCTCCTTGATGGCCTCGGCGCCCATCTTGGCGACGAAGAGGCCGGGGAAATCGCGCGTCAGCTCGCGGTAACGCTCGTCCGTCAGAAGCTCGCGCTCCTTGACGGGGGCGTCGCCGGGGTCGATGACGATGTAGGACTCGAAGTAGAGGACCTTCTCAAGCTCCCTCAGGGGGATGTCGAGCAGGTGGCCGATGCGGCTGGGCAGGCCCTTGAAGAACCAGACGTGCGAGCAGGGAGAGGCAAGCTCGATGTGGCCGAGGCGCTCGCGGCGGACCTTGGCCTGCGTCACCTCGACGCCGCACTTGTCGCACACCACCCCGCGGTGCTTCATCCTCTTGTACTTGCCGCAGAGGCACTCCCAGTCGGTGACGGGGCCGAAGATGCGCGCGCAGAAGAGGCCGTCGCGCTCGGGCTTGAACGTGCGGTAGTTGATGGTCTCCGGCTTCGTCACCTCGCCGTGCGACCAGTGTCTGATTTTCTCCGGCGACGCCAGGCTGATGCGAATGGCCTCGAAGTCGGGCGCGAGCTGCGTCTTCTCTTGCTGGAATCGAAACACGGTATTTATCTCCGTAAGCAAAAAGCCACTGACAATAAAAGGGGCTGGGTGTTAGGCGCCGGGCGCCGGTTTTAGTCGTTCCCAAAACCAGACGCCAGACGCCCGACACCCTTCTTACTACTCCACGGGTCCGGCCGTGGGGACGACGGGCCTGCCCGTGCCGTCGCCGTCCGTCTCGGCGGCGGCCGCGTTCTTGTCAATCAACTCCACGTCGAGGCAGAGCGACTGAAGCTCGCGCACCAGGACGTTGAAGGACTCGGGCACGCCGGGGTTGAAGTCGGCCTCGCCCTTGACGATGGCCTCGTAAATCTTCGAGCGGCCCGCCACGTCGTCCGACTTCGCGGTGAGAAGCTCCTGAAGGATGTGCGCCGCGCCGTAGGCTTCGAGCGCCCAGACCTCCATCTCGCCGAAGCGCTGGCCGCCGAACTGGGCCTTGCCGCCGAGGGGCTGCTGCGTGATCAGCGAGTACGGCCCGATGGAGCGCGCGTGAATCTTGTCGTCCACCAGGTGCGAGAGCTTGAGCATGTAGATGTAGCCGACCGTCACCCGCTGCTCGAACGGCTCGCCCGAGAGTCCGTCGTAGAGGATGGTCTTGCCGCTCTCGCTGACGATCTCGGGGAGGCCCTGGTCGCGCAGGGTCGTGTTGGCGCGGCGAATCATGTCCTTGATTTCGGGCTCGGTCGCGCCGTCGAAGACCGGCGTCGCGAAGTGAACGCCGAGGACGCGCGCGGCCCAGCCCAAGTGCGTCTCCAGGATTTGGCCGACGTTCATGCGCGAGGGCACGCCGAGCGGGTTGAGCACGATGTCAACCGGAGTGCCGTCGGGCAGGTAGGGCATGTCCTCTTCGGGGAGGATGCGGGCGATGACGCCCTTGTTGCCGTGGCGGCCCGCCATCTTGTCGCCGACCGACAGCTTGCGCTTCATGGCGATGAAGACCTTCACCATCTTGATAACGCCGGGGGCGAGCTCGTCGCCCTGACGCAGCTTGGCGATCTTCTCCTCGTAGATGTCGGTCAGGATGCGAATCTGGCGCTCGGTGCGGTCCTCGAAGTCGCGCGCCTCGGCCAGAATGTCGGAGGCGCGCGCGCCCGCGAGCTGGGCCTTGCGGAGCGCCTTGGGCTCGATGCCTGCGAGCATCTCGCGCGTGATGGTTTCGTTCTTGGGGATGCGCACCTCGCGCTCGACCGTCAGGTCGGCCGAGAGCTTGCGGCCCTCGAACAGCTCGAAGACGCGCTGGTCGCGCTGCTCGCGCAGGATGCGGATTTCGTCTTCGAGGTCGCGGCGGAGGCGGCTCTCCTCCTCCGACTCGATGGCGAGCGAGCGCGAGTCGCGCTCCTGCCCCTTGCGCGTGAAGACCTGCACCTCGACCACCGTGCCGTCGATGCCCGGCGGGCAGACGAGCGACGCGTCTTTCACGTCGCCGGCCTTCTCGCCGAAGATGGCGCGCAGCAGCTTCTCCTCCGCCGTCAACTGCGTCTCGCCCTTCGGCGTGACCTTGCCGACGAGGATGGAGCCGGGCTTGACCTGCGCGCCGATGCGGATGATCCCACTGTCGTCGAGGTCGCGGAGCATGTTCTCGCCGACGTTCGGGATGTCGCGCGTGATCTCCTCGGGGCCGAGCTTCGTGTCGCGGGCCTCGATCTCAAGCTCCTCGATGTGGATGGACGTGTAGTAGTCGTCCTTCACCAGCCGCTCGGAGACGAGGATGGCGTCCTCGAAGTTGTAGCCGCGCCACGGCATGAAGGCGACGAGGACGTTGCGGCCGAGGGCCAGCTCGCCGCGGTCCGTGCAGGGGCCGTCGGCGATGACCTGCGCCTTCGAGACGCGCTCGCCGATCTGCACAATCGGGCGCTGGTTGATGCAGGTGTTCTGGTTCGAGCGCTTGAACTTCGTCAGCGTGTAGATGTCGGCCGTCACCTCGCGCGAGATGGTGCCGTCAACGTTGTGGTCGGCGCGGACGATGATGCGCTCCGAATCGACGTAGTCCACGACGCCGTCGCGGCGGGCGGCGACGACGGCGCCGGAATCCCTCGCCGTCACCTGCTCCATGCCGGTTCCGATGTAGGGGGCCTCGGCGCGCAGCAGCGGCACCGACTGGCGCTGCATGTTCGAGCCCATCAGCGCGCGGTTCGCGTCGTCGTTCTCAAGGAACGGGATGAGCGAGGCCGCGACCGAGACGAGCTGTTTGGGCGACACGTCCACGTACTCGATTTCGGGGCGCATGGCGCCGATGAACTCGCCGGCCTTCCGGGCGGCGTTGCGCTCGTTGATGATGTTGCCTTCTTCGTCCAGCTCGATGTTGGCCTGGCCGATGACGTACTTATCTTCCTCCCACGCCGTCAGGTAGAACGGGTAGGGCTCGTACTCGGCCTTGCGGCCGTCGGCGCCGACCTTCTTGTTGGACTTCGCGATCTCGTCTTCGGAGACGTGGTCGCCCGGCTTGTGCTTGGTGTCGCCGCCGTTGATGACGCGGACGAACTCGATGACGCGGCCGTCCTGCACCTTGCGGTACGGCGACTCGATGAAGCCGAACTCGTTGATGCGCGCGAAGCACGACAGCGACGAGATGAGGCCGATGTTCGGCCCCTCGGGCGTCTCAATCGGGCAGATGCGGCCGTAGTGCGTCGGGTGCACGTCGCGGACCTCGAAGCCGGCGCGCTCGCGCGACAAGCCGCCCGGCCCGAGGGCCGACAGCCTCCGCTTGTGCGTGATTTCGGAGAGCGGGTTCGTCTGGTCCATGAACTGCGAGAGCTGGCTCGACCCGAAGAACTCACGCACCGCGGCCGTCACCGGCTTGGCGTTGATGAGGTCGCGCGGCATCGTCGTCTGCATCTCCTGCTGGATCGACATCTTCTCCTTAATCGCCCTCTCCATGCGGACGAGGCCGATGCGGAACTGATTCTCCAACAGCTCGCCGACGGCGCGGACGCGGCGGTTGCCGAGGTGGTCGATGTCGTCGGCAAGGAACTCGACGGGGTTGCGGCGCATCTTCAGCAGGTACGAGATGACCTGCACGAAGTCCGGCGCCGACAGCAACGGGTCGTCGATGCGCTCGCGCTCAGGGCGGCCCATCTTGATGTTGAACTTCAGGCGGCCGACGCGCGAGAGGTCGAACTTGCGGTCGTCGAAGAACATCCCCTCGAAGAGCCGGAAGGCCGTCTGCACGGTCGGCGGGTCGCCGGGGCGCATCTTGCGGTAAATCTCAAGCAGCGCGTCCACCGGCTTCGTGATCACGTCCTTCTTCAAGGTCTGCGCGAGCACGCCGCCGAGGTCGTCGCGCTCGGGGAAGAAGACGTGGAAGGAGGCGACGCCGGCCTCGATGATTTCCTGAAGCTTGGCGGGCGTGATCTCGTTGTTGGCCTCGACGACGACTTCGCCCGTCTCGGTGTTGACCACGTCGCCCAAGGCGTAGGCGCCGTCGAACTGCTGCGAGTCAACCTCGACTTCGGCGACGTGGCCTTTGCGCAGGTCGCGCAGGGCCGAGGCCGTCACCTTCTTGCCGGCCTTGACGATGGGCTCGGCCGAGCCGCGGGCCTTCAGGTCGTGGTCGCTCTTCATGCCGACGAGGTTCGTGGGGCCTTCCTCGCGGACTTTGACGAAGAGGCGCCCTTCTTCGGCGCGGACCTCGTCGCCGATGTAGAAGGCGCGGAGGATGTCCTCGTCGGAGAAGCCGGCGTTCTTGACGGCCTCTTCGAGCTGCGAGTCGGTGGCGAAGCCCTTGGTGTTGAACCCCTCGTTGAGCCAGATGCCCAGCGCCCGCAGGAAGATGCTGGCGAGGAACTTGCGCTTACGGTCGATGCGGACGTAGAGCAGGTTCTTCTGGTCGTACTCGAACTCGACCCACGAGCCGCGGTACGGGATGACCTTCGCCAGATAGACGGGCGACTTCTCGAAGAAGACGCCGGGCGAGCGGTGGAGCTGCGAGACGATGACGCGCTCCGTGCCGTTGATGATGAAGGTGCCGTTGTCCGTCATCAAGGGGATTTCGCCGAAGAAGACCTCCTCCTCCTTGATGTCGCGGATGGACTTGGTCTCGGTCTCCGGGTCCTTGTCGAAGACGGTGAGGCGGATTTTGACCTTGAGCGGCACCGAGTAGGTCATGCCGCGCTCCTGGCACTCCTGCTGGTCGTGCTTGTGCTTGAGGCCGACGGGCTCGCCGCAGTTGTCGCAGAGCGTCGGACGGACGGCGTTGAAGGTGCCGCAGTTGTGGCACAGCGTCTCGCCGGGGACGAGCGGGTCAACCTTGACGAGCGAGCCGCACGACTTGCAGTTGGCGCGCAGGTAGCGCAAGCCTTCGAGTCGGCCGCACTTACACTGCCAGTTGCCGATGTGGTACTCGACGAAGTCCAGCTCGGCCGTCCCGCGGAAGTCCGCGATGGGGAAGACCGAGCGGAAGACGGCCTGGAGGCCGGCCGGCTCGCGCTCCTCCGGCAAGAGGTCCATCTGGAGGAAGCGGTTGTAGGAGTCGCGCTGAATCTCGATCAGGTTCGGGATGCGGACGGCCGTCTTGATTTTCGAGAAGTCGTGGCGCGTGGGCGGCTGGCTCGTGCGGCGGCCCGAGCCGGCGGCGCCCGCCTGGAGCGGATTCTGAACCGGGTTTGCAGACATCATTTAATCCCTTAAATTAAGCCGTCTATCGGGAGCCGCGAAAGGGTAAGGTTCGATTCGCGAGTCCCCGTTTGCCGTTAACGAGTTTTAGAGACGCCAAAGCGCGGCCAGAGCGCACCTGTCTCTGACCGCTTCGTAAGCTGAAAGCGGAAACGCTTCGTCAAATTTGTTGGGAGTTGCGACAGCCCCTCACTACTCCCTTACCTTAGCCGCCGAGGCGGCCAACTGTCAAGAAACGGTTTTGGTGCCGGGTGTTAGATGCGGGATTCGTCCCACCAGCAGCCAACACCCGGCGCCCAACACCTTATTTACTTCACTTCGACGGTCGCGCCGGCGTCGGCCAGCTTGGTCCGGATGGCTTCGGCCTCTTCCTTCGAGACGCCCTCCTTGACGGCCTTGGGCGCGCTCTCGACGAGGTCCTTGGCCTCCTTCAAGCCGAGGGCCGTGATCTCGCGGACGACCTTGATGACGTTGATCTTGTTGCCGCCCGCGGCCTGAAGGATCACGTCGAACTCGGTCTTCTCCTCGACCGGGGCCGCGGCCTCCGCGCCGCCGCCCGCCGCGGGCGCGGCCGCCACGGCCGCCGCGGCCGCCGAGACGCCGAACGCCTCCTCGATCATCCTCACAAGCTCCGCGGCCTCCAGGAGCGACTTCTCCTTCAGCGCGTCAACGATTTCCTGATTCGAAAGTGCCATGATTACCTCTCATCCTCCTCAAAGGGTTCTAGTGTTGCTGTCCGTGTCTATGATTCGCAGCAGGAGAACCCACGGGGCACCCGCCTCTCCCGTTGCATCGCGGGTCGGGCCGGCGTCCGAGGCGGACGACCTGACAAAATCGTCCCGCCCGTTTTACCGCGTCCGGCTGACATTTCAACTTCGGGGTCGCGGGCCGCCCGCGACCCGTCAAACTTTTACGCGCCCTTCTGCTCGCCGGCCTGTCGGATGACGACGGCGAGGTTGCGCGGCACGGCCGAGACGACCGTGGCGAGACGCTGCGCCTGCGCGTTGATGAGGAACATGACCTTCGAGATCAGGACCTCCTTGGGCGGCAGCGTGGCGAGGGCCTCCACGTCGCCGAGCGCGATGACGCGACCCTGCACGACGCCGGCCTTGAACGAAAAGACTTCCGGGTTGTCTTTGGCGAACTTCGAGATCGCCTTCGACAGGTTGACGGGGTCGCCGTCGGCGAGGGCGAGTGCCGTGACGCCCTTGAAGTGCTCGGTGGCCTGCTCGAAGGGCGTGCCCTCGGCGGCCTTGCGCGCCAGGGTGTTCTTGACGACGGAGTAGCTGGCGCCGGCATCGCGGAGCTGGCGCCGAAGCTCCTGGTCCTTCGCCACCGTCATGTTCTTGAAGCCGACGATCATCCCGGCGGTCGCCGCCTGGAACTGCTGCGTGAGGGCTTCGAGGTCTTGCTGCTTCTGCTCTCTGGTCTTCATCTCTTCTCCCCTTGCCCCTCGTTACCGGGCGTACACCGTCTCGTCCAGCAGCACGCCCGGACTCATCGTCGAGGCCAGGTTCACCTTCTTGACGTACTTGCCCTTGGCCGTCGAGGGCTTGGCCTTGACGACGGCGTCGAGCAAGGTCTGCGCGTTCTCGCGCAGCTTGTCGGGCTCGAAGGAGACTTTGCCGATGCCGACGTGGATGACGCCGGTCTTGTCCACGCGGTACTCGACCTTGCCGGCCTTCGTCTCGCGGACGGCCGTCGTCACGTCGGGCGTGACGGTGCCCGTCTTCGGGTTCGGCATCAGGCCGCGGGGGCCGAGGATTTTGCCGAGCTGTCCGACGAAGCGCATCATGTCGGGCGTGGCGATGACGGCGTCGAAGTCGAGCCAGCCGCCCTTGATGCGGTCCACCACGTCTTCGCCGCCGACGAAGTCCGCGCCGGCCTCCTCGGCCTCGCGCATCTTCTCGCCCTGCGTGATGACGAGCACGCGCTTCGACTTGCCCAGGCCGTGCGGCAGGACGACCGTGCCGCGCACGAGCTGGTCGGCCTTGCGCGGGTCAACGCCGAGCCACATGGTCAGCTCGACCGTCTCGTCGAACTTGCGGGCCGTGACGGCGGAAATCTCCCTGACCTTATCCAAACCCTCGTCGAGCGTATACTTCCGGCCCGGCTCTATCTTCTCAAAAGCCGCCCTGTACTTCTTACCCTGCTTCGGCATTTAAATCTTCTCCGAGGTGCGAACGAAGCGGGTAGCGCTTCTCCCTCTCAGGTCGGTCGTCAGTTAACCGACGACTATTCGATGTTGAGCCCCATGTTGCGCGCCGTGCCCTCGATGGTCTTGATGGCCGACTCGACGTTGGTGGTGTTGAGGTCGGGCATCTTGAGGCGGGCGATCTCCTCGATCTTGTCGCGGGAGATGGAGCCGACCTTCTCGCGGTTCGGCTTGCCGGAGCCCTTGGGGACGCCGGCGGCCTTCTTCAAGAGGTCGGCCGCGGGCGGCGTCTTGGTCTCGAAGGTGAAGGAGCGGTCGGCGAAGACGGTGATGACGACCGGGATTTTGAGGTCCGGGTCCATCTGCGCCGTCTTGGCGTTGAACGCCTTGCAGAACTCCATGATGTTGACGCCGTGCTGGCCGAGGGCCGGCCCGATGGGGGGCGCCGGGTTGGCCTTGCCGGCCGGCACCTGCAACTTAATATAACCCGTGATTTTCTTAGCCATTGCTTTTAATTATTCGTCTTCCGTGAACGTGACCTTCTCGACATCGAGGAAGTTGAGTTCGACCGGCGTCGAGCGCCCGAAGATGGTGACGACCACCTTGAGCGTCGACTTGTCGGCGTTGACCTCCTCGACCTTGCCCGTGAAGGAGGCGAACGGGCCGGACTTGATGCGCACCGTCTCGCCCTGCGTGTAGGTGAACTTCGGCTTCGGCTTCTCGGCCGCCTCCGTCACGTTGTGGACGATCTGGTTGACCTCGTCCGGCGTCAGCGGAGTCGGCGTCTGGCCGCCGACGAAGCCCGTCACCTTCGGCGTGGACTTGATGAGGTGGAACACGTCGTCGGGGATGTGCCCGCGGTCGTCGCACTCGATCTGCACCAGCACGTAGCCGGGGTAGAACATGCGCGAGGACTCGACGCGCTTGTTGCCGCGCATCTCCACGACCGTCTCGGTCGGCACCAGCACTTCCGTGATCTCGGTCTGGAGGTCGGTGTCGCGGATGCGCGCCTTCAAGGAGTCGCGCACCTTCTTCTCGTGCCCCGAGTACGTGTGTAAGATGAACCACTGCTGCATGACGCTAATGCTTTCTCTCAGGCCCCGACGAGCTTATGGAACTGGTCGATGACGAAGGTGAAGAGGCGGTCGATGACGAACAGGTAGAGGGCGAAGAAGAGGACGGCGATGACCGTGATGATGGTCGTGTTGCGGACCTGGGCGGCGTCCGGCCAGGTCACGCGGCCGAGTTCGGCGCGTATGTCGCGCAGGAACTTGCCGGCGCGGCCGAAGAAGCCGTCGCCCTCGCGCCCCTCGGCCGGCAAGCCGCGCTCGCGCCGGGCGGGGCGCCCCTCGGGCCCCTCGCCGTAGCGCGCCATGCGCGGGGCCGCGCCGCCGGCCGTCGCCGGCTCCAGCGTGCCCTGCGGCAGGTCGTCATCCGGCTCGTCGTGGCCGTTCGCAGTCATCTGTTCGTCCTCTCTCCTCGACACCGAGCTTACTCAACCTCCCCGACGTGTCTGAACCCAACAGGGGTATCAGGATTTGAACCCGAACTTTCGGTTTTGGAGACCGACGTGCTAACCGTTGACACTATACCCCTTCAAGTTTAAGTGCAGAACGCGGAGTGCAGGATGCAGAATTAATAGCCTTTCATTCCGCATGCTGCACTCCGACTTCTGCACTTACTTCGTCTCTTTGTGCGCCCTGTGCAGGCGGCAACGACGGCAGAACTTGCGGAATTCGAGCCGCTCGGGCTTCGTCTTCTTGTTCTTGGTCGTGACGTAGTTGCGGCTCTTGCACTCGGTGCACTGCAACACAATGTTATCGCGCGGCATAATTCACCTTACCCGTCAGAATCCCAGTTGAGCGGCCTACTCGATGATGTCGGAGATGGTCCCGGCGCCCACCGTCCGCCCGCCCTCGCGGATCGCGAACCGCAAGCCCTTCTCCATCGCGATCGGCGTAATGAGCTCCACCTCCATCGCCACGTTGTCGCCCGGCATCACCATCTC
>DASZEK010000202.1:0-30269 GCA_035941045.1 Pyrinomonadaceae bacterium | reverse complement strand
ATGCAGACCGAAGGCAGCTCGACCCCCTCGGCCACGAACATCGCGCCGTACTCTTCGAGCACGCGCGCGGCCACGCAGTCGCCCTGCGGGCAGAAGTCGGCGAGTGCTATCCCGCGGCGCGCGAGCGCCCGCTCAAGCGCGTCGAAGAAAGGGGGCCGCGGGGGCGCTTCCTTTATCTGCTGTGCGGTCAAAGGCGTGTCGTGTCCTTCCGTCGCTGTCTACGCGTCGGGCCGGTCGGGGCGGTGGCCGCGTCAAAGCAATTTTCAACGGCCGGGCGGGCGCGGTCAAATCCGCGCGCTTGCTGTATGCTAAAGGGCGTGAGCCGGGCGAGTAAATTCGGGGAGGTTTTGGCGCTCTACACGAGGCACGGCTGGCGGCCCGTGCGCGTCTTGGCGCGGCCCGAGACGCTCGCGGAGCTTGCGGGCGCGTCGCTCGGCGGCGTCCGGCCGGAGGAGTCGGACGTGGACGCCATGTGGTTCTCGCGCCCCTCGCAGGGCGGGCGCGAGGCTTGGGAGTTGCGCCTCGTCGGCGACACGCCCTACGCCCTCTTCGAGCTCTTCGAGCCCGACGAGGACGAAGAAGACCGCAGGGACGTGCGCCGCGAGATGGAGGCGCGACTGCGCGAGTACGTAGGCACCAAATAAAACGACGGGAGGACAGCCTGCCTCCCGTCATTCCGCAATCCCCCAATCCGCAATCGGTCTTACTCGTCCCTGCCCCAGCCGACCTTGACGGGGATTATCATCTCCACGCCGTCGCGGATGAGGGTGACGTGGGCCGTACTGCCGGGCACGGCCTCGTAGATGCGCAGGCGCAGGTCGCCGGGCGTGCGGATGAACTTGTCGTTGAACTTGATGATGATGTCGTCTTCCTTGAGTCCGGCGAGGTGCGCCGGCCCGTTGCGGTTCACGCCGTCAAGCTCGACGCCGTAGTAGTTCGTGCCGGGGACGCGCACGCGGTCGCCCACGTCCACGCCGAAGACGCCGCGCCCGCCGGGCCGGCTGTTGATGGGCTCCATCTCGCGCCAGTCTTCCTTGCGGACGGTCGTCAACTCGCCGTTGAGCGTCACGCCGTCGCGGATGAAGACGACCGGGACGGTCTTGCCGGCCGGCGTCTCGGCGATGATGCGGCGCAGCGCCCGCTCGTCGCGGACCTGTTTGCCGTCGAAGCTGATGACCACGTCGCCGCCGATGAGCCCGGCGCGCTCCCACGACGAGTCGGGGCCGGCGAGGCCGACGATGGAGGCGCCGCCGCCGTCCGCCGTCCTCAGCCCGTCCACCTCCTCGATGAGCGAAGTCACGACTACCGGGTTGCCGCCCCCTCCTCCGGCGCCGCCCCTGATGTTGCGCACCACCTTCGCGCCGACCCCCGCCGCCGTCATCAGGACGAGCGCGATGATGATCCACGTCCACCAGCCGGCGCGCTTCGTCGAGCACGCGGCCGACAGATTCCAGCCCGAGCCGGCGGCGCCCGGCGCCTGTAACGGCGCGGCGGGCTGGAAGGGCGCGAGGGGCTGGATGGGCTGCGCGCCCCATGCGGCGGCGCGCGGGGTGAACTGGTCGGTGGCGGGCGGCTGCTGCGGGGCGGTGGCGGGCGGACGGTCGAAGAGCTGCGTGGCGGCGTACTCCTCGACGCCTTCGCCCAGCCGGTAGCCGCACATGCGGCAGAAGCGCATCCCCGCGACGAGCGCGGCGCCGCAGCTCGGGCAGGCCGTGTTGCCCTCTCCTCGCGTCCCGGCCTCTCTGCTTTCTGTCTGCATGGCTTTTAATTCCGTCAGGTCTGCCGTCTCGTCGGCGGGCGGCGTGTGCTAGGAGTATACGCCTCCTGGAGCGTTGCGGTTGCATCCGGGGGCGCCGGGCCGTAGACTCGCGGCTCGGAGTTAAATCTAACTCGCGTGCGACATTGTCGCCCCGCACGGCCTCCGACGCAAGCCTCTCGGCGCGCGTGGCACGGCCCGTGCTCGTCGGAGCGTTGAGCCCACGGCTCACCCTTTAGTAACGGAGGAACCCCGGTGGAAGTCACCAAAGCACTGGCCGCCTTGCAGCCGCTCTACGGGAAGGACAACGTCGAGATCGTGACCGAGACGGGCATCCGCGTCCGCGGCGTCGTCCACAGCCTAAAGCAGACGCAGGCGCTCACCCGCCCGAGCGTCAAGATTCAGCGCGGCGACGGCGAGATCGTCAAAATCCCCTTCTCCGCCATCACCGAAATCATAGACCACAACTAGCAAGCAGTCGTCAGTTATCAGTCTTCAGTCATCGGTTAAAAAAACTGATGGCTGAGAACTGACTACTGACGACTGTTTTGTTATATTACCCGGCGTGCGGCCCCGCGGGGCCGACCCTCACGGAAAGAGTTTTTAAGGCATGACGATTGAAGACTTCGGGGCACGCGTGGCGAGCGTGTGGCAGGGCTTGAGGCCGGCGACGCGGGGCCTCGTCGAGCGCGCGCTCCTTGCGGCGCAGACCGCGGCGGCACAGACGGGCGCGGGGCAGGCCCGCACCGACGCGGCCTACGACGCGCGCTCCGAGTGGGAGTTGAGCCGGCTGCTGGCCGCGCTCGACGAGCGGGCGACCGAGACGGGCACGCCGCGCCTCGACGCCGACTCGGCGCGCGAGCTACAGCGCGTCGCCGACACCTGCGCCGCCGTCCTCCACCGCGAGGCGCGCTCGGCCGAGGTCTTCGGCCAACTCCTCGAAAGAGCTTTGAGGGTCCGTGACTACAAGCGCGTGGACGCCCTCGCCGACGCCGTCTCAGCGCGCCTGAGCCCTTCCGAGATGTGCGAGCTGACGCGCTACCCGCGCGCCGACGTGCGGGCCTTGGCGCAGGAGGCGCTGCTGCAACAGCCGACCGGCGCGCTCGTCTCGCTGCTCGGCGACCCCGTTGACGCCGAGACGGCCCGCGTCGCCCTCGAAGGCCAGGCCGACGAGTACGAGTCCGAAGAGGCCCGCCTCATCGTCCACGCCCTCGAACAAGTGGACGACGCCGACGAAGACGACCTCTGAAGGAGTCAAAAGTAGAAAGGCGAAAGGCGCATGAGAAGAAGCCTTCTTCTCACGCGCCTTTCGCTTTTCTGCTTCCGGCTTAGCGGCCGCCTATTTCCTTAAGACGAGAGACGACCTGTTCGATGAGCCAGTTGGGCGTGGAGGCGCCGGCCGTGACGCCGACGCGCTCGGCGCCCTTGAGGTCTTCGGGGTTGATCTCGTCCTGCGTCTCGATGAGGAAGCTGCGCTCGCATTGCTCCTTGCAGACAGAGAGCAGTTTGAGGCTGTTCGAGGAGTGCTTGCCGCCGATGACGTAGAAGGCGTCCACGTGGCCGGCCAGCGCGCGCGCCGCGTCCTGCCGGTCGCGCGTCGCCGAGCAGATGGTGTTGACGACCTGCGGCTCGCTGTCGGCCTTGGCGCGGACGGCCTCGGCGGCTTCGAGGAAGGTCGAAAGTTTAAGCGTCGTCTGCGAGACGACGAGCGGCGCGTGCAGGGGCGGGAGCGATTCGACCTCGCTGGCGTCGCGGACGACGTAGGCGCGGTCGGGCGCGTAGCCTCGGACGCCTATCATCTCCGGGTGGTCGGGGCTGCCGACCACAACCACGTCGCGCCCCTGGGCGGCGGCGCGCTCGGCGAGCTTCTGGACCTTGGTGACGAAGGGGCAGGTGGCGTCGATGACGCGCTCGGCCCGCGACTCAAGCTCCCTCTGGACCTCGGGCGTGACGCCGTGGGCGCGGATGACGGCCGTCTCGCCCTCCGTCACCTCGGCCGGCGCGCCTATGGTCCTGACGCCCTCGCCTTCGAGGCGGTGTATCTCCTGCGTGTTGTGGATGAGCGGCCCGAGCGTGCGCACGGTCGCGCCCTCGGAGAGAGCCCCCTCCACCATCTCGACGGCGCGCTCGACGCCGAAACAGAACCCGTATTCCTCGGCCAACAAGACTTGCATCAATAGTCCTCAAATCGTCTCCGGCCCCGGCGGCGGGGGCGGTGTCGTCGCCTCGGCGTAGCGCCGGGCGTTCCATTCGGCGCGCAGGCGGTCGGCCGCCAGCAGGCTCTCGTCAATCCAGCCGATGTTCTTCTCGGCGAACCAGCGCACGCCGCCCCAGAAGTTCTTCTCGAACTCGCCGAGCTTCTGCGCCGCGTCGCGCGGAAGCACCGCGAAGGACGCGTCGCACAAAAAGCGGAACGCGTCGCAGACGGGGTTGCCGGTGTTGTACCGCGGGTCGTTTGTGTCAGCCATCAGTTATTTCCAGCCTCCTTACACAAACCATACGGCCGGCGGCCGTCCTGCGTTCCGCGCCTCACATCTTAAGGTTTCGACCAGGCAAAGGGCAAAGAGGCCGGCGCACGTGGAGCCGTTTCGTTTCACATGGAGCAAACGCCCGCCAAGCCCGCCGGCGCCGCGGCCACGTTTTACGGTGCCCGCGCGCGGGCACGCTGGTTGCCCCCACGCCGCGCGCAGTCTGCCCGGAATCCTGAAAAGCTTGGGGTGAAATTTCGATGAGAAAAAAGAACGGCCTGCGGGCCTCTGCGGCGGCCGCGCTCGTGCTCCTCTGCCTCGCGCACGCGCGGGCGCAGGGGCAGGCGGCGGGGCTGACCCCTCCTAAGGTCGAGGTGAAGGTGACGGCCGGCGGCGCGGCCTTCGCGCTCGAAGACAACGACGCACTCGCGCACGCGGCCGTCGGCGTCGCGGCGCGCATCTACCTCTCGGAGCGTTGGAGCGTCGAGCCGGAGTTCATGTACATGCGCAACACGGCGAACGACCAGGACTACTTCTTTACGCCGAGCGTCGCCTACGACCTCGTCGAGCCGACGCGCAGGGCCGTCCCCTACGTCATCGGCGGCGTCGGGGTCGAGCACCACAAGGGCCGCTTCTCCGGCAGCGACTTCACGACGGGCATCCCCTTCACCGTCGAGACTTCGAGTACGACCTGGACGGTGGGCGTCGGCGCGGGCGTCAAGCTCTTCCTCACCGACCGCCTCTTCGTGGCGCCGGAGTTTCGCGTCGGCCGCGAGCCCTACGCGCGCGGCACCGTCAGCGTCGGCTACGTCATCTCCGGAAGGAGTAGGCGCTAGGACGAAGGTTAAAGGGCGCGGCGCACAAACGCGCTCAGACGGCGGCCTCCGAGCGGACGGGCTCGCGCAGGACGGCCGAGGCGGCGGCCGAGGCGATGCGGGCGGCCTCGGGGTGCGAGTCCTGTAGGTTGGCGATTTGGAGGAGCGATTCGCCCGTGCGGGAGAGCATGCGGAAGAGGTCGCCCTCTTCGGCGCGGGTCTGGCGGACGAGGGTGGGCCAGTCGAGGCCGGCGGCCCAGCGGGCGGCCGTCGCCGCGGCCGAGAAGTTTATCTCGGGCGCCGGCTCTATCTCCTGCTGCCATTCCACGCTCGCCACGTCGTAGGCGATGCGGTCGAACTTGGCGAGCGCGGTGATGAGCGCGTCGTCAAGCTCAAGCTCGCCGTAGTCGCGCTCGGCGTCGGCGGCGAGTGCGGCCATCAGGCCGGCGGCGCGCGGAGCGTCGAGCGAGGAGAAGAGGTCGCGCCCCAGGGCTTCGCCGACGAGCAGCGGGCGGTCGAGGCGGAGGTCGGCGAGCCAGCGGCCGGGCTCCGTGACGCGCTCGGCGAAGAAGTCGAGGTAGCCGAAGTGATGAAGGACGCGCGCGCGGCGCTCGAAGGGCTGCCAAGACTCGCCGCGCACGGCCTCCATCCGGCGCTCCATGCGCTCTATCGTCTCGGCCTCTTCCATCACGGCCCAGAGGGCTTCCTCGCATCGGGCGCGGTCGCCGCCCGAGGCCGAGAGCGAGTCAATCAAGTCGTTGATTAAGTCCACGGCCTCCTGCGCGGGCGCGCGGGCGTCGCGCAGGCGCGGCTCCTGAAGCGGCGTGGCGAGTCCCACCTGCACCTGCTCGAAGGCGGCGTCTGCCGACTTCGGGTTGAGCGGGTGAACCTCTTCGTAGACGCGGCCGACGCGTTCGAGCGCGAGCGTGACGCGCCGCCCGTTGTCGCGGATGCCGGCGAGCCCGTCGCCGCGCCGCTCCATGACGAAGACGAGGCGGCGGCTGCCGCGCCCGACCGAGACGACGCGGCCGGGCACGACCTCCTCGTCGAGCCAGCGCATGTAGGCGTCGGCGCGCGTCTGCGGCGCGTCTTCCAAGAGACGCTGGCGGGCACTCGTCAACCTTTCAAGCCCGCGCGCCACGTCCGCGGGCAGGCTGCAACCCGCTTCCTCCAGCTTCGCCTTCATCCTCCGGCTCGCCTCCTCGCGCGCGCGTTCGAGGCGCGCGACCTCGGCTGCGTCGTCGCGGCGGGCGAAGCTGCGCTCGGCGATGTCGCGGACCTGCGCGAAGGTGCCGTAGGCGTCGAGCAAATTTAAGAGCGTCGTGTAGGTCGCGCGGAAGCGGCTCTCAAGCGGGTCGGGGTCGGCGCTCAAAAGCGAGGCGAGCTTTTGCGGGTTCTGGTGCAGGCCCGGCGCGGCGACGACGAAGCCGACGCGGTCGCGCCCGCGCCTGCCCGCGCGGCCCGTCATCTGTTGCAGCTCGGAGGCCGAAAGGGGCCGCCAGCCGTTGCCCGTGCGCACGTCCATGTTTTCGAGGACGACGGTGCGCGCCGGGAAGTCAACGCCCGCGGCGACCGTGGCGGTGGCGAAGATGGCGTCGAGCAGGCCCTCGCTCATCAGCCGTTCGATTAAGAGTTTCCACGCGGGGAGGTGGCCGGCGTGGTGCGAGGCGACGCCGCCGCGCAGGACCGTGTCCCAGTGGCGGTGGCGGCGGACCTCCGGGTACTGCTCGACGAGGCGGTTAAGTATCTCGCGCCTCGCCTCGCGCCGCGCGGGGTCGCCGCTTCCCCTTCGAGGAGCAAAAGCGGCCTCGGCCGCGGCCTCGTCGCAGCGCCTTCGCGTCGGGAGGAAGACGATGGCCGGCAGAAGGTCGTACGAGCCGAGCGCGGCGAGGAGGATGGAGGGCGGCATCTCGGGCAAGCCCGGCCGACGCGTCGGGCCTCCGCCTCGGCCGCCGCCGAAGCGCGGAGGCGGCGATTGCCGCTCGCTCTTGGCCGTCTGCATGAAGCGCGCTATCTCGGCGTTGAAGTGGTCGCGCTCGTCCAAGAGCGGCGTGAGGCCGCCGTCGGGGAAGAGGAAGGCGGCTCGCAAAGGAACCGGCCGGGCGCCGGGCCGCTCGACGACGCGGACGTGAGTGCCGCGCACCTCGGCTATCCAGTCGGCGAACTCGGCCGAGCGCCCGACCGTGGCCGAGAGCAGGAGCATGCGGACGCGGGGCGGCGTCAGGATAATCGCCTCCTCCCAGACGTGGCCGCGCTCCTGGTCGGAGAGGTAGTGGGCTTCGTCGAGGATGACGAGGTCGGCCTGAAGCTGGTGGCCGCCGCGGAGGGCGTCGAAGAGCTGGTTGCGGTAAACCTCGGTGGTGCCGACGATGAGCGGCGCGTCGGACTTCTCCTTGCGGTCGCCCGTCAGGATGCCGACGCGCCCCTCGCCGAACTCGGCCGTGAACTCGTGATACTTCGAGTTGGTCAGAGCCTTCAAAGGGCTCGTGTACCACGCGCGCTTGCCCGCGTCGAGCAGCCTTCTTATCTCCTCGCGCGCAATCCACGTCTTGCCGCTCCCCGTAGGCGCGGTGACTAAAACGTCCTCGCGTTCGAGCGCGGCGAGTGCTTCGAGCTGGAAGGGGTCGGGCTTGAAGGGCGCAGGGTCGGGCGTGCCGATGCCTTCGAGGAGCTGGCGCAGGGGGCGCGTGCGCGCCTGACGGGCGGCGACGCGCGAGGCGGATTCGGCCGCGGCCGGGTCGGCGCGCTTGGCTTCGGCGGGGCGGCGGGGCGGACCCTGCCCGCGCCGGGGCGGACCTTGCCCGCGCTCGCCGGCCGGAGAGTTTTCGCGGCCGGCGTCCCCGTGGCCCTGCCTTCCGCCTTGACGGCCCCTACGCGGGCCGCGCCCACCCTTGCGCGAGCGTGTCATGGGGTCGCATTTTACAGCAGGCGCTTTGTGATAAGGCCAATTTTAATGGTAACTTTTGTGTGGAGCCCAACCTCCCCCGATAGATTGGCCGGATTTAACGTGCCCGACGGGTGCCGGGACGGGGGAATGTTGCGCAACTGGCGGGGCGCGCGGGGCGTCTAAGCTTTTCGGCCCCTGCCGGGCCTTCGAACGAGGGGGAGTCGGACGGAAGGGTTTATGGCGGAACTTTTCGAGAGATTCGAGGTTGACCGCGTGCCGCGCTGGCCGCTCCTGTCGCGGCTCGTCGCGCTCTCGGTCGTGCTGCACGGGGCCTTCTTCGTGGCGGCGGCCTACGTCCCGACGCTCCGGAGTCTGCTCTCCGTCGCCGGCACGATGTCGGGCTTCAAGATAGTGAGCGAGGACTACGACCGCACGCTCATCGGCCGGCGCGCGACCATCGTCAAGCTTGAGCCGTACGAAAAACTCGTCTACCCGGCCGACTACTTCGGCGCCCCGCCCGAGCAGCCCATGACGTTCGGGATGGACCCGATGCTCGTCCAGCAGGCGCCGCCGCTGCCGCCCCCGCCGCCCGTCATCTCCTACGGGCCGCGCGTCCGCCGCCCGAAGGCCGCGCCGACTCCGACGCCGGAGCCGAGCCCTTCGCCCGAGGTGGCCGAGGTCATCCCGACCCCGACGCCGACCGCCGAAGAGGAGGCCGCGCAGAAGAAGGCCGACGAGGAGCTTGACCGCATCGCCAAGGAGAACGGCGTCAAGCGCCCGCCGACGCTCAACACCAAGCCCTTCGAGGACTTGGCGAAGGAGGGCAAGAAGCTCGCCGACGAGGGCAAGCTCAACCTGAACAGCGCCATCGAAGTGGCGGCCACGGGGCCGCTCAACGCCGACGGCACGCTCGACGTGCCGAAGGTCAACGTCGAGTGGAAGACCATCAGCGACCCGAACACCGAGGCGCTCGCGCAGCAGCTTTTGACGGCGCTCAGCCAGAGCCGGATTCTCGGCATCCTCGAAGGCGCGCAGGCCGTGCGCATGGAATTAAAGCTCGACGAGCAGAACGTCTCGGTCCGCATCATCAGCGACCTGCCGTCCGAAGACATCGCGGGCCAGTACGCGACCGGCTACGGCGTGCTGCTCGGCGTCGCCCGCATGAACAAGAAGGGCACCAACGAGGGCGAGCTTTACAACCGGCTCAAGGTTGACCGCAGCGGCAAGCAGTTCGTCATGTCCTTCGACATGCCGAAGGCGGACGCCGGCAAGATGATTTCCGAGATGCTCGCCAAGAAGGCCAAGGGCGAGGCCGCCGCCGCCGCGAACGGGAAGGGTTAAGGGGGAACAGTCCGACGTGAAATCAAAGAGGGATAACAGACCGCAGGCGTTCTCGGGGCTGGCGCGCTTCGTCGTCGTCGGCGCCTTCGTCCTCGGCGTCTTGCCCGCTCCGGGCGGCGCGCTCGTCCTCTTCGCGCAGTCGCAGAAGACGACGGACGCGGGCGTGAGCGCGAAGACCGCGGCGCCCGGCAAGGTCAGCCTCGCGCCGCTGCGCGCCTTCCTCGTCCGCTCGAAGCGTTTGAGCGAGCAGGGCAAGCTCGACATCTCCAAGCCGCGCACCATCACCGTCGAAGGCGACCGGCAGGAAGACGGCACGCTCACCAACGTCCAGATTACCGGCGACTCGTCCTCCGACCCCAACTTCCGCCGCGCCGCCCAGGACTTCGTCACGGCCCTCAACGAGAGCCGCGCGCTCCAACTGCTCGAAACCGTCTCGCACGTCCGCATGACGTTCGGGCTCGACTCGTCGCGCTTCACCGTCCAGAGCACCCACGACACGCCGACGGAGGCGCGCGCCTCGGAGATGGCCCGCGGCTACCGCGTCATGGTCAACCTCGGCCGCGTCGCCAAGCGCGGCACCGACGAGGGCGCGCTCCTGGGCGGCCTCAAGATTTCCTCGAACGGCAAGCAGCTCCTCATGAACCTCGACATGCCGCGCGAGCAGATGGGCAACATCCTCCACCGCCAGATCACGCCCAACTAACCCCGCCCTGTATCCGGGGGCGCTGCCTTGCGCCCCTGTAGCCGCTCAAATACAATCGAACATCGGCATACTGTCGTGACGCTCTGGTTTGCGGGGCTGGGCTCGTCCCCTCCCCGCCGTCGCGACGCGAACGGGCGGGGCCGGTGCCCGACCCGACAGGACTTGAGAAGCGATGATAGACAAATTCCTGACCAAAGTTTTCGGCAGCAGCAACCAGCGATACCTGAAGACGCTGCACCCCCTCGTCGCCCGCATCAACGAGCTTGAGCCCACCGTCAAGGCGCTCTCCGACGACCAGATGCGCGCCCGCGTCGTCGAGCTTCGCGAGCAGGTCGCGCGCGAGGTCGGCGACACGACGGCCAAGGGCGAGGAGGCGCGCAAGGAGCGCAAGCGGCGCACGCAGGAGGCGCTCGACTCGATACTGCCCGAAGTCTTCGCCCTCACGCGCGAGGCTTCCGTAAGGGCGACGGGCATGCGCCATTTCGACGTGCAGCTCATCGGCGGCATCGCGCTCCATCAGGGCCGCATCGCCGAGATGAGGACGGGCGAAGGCAAGACGCTCGTCGCCACGCTGCCCGCCACGCTCAACGCCCTGACGGGCCGCGGCGTCCACGTCGTCACCGTCAACGACTACCTCGCCTCGCGCGACGCCGAGTGGATGGGCCGCATCTACAAGTTCCTCGGCCTCACGGTCGGCGCCATCGTCAACGACCTCGACGACTGGGAGCGCAAGGACGCCTACGGCGCCGACATCACCTACGGCACCAACAACGAGTTCGGCTTCGACTACCTGCGCGACAACATGAAGTTCGACCTCGCCACCTGCGTCCAGCGAGGCCACTACCACGCCATCGTGGACGAGGTTGACTCGATCCTCATCGACGAGGCCCGCACGCCGCTCATCATCTCCGGCGCCTCCGACGAGGCCACCGACAAGTACTACCAGGCCAACGCCGTCATCCCGCACCTCGTGCGCGCCGAACTGAACGCGGAGGGCAAGCCCGGCCCCGGCGACTTCATCCTCGACGAGAAGCAGCACTCGGCCGTGCTGACCGAAGACGGCGTGGACCGGGCCGAGCGCCTGCTCGGCGTCGGCAACCTCTACGACCCGTCGAACATGGAGATGCTGCACTGCGTCGAGAACGCCCTGAAGGCGCACACGCTCTACAAGCTCGACCACCACTACGTCGTGCAGGAAGGCGCCGTCATCATCGTCGACGAGTTCACCGGCCGACTCATGCAGGGCCGCCGCTGGTCGGACGGCTTGCACCAGGCGGTCGAGGCCAAGGAGGGCGTCAAGATCGAGCGCGAGAACCAGACGCTCGCCACCATCACCCTCCAGAACTACTTCCGCCTCTACGACAAGCTCTCCGGCATGACCGGCACGGCCGAGACCGAGGCCGCCGAGTTCGACGCCACCTACAAGCTCGAAGTCGCCGTCATCCCGACGCACCGCCCGATGGTGCGCAAGGACAACTCCGACGTTATCTACCGCACGCTCCCCGAGAAGTGGGACGCCGTCGTCGATGAGATCGTCGAGCTGCACAAGAAGGGCCAGCCCGTCCTCGTCGGCACCGTCTCGGTCGAGAACTCGGAGTTGATTTCGCGCCGCTTGTCGAAGGCCGGCATCCGCCACCGCGACGAGGCCGCGGGCGTGATGATTGAGTCCGAAGGCATCCCCGAATACCACCACGTCCTCAACGCCAAGCACCACGAGCGCGAGGCCGAAATCGTCGCCCAGGCCGGCCGCAAAGGCGCCATCACCATCGCCACCAACATGGCCGGCCGCGGCACCGACATCCTCCTCGGCGGCAACCCCGAGTTCCTCGCCCGCGAGCACCTCAAGCGGCAGGAGATTGACCCCGACGACCCCGAGCAGGCAACGCCCGAGAAGTGGGAAGAGGCGATGGCCTACATCAAGCCTCTCGTCGAGCAGGAGCACAAGGAGGTCGTCGCCCTCGGCGGCCTGCACATCCTCGGCACCGAGCGCCACGAGTCGCGCCGCATCGACAACCAGTTGCGCGGCCGCGCCGGGCGACAGGGCGACCCCGGCTCCTCGCGCTTCTTCCTCTCGCTGGAAGACGACCTGATGCGCATCTTCGCGGGCGACAAGGTCAAGGCCCTGATGCAGCGTTTGGGGATGGAGAAGGGCGTCGCCATCGAGTCGAAGATGGTGTCGCGCCGCATCGAGGCCGCGCAGAAGTCGGTCGAGGCCCGAAACTTCGAGACGCGCAAACACCTCCTCCAGTACGACGACGTGATGAACCGGCAGCGCGAGACCATCTACGGACTGCGCCGCCAACTGATGGAGGAGCCCGACCAGCGCGACTACGTCCTCGGCGTCGCCGAAGACCTCCTGGGCGACCTCGTCAAGCAGTACCTCCCCGAGACGGCCTCGCCCGAGGACTGGGACGTGGAGAACTTCCGCGTCCAGCTCCACGCCACCTACGCCTTCGACGCCGACGCCGAGGGCGTGGACTTCGACCACATGGCCTCGCCCGACATCCAGCGGTACGTCTGGGAGAGGGCCCGCGCCGCCTACGAGGTCAAGGAGTCGCAGGTCGGGGCCGAGGCGATGCGCACCTACGAGCGCATCATCATGCTCAACATCATCGACGCCCAGTGGAAAGACCACCTGCTCGCCATCGACCACTTGAAGCAGGGCATCGGCCTCGTCGGCTACGGCCAGAAGGACCCGCTCGTCGAGTACAAGAAGGAGAGCTTCGACATGTTCCAGGCGATGCTCGACCGCATCGACACGACGACCGTCCGCACGCTCTTCAACCTTCAGGTCGTCGCCGAGCAGTCGCCCGAACAACTCCAGCAGCGCCGCCAGCGCCGCCCGACCTCGATGACCTTCACGAAGGCCAATCAGGGCGCGACGGCCGCGGGCGAGGAGGCCGCGCGCACCAAGACCGTCACGCGCGACCAGCCCAAGGTCGGCCGCAACGAGGCGTGCCCCTGCGGCTCCGGCAAGAAGTACAAGAAGTGCTGCGGCGCTTCCATGTAACTTCAAACTTCAATCAAACCGCGGGCGCCGGAGAACGTTCTCCGGCGCCCGCGGCCCTGACACCTCTCGGCCCCTCGCCGTAAGGGAGGTCGCAATGAAAGCAATACTTTTCACCCTCGCATTTCTCTGCCTCTCCGGCATCGCCCCGACACACGCAGCCCCCACGCCCGCCGCGCAGGAGACGGCCGCGGACGAATTGAAGCGACTGCGCGAGCAGGCCAAACAGAGCAAAGCCGACCCCGAGCCTTGGCGCGAGTACGCCGAGGCGCTGGACCGCTCCGGCGACCGACAGGAAGCGGTCAAGGCTTTCGCCGAGGCCGTCGAGCGTTACGTCAACCTCTACGGCAACCCCGCCCCCTTCCGCGGGCAAGTCGTCTCGAAGGAAGAGGCCGCCCGCAACCGCGCGGACCGCGCCGCGCAACTCCGCCGCGCGCCCGAGACGATAGAACGCTTCATCCAACTCGGCGGCGCCCCCGCCGGCTTCGAGCGCGAACAGCTCGAAGCCTTCGCCGCCCAGGCCCGCTTGCTCAACGAGGCCGACGCCAAGCGCACCGTCTTCAACGCCGCGGACCTCGACCGCAAGGCCCGCATCCTCGACAAGCCGGCCCCCGACTTCACCGATGCCGGAGCCACCGGGGTCGTGAGGCTGCGCGCCGTGCTCGCCGCCGACGGCAAGGTCAAACACGTCTACGTCCAGCGGGGCGTGTCCCGCGCGATGGCCGAGGCGGGCGTCAAGGCCGCTCGCCGCATCAGGTTCGAGCCCGCGGTCAAGGACGGTAAGCCCGTCTCGCAGTTCATCGTTCTCGAATACAGTTTCAACACCTACGTGCGCGGCCCCATACGATGATGACGGTGAGCAAGAGACTACTTCACAGGACGCTTCTCCACGCCGCAGCCCTCGCCTGCCTGATTTCCTTAGCGGTCGTCGCGCGGGCGCAGCAGCAGCCGGCCGCCGAGCGCGGCGCCGCCCTCGCCAAAGCGGAGGCCGAGGCGTTGCGCGTCGCCGTCAAGAGGGACAAGAGGAACGCCGACGCCTGGCACATGCTGGGCGCCGCGCTCGCCCGCGCGGGCGACGGCAAGGGCTCGCGCAAGGCTTTCGAGACGGCGCTCAAGCTCCGCCCCGACCACGCGCCCTCGCGCGCCGGCCTCGCCCACGCGCTGCTCCTCCTCGGCAAGCCCACGGACGCCGAACGCGAGGCCGCCCGCGCCTTCGCGGCCGACCCGCAGTCTGCCGAGGCCGTCTACGTCCTCGGCGTCGCGCGCCGCACGAGGGCCGACTTTAAGAGCGCCGCCGAAGCGGCCGAGTCCGCGCTGCGCCTCGACCCGAACTTCGCCCCCGCCGCGCGGCTCATGGGCGAGGCGCTGCTCGACAGCTACGCCGACGCGGGCGAACGCTACAGGGCGCAGTACTCTTCGGCGCCCGAAGGCGTCAGGCTCGCGCGCGAGGAATCTTCCGAAGACTTCCGGCGCGCCGTCGCGCCCCTCAAGGCGAGGATGCTCGAAACCGCCGACAAGTTAGACGCCTTCGTCAAGGCGCGGCCCGACTTACAGAATGAGCCCGTCCTGCTCGATGTCATCGACACGCTCCGCTTCTACGGGCGCCTGTCGCGCGACGGCTTGGGGGACCTCTCCGGCGTCTTCCCGTGGGACAAGGTGACGACGAAGGCCGTCATCCTCTTCAAGCCGGAGCCCGCCTTCACCGAGGAGGCGAGGAAGAATAACGTCTCAGGCGTCGTCCGCCTGCGCGCCGTGCTCGGCGCCGACGGGCGCGTGCGAAACATTCTGGTGCTCAAGCGATTGCCCGACGGCCTGACCGACAAAGCCGTCGCGGTCGCGCGCCGCATCAGGTTCCAGCCCGCCACGCTCGACGGCCGCCCCGTCTCGCAGATGGTCGTGCTCGAATACAACTTCAACGTCTATTGATGAGGCATCGAAAAGTGTTCCCGAAGAGAGTAAAGCCGTTCGCCCTCGTCGTCGCCGCCTGCGCGCTCGCGCTCTGCGCGCAGGCCGTCGCCTTCGCGGCGCAGGCGTCGGGCGAGCGCGGGCGCGCAGCCGAGATGATGAAGAGCGGCGACTACGCGGGCGCCGTCGGGGTGCTCCGGCAGGTCGTCAAGAACGAAGGCAAGCAGGACGCGGAGGCGTGGTTCGCCTTGGGCGCGGCCTACACCGGGCTCGACGAGCCTGACGAGGCCCGCAAGGCTTTCGAGAAGTCGGTCAAGCTGCGCGACGACTACGCGCCCGCGCACGCCGGACTCGCCGTCGCCTACCTCAACTCGGGCCGGCTCTACGACGCCGAGCACGAGGCCCGCCGCTCGCTCGGGCTCGACCCGAAGCAGGCCGAAGGCAACTACGTCCTCGGCGTCGTCGCGCTGCGCCGCGACCGCTTCGCCGAGGCGCTGGAGCGGGCCGAGTTCGCCCTGCGCGACGACCCCGACCACCCGCGCGGGCTGCTGCTCAAGGCTAACGCCCTCGTCGGCAACGCGCTCGGCGCGTCCGGCCGGCCGGCGGCGAAGAACGCGGCCGACAAGGCGGCCGAGGTCGCCGAGCGCAGGGCGCGGCTCGACGCCGCCGCCGAAGCCCTCGAACGCCTTCTGCGCCTCAAGCCCGACGCGCGCGCCGCCGACGAGTGGCGCGAAGAACTCGAAGCCGTGCGCGCCTACGCGGGCGCCTACGACCCCTCCGACCCCGCGCGCACCGTCTTCACCGGCGACGAGGTTGACACCAAGGCCGTCATCCACGCCAAGCCGCTCCCGACCTATACGGAGCGCGCCCGCGAGCACGGCACGCGCGGCGTCGTCCGCGTGCGCATCGTCCTCGGCGCCGACGGCCGGGTCCAACACCCGCTCGTCGTGCGCAGCCTGCCCGACGGCCTGAGCGAGCTGGCCGTCGCCGCCGCGCGCAAGGTCCGCTTCACGCCGGCCGTCAAAGACGGCAAGCCCGTCTCGACCGCCGTCATGCTCGAATACGCCTTCAACACCTACTGACGCCGCGTGGTATGCTTAAAGCCTCCCGATGAGCAGCGAAGTCAAATCGGCTAACCCCATCGTGCAGGCCGTCGTCGAGGGACGCGCGCCGGCCCAGGCGCGTCTCGCCGCGGCGCGCGGCATGCTGCCGCTCGCGCAGGACGAACTGCTCGAAGTCTTGGTCTCGCTCCGCGCGGACCCGGACCCGGCCATCTCGGGCGCGGCCGAGGCCACGCTCGCCGAGCAGGAGCCGGCGGCGCTGCTCACGGTCGCCTCCTCCGCGGACGCGCCCCCGCGTGTGCTCTCCTACCTCGCCGAGCGCGAGGGCACGCCGCGCGACTTGCAGGAAGCACTCGCCCTGAACGCCGCCACGCCCGACGAGGCCGTCGCCGCCCTCGCGCGCCTGACGGCCGAAGGCGCCGTCCTCGAAATCATCTCCATCAACCAGCAGCGCCTCATCCGCGCGCGCCCCATCATCGACGCCATCGTCGCCAACCCGGCGCGCACCGCCGACGCCGAGCGCCGCGCGAGAGAGACCCTGCGCGAGTTCTTCGAGAAGGAGCGCGGCGTCCGCCAGATCGCCGACGAGATGCGCGCCCGCGGGATGACGGCCGCCGCCGAGTTCGTCGAGGCGGCCGAGTCGGTCGGCACGGAAGAGCCCGGCGCGCTCTCGCTCGAAGACGCGTGGCTGCTCGCCGAGCACATCGAAGTCTCCGACGACGACATCGACGACTCCTGGCTCCCCGCCGAGCGTTTGGAGGAGTTGATAGAGGAGACCTTCGAGCAGCGCACGGCCGCCGCCGAACGCCTCATCGCCGAGGCCAAGGCCGAGGGCGCCGCCGAGCCCGAGCGCGTCTCGCTCATCCGCCGCATCATGCTGATGAAGATCAAGGACCGCATGAAGCTCGGCATGAAGGGCGACCGCGAGGCCCGCTCCATCCTCATCCGCGACTCGAACAAGCTCGTCGCCACGGCCGTCATCCACAACCCGCGCATCACCGACCAGGAGGTCGAAGCCATCGCCGCCATGCGCACCGTCAACGACGAGGTGCTGCGCATCATCGGCATGGCCCGCGCCTGGGCGCGTCAATACCCCATCATCCACAACCTCGCGCGCAATCCCCGCACGCCCCTCGCCACCGCGATGAGCATCCTCCCGCGCCTCCACACCAAAGACCTCAAGAACCTCGGCCAGAGCCGCAACGTCTCCGAAGCCGTCCGCCGTCAGGCCATGCGCCTCGCCACGGCCCGCACAAGTTAAAAAGGGTGACGGGGAAGACATATTGCTCTTCCCCGTCACCCGGCACCTGACGCCCGTCACCCTTTAAAAGATTTCAGAGCCCTTTCGGACGACCGACCACGCGACATCCGTCAGCGTGTGGCTCGCGGCGCCCCACCAGAGGCCGGCGAGCACGGCGGCGAGGAAGCGCGCGTCAACGCCGTAGCCCGTCGCGTACGCCTCGGCCGCCCGCCACGCCCCGAAGATTTCGCGCCACCCCGGCGCCGCCCCTCCCGCGACGAAGGCCGCCTGCACGTAGACGGCCGCCCACGTTATCAGCGTGACGACGGCCGCGAAGTAGGCGACCCGTATCAGCGTCCCGAAGATGATGCCGTGCGACCAGCGCGAGCGGTGGCGGAAGGCCACCTTGTAAGGCCACCAGAGGAATCGGAAGACGCCCCAGCGCGTGTACTGCCGCGACTGTATGTCGAGGTCCGGCCCGAACATCAACCCGCCGAACAGCATCGCCGCCGTCGCCGCCGCCGACAGCACGACGCTCCCCGTCAACCCCCACGCCGCCGCGAACGTCGGCGGCGCCAGCACCAGCGTCACCATGTCGTGTGTCTTGCCGGAAGGCATCGAACGCCTTATAGCACGCGCCCCGTGCTCAAGGCCAGCCGTTTGCCCGAGCCCGGAGGGGCGGGTTAAACTCCGTGCTTTGTTCCGAGGAGCTTATGGCTAAGAAGGGGAAGTTACAGACTTATCTTGAGTACGCGGTGGCGCGCTCGCTGCTGTCGGCCGTCGGGATGCTGCCGCGCGGGGCGGCCGTCGGCGTCGGGCGGGGCGTCGGGCGCGCGGCCTACGCGCTGGCCGGGGGCCTGCGCCGCACGGGCCTGCGCAACCTCGAAATCGCCTTCCCCGAGATGGACCCCTCCGAGCGCGAGCGCATCCTGCGAGGCTCGTTCGTGAGTCTGGGCCGACAGCTCGGCGAGGTCAGCCAGTTCCCCCGCGCCACGCCCGAAAGCCTGCGCGAAATTGTCGAGTACGACGACGAGGACGTGAAACTCCTCGACGTGGCGCGCGAGCGGGGCCGCGGCGTCATCTTCCTCACCGGCCACCTCGGCGCCTGGGAACTCCTCTGCTTCGCCCACTCCGCCTTTTACAGCCCCTTGAGCTTCCTCGTCCGCCCCATCGACAACCCGCTCATCGAAGAGATGGTCGAATCCCTGCGGACGCGCTACGGCAACCAGCCCATCGACAAGAAGGCCGCCGCCCGCACCGCCCTGCGGCTGCTCAAGTCCGGCGGCACGCTCGGCGTCCTCGCCGACCTCAACTCGCAGGAGCGCGAGGGCGTCTTCGTTCCCTTCTTCGACCGGCTGGCCTGCACGACGGCCGGCGTCGCCACGCTCGCCCTTCGCACCGACGCCACCGTCATCCCCTGCTTCGCCCCCTGGGACGAGCGGCGCCAAAAGTTCGTCTTCCGCGGCGGCCCCGTCATCGAACTGGTCCGCACCGGCGACGACGCCCGCGACGTTGAAATCAACACCGCCAACTTCACGGCCGCCATCGAACGCTACGTCCGCCAGTTCCCCGACCAGTGGCTCTGGATTCACAAACGCTGGAAGACGCGCCCGCCCGGCGAGCCGGACATCTACAACACTCGCGTGACAATTTCAGACGCGCCCGCCGACGCGAGCCCGAAAATATCTTCACCGCCCCCAACCGAAAAGGTTTTCAAGGCTTAGTAAGAGAATTTTCACAAATCACTTTAACCTTTAGGGCTCAGTTAGTTAGCCCGAGCCGCCGAGTCTGTTACAAATGTGTGTAGAAATTTTGTATTTTATGCTTGACA
The DNA here is from genome assembly GCA_035941045.1 of Pyrinomonadaceae bacterium. Classification (GTDB taxonomy): domain Bacteria; phylum Acidobacteriota; class Blastocatellia; order Pyrinomonadales; family Pyrinomonadaceae; genus QHXN01. The sequence goes on along the minus strand of DASZEK010000202.1, from coordinate 11,255 downwards.
GTTCACGAAAAATCAGTATAATTTCCCACACGTTAGCGAAGCAGAACAGTTCGGTGGTGCTTCGGTGTTGATTGAAATGGACGACGGTTGGACTTATTCGGCCTTACGGGCAAGAGCAGTCGGTTTTGATATCAGCTCTCGTTAGGGTCGAGCAGCTTCCCAAGCAATTTATTCTCGCCCTTCCCAAACGCCGTCCATCAAGCCGGATCGCCCGTATGTGACGATCTCCAGCGCCCAAAACGCCACCCTGATCTCCGAGCCTGCCCAAAAATTCCGCCCCGCCGGTCAACCCTACGACCAGCGGGGCGGCTTCTCTTTCACCGGCTGAAATTTCTTACATCGCCAGCCCGCCGTCGGCCTGCACGACCTGGCCCGTAATGTAGCGCGCCTCGTCGGACAAGAGGAAGCAGGCGATGCGGGCGACCTCGTCGGGCTCGGCGTAGCGGCGCATCGGGATTTGTTCGAGGAGTTTCTGGCGGTAGGCTTCGTCGAGCGCCTGCGTCATGTCGCTGGTGACGAGTCCGAGGGCGAGGGCGTTGACGGAGACGTGGCGGCTGGCGACCTCCTTGGCGAGCGCCTTGGTCAAGCCGATGAGGCCGGCCTTCGAGGCTGAGTAGTTCGACTGGCCCGCCATGCCGACGACGCCGCTGATGGAGGAGATGTTGAGGATGGAGCCGCCCCCGTCGTTCTTCAAAAGGAAGCGGAGCGCGGCGCGCGAGAAGTTCCAGGCGCCCTTCAGGTTCGTGTCAACGACGGAGTCCCAGTCGTCTTCCTTCATGCGGAGGATGAGGTTGTCGCGGGTGATGCCGGCGTTGTTGACGAGGAAGTCTATGCGGCCGAAGGCTTCGCGGACCTGCTTGACCATGTCGGCCGAGGCGTCGGTGCTCGTCACGTCGCAACGGGCGGCGAAGGCGCGCACGCCGAGGGCTTCTATCTCGGGCACGAGGGCGTCGGCGGCCTCGGCGCTCCGGGCGTAGTTGAAGGCCACGTCGGCGCCGCGGCGGGCAAGCTCCAGCGCGATGGCGCGGCCGATGCCGCGCGTGGCGCCCGTGACGATGGCGGCGCGGCCCGAGAAGGGTTTCGCTTCAGCACTCAAGACTTTTCGTCCTCCAGTTGTCGGTAAAAACAAAAAACTGATAACGTCGGAAGGCGTAAACTGATATCACATGCCGAAGGGTGGCAGCAAATGCTTGATTTGAACTACGTCCGCGCCAATCTCGACCGCGTCCGCGCGGCGCTCGGAGCGCGCGGATTCCCCGAAGCGGCGCTCGAACGCTTCGAGGCTTTGGACGCCGAGCGCCGGCAGGTCATCGCCGAGTCGGACCGCCTGAACGGCGAGCGCAACTCGGCGAGCCGCGAGATAGGCGCCTTGATGAAGGAGGGGCGCAAGGAGGAGGCCGAGGCGCGGCGGCGCGAGGTCGGCGAGTTGAAGGAGCGCATTGCGGAATTAGACCGCGCGCGCGAAGAGGCCGAGCGCGGGATGCAGGAGCTTCTGGCGACGGTCCCGAACGTGCCGCACGAGTCGGTGCCCGTCGGCCCGGACGAGGCGGCGAACCGCGAGGAGCGGAGGTGGGGCGACGCGCCGCGCTTCGACTTCGAGCCGGAGGACCACGTCGATTTAGGAACGCGGCTCGGCATCCTCGACCTCGAACGCGCGGCCAAGATTGCGAGCGCGCGCTTCGCCATCCTGCGCGGCGCGGGCGCGCGGCTGGAGCGCGCGCTCATCAACTTCATGCTCGACGTGCACACGCGCGAGCACGGCTACGAGGAGACGCTGCCGCCTTTCATCGTCAACGCGAACGCGCTCTTCGGCACGGGCCAGTTGCCGAAGTTCGAGAACGAGCTGTTCAAGCTGACGGACGAGCGCGGACTCTACCTCATCCCGACGGCCGAGGTGCCCGTCACGAACATCCACCGCGACGAGATTCTGGACGCCTCGCAGTTGCCGATGAAGTTCGTCTCCTACACGCCCTGCTTCCGCTCGGAGGCCGGCTCCTACGGGCGCGACACGCGCGGCGTCATCCGCCAGCACCAGTTCGACAAGGTCGAGCTGGTTAAGCTCTCGCTGCCCGAGAAATCTTACGAGGAGTTGGACGGGTTGACGCGCGACGCCGAGACCATTTTGCAGAAGCTCGGCCTTCATTACCGGGTCGTGACGCTCTCGACCGGCGACATGAGCGCCGGCTCGGCGAAGACCTACGACATAGAAGTGTGGCTGCCTTCGCAGAACGCCTTCCGCGAAATCTCGTCCTGCTCGAACTTCGAGGCTTATCAAGCGCGGCGCGCGCAGATACGCTTCCGCCGCGGCGGCGGCTCGAAGCCCGAGTACGTGCACACGCTCAACGGCTCCGGCCTCGCCGTCGGCCGCACGTGGCTCGCCATCCTTGAGAACTATCAGCAGCCGGACGGCTCGGTCCGTATCCCCGAGGCGCTTCGCCCCTACATGGGCGGCCTCGAAAAGATAGAGGCCGGCAAGCAGCGGGCGGCGGGCGGCGAGCCGTGAAGGAACGAACTGACGAAATGAAAAAGGCGGCCGGTTCAACAAAGACCGGCCGCCTTTAAGTTTTACCTGCTCTCCGCTTACTCAATCTTCAAGTCGAAGGGCATGATGGCGAGCATGTGCCCTTGCGGGAAGCGGTCGAGCATGGCGGCGAGGCGGAAGGGGCGGCGCATCTCTTTGGGGAGCGAGTTGATGAAGGCTTGGCGCTGCTGCTCGGCCTTGATTTGGGCTTGCGCCCCTTCGTCGCCGCCGCCGAAGAGTTGCTCGAAGAAGTTGCGCGGCGCGGGGTAGACGACGCGGCGGACTTGTTTGTCGGCCGGAATCTTCGCCAGCTCCTTGGCAATCTCCACCGCGCGGTCTAAGCCGCCCAGCTCGTCAACTAAGCCGCGCTCCTTCGCCTGCGCGCCCGTCCAGACGCGGCCCTGCCCGACCGAGTTGATGTACTCGGCGTCCTTGCCGCGCCCCTGCGCCGCCTTGGGCAGAAACTCGTTGTAGTAGGCGTGGCTGAGCATCCCCTCGAACCGCTTGCGCTCGTCCTCGTTGAACTTCTCGGTCTCGCGGAAGATGCCGGCGTTCTTGCCGCGCATGACGTACTCGGTCGAGACGCCTATCCAGTCGTAGAACTCCTTCATCACCGGCTTGTAGCCGTAGATGCCGATGGAGCCGGTGAGCGTCAGGGGCTCGGCGACGATGCGGTTGGCGCCCATCGAGATGTAGTAGCCGCCCGAGGCCGCCACGTCGCCCATCGAGACGACGACCGGCTTCTTCTTCTTCGCCTCCTCTATCGCCCGCCAGATGAGGTCCGACGGGTAGACCGAGCCGCCGGGGCTGTCAACCCTGAGCACGATGGCCTTCACCGACTTGTCGTCGCGCACCTCGTCGATGGCTTTGACGACCGTGTCGGAGCCGATCATCTCTTCGCCGCCGAAGGAGCCGTCGCTGGAGCTGCCGAGGTTGATGGGGCCGGCGGCGTAGATGACGGCTATCTTCTCGCCCTCGTTCAAGCCGAGCGACTCGGGGCTCACCCGCCCGTACTGCGCGGCCGAGAGCTTCTTCAACTTCTGGTCGTCCTTGTAGCCGAGCCGCTTCTTCAGCTCGGCCTCGACCTCTTCGCGGTAGGCCGCGCCGTCGATGAAGCCCCCGGCGTGCATGTCGCGCGCGTTGTGCGGGGCGCCGTCAATCATGGCGCGCACGTCCTCGGGCGACTTGCCGCGCGCCTCGGCGACGGTCCGGACGTAGCCGTTAAAGATTTCGTCGAGCAGCGAGTTCAGCGTCTCGCGCTCGCCCTCGCTCATGTCCCCGCGCGTGAAGCTCTCGGGCGCGGTCTTGTACTTGCCTATCTGGAACGAGTCCCAGAAGATGCCGAGCTTGTCGAACGAGCCTTTGAAGTGCATGGACTCGGCGGCCAGCCCGTTGACGAAGAGGTCGCCGATGGGCGCGACGTAGACGCGCTCGGCGGCGGTCGAGATGTAGTACTCCTTGTCCGCCCCGACCTCCATGTAGGCGTAGATGGGCTTGCCCGACTTGCGGAAGTCGGCGACTCCGGCGCGCACCTCGCCGGCCTTGGCCCAGCCGCCGCCGACGAGCCCCACGTCGAGCAGCACGGCGCCGACCCTCTTGTCGGCCTTCGCCTTGCGGAGTTGCGTGAGCAGGTTTTCGAGCGAGTTGGGGTTGGCGCCGAAGAAGCGGGTCGAGAACGGGTCGGCGTTCGAGTGGTCGGGTAAGCCGCCCTCGACGCGGAGGACGAGGACGCTGTTGTCGGGGATGTCCGGCTCGGCGTTCAGCGACATGGCGATGAGGACGACGACCACCGCGCCGAGGACGAAAAGCGAGAGCACGACGCCCGTGATGATGAGTGCGATTTTGCGGCCGCGCGACATTGGCATAAGCTTTTAATTCATCCTAAGAAATTCGCCCCGCCCCATGACCACAGGGCGGAGCCGTGATTATTACGCGTCGAGGGGAGAAAAGGTTTTGGGAGAGCGGGCCTACTCCTTAACAATCCAGCCGCCGCCGACGACCTCTTCGCCGCGGTAGAAGACGGCGGCCTGGCCGGGCGTGATGGCGCGCTGCGGCCGGTCGAAGCGGACGCGGACGCGGCCCGCGCCGACGGGCGTGATGGTCGCGGGCGATTCCTCGTGCCGGTATCGAATACGCACGTCGGCGCGCACGGGCTCGGGCGGCTCCCCGAAGGCTATCCAGTTGACGCCCGCGGCCGTGAACTCTTCGGCGAGCAACTCCTCGGCGTCGCCGACGACGACGCGGTTCCCTTCCGGCTCGACGCGCACGACGTAAAGAGGCAACTCCCGCGAGATGCCCAACCCCCGGCGCTGCCCGACCGTGTAACGATGCACGCCGCCGTGCTCGCCGAGGACGCGCCCCTCTGTGTTAACAATCTCGCCCCGGCCCGGCGTCGCGTCCCGCTTCCCTTCCGCCTCAAGGTAGCGTTCGATGAAGCCCGCGTAATCGCCGTCGGGGACGAAGCAAATCTCCTGCGACTCCTGCTTCTCGGCGACGTAGAGTTTGTGCCTGCGCGCTTCTTCGCGCGCCTCCGGCTTTGACATCTCGCCAAGCGGGAAGAGCGAGCGCGACAGTTGCTCCTGCGTCAGCTCCCAGAGGAAGTAGGTCTGGTCCTTGCGGCGGTCGAGGCCGCGCAGCAGTTTGTGACGGCCCGCCGCCTCGTCGAACTCGACGCGCGCGTAATGGCCCGTCGCCACCTTGTCGCAACCCAAACTCCGCGCGAGGCGGTCGAGCGAGGCGAACTTCAGACGGCTGTTGCAGGCGACGCAGGGGATGGGCGTCTCGCCCGACAGATAGCTCTCGACGAAGGGCGCGACCACGTCGCGCTCGAAGTCGCGTTCGAGGTTGAGGACGTAGAAGGGGAAGCCCAGCTCCTCGGCCACGCGGCGGGCGTCGTACACGTCGTCGAGCGAGCAGCAGCGCGAGGGCAAAGGCTCGCCGTGCTCGTCAACCGTCAGGCCACGCCGCTGGTTCCAGAGCTGCATCGTGAAGCCGACCAGCTCGTGCCCCTGCGCCTTCAGAATCGCCGCCGCGGCCGAACTGTCAACGCCGCCGCTCATCGCCACCGCTATCTTCATAACTACGAAATTACCCTTGTTTGCCGCACATTTACGGCCGATGCTAAGATGCCCTTTCAGTTTTTTTGATGCTTTCTCAGCACCCGACAGAATAGCCCAAACGGGACGAAACTTCAGCCCCGCGAAAGCCTTAAGTCCGCACTTTTATGGAACGAGCCATCGAAGAGTACGTCGTCACGGAGGAGCCCTACTACTTGGCGGTGGGGGGCGAGGTCGGGTTGTTCGAGGCGGCGCACGCCGCGCGGCTGCCCGTCATGCTCAAAGGCCCGACGGGCTGCGGCAAGACGCGCTTCGTCGAGCACATGGCGTGGCGCCTGGGACGGCCGCTCATCACCGTCGCCTGCCACGAAGACCTCTCGGCCACCGACCTCGTCGGCCGCTTCCTCCTCGAAGGCGAGGAGACGGTCTGGCACGACGGGCCGCTGACGGCGGCCGTCCGGGGCGGCGCCATCTGCTACCTCGACGAAGTGGTCGAGGCGCGCAAGGACACGGTCGTCATCATCCACCCTCTGACGGACGACCGCCGCCGCCTGCCCATCGAGAAGCGCGGCACCATCCTCGACGCGCCGCCCGACTTCATGCTCGTCGTCAGCTACAACCCCGGCTACCAGTCAATCCTCAAGGACCTCAAGCAGTCCACCCGCCAGCGCTTCGTCGCCCTTGAGTTCGACTACCCGCCGCCGGAGCTTGAGGCCGAGGTCGTCGCGCGCGAAGGCGGCGTCCGGCCCGAGACGGCCCGCGACCTCGTCCTCATCGGACAGAAGGTCCGCAACCTCCGCGGCCACGGCCTCGAAGAAGGCGTCTCCACCCGCCTCCTCATCTACGCCGCCCAACTCACCGCCCGCGGCATCCCGCCCGCGGTGGCCGCCGAAGTCGCCCTCTGCACCCCTATCACCGACGACCGCGACCTCCAACGCAGCATCCGCGAGATTGTGACGACGGTGATTTGACCGCGGCTGATTCAGAGAGATGGCCGAGAAGTACATTTTCGATTCTGAGGAGGAGAAGGGCGGCGAGGGGAGGCCGCTTGAGAGAGAGTTGCGCGAGCGTCTGCGGTCGGTGAGGAGCGCGTCGGAGCGGCGGACGATTGCCGGGTTGGCGAGGGAGATTGGGAAGCTGCCGGCGGAGATGGCGAGGGCGGCGTTGGAGGTGAGTGCGGCGCTGGCGGGGCTCTCTTTGAGGGCGGGCGTGGATTTTTTGAAGGTCGTGCCGGAGGCGGCGCGGGTGTTAGACGCCGAGGGGTTGCGCGCGTGGGGCGAGTTCGGGAGGCGGCTGACGATGGCCGATGTGGAGACGGGCGCGGGCTTCTTCGCGACGGCGGCCGAGGAGTTGCGGGAGGTGCCGCCGGAGGCGCGCGGGCTGCTGTTTCAAGTCTGCACGCGGCAGTTGACGCTCTCGACTTCGGTCGCGCTCGAAACCTATAGGCGGGCGCCGGAAGTCGCGCGCGCGGTCGGCGACGCGGCGCTGCTGCAACACGTCTTCGAGGTCGCGTTGGAAATCGCGCGCCGCTCGGCGAGGCACAGCGCGGACTTCCTCGCCGCCACGCCGCGCGTCGCCGAAAGTCTCAACGCGTATTGGCGGACGAATGATGAAGGCTCGGCTGATGAAGATTTGACGGCCGAGGCGATTGCTTTGGCGGGCGCGTTCGCGGCGCGGGCCGGCGGCATCGCGGCCGACATGTGGGCGGCGACGCCGGGAGCGTTAGAGGGTCTGAACGTCAACGAGGCGCGGATGCTCTTCCGTCAGGCCGCGCTCTTCCTCGACCGCGGCGGGGCGGCGGCGCTGCACGTGCTCGCGGCGGGCGGCGAAGTCCTGCGGCTCTTGCCCGAGGCGTTCGGCGAGTGGGCCGCGCTGCTGCGCGCCGTCGCGGCTCACAACAACGCGACGCTGGTGGCGCTGGCGCGCACGAGCCCGGCGACGTTCCGCGCGCTCTCGACCGGGAAGATGCCGAGAGAAAGGCTGGCGGAGGTCGCGCGCCGCGTCATCGCCGCCGCGCGCGAGGTGGCCGCCGCCGACCCCGAAGCCGCCATCGCCTGCTTCCGCTCAGCGCCGCAGGCGCTCAGGGAGACGAGCGTCGAGCAGTTCGAGAGTTGGGCGCGCGAGGGCTTGAAGCAGGGCGCGGCGACGACGGCGCGCGCGCGCCGCAGCTACTACGCGCTGGAGACGCGCCGCAGCAACGAGCAGTTGCAGAGCGGCGGGCAGGGGCTCGCGCTCGAAGACGTGTCGCAGACCTTGAGGCTTTACGTGGAGGCTTTGACGGGCCGAGCCGTAGAGGTCGCGCCGCTGGCGGCCGTGCCCGAAGAGCAGCGCATCGGCGACGGCCGCACCATCCACCTGCCGTCGAACGTCTCCGAGTTCGGCGAGCGCGACTTAGACTTCAAGCTCTACAAAGTCCTGGCCGCACACGCCGCCGGCCAGATAGAGTTCGGCACGCACGCGCGCGACTCCGGGGAAGTGCGCGCCGCCTACTCCTCGCTCGCCGCGCTCTACGCGCCCGAGCACGCCGACGCCCTCGACGCCTTCGCCCTCGACGGCTACATCAACGACATCCGAAGCGGCGAGCGGGCGCTGCCGCCCGAGGAGGAAGCAAAACTCGCCGCCCTGCGCGCGCGCACCTTGCCCGAAGGCGGCGACTACCGCGCCGTGCTCGCCCTCTTCCCGCAAAAGGGTCTGGCCGCGCGCATCTTCGGCACGCTTGAGAACGGGCGCATCGACCGCCGCCTGCGCCACGCCTACCGCGGCCTGCGCCGCGACCTCGACCTCGTGCGCGACCGCCTGCGGGCCTCGCGCCCCCGCATCGCCTCGCTGCCCATCGCGCTCGTCCCCTTCGAGCTGTTGTTTCAGATAACGCTCTGCGGCGGCGCCCTCGAAGACGCGCGCGCCACCTACGGACAGGCCGTCTCCGAACTCGAATCAATCGTCGTCGATTACCTGGCGGACGAGCAGGCGACCGTCGCCGACACCTTGATGGCGACGAGCCGCGTCTACTCGCTCTTCCAGTCGGTCGTGCCCGAGTTGTCAGAGCGGCAGCAGGAGGGCGAGGAGCGCGGCGAGGACAAGCAGACCGGCTCTCAGTCGAACCTCGAACAGCAGCCGGAAGAGTCAGAGGAGCAGCAGGCCGAGCAGGAGCGGCGCGAGGCCGAGCGGCGCCGCGACGCGCGCGAGCTTTTCAACGCCTGGGCCGCCTCCGAGTCGGCGGGCGAGCGCGAGCAGTCCTTCACCGGCCCCGAACGCTGGATGACGAGCGAGACGCCCGAGCAGGAATTGGAGGCGGGCGAAGAGGCTTTCGAGTACGACGAGTGGGACCGCGAGCTCTCGGACACGCGCGTCGGCTGGTGCCGCGTCGTCGAGAAGCGCGTCCGCAGCGGCGACCGAACCTTCGTCGAGCTCACGCGCACGCGCTACCGCGGCGTCATCTCCTCGGTCCGTCATCAATTCCAACTGATGCGGCCCGAGAGCCTGAAGCGCATCGCCGGAGAGTTGGACGGCGACGACTACGACCTGAACGCCCTCGTCGATTTCGTCATCGACCGCCGCGCCGACGGCCAGCAGTCCGAGCGCGTCTACACGCGCCGCCTCCGCCGCGAGCGCGACGTGGCCGTCTCCTTCCTCCTCGACCAGTCATCCTCGACCGCCCGCACCATCGGCCGCCACCCCTTGCAGCCCTACACGCATCCGGGCCGCCGCATCATCGACGTGGAGAAGGAAGGGCTCGTCCTGATGAGCGAAGCCCTCGAAGCCGTCGGCGACCCCTACAGCATCTACGGCTTCACGTCCGAGGGCCGGCGCAACGTGAAATTTTACGTCGTCAAGGACTTCGGCGAGCACTACTCCGGCGAGATAGAGGCGCGCATCGGCGGCATCAACTACCAGAACAACACGCGCCTCGGCGCGGCGGTGCGCCACGCCGCCGCCAAGCTCCGCCGCCAGGAGGCGCGCACGCGCCTGCTCATCGTCCTCTCCGACGGCCGCCCCTACGACCACGACTACGGCGACGCCCGCTACGCCCGCGAGGACACCCGCGAAGCACTCCTCCAAGCGCGCCTCGACGGCGTCACCCCCTTCTGCATCACCATCGACCGCGACTCCGAAGCCGAGCTGCGCGACCTCTACGGCGAAGTCGGCTACACCATCATCGACGACGTGCTCACCCTCCCCGAGCGCCTGCCCGCCATCTACCGCCGCCTGACGACGTAAAAGGGCGACGGGCGTCGGTAAAGAGCTTGTCTTTAACCGACACCCGACGCCTGACGCCCGCCGCCCTTCTTCAGTTCTTCGCGCCGAGGCCGTGCTTGTGGCCGCAGAGTTTGCAGTGGGTGGGCGGCTCGGTGTTGTCCACGACGTGCTCGACGGGCTTGAGCGTGCGCAGGTAGGCGAAGACGGCCTTGAGGTCTTCGTCCTTCATGTTCCTGTAAATCCACCAGGGCATGGCGGGGCTTAAGGGGCGGGCCTTGACGTGGCCGGTGCGGATGGCGGAGACGAAGAGCGGTTCGTCGTAGTAGGAGATGCCGGTCGGGTCGGGCGTCAGGTTCATGGTGGCGATGACGCCGCCGCGGCCGTCCTCGAACGTGTTGCCGCCGCCGAAGTCGAGCCCCTTCAGCTTCTGGCCCTGCTCGCCGCGCGGGGTGTGGCAGCCGGCGCAGTCGCCGACTTTAACGAGGTACTCGCCGCGCTTGACCTTCGTCGTCAGGTCCGGCTCGGGGACGGCCGCGGTCAAAGGCTCGGGCACGGTGTTGATGAGGCGCGAGAGGGGGAAAGGGATTTCGCTCTTCGGCAGCGGGTTCCTGACCGCCGGAATCGAGCGCAGGTAGACGACGATGGAGGCCACGTCCTCGTCCGAGTAGTTGCGGTAGTTCTCGTAGGGCATCATGGGGAAGAGGGCGCGGCCGTCGTGGCCGATGCCTTCGCGGATGGCGCGGGCGAGCATGTCGTCGGACCACGCGCCGGCGCCCGTCTCGGGGTCGGGCGTGATGTTGGGCGCGACGAGCCAGGGCATGCCTTCGGCGTCCATCGTGTTGCCGCCGCCCTTGCGGGCCTTCGGGTAGGACTCGGCCGGGTTCGAGGGGTCGTAGCGCGTGTGGCAGGCGAAGCAGGCCGAGACGGTCTCGACGAGGTAGCGCCCGCGGTCGAGCCTCTCGCCCGTCGGCTCGAAGCGGAGGGCGGTGAGCGGCCTCGCCTTCGGGCCGACGACGGGTCGCCACCCGACCGTCATCGTCACCGCCCCGGCCAGCAACACCATCAGCACCGCCCCGCCGTACCCCGCCGCCTTCAGCAAACGCCTCGCCCACTTCCCCTTCATCGCCCGCCACCTCCGCCGCCCCAGAATCGAGAACTTCCCGCACCCCTAAACGCGCGGCCGGCGCGGCGGAAGGATCACCCGACCCGCCGAAACACGCGGCCGGCCCTTTTGCCTTAACTTTCAAAGGCGCGGTAATATTGTCGGCAGACGGAGGGTTGGCAGAACGGCTATTGCAACGGTCTTGAAAACCGTCGCCCGAAAGGGCTTGGGGGTTCGAGTCCCTCACCCTCCGCCAACAGGATTTCTTTTTAGGAAGCCGCCCGCCCCCTGCAACGAGGCGCGGGCGGCTTCGGCTTTCGGGCGCGGTTCGAGGGGGGAGGGTTCGGGTGAAGATGTTCGGGGCGGCGTTAGGTTTGTG
>DASZEK010000201.1:0-2575 GCA_035941045.1 Pyrinomonadaceae bacterium | reverse complement strand
AACGTCGGCTCGTGGCGCGTGATGGAGAAGGCGGGCCTGCGCTACGAGAAGGACGCGCACTACTTCCGGCAGGACTGCGTCTACTACGCGCTCGACCGCGGGGACTACCGGGCGGACGCGGCGCCTTACTCAATCGTGCGCGGGTGAAAAACTTTTACCGAGGCGAAACAGATGCGTGTGCTCATCGCTGACAAGTTCGAGCAGTCGGGGCGCGACGGCCTCGACGCCGCCGGCTGCGACTACTCCTACCAGCCCGACGTGAAGGACGAGACGCTGGTCGAGGCCGTCCGCTCCTACCGGCCCGAGGCGCTGGTCGTGCGCGGGACGAAGGTGACGGAGCCGATGATGGAGGCCGGGCCGTTGAAGCTCATCGTCCGCGCCGGGGCCGGCTACAACACGATTGACGTGGCGGCGGCCTCGCGCCGCGGCGTCTACGTCTCGAACTGCCCGGGCAAGAACTCGGTCGCCGTCGCCGAGCTCGCCTTCGCCCTCATCCTCGCCCTCGACCGCCGCGTCGCCGACAACGTCGCGGAGCTGCGGCAGGGGCGCTGGAACAAGAAAGAGTTCTCCAAGGCGCGCGGCCTCATGGGTCGCACGCTCGGCCTCGTCGGCACCGGCCAGATAGGGCGCGAGATGGTCGCCCGCGCCCGCGCCTTCGGCATGAACGTCGTCGCGTGGAGCCGCAGCCTGACGGACGAGTCGGCCGCCGAACTCGGCGTCGAGCGCCGCGAGAGCCCTCTGGACGTGGCGCGCGAATCCGACATCGTCAGCGTCCACGTCGCCTTAAACCCCGCCACCCGCGGCCTCATCAATTCCGACTTCTTCGGCGCGATGCGCGAGGGCGCCTACTTCGTCAACACCTCGCGCGGCGAGGTCGTGGACCAGGAAGCACTCCGCCGCGCGATGCGCGAGAAGAACATCCGCGCCGGCCTCGACGTTTTCGCCTCCGAGCCGACGAGCGCGGCGGGCGAGTTCACGGACGACATCGTCAGGGAGCCGAACCTCTACGGCACGCACCACATCGGCGCCTCGACCGACCAGGCGCAGGAGGCCATCGCCGCCGAGACGGTCCGCATCATCCGCACCTTTAAGGAGACGGGCCGCGTCCCCAACGTCGTCAACCTCGCCCAGCGCACGCCCTCGACGCACACGCTCGTCGTCCGCCACCGCGACCGCCCCGGCGTCCTCGCCTCCGTCCTCGACTCCGTGCGCAAGGCTTCCATCAACGTGCAGGAGATGGAGAACGTCATCTTCGAGGGCTCCGAGGCGGCGGTGGCCCGCATCAACCTCGAATCCGCGCTCCCCTCGGAAGTCCTCGAACGCCTGAGGACGGAGAACGCGGACATCATCGAATTGAGCCTGCTTGAAATCAGATAAAGTCCTTATCAGGAGAGAGAGATGACCGAGAGAATCTTTAACTTCAGCGCGGGGCCGGCGGTGCTGCCCGTCCCCGTGCTGGAGAGGGCGCGCGAGGAGATGCTTTCGTTGCCGGGCGTCGGCATGTCGGTGATGGAGATCAGCCACCGCTCGAAGACGTTCGACGAGATACACCGCGGCGCCGAACAGGGCTTGCGCGAACTGCTCGGCATACCGGAAGGCTACCGCGTGCTCTTCCTGCAAGGCGGGGCGAGCTTGCAGTTCTCGATGATACCCATCAACTTCCTGCCCGCGGGCGGCAGCGCGGACTACGTCATCACCGGGAGTTGGGGCAAGAAGGCTTTGAAGGAGGCGAAGCGGCAGGGCACGGCGCGCGTCGCCGCCGACATGGCCGACAGCCGCTACAGCCGCGTGCCGTCGCAGTCCGAGTTGCAGTTGGACGCGGGCGCGGCCTACGTCCACATCACCTCGAACGAGACCATCGAGGGCGTCGAGTGGAAGGTAGACCCGGAAGTGGGCGGCGTCCCGCTCGTCTGCGACGCGTCGTCCGACATCTGCTCTCGCCCCGTTGACGTGTCGAAGTACGCGCTCATCTACGCGGGCGCGCAGAAGAACCTCGGCCCGTCGGGCGTGACGGTCGTCATCCTTCGCGAAGACCTGCTCGGGCACATCCCCGACGGACTGCACACGATGCTCGACTACCGCACGCACGTCGAGAACGACTCGCTCTACAACACGCCCAACACGTGGGGCATCTACATCCTGCGGCTCGTCTGCGACTGGGTGAAGTCGGAGGGGGGCTTGGAAGGCATCCACCGGCGGAACGAGGAGAAGGCGGGGAAGCTTTACGAGGCGATTGACGCCACCGACTTCTACCGCGGCCACGCCGCGCCAGAGGCGCGCTCGCTCATGAACGTCACCTTCCGCCTGCCGTCGGAAGAGTTGGAGAAGAAGTTCACGTCGGAGGCGACGGCCGCAGGTCTGGACGGACTCAAGGGCCACCGCTCGGTCGGCGGCATCCGCGCCTCCATCTACAACGCCTTCCCCGTGGAGGGCGTGGACGCGCTCGTCCAGTTCATGCAGGAGTTCGAACGGCGCAACGGCTAAGTTGCCCGTCCACAAGAGGTTGGGCGCTCACACAAGTCTTACAAACCGCCCGTGCGCGACCTGCTATCGTGGAGGCTCACTTAGTCGAGGA
>DASZEK010000200.1:0-11523 GCA_035941045.1 Pyrinomonadaceae bacterium | reverse complement strand
GGTGTCAGGCGCCGGGTGCCGGAGGTTGATTCACCGGCACCCGGCGCCTGACACCCGACACCCTTTTTGTTAGAATTTTCGCGTCCCCCCTTCAGGAATGCGAGCCGTGTACGGAGAGCTTCGTGAGCACATCTGACGAGTTAGCGCGCCGTCACGCCGCCGCCTCGCGGGTGGTGTGGGGCGTGCTGGCCTTCACCATCTTGCTCGCCGCGCTCGCGCTCACGGGCCTCCTCAGCGCGCCGCAGAGCTACAACCCGCAGCTCATCTTCGCCCTCCGAATCGGCATCGCCTTCTTCGGCATCGGCGCCATCTATTTCCGCCGCACGCGCTTCGCCTCAATGCGGCTGCGCGACATCGCCGCGCTGCGCGGCCCTTCGGGGCTGCTCACGACTTTGCAGAAGACGACGGTCGAGGTCGCGCTCGTCGGCGCGGCCGTCGCCCTGATGGGCTTCGCCATCAGCGTCGCCACCGGCTCCGGCATCGAGATGCTTTACGCCGGGGCCGTCGCCCTCGCCGTGCTGCTCTACGCCTACCCGAGCCGCGCCGCCTGGAGGCGCGTCGTCGAGGCGACGGCCGACGCAGACGGCGAGCCCGGCCGCGGCGCCGCGAAAGGATCAACCGCGTGAAGCCCACTTACCACAGCGCCCCGGACGCGCGGACGCCTGCGGCGCTCCTCGCCTGCGCCCTCCTGCTCCTCTTGGCGGCGGCGCCCTCGGCCCTCGCGCAGCCCGCCGCGGCGCAGAACCCGGCGGCCTCGCCGCAGCCTTCGCAGCGCGAGCGGCGCGCGCTCGCCTACGCCAAACTCCTCGAAGGCCAGCGCCACTTCGCGGCCGTCCGCGGCGGCGGCGCCAGCCTCGAAACCCTCAAGCGCGCACAGGCCGCCTTCCAGCAGGCCGCCGACGCCGACCCGACGCTCGCCGAGGCGCGCACCGCCCTCGCCGAAGTCGCGCTCTTCTTCGACGACCTCCAACTCTCCGAACAGGAGGGCCTCGCGGCCGTCCGCATCGACCCCGACAACTACGGCGCCCACCGCATCCTCTCGCGCGTCTACACGCTCAAGAGCCGTCTCGCCGAGGAGAACAACCTCGACCGCGCGACGGCCGACAAGGCGGTCGCCGAGTTGCGCGAAATCACCCGCCTCCGCCCGAACGACGCCGAAGCCTGGGCGCTACTCGCCGAGTTCTACCTCGCCACGAGCCGCGAGAAGGAGGCCGTCGAAGCGCTCACCCGCTGGGCGACGCTGCCGGCATCCATCGAGGGTCGCTTCTATCAGGTCGTCACGCGCGGCCGCGAGCTTTCGCCCGACGCCGCCAACGCCCGTCTGGCCGAAGTTTTATTGCGCGCGGGCCGTCACGCCGAGGCGCTCGCGGCCGTCCGCCGCGCGCTCGCGACGGAGCCCGCCAACGCGCGCTACCTCGAACTCCTCGGCGAAGTCCTCGAAGCGGGCGGCGGCGCCGACGAGGGCGTGATTGAAGAGCTTCGGCGCGTCGTCGCGCAGAACCCGCAGAGCGCCGTCGCCATCGGCATGCTCGCCCGCGCGCAGTCGCGAGCTGGCCGCGTGGACGAGGCCGCCAGAACGCTGCGAGCCGGCATCGCCGCCGTCAAGCCCGGCAACGACCGCGACCGCCTCAACCTTCAGCTCGTCCTCGCGCAGACCTTCGAGGACGCCTCGCGCTTCGACGACGCCGCCAACGTCTACGAGGAACTGCTCGCCGCGCGCAACATCAAAGACTCGCCGCTCGGCAATGAGCGCGACCGCCGCTTCGCCTCCGAAGCCCTCGCGCGCGTCATCAACCTCCGCCGGCAGGCCGGCCAGCCCGACAAGGCGATGGCCGTCGTCGAGCGCATGCGCCTCCTGCTCGGCAGCAACGACCCCACGCCCGAGCTTTTCGCCGTGGACCTCCTGCTCGCGCAGGGCAAGCGCGAAGAGGCCCTGACGGCCGCCCGCGCCGCCCGCCGCCGCTTTCCCGAAGAGCCGAGACTCTTCCAGCGCGAGACGAACACGCTCGTCGAGCTGGGCCGGGTTGACGAAGCCCTCGGACTCATCCGCCCGCGCCTGAAGGGCGACGCCAGCGACTACGGCGAATACCTCCTGATGGCGAGTCTGCTGTTAAACGCGGGGCGGGGAACGGAGGCCGTCGCCGCCGCCCGCAAGGCACTCGACCTCGCGGGCGCCGAGGAACCGGAGAGGACGACCAGCGCCCTCCTCATGCTCTCCTCCGCGCAGGAGCGGGCCGGCGACGCCAAGGGCTCGGAAGAATCGCTGCGCCGCATCCTCGCCAAAGACCCGAACAACGCCACGGCCCTCAACAACTTAGGCTACTTCCTCACCGAGCGGAACGAGCGCCTGCCCGAAGCCCTCGAAATGATTCAACGCGCCGTCCGCGCCGAGCCGAGTAACCCTTCGTTCCTCGACAGTCTCGGTTGGGTCAATTTTAAACTGGGCAAACTGAAAGAGGCGGAGAAGTATCTAAGCGACGCGGCACGCCGCAACGCGACTTCGGCCACGATTCAAGAGCATTTAGGCGACCTTTTCCGAAAGCTTGGTCAACACGACAAAGCCCGCGTCGCTTGGCAAAAAGCCCTCTCCCTGGCGGTGGAAGCCGCCGACACGGCCCGAATCAGAGCCAAGTTAAACGAACAGCCGAATAAGTAAGGCCAGCGGGCATTTTTAGGTTGATAGAGCGGCCCGGAGCGGGTAAAGTGTGCCCGCCTTCATAAAGGTCTGCCCAATCGAGGCGCTGCAAACCCCTTGATTTTCCCCGCAGCGTGCCGGCGAAGGCGGGCCTCGTCCCTGCGCTAAGTAGTTAATCTATAAAGTCTTAGCTTGCGGCGTCGGATTCACAGCCGAACTGTAATCATTTTATCGTTGACGCCTGTTAAACTGAGACATACAATTACCAACGGGTTAAGCCACTTGCCCCCAGGCTCAAGGCTGACCCCGCTGGCTTCCTCGGGCCGGATTTAAGCTCAAGAGGAGATTGTTCCCCTGATGTTGACAAGGCGTTCCCCTGTGCGCGTCGCCGCGCGCACTCTTTTAATGGTTTCTTCCCTTGGACTTACGAGCACGGGCGTGTTCGCCACCGGCACCGGGAGGTCGGCCGCCAAGCCCTCGCCCGAGCCCGCGCGCCCCGTGGCCCGTCTCGTTTCCATCTCCCGGCAGGAGGCGCCGCAGCGCGAGCGCGCTCGCATGGTCGCGCGCACGTCCCAGCCCGGCATGAGTTCTTACGCGGCGGCGCGGCCGGCGGCCGTGGCGGTCGCCGCAAGTGGCGACGAGCAAAGGGCTTTCGAGCTTATCAACGCCGAGCGCCGCCGCCGCGGCCTGAGCCCTCTGGCGCTCGACGGGACGCTGACGCGCATGGCCCGCTACCATTCGAGCAACATGGCGTCGTACGGCTTCCTCAACCACATCGACCGCGACGGCCTCGACCTTTCGGGCCGGGCCGAACTGCTGGGCGTGCGCGGCTGGAGGGCCATCGGCGAGAACGTCGCGTATAATCAGGGCTACCCGGACCCGACCGCCTTCGCCGTCGAGCGTTGGATGATTTCGGACAAGCACCGCGCGAACATCCTGAACGGGGAGTTCACGCACGCCGGGGTCGGCATCGCGCGCGCGGCCGACGGGAGAGTCTTTTTCACGCAGGTCTTCATGAAGCGCTGACGCTCCGCGAAACGCTTGATTCTAAAGGCGGCTGGCGCTTCCCACGAGAGGAGGCGCCAGCCGCTCGCCGTGTCGGACCAAACTTTCACCCTCCCGGCCCACGCCAAAATCAACCTCTTCCTGCGCGTGCTCGGCCGCCGCGCTGACGGCTACCACGAGATTCGCACCCTCTTCCAGACCGTCACGCTCCACGACAGTCTCACCTTCGGACCTTCCCGCGACGACGGAATCCGGCTCGAATGCGACGCGCCCGGCGTCCCTTCGGACGAACGGAACCTCGTCCGGCGCGCGGCCGACGCCCTGCGCGAGCGTTACGGCGTCAGAAGCGGTGCCGGCATCATTCTCAAAAAGGTCATCCCGGCGGGCGGCGGCCTCGGCGGCGGCTCGTCGGACGCGGCGGCGGCGCTCGTCGGCCTTTCGCACCTCTGGGGGCTTGAGACGGACGCGCGCGAGTTGTCGGAAATAGGCGCGCGCCTCGGCGCCGACGTGCCTTTCTTCCTGACGGGCGGGACGGCGCTGGGGACGGGGACGGGGACCGACGTGACGCCCGTCAAAGACTTGCCCGAGCACCACTTAGTCGTGGTGACGCCGGGCGTGGAGGTCTCGACCGCCGAGGCTTACAGGAGCCTTTCTGCTCCCGCCTTGACAAAGGAGAGGGCGGTCGCTAACCTGTCTGTTTCGCGCACAGAGGCTCGAATCTACGATTCTCTCTGTGGGGTGATGCGTAACGACTTCGAGCGGGTCGTCTACGGCCTCCACCCGGCGATTGAAAGAGCGCGTGACGCGCTCCGAGAGGCGGGCGCGCGGTGCGCGATGCTCTCGGGCAGCGGCTCAAGCGTCTTCGGAGTCTTTGACACCAGGGGGGAAGCGGAGCGTGCCGGCGTCGAATTAGAAAGCGAAGCCGGCTGGCGCGTCTTTGTATGCGCCACGCTCTCGCGGGCCGGGCACTTCAGCGGGCTCGGCCCTTGCGCGGCGGTTCTCCGACACGGCCGCGGGGCTTGAAACGGTTTGGGGAGTCGCCAAGTGGTAAGGCACCGGTCTTTGGAACCGGCATTCGTAGGTTCGAGTCCTACCTCCCCAGCTTCGTCCCAGGTGATGAGTGACGGGTGACGGGTGACGAGCCGACAGGCTCTTACTCATCACTCATCACTCATCACTCATCACTTAAAAGATGAGCACAACCGGCGGCATCAAAGTCTTCTCGGGGAACGCGAACCGGAAGCTGGCGCGGGAGATTTGCGAGTACCTGGACTGCGAGCCGGGCAGCGCGACGACCGACCGCTTCTCCGACGGCGAGTTCAACTTCCAAATCACGGAGAACGTCCGCGGCGCCGACGTGTTCATCGTCCAGCCGACCTGCCCGCCGACGGACGCGCACCTGATGGAGCTGCTCGTCATGCTCGACGCCTTCCGCCGCTCGTCGGCCGAGCGCGTGACGGCCGTCATCCCTTACTTCGGCTACGCGCGCTCGGACAAGAAAGACAGGCCGCGCGTCGCCATCGGCGCGAAGCTCGTCGCCAACCTGATCGCGACCGCGGGCGCCGACCGCGTGCTCACGATGGATTTGCACGCGGCGCAGATTCAGGGCTTCTTTGACATCCCCGTGGACCACCTGTTCGCGGCGCCGGCCTTCATCGGCCACTACCAGACCCACACGCTGCCGAAGCTGACGGTGGTGGCGCCCGACACGGGCGGGGCGGAGCGAGCGCGCGCCTACGCCAAGCGGCTGGTCTCGTCGGACGGGAGCCCGGCGTCGCTCGCCCTCTGCGACAAGCGGCGCGAGAAGGCGAACGTGGCCGAGGTGATGAACGTCGTCGGCGACGTGCGCGGTCGCAACTGCCTCATCGTTGACGACATGTGCGACACGGGCGGTTCGTTGGTGAAGGTGGCGGCGGCGCTGCGCGCGGCGGGCGCCGAGCGCATCCACACCTGCTTCACGCACCCCGTGCTCTCGGGCAAGGCGTGTGAGAAGCTGAACGAGTCTGAAATCGAGCGCGTGGTGACGACGGACACGATACCGCTGCGCGACGACGCGTGCCGGCTCGAAAAAATCAGCGTCTTAAGCATCGCCTCGCTGCTGGCGGAGGCGATCAGGTCGATCCACGAGGAGACGAGCGTTTCCTCGCTCTTCGTCTGAAGCTTTAACCACAGGCGCGAAGGGCAAACACTTTGCGCGGCACCTTGAGAAGCGCCGCGGCTTAAACGGGAGACACGAATGGCAGAGAGACAAGAGATTACGGTGCGCGCCGAGCGGCGCGCGGGGCGCGGCAAGAACGACGCGCGGCGCCTGCGCGCCCGCGGCCTCGTGCCCCTGACGATTTACGGCGGCGAGGGCGAGGCCGTCTCGGCCGCGGCCCCTTTGCGCGAGCTGGCGGCCATCCTCCGCTCCGAGACCGGCCACAACACCATCTTCACCTTAGACGTTGACGGCGTCGGCGCGAGCGAGGTCCTGTTCCTCGACCGCCAGCTCGACCCCGTCAAGGGCCGGCTCATCCACGCCGACCTGCGCCGCCTCGTCAGCGGTCAGGAGGTCGAGGTCACGGTGCCCCTCCAACTCGAAGGCGAGCCCTTCGGCGTCAAGGAAGAGGGCGGCATTCTCGAACAGGTCTTGCGCGAGGTCTCGATTCGCTGCCAGCCGCGCACCATCCCCGACGCGCTCCACCACGACGTGTCGGCGCTGCGCGTCCACGACGTGCTGCACGTCTCCGACCTGCAAGCGCCCGAGGGCGTGACCTTCGTGACCGACCCCGAGACGGTCATCGCCACGGTAGCCGTCGTCCGCGAGGAGCAGGTCGAGGAGCGCACGCCCGAGGAAGAAGTCTCCGAGCCCGAAGTCATCGGCAAGGGCAAGAAGGAAGAGGAGTAGTCCTCCTCGCCCGCCATGCTCATCGTCGGCCTCGGCAATCCGGGCGAGCGGTACGAGACGACGCGCCACAACCTCGGCTTCATGCTCGTCGAGCGGGTGGCGCGCGAGTCGAACTGCCTCGTCAAGCGGGCCGAGTGCAGGGCGCTCGTCGGCCGCTGCGAGTTGGAAGGCCGCGCCGTCGAGCTGGTCAAGCCGCAGACCTACATGAACCTGAGCGGCGAGTCGGTCGCGTGCCTGCTGGCGAAGCGCAAGGAGTTGAAGCCTGCGGACGGCCTGCTCGTCATCAGCGACGACATCGCGCTCCCCTTCGGGACGATGCGGTTGCGGGCGCGCGGCTCCAGCGGCGGGCAGAAGGGCCTGAAGAACATCATCGAAGTGCTCGGCACCGACGAGTTCATGCGCCTGCGCATCGGCATCATGCCCGAGCACCCCGTCCGGGACACGGCCGGATTCGTGCTCGAACGTTTCACCAAGGCGCAGCACGCCGCCTTGGAAGAGATTCTGGGGCGCGCGTCGGACGCGCTCCGCGCCGTCATCCGCGACGGCATTGAAAAGGCAATGTCGCAGTACAACAGTTCTCAGTGACAAACTTGCTGGGACCATTTCTTCCTTGCTTCAGCCAGAGGGGTTGAGGCTAGACATCCAAAAGGAGGATGCATTTTGGCAGAGAAGAGAGTTTACGAAGTCATCTTCATCGTCGATCCCGACACGCCCGAGGATGAAGCCACACGCCTGTCGGAGAATTTCAGCCACATCGTCACCGACCAGGGCGGCACCGTCACGCGCAACGAAGTCATGGGGCGCCGCCAACTCGCCTACCGCATCGGCCGCAAGACCGAGGGCGTCTACCACCTCTTCGAGGTCGAGGGCACGGGCCGCGAGATAGCGGAGCTGGAGCGGCGCATGCGCGTCAGCGACCAGGTCATCCGCTACCTGACCGTGCGCGTGGACGAGGAGCGCCGCCGTGCCGAGAAGCTCAGGGAGCGCCGCGCGCGCAAGGCCAGCAAGGGCCCGCACGCGGCCGCCGCCGCCGCTGCGGGCGGAGGGCGCGGCCCGGCCCCGCAGCCCCCGGCCGACGACGACGAGGCGTGAGGGCGGCCCCGCGGGGCGTCTTCCTTTTTAAAAGTTTTCAGGAAGGTTGAAGAGGAATCATGTCGAGAAACATTTCGAGGGAACGCGACTTCGACGCGGACGACGACTCGCCGGCAGGAAGGCCGGGAGGGGGCGGTGGCGGCGGGCGGCCCGGCGGCCGCGGCCGCATGCGGCGCCGCAAGGTCTGCCGCTTCTGCGTGGACAAGGTTGACATTATTGACTACAAGGACGTGAGGCTCCTTCAGGGCTTCATCCCGGAGCGCGGGAAAATCCTGCCGCGGCGCATCTCGGGCGTCTGCACGCCGCACCAGCGCATGCTGGCCGAGGCCATCAAGCGCGCGCGCAACATCGCGCTGCTGCCTTACACGGCGGATTAAGAGGAGGGACACGAGAGATGGCAACGACTAACGTACTGCTGCGCGAGGACGTGGACAACCTCGGCGCCCGCGGCGAGATCGTGCGCGTGCGCGCCGGCTACGCGCGCAACTTCCTGCTGCCGCGCAAGCTCGCCGTCGAAGCGACCGCCGGCAACGTCAAGCAGATCGAGGCCGAGCGCGCCGCCCTCTTGAAGAAAGAGGCGCGCGACCGGGCTTCGGCCGAAGGCCAGGCCGCGCTGCTCGGAAACCTCCGGCTCACCTTCGAGCGCAAGGTCGGCGAGCACGGCCTGCTCTACGGCTCCGTGACGGCGATGCACATCGCCGACGCGCTCAAGGAGAAGGGCTACGAGCTGGACCGCCGCCGCGTCCTTCTGCCCGAGCCCATCAAGGAGACGGGCGACCACACGGTCTCGGTCCGCCTCCACCGCGAGGTCGTCGTCGAGATACCCGTCGCCGTCCGCGGCGAGGGCGGCGCGGAGACCACCCCGGCCGCCGCCCCGGCGGCAGAAGCGCCCGCACCCGAAGCGACGACGGACGAAACCGTGGCCGCCGAAGAATAAGCGGAAGCAGGGATTTCAACAGAGAGGGCACGGAGGATTCACGGAGAGCCACAGAGAAGAATTAAGGATTTGAAATTTCAAATTTGAAATCTTTAATTTCTACTCTGTGCCTTCTGTGTGCCCTCCGTGCCCTCTGTGTTGAAATCCCTGGTCTGCCAACATGACTGTTGTCGCGGCCCTGAGCTTGTAGTATAAAGGCGGCGGCGCGCACCCCTCGCGCGCTCCTCGGCCCCGGAGGGGTTTCGAGGCGACACGCGGGTGCGCGCATTCTTGTGCCCGCGCGACCACAGTTTTCCACAGCACGAACTCCCGATGGCATCATTCACCTTCGACGGCACGCGCGAACAGATGTTGGAGCGCCCGCTCCCGCACAGCGCCGAGGCCGAGCGCGCCGTCCTCGGCTCCATCCTCCTCGACAACTCCTTAGTCAACCAGGCCATCGAGCTTTTGCGGCCCGACGACTTCTACGTCCGCGCCCACCAGTTCGTCTTCCGCGCCATGATCTCGCTCTCCGAGCGCACGGCTGGCGAAATCAACCCCATCCTCTTGGGCGAGGAGATGCGCCGCGACGGCACGCTGGAGCAGGTCGGCGGCGTCGCCTTCATCAGTGAGCTCTCCTACGGCCTGCCGCACTTCGCCAACCTCGCCGGCTACGCGAAGGTGGTCAAGGACCACTCCATGATGCGGCAGTTGGTGAAGGTCGCCAACAAGATCACGAGCGAAGCCCTCGAAGGCGAGGACGAGGCCCACATCATCCTCGACCACGCCGAGCAGATGATCTTCGCCCTCGCCGACGAGCGCACCCGCCAGGGCTTCTCCCACGTCAAGCCCGTCGCCGACGCACTCCTCGACAAGGTGCAGGAGATGGCCGGCCGCACCGTCATGCTCACCGGCCTCACCACCGGCTTCCACGACCTCGACCAGAAGACCTCCGGCCTCCAACAGTCCGACCTCGTCATCGTCGCCGCCCGGCCGTCAATGGGCAAAACCGCGTTCTGTCTGAACATCGCGCAGAACGCGGCGATTAAGGGGGGGGCGGTCGTCGGCATCTTCTCGCTGGAGATGTCGAAGGAGTCTTTGGTGATGCGCATGCTGTCGTCGGAGGCGAGGGTGGACGCGCACCGGTTCCGCAGCGGGTATCTGTCGCGCGAAGAGTGGGCGCGCCTCGCGGGCGCGCTCGGGACGCTGTCGGAGGCGAAAATCTTCGTGGACGACACGCCGGGCATCTCGGTGCTGGAGATGCGCGCGAAGGCCCGGCGCCTCGCCGCCGAGCAGAGGCGGCTCGACCTCATCATCGTTGACTACCTGCAACTGATGTCGGGCGGCGGGCGCCGCGTCGAGTCGAGGCAGCAGGAGGTGTCGCAGATTTCGCGCGACCTGAAGGGCCTCGCCAAAGAGTTGCAGGTGCCCGTCATCGCCCTCTCGCAGCTCTCGCGCGCCGCCGAGTCGCGCACCGACCACAGGCCGCAGCTCTCCGACCTGCGCGAGAGCGGCGCCATCGAGCAGGACGCCGACGTGGTCGGGTTCATCTACCGCGAGGAGTATTACAACGCGACGGAGGAGAACGCGAACAAGGCGGAAATCATCATCGCCAAGCAGCGCAACGGGCCGACGGGCACCGTCAGCCTCGCCTTCATCAAGGAGTTCACGCGCTTCGAGGATTTGTGGCGCGAGTAGGCGCGCGGGCAAGTTCGTTCAAGACCTTCTTTGCGCCTTTGCGTGAGACTGTTTCTCGCAAAGGCGCAAAGTTTCTTTTGTAAGAGTGAGTGGCCGTGTCTGAAACGGAAGAAGTGTTGGAGGGCCGGCGGCCGACGTGGGCGGCGGTGGATTTGGATGCGCTGGCGTCGAACTACCGCGCGGTGTGCGGGCGCGTGGGCGGGGGCGTGCGCGTGATGGGCGTCGTCAAGGCGGACGCCTACGGGCACGGCGCGGCCGAGTGCGCGCGGAGGCTTGAGGCGGAGGGCGCGGGGTGGTTCGCGGTGGCGTCGCCGGAGGAGGGTTTCGCGCTGCGCCGCGGGGGAGTCGCCGGGCGCGTGCTGAGCTTCGGCGGCTTCTGGGAAGGGCAAGCCGCGGCGTGCTTGAGGGAGAACGTGACGCCCGTCGTCTACCGCCCCGACATGGCCGAGGCGTTCGACCGCGCGGCGCGCGACGCGGGCGTCGTGGCGAACGTCCACGTCAAGATTGACACGGGAATGGGGCGTCTCGGCGTGCGCTTCGCGGAGGCGGGCGAGTTTGCGGAGAGGCTGTTGAGTTTGAAGAACGTGCGCGTTGAGGGGGTCATGACGCACTTCGCCGCGGCCGACGAGCCGGGGCGCGACTGCTTCACGGGGGAGCAGCTTGGACGCTTTCGTGATGCGGTCGCCTTGTTCCGCGAGCGGGGTCACAGGCCGGTGTTGGAGCACGCGTCGAACTCGGCGGCGGCGCTCGCGCACCCGGAGGCGAGCGGCAACATGGTGCGGCCCGGCGGCGTGCTCTACGGGCTGTGGCGCGACGTGCTGCCGCCGCTCGCGGGGCCGCCCGCGTTGCGGCCGGTCATGTCTCTGCGGACGCGCGTGACGCTGTTGAAGTGGGTGATGCCGGGCGAGACGCTCGGTTACGGATGCACGTTCGAGGCGGAGCGCGAGACGCTGGTGGCGACGCTGCCGGTGGGCTATCACGACGGCTACGCGCGGGCGCTCTCGAACCGCGGGCGGGTCATCGTGCGCGGACGCTTCGCGCCGGTCGTCGGGCGCGTCTCGATGGATTTGACGATGGTTGACGTGACGGACGTGCCCGGCGTCGAGTTGGGTGACGTGGTGACGCTCTTCGGCTCCGACGGCGAACTCTCGCTCCCGGCGGAGGAGTTGGCGCGCACGGCGGGCACCATCTCTTACGAGATTACGTGCGGCGTCAGCGCGCGCGTGCCGCGGGTCTACGAAAGTTAGGGGAGCGGCGCCGCTTGGAAACACAGAGGGCGCGCGTGAGCTG
>DASZEK010000199.1:0-3037 GCA_035941045.1 Pyrinomonadaceae bacterium | reverse complement strand
TCACGCCGAACTTGCGCGTCAGCTTCTCCAAGCGGGGTCGCGCCGAGCGGTAGAAGCGGTACTTCTTGACGCCCGTGCGCCCCGCCCGGCCGAGCGCGTAGGCGGCGTTGTCGCTCGCCACGCCCGCCACCGTCCCCACCCCGAGCACCTGAAGGAAGCTGTAGTCGCCGAACGCCTGCCCGTGCGCCAGCACGCCCCCCAGCAGCAGCGTGATGTCGCCCTCCGCCATCGTCAGAAAGAAGATGGCCGGCAGCCCGAACCTCCCGAGCAGGTCGCTGACGTAGTTCAGGTCCATCGGATGAGCACTGAGGACCGAAGACCGAGCGAAGAGGAAGTCTCTTTCACACTCGGTACTCAGTCCCCGTCACTTCCCCTCGGCGGTTTGACGACGAGCACGGGGCAGCGCGCGTGGCGGACGACCGACTCGGCCGTCGAGCCGAAGAGGATGCGGCCGAGCCCCGTGCGGCCGTGCGAAGAGATGACGATCAGGTCCGAGCCACGCTCGCGCGCCGCGCGCACGATCTCGGCCGCCGCCTCGCCGCGCACTATCGCGTCCTCGACCTCCAGCCCCTCGAACTCCTCGCAGCCGGCGAAGCGCGGCAACTCCTTCGCCGCCGAGTCCTCAAGCTGCTCGCTGATGTCGCCGACGGGCAGCGGCTCGGCCAAAGGCGTCCACCCGACCGCCGGCACCACCGGCTCGACGACGTGCAGGCAGACGACGCGCGCGCCCGTCAGCCGCGCCAGGTCGGCCGCGTACGGCACGGCCTTGCGCGCGCACTCGCTGAAGTCGGTCGGCAGCAGGATGGAGCGGACGTTCATGGGATACGGGATGCGAACCAGCGGACGATGAATTTAAAGAAGCATTTCCTTCATCATTCCGCGTTGCATTCTACACGGAGAGGGAGTTGTTTGACAGCCCCCCCACCCTCTGTTACCATCGCGCCGATTTCACGCCCGAACCATTAACAGGCTTCAACCGATTCTCCCCGAAGGCTTTTCACGGATGAGCGCGCCGTCTTCAAACAGCCTCCACTTCGTCGGCGTCGAGCTGGCCGCCTCGACCGTGCGCGCCGCGCTCGTCTCCGCCGACGGCCGCGTCGTCGAGCGCCGCGAGGCCGCGCCCACGCCCGACGGCGTGGCCGAAGGCGTCGCCCGCCTCGTCGCCGACCTGCGCGACTCGGCGCCCGGCGGCGTCGGGGGCATCGGCGTCGGCGTCCCCGGCCTTGTGAGCCCCGAGACGGGCCGCGTCGTCATCTCCTCGGACGTGCCGGCGGCCGCCCGCGGCGACCTGCAAGCCGAGCTGCGCGAGGCCACGGGCCTGCCCGTCGTCTTAGACAACGACGCCAACGCGGGCGCCCTCGGCGAGTACACGGCCGGGGCGGGGCGCGGCTCGCGCAACATGTTCTACGTCACCATCGGCACCGGCATCGGCGGCGCCCTCATCCTCGAAGGCCGCCTCTGGCGCGGCGCCTCCGGCTTCGCGGGCGAGTTCGGCCACATCACCATCGACTCCGAAGGCATCGAGTGCACCTGCGGCAACACGGGCTGCCTTGAGACGGTCGCCTCGGCGCCCAACATCGTCCGCCGCACCCACGAGCGCCTGATGAGGGATTCGACCTCCTCACTCTCGCGCCTCGGGCTCAACAAGAACTTCACGGCCGCCGACATCGCGCACGAGGCGAGAAACGGCGACGACTTCGCCCTGCTCATGATCGAGCGCACCGGCCGCTACATCGGCACGGCCGTCGCCGCCGTCATCAACCTCCTCAACATCGAGCGCATCGTCCTCGGCGGCGGCGTCATGGACGCCGGAGAGTTGATACTCAACCCCATTATCCGCGAGGCCCGCCGCCGCTCCTTCCAACCCTGCTTCGAGGCCACCCAAATCGTCGCCGCCACCCTCGGCCCCGACTCCGTCCCCACCGGCGCCGCCGTCCTCGCCCGCGACGCCGCGGCCTGAGCACGAGAGGGAGCCCGGCGTATGCCATTCATCACCGCCACACGCGAGGACGGCGCGACGCTGCTCTTGAACGTGGACAGGATTCAGTACGTGGCTTACCGCGACGACGAGGGGCAGGAGGTGCTCTCCGTCATCTTCGACACCAACCCGCCCGCGCAGGGGCGCCCCGGCACCAACGAGGTCGTCGTCCACGGGCAGGAGGCCCGCCGCGTCTGGCAAGCCCTCTCCAGCATCCTCAGCCTTTAAAGCCACAGGTAGCGGGCGCGTGCGGTTTCCCGCCCGTTTTGTTATTTTGAAGTCGTCAACTGACGACTTTTTTTATCAATGAACCCTGAACGCATCCGAAACTTCTCCATCATCGCGCACATCGACCACGGCAAGTCCACGCTGGCCGACCGGCTGCTGGAGTTGACCGGCGCCGTGTCCGAGCGCGACATGGAGGCGCAGGTCCTCGACAACATGGACCTGGAGCGCGAGCGCGGCATCACCATCAAGGCCCACGCCGTGCGCCTCGACTACCGCTCGAAGGACGGCCAAGCCTACGTCCTTAATCTTATAGACACGCCCGGCCACGTGGACTTCTCCTACGAAGTCTCGCGCTCGCTCTCGGCCTGCGAGGGGGCGCTGCTGGTCGTGGACGCCTCGCAGGGCGTGGAGGCGCAGACGCTCGCCAACACCTATCTCGCGATAGACAACAACCTCGAACTCATCCCCGTCATCAACAAGATCGACCTGCCCGGCGCCGAGCCCGAGAAGGCGATGGAGCAGATCGAGAACGTCATCGGCCTCGACACGCACAACGCCGTGCTCGCCTCGGCCAAGACGGGCCAGGGCGTGCCCGACATCCTCGAAGCCGTCGTCCGCGACGTGCCGCCGCCGAAGGGCGACCCCGACGGGCCGTTGAAGGCGCTCATCTTCGACTCGTGGTACGACCCCTACCGCGGCGTCGTCGTCCTCTTCCGCGTCATCGACGGCCGCGTCCGCCCCGGCATGAAGATTCGCTTCTTCAACACGGGGCGCGACTATCAGGTCGAGCAGGTCGGCGTCAACCGCCCGCGCCCGACGCCCATCGACTCG
>DASZEK010000198.1:0-65874 GCA_035941045.1 Pyrinomonadaceae bacterium | reverse complement strand
GGAAGAGATTGGCTTTCCCGTCACCCGACGCCTGACACCCGACACCCTTTCGGTGTTATCATCCCTCACGCGTTTTCCGATTCAAATTCTCTACCGGGACGGCTGATGAAGCGTAAGGCTTTCGGCATCCTTCGACGCCTGCTCATCCTTCTGCTCGTCGTGTGGACCGTGGTGTCGCTCGTGACGCTCTTGATCGAGCTGGTGCCGGGCGACCCGGCCACCGCCATCCTCGGCGAGCAGGCGACCGAGGAGCTGCGCGTGCAGTTCCGCAAGAAGCACGGCCTCGACCGCCCGGCCTTCTTCTTCACCTACTCGGCCGACGAGACGGGCGAGCGCCGCCTGCGCTGGCACGGCGCCGACAACCGCTACGTCGATTACTGGGCCGCCATCCTGCGCGGCGACATGGGCAACTCCTTCCGCACGGACCGGCCCGTCGTCGAGCTGATACTCACGCGCTACGGGGCGACTATCCAGCTCGCGCTGGCCGCGCTCGTCGTCGCGGTCCTGATTGCGATTCCGCTCGGCGTGCTGGCGGGGACCAACCGCGGGCGCTGGCTCGACAGCGCGCTCTCGGTCGTCGCGCTCGTCGGCATCAGCCTGCCGAGCTTCGTCATCGGCCCGCTCTTCATCTACGTCTTCGCCGTCTGGCTCGGCTGGCTCGACCCCTCGGGCCGCTTCGGCTGGTCGAGCATCATCCTGCCGGCCGTCACGCTCGGCGCGGCGCTCTCGGCCCTTTTGACGCGCATGGTGCGCTCCTCCGTCATCGAGGAGATGAGCGAGGACTACGTCCGCACGGCGCGCGCCAAGGGGCTCGGCGAGCGCACGGTCGTCTACAAGCACGTCCTGAAGAACGGGCTCATCCCCGTCGTCACCGTGCTCGGCCTGCAACTCGGCGTCCTGCTCGCCGGGGCCATCATCACGGAGAAGATTTTCAACTGGCCGGGCCTCGGCCTGCTGCTCGTGGACGAAGGCATCGGCAAGCGCGACTACCGGCTCGTGCAGGGCTGCGTCCTCGTCATCAGCGTCACCTACATCTTCGCCAACACGCTGACCGACCTCGTCTACCGCCGGCTCGACCCGAGGATAAGAGTCTCTTGAACCGCCTAGCCATCGCCGGCCTCGCCTTCGTCGTGCTGCTGTCGCTGGTGGCGCTGCTGGCGCCCGTCGTCGCGACGCACGACGTGGGGGCGACGAACCTCGCCGAACGCTACATGCCGCCTTCGGCCGAGCACTGGCTCGGGACCGACGCGACGGGCCGCGACGTGTTCTCGCGCGTCGTCTACGGGGCGCGCATCTCGCTGCGCGTGGGGCTGGTGGTGGTCGCCGTCTCGGCGGTGATAGGGACGGCCATCGGGGCGCTCGCCGCCTTCTACGGCGGCTGGGTTGACCGCATCGTCTCGGGCTACCTCTTCAACGTCTTCCTCGCCTTCCCCGGCCTGCTGCTCGCCATCGCGATGGTCGCCTTCCTCGGCGCCGGGATTAACAAGCTGATTCTGGCGCTGTGCGTCATCGGCTGGGTCGGCTACGCGCGCGTCATGCGCGGGCAGGTCTTGAAAGTCAGGGAGTACGACTTCGTGCAGGCGGCCCGCGCGCTGGGCGCGCGCGACTGGCGCATCCTGTTCGTTCACATCCTGCCGAACGCCGTGCAGCCCCTCATCGTGCAGGCGAGCCTCGGCATGGCGGGCGCCGTACTCTCCGAGGCGTCGCTCTCGTTCCTCGGCCTGGGCGTGCCGCCGCCCGCGCCCTCGTGGGGCGTGATGCTCGAAGAGGCGCGCGACCTGACGACGCTGCAACTGGCCCCTCACGCCATGCTCGTGCCCGGCGCGGCCATCGCCCTCACCGTGCTCGCCTTCAACTTCCTCGGCGACGGCCTGCGCGAGTACCTCGACCCGCGCCAGCGCAGACGATGACCGACGCCCCCGCCGCCATCTCCATCGAAGACCTCTCGAAGACCTACCCGCCCCCGCTGGCCGGCTTCCGGCGCGTCATGCGCATGAAGACGCGGCCCGCGGTCGAGGCCCTGCGAGGCGTCTCCATCAGCGTCGGCGAGGGCGAAGTCTTCGGCCTCATCGGCCGCAACGGCGCGGGCAAGACGACGCTCACCAAGATTATCGCCACGCTCGTCCAGCCCACCTCCGGCTCGGTCGGCGTGCGCGGCTTCGACAGCGTCCGCGACGAGGAGCGCGTCCGCGCTCAGGTGGGACTGGCGACGGCCGAGGAGCGCAGCTTCTACTGGCGACTCACCGTCGAACAGAACTTAACCTTCTTCGCGCGCCTCTACGGCATGGACGGCGCGCTCACGCGGCGGCGCATCGGCGAGCTTTTAGAACTGCTGGAACTCGGCGAGCTTCGACGCCGCCGCTTCGGCGAGCTTTCGACCGGCAACAAGCAGCGGATGGCCGTCGCGCGCTCTCTGCTCAACTCGCCGCCTGTCCTCCTGCTCGACGAGCCGACGCGCTCGCTCGACCCGCTCGCCGCCGCCCGGATGCGCGAGACCATCGGCTCGCTCGCGCGCGGCACGCCGCCCGCCACCATCCTCCTGACCTCGCACAACCTCGCCGAAGTCGAAGAGCTCTGCGACCGCGTCGCCGTCATCAGCCGCGGGCGCATCAGGGCCGTGGACACGCCCGCGCATCTGCGCTCGACGAGCCGGCAGGAGGAGAGGGTGCGCGTCACGGTCGCGGACGCCACGAAAGAGCAGGCAGCTTCTTTACTCGACGGAGTCGTGCCCGGCGCCGAGACGCGAGCGCAGGGCGAGAACGTCGTCGTCGCCTTCACGCGCGAGGTCGGCGACGATTTGGTGGACCGCGCGCTGCGGGCACTGGTCGGGACCGGCCCGCGCGTCGTCGCGGTCGAGTCGGAGCGCGCGACGCTGCTCGACGTTATCGAGAGCTTCGAGCGCGAAGGGGGCGAGGGGGGAGACGGTTGATGGGAAGGGTGCTGTTGCTCATCGGGCGCGTCCGCGCCTTCGTCGTGCGCGACTTCCAGCTCGCCGTCAGCTACCGGCTGGAGTTCTTCATGCGCATCATGAGCATCCTCTTCGTGACGATGACGCTCTACTTCATCTCGCAGATTTTCGCCAACGGCTTCGACACGCCCTACGCCGAGTGGCGCGACCCCTTCCTCGCGTGGATTACCGCGCTGCCCTTCCTCAACTACTTCATGGTCGGCTTCTCCAGCCTCGCCACCGCCATCCGCTCCGAGCAGGCGCAGGGGACCCTGGAGGGCGTGCTGATGACGCCCATCAGCGTGCCCACCCTCATCGTCTCAAGCTCGGCGTGGGACTTCGTGCAGGCCACCTTCCACTCGTTCCTCTACCTCTTCTTCGGCTGGGCGCTCTTCGGCGTCACCTACCGCGGGAGTTTCCTGCTCGCGCTCCTCTTCCTGCTGCTGACGACGCTCGTGCTCGCCTCGGTCGGGATACTGTCGGCGAGCTTCGCGATGGTCTTCAAGCGCGGCGACCCCTTCGGCGTCATCATCGGCACCGGCTCGGCGCTCTTCTCCGGCGTCTTCTTCCCCGTCCAGCTTCTCGCCAAGGCCGGCGGCTCCGCCTTCACTACCGTCTCCGCCTTTTTCCCGACGACCTACGGCATCGACGGCATCCGCCGCGTGCTCATTCAAGGTCAGGGCTTCGCCGACGTGCAGAGGCCGCTCTTAACGCTGCTCGCCTTCCTCGCCATCCTCCTCCCCTTCTCCCTCTGGGTCTTCGCCCGCTCGGTGCGCCGCGCCAAGCGCGAAGGCAGCCTGATACAGTTCTAGACGCCGCCAGAAACTTCTTTACCGCCGCCCGCACTTGAACTAGAATCCGCCCGTCCGCACAGACGCCTCATCGTCCTGCCCGAGGGAACGTCGCACTAATCAATTCCTCGCGAGGTGTCCTCATGAAACACGTTACCGTCGAAACCTTCTCGCGCCTGCTGGCCGCCGCGTGCCTCCTCGTCTGCGCCGCGCACGCGACTCCCCGCGCACAATCCGCGCCCCCGGACGCCGCGAGGCAGTCACCCCCGGTGAGGCCGCGCCGCGCCGCGCCCGGCCCGACGCCCGAACGGCCGAGCCAGTTCTTCGAGCAGCTAGGCTCGCCCTTCGCGGGCCGGAAGCTGGCGCGCGCCGAAAGCCCGATGGTCGGGCTCGCGGCCAGCGCGACCGCCGTCACGAACTGCTCCGGCCCTAACAGCTCGGCGCGGGTGCGACTGCTGGCGACGGGCTTCGCGCCGGGCGGCGAGCCCTTCCGTTACGCGTGGGCGGCGAGCGGCGGGAGCATCGGCGGCGGGGGCGGCGAAGTCGTTTGGGATTTGTCGGGGGCCGCGCCCGGAGCCTACAGGGCCACCGTGACGCTGAGGAGCCCCGAGGGCGCCGCGCTCGCCGCGCGGACGGCCGAGGTCGCCGTGCGCGCCTGCCCCGCCGAGCCGCGCCGCGTCTACTGCCCCGCCATCTCCCTCTGCTGCCGCGACGAGGTGACGGAAGGCCAGCCCGCCCCGCTCGGCGCCACGGTCGAAGGCGGCACGCCCGGCGCCTCGCCCACCTTCACGTGGAACGTCTCGGCGGGCCGCTTCATCACCGGCGCCGACACGACTTCGGCCGAGGTTGACACGAGCGGCCTCGCCGGCCGGACCATCCACGCGACCTTCGAGGCGCGCGGCTACGGCCCCCGCTGCACCCTGTCCTGCGTGACGAAAATCCTTGCGGCCCCGACGCCTACCCCGACGCCGACGCCCACTCCCACCCCGACGCCGACGCCGACCCCCAAGGACGACACGGTCCTCATCGCCGCCGCGACGCCCACCCCCTCTCCCGAACCGTCGCCCACGCCCACGCCCGAGCCCGTGACGACTCCCCCGCCGCCCGTCGTCGCCACGACCCCGAGCACCGTGCAAGTCGCGGGCGTGTCCCTGCTCAGTCTGACCTTGAAATACGTCCTCATCGGCCTCCTGCTCGCCTTACTCAGCGCCGCGACGTTCGCCGCTTACGAGCACGTCAAGGGCGCCCGCGGCGAGCCGGCGCCGGGCGGCGAGACGCCCGCCCCGCCGCCCGTGCCGCTGCCCGCGCCCGTGCCGCAAGCCCCCCCGCACGCCGCCGCGGCCCCGGCCGAAGAGGGCGACGACGTACAGTGCACCGTCTACGCCCCGCCGCACGCCATGCCCGGCTCCTCCTTCATGGTGCTGGCCTATGCGCACCTCGAAGGCCAGACCGACCTGCTGGCCGACAAAGTGAAGCAGCGGGGCAAGGCGGCCGTCCTGCGCGGCTCGGAGGAGTTGGAAGAGAAGGTCATGCAGGGCCAGCGGCTGACCTTCCAACTGGAGATGCCCGGCCTGTCGGTGCGCGCGCCCGCGGAGGAGACCTTCAAGTGGAAGGGCAAGGTCAAGGAGGTCGAGTTCATCGTTGACGTGCCCGAGACGTGCAAGGAGGGGACGAACATTTTCGGCACGCTCCGCGTCCTCTGCGACGGGATGCTGCTCGGCCGCATCACCTTCGACCTCGTCATCTCGGCCGTGGCGGGCGAGTTGGAGGCGCACCCCTTCTTCCGCTACAGGAACGTCTTCGTCTCCTACGCCTCCGAGGACTGCGAAGAGGTCACCAAGTGCGTCCGGCTCTTGGACCTCTTCAAGTTCAACTGTTTCGAGGACGTGCTCTCGCTCAAGCCGGGCGAGCGTTGGGAGAAGGGCATCTACAAGCACATAGACGAGAGCCACATCCTCCTCCTCTTCTGGTCGAAGGCGGCGTACGAGTCGGAGTACGTGAGGAAGGAGGTGCTGC
Source organism: Pyrinomonadaceae bacterium (assembly GCA_035941045.1). Lineage (GTDB taxonomy): Bacteria > Acidobacteriota > Blastocatellia > Pyrinomonadales > Pyrinomonadaceae > QHXN01. Next base: position 60,120 of record DASZEK010000198.1, on the reverse strand, counting down.
ACGCGCTCGACCACATGAAGAAGGAGGGCGACGGCCTGCCCGAGATTTTGCCCGTCATCCTCCAGGGCCCCCCCGAGGTGCCCGCGCCGGAGTATCTTTCCGAGAAACACTTCAACGACAAGTTCACCCTCGTCCTGGAGGGCATGAAGGCCCGGCGGCAGGCCGTCGAGAAGGCTTGACTGAAGGCCGAAGGCGGTAGACAGTAGTCAGGCGACTGCCGTCTAGTGCCTTTATGCTTGTCTTCTACAGCCCGCGTTACTACGCTGACATCGGCGAGGGGCACGTCTTTCCGATAAAAAAGTTCGAGCTGGTGCGCGACCGCCTCTTGCGCGAGGGGACGCTCTCGCCGCGCGAGGTCGTCGAGCCGCAGCCGGCGGCGATTGACGACGTGCTGCTCGTCCACACGGAGGATTACGTGACGCGGCTCCGCGCCGGGGCTTTGACGACGAGGGAGCTGCGGCGGCTCGGCCTGCCGTGGTCGAAGGCGCTCGTGCGCCGCTCCTTCCTCGCCACGTCGGGGACGATTAACGCGGCGCGGGCGGCGCTCTCAAGCGGCGTCGCCTCGAACCTCGCGGGCGGCACTCACCACGCCTTCGCCGACCGCGGCGAGGGCTTCTGCGTCCTCAACGACGTGGCCGTCGCCGCCCGCGTCCTCCTGCGCGACCGCGCCGTCGAGCGCGCCGCCGTCGTCGACCTCGACGTTCATCAGGGCAACGGCACGGCCACGATTTTTGAAGGCGACCCCGCCGTCTTCACCTTCTCCATGCACGGCGCCAAGAACTACCCGCTCTTCAAGGCGCGCTCCTCGCTCGACGTGGAGTTGCGCGACGCGACCGGCGACGACGAATACCTTGAGACGCTCGCCCGCCACCTCCCCGCCGTCTTCGACCACCGGCCCGACCTCGTCTTCTACCTCGGCGGCGCCGACCCTTACGCGGGCGACAAGCTCGGGCGCCTCGGCCTCTCGATTCCGGGCCTGCGCGCGCGCGACGAGGCGGTCTTAAAGGCGTGCCGCGAGCGCGGCGTGCCCGTCGCCACCGTCATGTCGGGCGGCTACGCCAAAGACATCGCCGACACCGTCGAGATTCACTGCAACACGGTCCGCGCCGCGAAGGCCGTCTTCGAGCCCGCCTGAGGCTTGAACTTTGGGCGCGCGGCTTATAACTTGTCCCGCATGTGGAGAGTCATCTGGAAAGCAATCAAGTACGCGGCGCTCGGCGTCCTCGCCCTCTTCACGCTCTGGATAGTCTACGAGGTCGTGACCTTCCCGCGCTTCACGCAGTTGAAGACGAAGGACCCCGAGACGACGAGCATGATCGAGACGCGCTTGAAGGAGGCGCGCGACGAGGGGCGCGAGCCGCGCCGCGTCCAACAGTGGGTGCCGCTCTCAAGGATTTCGCCGCACCTCCAGCGCGCCATCCTCGCGGGCGAGGACACCAACTTCGCCTCGCACAACGGCTTCGACTATCAGGCCATCCAGCGCGCCTGGGAGGAGGGGCAGAAGGTCGCCGAGAAGGAGGCCAAGGAGGAGGGCGACAACGACCCCTCCGACTGGATACCCGACCTCAGCAAGTTCAAGCGCGGCGGCTCGACCATCTCCCAACAGCTCGCCAAGAACCTCTGGCTCTCCTCCGAACGCTCCTTCGCCCGCAAGGCCCGCGAGGCCGTCTACACCTACTTCCTCGAACGCACGCTCCCCAAGTGCCGGATACTGGAAATCTACCTCAACGTCATCGAGTGGGGCGACGGCGTCTACGGCGCCGAGGCCGCGGCCCGGACCTACTTCAACAAGTCGGCCGCCGACCTCACCCCGCGCGAGGCCGCCTTCCTCTCCGCGATGGTCCCCGGCCCCCTAAACGTCTTCAACCCGCAAAAGAACCTCCGCCGCGTACAGCGCCGCCAGCGCGTCATCATGAGAGGCATGCCTTTCGTCAAACTCCCCGCCTGCTAAAAAAAATCGGGGCCGCGCTGGTGCTGCGGCCCCGGCAAGTGCCCGGATCATGGAAGAGTGATTGGGCGGTCAGACGGCGAATTCGCGCGCGAGCTTGAGCTCGGCCTTGCGCAGCTCGAAGCGGCCGCGGCCGAGGTTGGAGTCCGACTTCAGCGTCAGGACGACGAAGTATTCGGGCGAGAACATCCGCGCGAGGATGCGGACGTGCTCGAAGCTGACGAACATCTCTTGCAGCGGGCCGAGGCCGGTGTTGCCCCCGGCGCGCAGGGCGCTGCGGACGAGCGAGGTCACTTCGGCGGCGGCCACATCCATGTTCGCGTCGCTGCCCTCGGGCAGGAAGAACCGCTCGACGGCGATGCCGTCCATGCCCATGATGAGCGCGCCCGTGGCCCCCTCGGTGCGCTCGACTATCTCGGCGAGTGCTTGCTTGAACATTCCTACTCTCTCCTTTACGGGCGCGAGGTGGGCGCGGCCGGCGTCGCGTCGGTGCCGGCGGGGACGGTCGTCGCGGGCGCGGCGTTGTTGGCGGGCACCTGCGGCTGTTGCTGCGGCATGCTCGGGGTGGGCGTGTTGGTGCCGGGGTTGCCGAGCGGGACCGGCTGCGGGATGGTGACGGAGCGCGTCCCGGTGGCCGGGTCGGTCTCGATGCGGCGGCCCTGGTAGTCGGGGCGGTAGATGCGCGGCGTGATGAAGAAGAGTATCTCGTCGGTGTTGCGCGTGATGAGCTTACGCTTGAAGAGGTTGCCGACGACGGGGATGCTGGCGAGGCCGGGCGTGCGGTTATTAACGTCGGTCTCGCGGTCGGTCATGACGCCGCCGACGACCGTCGTGCCGCCGTCGGGCACGAGCACCTCGGTCTGCATGCGCTGGGTGTCGATGCCGGGCGTGCCGAGCGAGTTGACCGTGGTGTTGACGGTGTTGTTCTCCATCGTGACGCGCATGATGACCGTGCCCGCGTCCGTAATCTGCGGCGTGACGGAGAGGCGCAGGGGCACTGAGACGAAGGTCGTCGTGAAGAGGCTGGAGCCGCCGCCCGCGCCGATCTGAGGCGTGACGACGGGAATCTGCGAGCCCGACTCGATCTGCGCGGAGCGGTTGTTGAGCGCCGTGACGCGCGGCGTGGCGATGACCTTGGCCTGGCCCTTGGCCTCGGCCGCCGTGATGAGGGCCGAAATCTGCGCCGTGCCGAAGATGCCGGTCGTCAGGCCGATGACCGTGTTCGGGCCGGCCGCGCCGAGCGAGCCGGACGGCGCCGGGATGGTCAGCGAGTTGGTGCCGTTCGTGAGGTTGATGCCGTTCTGCGTCCCGAAGGAGCCGAAGGTGCCGCGGCTCGGGTTCAGGACGGAGGCCGAGAGCTGGACGCCGAGGTCGCGGCTGAAGTTGCGGCTGGCGACGACGATGCGCGTCTCGATTTCGACCTGCGGCTCGGGCTGGTCGAGGAGCTGGACGAGGCGGCGGATGGCGTCGATGTTCTCGCGCACGTCCGTGACGATGAGCGTGTTGCTGCGGTCGTCCACCTCGATGCCGCCGCGGCGCGAGAGCCGGCGGGCGATGATGGGCATTATCCCGGAGCCGCCGCCCGAGCCGCCGCCCGCGGAGCCGCCGCCCGTGAACGCGTCGGACCCGCCCGCGGCCGAGGCCAGCGAGCCGGAGGCGCGCGCGTAGTTGAGGCGGATGAACTCGGTGACGAGGGGCGTGTTCTCAAGCTGCGCCTCGCGGAGCCGCGACTGCGCGGCGGCCTCCTCGGCGCGAATCTTCGCCTCGTCCTTCAGGACTTCGAGCGTGGCGATGCGGAGGATGTTGCCGTTGACCTCGATGCCGAGGCGGTTGGCCTTCAGCAGCGAGTCGAGCGCGAAGTTCCAGGGCACCTCGGTGACGTTGATGGTGACGGGCACCTGGCGCACCGAGGAATCGACGACGAAGTTCACGCCGTACTGCTCGGTGATGTAGTTGAGGATGTCGCGGATGTCGGCGTTGACGACGTTGAGGTTGATGGGCTCGCCGATGAAGCCGGGCTGGCCGTACTGCTGCCCCTGCGTGGGGGGCTGCGAAGGGCCTTGCGCGTCCGGGGTGGGGGTCGGCGTGGGGCGCGACTGCGCGGCGGCCGGCGTCGAGGCGGCCGTCTCGGGCTGGAGCTCCAGGACCAGCTCGTTGCCGGCGAGGTGCGAACGCTCGCGGACGGGCGCGCGGAGGGCGATTTGGAGGCTGGCGACGGGCTCCGTGCCGCGCAGCGTCCGGCGGACCTCGACGCCCGCGACGAGCGGCGAGGCGATGTCGTAGGCGGGCGCGAGTTGCGTGGCGTCAACGCCCGGCAGCTCGACGACGAGCAGGCGGGCTTCGGGCCGGCGGACGCTGTAGGGCATCGGCGCCGTCCCCGAGATGGTGATGAGAGTGGAAGCGCCGCTGGTGGCCGCGCGCACGCTCTTGGCGACGGGCAGGCCGGCGGGCGTCGCGCCGCGGGCTGCCGGCGACGAGGCGCCGAGCAGGCACAGGAGCGAGAGGACGAGCGCGCCCCCCCTCATGTGCCGGGTGATGTTTTTAATGTGGGACATGTTCTCTTCCTTCTGAGCAAGGCACGACGGGGGTGGCCGCCACACGCTAACGCTCGTTCGGGCGCCCCCCTTTGAGGAGGCACCGCCCTTCAAGCGCGCGCCGCACAACGCGGACACGACCCGACGGTCTCGGCTGTCAACGACGCCGCCTTCTCAAGTCGGCGCGGCGTCCTCTCTCTCGCGCGCCCGGCCGGGTGGCCGGCGGAGGCGAGCTACTACGGGCGGGGTCGGGCTGGGGTGGGGGTTTCAGGGACGGCTGGCGTTGCTGCCGGCGCCGGCGCCCGCGCCGGTGCCGTGCTGCGGGGCGGCCTGTCCGCCCGGCTGCTGCGGCTGTTGCTGCTGCTGCGCGTTGGCGGCGGCCAGGGCCTTCAGAACTTCGAGGAACGCGTTGACCTCCGATGAGCCCTTGGCGGGCGCGGCCTCGGGCTCGCGGGTGGCGGCCATCGAGTCGGAGACGCTGGCCTGCCTGAGCTGCTTGGTCTCGACGGCGACTTCCGTCCGGCCGTCCGTCCAGCGCGTCTGCCTGCGGAAGACGAGGCGCGTCTCTTCGATGGCGACGAGCATCCCGTCGTAGAAGGGCTCGCCGGGGTAGACGACGTAGGAGAGGTGGATGGGCGTGGCCTCGACCATCGCGGCGTAGCCGCGCGGGGTGCGGAAGATGCCGATGACCTGAAGCTCGCTGAGGAGCAGGGCCGTCGTCGGCTTCGGCGCCGGCTGCTGGAGGCTCATCGCCGCCTGCTTCTGCGCCTTGTAGTTGTCGATGCGCGCCTTGATGGGCGGCACCTCGACCGGCTTCGCGACGGGCTTGATGAGCCGGGTCTTGAGGTTCGGCTTGTACTTCGTGAACGGGTCGCGCGGCGCGCCGCGGTAGGTGGCGTTGGCGGTCTGCCCGAAGGCGGACGCGGCGGCGCCAACTAGGAGCACGCAGGCCGCGAGGCCCTGCGCCGCGCGTCGGAAGTTGGGTGTGCTGTCTTTCATCGTTCTCTTCCTGTTCCGGTTAAAGACGCTCTGGTCGGGGGCGCACGCCCTCTCTACCCCCTACTTGGCGGCAGGGGCCGGGGCGGGGGCGCCGTTGGCTGCGGCGGCAGGCGGCGCGGCGGCCGGCGCGGGTGCCGGGGCGGCGGCCTGTATCTTCTCGGGCGAAGCGTAGTAGGCGGTCAAAAGGAACTGCGCGTCGATGGTCTTGCCGTCGGCCTTGTCCTGCGCGCGCCCTTCGCGGAGGCGCGTGATGCGGAAGTCCGTGACCGAGACGATGCGCTGGTAGGAAGCCAACTGCTGGAAGAACTGGCCGACGTTGTTATAGGTGCCGGAGACTTCGAGCTCGATGGGCTTGCCCGTGTAGAAGTCCTGCTGGACCTCGTCCTTGGGCGTGAAGCGGTGCAGCGTCAGGCGGCCCCGCGCGCGGTCCTGCACGTTCTGGAGGACCATCGTCAGCTCGCGCTGCTCGGGGAGGAGCGCCTTCAGGTCTTCGTAGTCGGCCTTGGCCTGCGCGTAGTTGGCCTTGAACTCGTTGAGGCGCTGCGAGGCTATCTGCGCGCGCGCGTTGTCCTGCTGGAGCTTGGCGACCTTCTCCTCGACCTCGGCGGTCTCGGCGCGCGTGCCGCTCGTCACCATGTAGTAGAAGCCGAAGTAGACGGCGGCGGCGATGAGGCCGAAGACGGCGGCCTGGAAGTACCAGGGCTTCTCGGGCAATACTTCGAGTTTGAACATCGTTCGTTTCCCTTCTGCGAGGCGTCGTCTAGCGGCTCGCGACCTGCGGCGCGGCGGCGGCGGGGGCGGCCGGGGCGGCGGCCGTCGCTGTCGGCGCGGGCTGCGTCCCGCCCGGCACGTACTTGCACTTGACCTTGAAGCGGACCGTCTGCGGCTTAATGGTCAGGTCGAGCGGGCCTTCGGCGGCGTAGTCGGCCGCGTTGATCTCCAGCTCCTTGCGCTCGGTCTCAAGGCTCACGTTCTGGAAGAGGCCGGAGGAGAATTCGAGGCTGCGGCCGAACTGCGTGACGGCGTACTCGTTGGGCGAGTTGCCCTCGATGATCAGCTCGCCGTTCTTCTGCTCGACGGACTCCAGGCGGAACTCGTCGGCCTTCGGCAGCCGCTCGTTAAGCTCGGAGAGCAGCGCGACCGGGCCCTGCTGCGAAGAGCGGAGCTTCTTGATGGCGTCGATGCGGACCTGGATGTCCTTGATCTTCTTCTCCAGGTCGGCCTGCTCCTTGTTGATGGCCGCCATCTGCGCGGCGATCTGCTGCTGCCGCTCAAGCTCGGCCTTGGCGCGCGCGTTGGCCGTGTTGGCGCTGACGTAGTCGAAGACGACGGCGAGCACCATCAGCGAGGCGACCGACGCCGCCATGACGAGCATCCGCGTCCGCGGGTTCGAGACCTTCTCCTCGACGACGGCGACGCTCGTCGCGCGGTCGGTGACGGAGTCCAGTAGGTTGACCTTGATCATTTAAGCATCCACTCCTCTCAGGGCGAGGCCCACGGCGACGGCCATCTCGGGCACGACTTCGCGCATGTAGTCGGGGTCGAAGCGCCGCGCGTCGAACTTGATGCGGCGGAAGGGGTCGAGCCGCTCGACCGGGATCTCGAAGCGGCCCGAGAGGAACTCGGTCAGCCCCCGGAGCTTCGACCCGCCGCCCGAGATCATGATCTTCTGCACGGCGGCGTTCGAGTCTTCGGCCGTGGCGCGGTAGAAGTCGAAGGTCTTCGAGATTTCCAAAGCGAGCATGTCCGAGACGGTTTCCAGCACGCCTTCCAAATCGACGGCCTCGACGTGCGAGGGCGCAGGCCCGCCGCGCTTCACGGCCTCGGCTTGCTCGTGCGTCAGCCCCAGCTCCTTCTGCAAGAGGGCCGTGTACTGGTTGCCGCCGACCGACACGTCGCGCGTGAAGACGCTGCGGACGCCCTTCACGATGTTGATGTTCATCGTCGAGGCGCCGACGTTCAGGAGCGCCACGACCAGCTCGTCGGGCGGCTGGTAGTTCAGCTCGTAGCAGTTCTGGAGGGCGAAGGCGTCCACGTCGATGACGGTCGGGTGCTTGCCGGCGAGCTGGATGGCCTGCTTAAGATTGGCGATGGAGTCGCGCTTGCAGGCCGCCATCAGGACGTGCAGCGAGTCGTGGCCCGAGCCGACGACCTGATAGTCGAGGCTCACGTCCGAAATCTCGAACGGGATGTGCTCCTCGGCGTGCCAGTCGATGGACTCCTGCAACTCCTCGCGCGTCATCTGCGGCACGATGATGTTCTTGACGATGACGGAGCTGCCGGAGACCCCGGCGGCCACGCGGTCGGTCTTGAACTGGTGGGCGCCGAAGAGGCCGGAGATGACGTTCGACACGTCGTTCAGCTCCATGATCTGGCCGTCCACGACCGTGTCGGGCTGAAGGCCCTCGAAGCCGAGGTTGACGAGTTGGAGCGAGCCGGGCTTGCCCTGCAACTCGACGGCCTTGATCGAGCTCGAACCGATGTCGAGGCCCACGAGGCCCTTCCTGCCGAGGTTTCTCTTAAACATGTTCTATCCGTTCCTTCGGGCTTGGAGTGACTGTTGGCGGTGGCGTCGCCGCAGGCGCGCGCGCACGCGCCGGACCCTGGCGCGGGTCGTGCGCGGACGCGTCGTGCTGCTGGCTGCGGCGGGCTTCATCGTCTGGGTGGCGCCCGTGCCTGTGGGCGCTGAGGAGGGCGGGCGGCGCGGCGGCCTCTGGTCGAGGGGCCGGGCCGGCGTGTAAAAGGCTTGGGCGCGGGGACTTGTTTCCGAGGGCGGGCGAGTCATCTCCCCTTCGGTAACCCGGCCGAGTCGCGGCGGTTTTATGTTGGCCCGACTCCCGTTGGCTTTGCGGCCTACGCTCGCGCGTAGTGTGCCTTTTCGGTTGAGTTTCAAAGTGCGCCGCCAGAAAGGATTCGGGCGGCTCACATCTGCCACAATGACTATAAGACACTCACGGTGAACATGTCAACCGATATTTTGCATGGTTTAACCGTTGTGCTTTCAATATTTTGGCGAACTTTTCTGGACAAATCAAGATGACTTCCAAAAATTTCCCGGCGCGGGTTCCCGGTCACTTCGGGGCGGCAGAAGCGCCGGAGGATGCTTGCCTCGCCTCTCGGCGTGCAGTTAGGATGCCCCGTATGGCTTTCCTTCGCTGGGCTCTCATCGCGGTCGGCCTGCTGCTGGTAGGGGGCTTTGTGTACCTCTGGTTTACGCGCCCCGTGAAGGTTGACATGGCGGCCTATGCGCCTACGGACTCAATAGTTTACATGGAGACGGACGACCTCCCGGCCGTCGTCGAGGCCGTCGTCTCGACCGACGCCTGGCGCGAGCTTGCGCCGGCCGCGGGCGTCGGGGGCGGCTGGTATTTGTCCCCGAGGACGAGCCGCTGGCTATCGTTCACGGGCCTCGGGCCGGGCGAGGCCGTGGTGCTCTCGCGCGCGCAGGTCGCCGTCACGATTCTCGGCTTCGAGGCGGCGGAGGAATCGGGGACGGCCATCAAGTTCACGCCGCGGGCGGCGCTCGTCGCCGAGACGCACACGAGCGAGTGGCGCGTGCGCTCGGCCGTCGAGAAGATCGTCGGTGACTTCGCCCGAAAATCTTTCGGGGCGCCTAGTGTTGAGAGGAAAGAGGTTGACGGCGTCGGTTACGTGACTTGGGCGGCGCAGGGGGGCTCGCGCAAGAGGATTGTCGCGGCCGTCTACGAGAGCGTGGCCGTGGTGGGCAACGACGAGTCGGCTGTGCGCGCGTGCGTTGACGTGCGGCGGGGCGGGCGGAAGAGTCTGGCCGGCAACGCTGAGCTTGAGGACGTGCGGGCGAGGGTCGGCGCGCGCGGAGCGCTGGCCTTCGGGTTCGCGCCGACGGGGAGCGCGGCGAGGATGGTCGAGGTCTTCGCGCCCGCCCTCGTCGGCGGCGTCTCGGAAGATTCTAAGGCGCAGAGCTTGATGGCGACGGTGCTGCCTCAGCTCATCAACCAGACTTTGGGGAGCGTCGGCTGGAGTTCGCATCTCACAGGCGGGCGCGTCGAGGACCGATACTTTCTGGGGCTTGCCGGCGGGGTCGCGCAGAGGCTCGGGCCGGCGCTCTCGCCCCCTTCAAAGCGTGAGAGCGGGGCCGCGGGGCTCCTGCCGGCGGGGACCTATCAGGTTTCCCTTTATGATTTTCGGAGCCCCGAGGAGGCTTGGAAGGCGGTCGGCGCGGCCCTCTCTTCGCAGGTGGACATCTCGCGCGCCACCATCATCACGCTCGCCCTCGAATCGCTGCTCAAGCCCTACGGCGTCGAGCGTCCGCGCGACTTCCTGCGCGCGGGCGGCCCGTGGCTCGCGACGGCGAGGCTCGACGCCAAGAGCGAGGGCAAAGTCCTCCTCACGCCCGTGCGGAACGAAACGCTCCTGCGTGAGCTTGTGCGAACGCATCTCGGCGCGGGCGCGAGTAAGGAAACAATCGACGGCGCCGAGTTATTCGTCTCGACGGCCGAGGACAGGGGCGCGGCCGGCTTCGTCAACAAGCATCTGCTGCTCGGCTCCGAGGAGGACGTGCGTCGTTGTCTGAAAGCCATCTCCGAGAAGAAGACGCTCGGCGCTGACGAATCTTTTAAGACGGCGCCGCTCGACTTCTCCGCGCCGGACGCCTTCGTCCGCACAATCACTGACGACCGCGAGTCGGCCCGCGCCGTCGTCGGCTACTTCGCGGCCCGGCGGGGCGAAGATTCACGCCCGGCCGACCCGCAGGCTTTCGAGCGCGCCCTCACGCGCCACGCCTACAGCGAGAGCGAGACGCGCGTCACCGACGTGGGCTTCGAGAAGCGGACGCTCTCGGCCTTCGGACAGTTCGGCGAGATGGTCGTGCGCTTCGCTCCGCGCTAAGGGTTTTTAATTCGCGGCGGGGTCGAAGGGCTGGGTGGCGAGGACGCCGCGCATGTTCACCTGATTGAAGAGAGTTTCGAGGAAGGCGTCGAAGCGGTGGAGGACGTGGCCGGCCTCGGTCGCGCCGCCGGCCGATTCAATCTCTTCGAGGAAACGCTCGAAGGGCTCCCAGTCCTTAAACATGAGGTAACGCTGGCTGCCCTCGCGGAAGGCGTTCAGGCGTTCGAGCAGGAGCGACATCGGGAAAGTCTCTATCTCGCCGCCCGCGCGCCTCACGAGTTGCAGCAACGCCCAGAGGTCTTTGCGCAGCGTGAGCGACTGCTCAAGCTTTGTGTGGAAGGAAGCGAAGAGCTGCGAGCCTTCGACCGCGGGGTCGAAGCTCTGCGCGACGGCGAGCGTTGACTGTTGAAATGAATCGCGGAGCAGCCCGAGCGCGTTCTCGGCCTTGACGAAGACCTGCGACGGCTGGCGCAGCGAGCAGAAGTCAACCAGCTCGTGCTCGAAGATTTTGCGCAGCTCCATGCGGATGGCGTAGGCCGTGCCGTCGAGCGCGTCCCTCGCGCCCTCCTCCATGCCCTCGGTCCGCAGGCCGCGGCTCTCGATGAAGTCGAGCAGGCCCCGCGTGTCGTCGTGGACGAGCGTGAAGAGCGGCAGGAGTTGCTTGACCTGCGCCTCGGAACGGAGCCGCGTCTCGACGAAGCGCAGGGACGACAGGAGCCCCGTGAAGGATGAGAAGACGTGGAAGATGTCTTCGCCGAGGTCGTCGGGCGTCAGCCTTTCGGCGAGCGCGGTGAGCGGACCCGGCACGAGCGACGCCCCGCCCCCGGCGGGCGAGGCCGTGAGCAGGCGGCCCGTCTCCGAAGCCTTCAACTCGCGCGCCAGGACGCCGCCGAGGCTCGCCCAGCCCTCGAACTTGACCGAAGGTGCTTCGAGCAGCGCGCCCGCCAGCGAGCACGAGTCTTTAAGGATTTCCGTCAGCTCGGCGAGGCCGGCTTCGGTGACGGCCGGGCTGGTGTGCCTCCAGCGCCCGTCGGGCTGCGGGGCTTCGGCTTCGGGCGGGGCGGGCGCGTCCGGCTCGCCGGGGGTGAGGGCGCCGGCCAGTTGCAGACAGCGGAGGAGCACGTCGCGCGCGATGGCCGTCTCGCAACTGAAGTCGCGCGTCGAGATGAGCGCGCGCTCGCCTTCGGTGAAGGGGTGGTTGGAATGGTCAAAGAAACTCTGTAAGGACCGGAGCCAAAGCCCCAGCTCGCGCGCCGCCGAAAGGCCGTCGCCGCCCGCCGTCCTCTGAGCCGCCTCCCTCAAGAGCATCCTCGCCGCCGCGTCCTCTCTCCCATGCCCCATACTAAACACTAAATTCCCTCCGGGCAAAAAATTTTTGCCCCGCCCGCCCGCGCCGTCTTAAACTGCACCGCCATGACGAAAACTCCGACGCTCCTCGTAGCCACGCATAACGAGGGAAAAGTGAGGGAGATAAGGGGCTTGCTCGAAGGGCTCCCGCTCGGCGTGCGCTGGCTCTCGGAGTTCGGTGACGTTCCCGAAGCCGAGGAGACGGGCGCGACCTTCGTGGAAAACGCCGTGCTGAAGGCCCGACACTATTCTTCCCTGACGGGGCTGCTCACGCTCTCTGACGATTCGGGCCTTGAGGTCGAGGCGCTCGGCGGCGCCCCCGGCGTTCACTCGGCGCGTTACGGCGGTCGCGACCTTCCGTACCCCGAAAAGATGGCCCGCCTGCTCGCTGAACTATCCTCCGCGAACACGGAAGACCGCCGCGCCCGCTTCAAGTGCGTAATCGCCCTCGCGGATCCTTCGACCGGCGAGGTCAACACCTTCGACGGCGTCTGCGAAGGGCGCCTCGCCCACGCGCCGCGCGGCTCCGGCGGCTTCGGCTATGACCCGCTCTTCGTCCCCGACGGCCACACGCAGACCTTCGGCGAACTCCCGACCCAGGTCAAACAACACCTCAGCCACCGCGCCCGAGCACTCGCTAAAGCGTCCGCCTTCCTCCGCGAGCGATTTTCCGGTCTTTAAAACCTGAAACGCTTGGAAAAGTAAGGCTTTGTGTGCAAGAATTGCCGCGCCCTAGAACAAGGCGGTTGAGAAGCTTTAGTTTGCCGACATACACGGCGGGCAGTAGCGCAGTCTGGTAGCGCACCGCATTTGGGATGCGGGGGTCGGAGGTTCAAATCCTCTCTGCCCGATTTAGTTCCAGCCTCCGAGGTGGCTGCGCCTCGGGGGCTGTATCATTATTCACCTCCCGGCCGCGGGGGGCTTTTTTTTGCGAAAAAAAGGCGGAAAACGCCATTTTTTTTGAGACGCGGGGGGTCGCGGTGTGATATATGTCCTCAGGCAAGCTTTTCAAATATTTTACGAATTTGCAGGAGGTCCTACACCACCCTATGGCGACGAAAGCCGGCAAGAAGCGCATGTCACAGTCCGAAGTGGTCAACCACATCGCCGAGAAGTTCGAGCTTAAACGCGCGCAGGTCAAGGAGTTGTTCGAGGAGCTGGGCAGCCTCGCCAGCGCCGAGGTCAAGTCGAGCGGCGAGTTCGTGTTACCCGGCTTCGGCAAACTCGTCCTGTCCGAGCGCAAGGCGCGCGAGGGGCGCAACCCCCAGACGGGCGACACGATCCAAATCCCTGCCAAGACGACACTTAAGTTCAGGCTGAGCAAGGGCATGAAGGACGCCGTCGTCCCCAAGAAGTAGAACGCCCGACCGACCGAGTCATCTTTCATCCGCTACCAGGAAGAGGCCGCCCCTGGGCTTAGGAGCGAAAAACTCGCTCTTCAAGACCGGATGGCGGTCTTTCCGCCTCCCGCCCCTAAACTCCTTACACGTATGCACTTATCAAGGTGACACGGGCCTGTCGGGCTCCGTCCGGGCGGTCGTGCGGCCGGCACGGCGGGCTATAAAAAAATTTTCTGGATTTTTCAGGCCGAGTTATGTAGAATCTGCCCTTTTCAGGCCCCCTTCCAAGTCAAACTAGGTAGGTGCCGACGAGCAAACGGGGTTGGGTTGTGCGAAATTTCTGGTTAATGCAACGTGTTCGCATCCCGTGCCGACCCTAATGCATCTAAATTCTGTCTAATACAGAGCCTTCCGATTGAATACTTCCGGAGGCCGGTAACAATAAGGAGCTGAGGAAAAGTGATCGCTACAGAGATGCATCCGCTGACCGAGCGGCTAAAAATGATTGACCACATCCAGGCGCGTCGCTACACGAAGTTGGGCGGGACGGCCCTGGACATCGCTACCGAGGGCATCGTCCGCCACCTGCGCGCCTGCGACCGCATGGACGTAAATCCTGACGTTGCGGCAGTTCGCGAGATTATTGACGACGCCCTGAACGGCCGTCGCGTCTTCGCGGAGAACTTCAACCACGCCGCCGCCTAAAGCCTCGCCGCCGCGGCATTCTTTTTTCGCTCTGAACGCTAAAGGGCCGCCAGCCTTAGGGTTGGCGGCCCTTTTCCCTTGCCCGCGGGCCGGAATCAGCCCGCCCCCTCGGGCACGTCGCGCAACTCCGCCTGCTCCTCGATGAGCGTGTCGTCATCGCGCCCGCCTCCAGCGTCGTCGGCGTGTCGGAGCACGTCGAGCAGGGCGATGGTGATGGCGACGAAGACCGGCCCGAGGACGAGCCCGATGACTCCGAAGAACTGTAGGCCGCCGAGGACGGAGAAGAAGATGAGCAGTTCGTGCAGCCGCGTCTTCTCGCCGACCAGCTTCGGCCGCAGAAAGTTGTCCACGCTGCCGATGACGAGCACGCCCCACGCCGCGAGCACGAGCGCCGCCACCCAGTGGCCCGTGACGGCGAGGTAGATGGCCGCCGGCACCCAGATGAGGAAGGCGCCGAGCATCGGTATCATCGAGAGGAAGATCATCACCACGCCCCACAGGAGCGCCGAAGGCAGCCCCAGCACCCAGAAGGCCAGCCCGCCGAGGACGCCCTGAATGGTGGCGATAATTATCACGCCGTAGACGCTGGCGCTTATCACCTCGCGCGTGCGCTCGAAAATCTCGTTGGCCTTGCCTGTCTCAAGCGGCAGCGCCCCGCGCAGCGCACGGCTCAGCCGGTCGCCGTCGCGGAAGAGGTAGTAGAGCGTGAAGATGACGAAGAAGACATCCACGACGAAGCCGACCAGCCCGCCGAAGAAGCCGACGCTGCGGCTGGCGATGGCGCCGCTCAGGCCCTTCAGCCTTTCGGCCACGAACTGCTGCGAGTTGAACTGACTGAGGTCCACGTACTGCCCGAGCCACCCGAAGACGGGGCGGAGGTACGGCGAGTTCGGGTCGAGCATCGTGTCGGCGTCGGCCTGCACGGTCTGCGCGAAGTGCGTCAACTCCCTGACGACGGCGAAGGTCAGGAAGGAGAAAGGTATCAGTATCGTGAAGACGACGAGCAGGCACGAGAGGGCCGCCCCCAAGCCGGGGCCGACGCGCCGCTCGATGCGCCTGTGGACGGGCGTGAAGATGATGGCGAGCACCAGCGCCCACAGCAGCACGTCCACCAGGGGCTGGAGCATCTTCCAGCAGATGTAAAGCGCGATGAGGGTCGCGACCAACAGCGCGAGCCACCGCACCACGGAGCGTTTAGGGGTTTCCCAACCGGCCATAGGACGCCCACTCTAACACAGCCACGCGCCCGCCGTTTGTCATGATTATTTGGAGATTCCGGCCCGCCGCGTCGGCCCGACGCCGTTTGGCATTGAATGTCCGGCGCGTGTTAACATCCGCCTGCCGTCTGGCGACAGCGACGGCCCCCGTAGCTCAGTGGATAGAGCATCTGCCTTCTAAGCAGAGGGTCGCACGTTCGAGCCGTGCCGGGGGCATAAAACCAACAACAATTGACTTAGCGGGCTGCCAGGTACATGGGGTGTGGATTTTGAGCCTCCGCCTAACAGAGTTGCCGGGTCTTTTTGTCTAAGAGATACGGACGGGGCGTACTACGAACATGAGCCGGTCTTTCTCCCTTGACAACATGAATACATTTGTCAATTGGCATAGCATCTTTCCGTCCTGTGGATGACTTCTACAGCTCATTTTTCTGCCGGGCTGCTTCCTCCCTCATCACCTGTGACTTACCCTCCAAGTTATTGAACCGGTTAATCAGTTCTAGTGCCTCGTCGTATTCGAGGTTATCCCTGATGATTTCCGAGCGACCCTTTTTTGAAACCTGAATTGAATCGTCCACCCGCTTGACGCGGTACTTGATTGAGGTGTCGCCCTCGAACTTGGCTTTCTGCCCCGGCATCGGATGTATCGTGTAAATGAACATTTCGTTCCCCCCTTGTTTAATCATATCCAGTTAGCTCAGAGGCGCGCAAGAGGGGGCCGTGGAGAACTTCCGGCTTACTCACAGTATTCACAGAGAAACCATCCTTTAATCGCCTCCGGGGGCATCAGGGCCGGCCCGCTTGTCATAGAAAACGCCGTCCGGTACTATTCTGGTCAACGCGAGCAGCGTGGCGGCTATAGCTCAGTTGGTTAGAGCGCGTGACTGTGGATCACGAGGTCGTCGGTTCAAGCCCGACTAGCCGCCCTTCCCTTACCGCCCACCCTTTCATCAATCCTTTTGACTAACCCCGTGCCGCGTCGCAAGGCCGCGTCATATGAAAAGATGTTCACGTTGCCGGGTGGAGAAGCTTGAGAGTGAGTTCCCGGCGAGACGGAGAGCACGCGGGGGCAAGGCTTCCTGGTGTCGCGACTGCTTCAAAGCCAGTTATCAGGAGCGGTATTACAGTAACCACGCCGTTTATAAGCAGAAGCACACCGAGAGTCGGACGAGGCTTCGTAAAGAGAAGGCGCGTAAGACTTACGATTACCTTCAAGAACACCCGTGCGTAGATTGCGGGGAGTCTGACCCGGTTGTGCTCGAATTTGACCACAGGAGCGACACCGTCAAGGTGGAATCCGTCACGCAGATGATTATCAACAACATATCGTGGGATAAAATATTCGCAGAAATTCAGAAGTGTGAGGTACGTTGCGCCAACTGTCACCGGCGCAGGACCGCGGCCCGGTTCGGGTATAGCCGTTTCGTCTTTAGCGGACGGCCGACATCCTAGCCACGAAATTAGAGAAGCAGCGCGGCCGCCAATGTGTTGGCGGCCGCGCTGCTTTTTGAGGTGGGGAGTTGGTCAGTTCGCTTTGGCGGCGAGTTTGTCGAGGTCGAAGGCGTAGGCGGTTTGGGTGTCGTTAAGGACGAGGAGGCGGTTGCCGCCGAGGTTGAAGCGGGTGAAGGCGGCGGTGCCGTTGATGCGGAGGGTGGCGCGGCGGTCGCCGGTGTCGAGGTCGTAGAGGCTCAGCTCGCCGGGGAAGTTCTCGACGAGGAGCTGGTTACGGCGCGGGTTGACGGCGGCGTGCTTGCCGAAGAAGCGGTGGCGCAGCTCGCCCTCCTTGATGGCGTAGACGAGGACGCGCCCCTCGGTGTCTTTGAGCACGAGCCAGTTGCCTTCCGAGAGTCCCCCGCCGCCGACGCCGAAGGAGCCCTTGCCGGTTTCCAGGAGCACCGTCCCGATGGTCTTCTGCGCGTAGGCGTCAACGACTTCGACGAGGTAGTCGTCGGCCTTGTTGCCGAGCGCGTCGGCCTTGGCCTGAATCTCGGCCGACTCCTTGAGCTTGGCCTTGCCGGCGTCGCTGCCGAGGCGCCAGTAGAAGATGAGGCGGCCGCTGAACTCGTCGAAGGTGAAGGAGGGCGCCTCTTTGGTGAAGTCGCGCGTCCAGATGACCTTGTCCTGGATGAAGTCCTTCAGCTCGAAGCGCACCTCGCGCCCGAGGTCCCGGTCATTCGAGTCGTCGGGGCGCGGCGGCGCGGCCTCGCCCTTTTTGTCGCCCTCCTTCTTCTCGTCCTTCTTCTCGTCCTTCGGCGCCGTCTCCTTCAGGCTGCGGCGCGAGAGGACGAAGCGGCCGTGCTGGCGCGCGCCGCGCTCGGGCAGCTCGCGGAAGCCGACGACCGACTCGTCCTTCGGGTTCATGAAGACGAGGCTGTGCGGCACGTCCATCAGCTCGGGGAAGTCACCGACCGCGCCGCCGTCGTCGCCGACGACGCCGCCCCTGAAGCCGCGCACGTAGACCTTGCGCTCGCCGGTCGAGAGGTTCCAGAGCCCGCCGCGGCTCTTCGAGGAGAGCAGCAGCCAGTTGAAGTTGTCCGAGACCTCGGCCGCCTCCAGCTTCTTGAGCGAGCTGATGGGGATGTCTACGGTGCCGACCTCCTTGAAGTCGAACTTCTTGTCCGCCTCGTTGTAGAAGACTTCGCGGAGCAGGATTTTGCCGTTGACGGACTCGTAGGCCATGAGGTTGTTCCAGAGCGTGCCGTCCTGCTTGTCGAAGCCGGCGGCGAGCGCCCCCTTCTTCAAGTCGAAGACGCCCATCTTCGTGTTCGCCAGCGGCTTGACGACGACGTAGTCGGGGTTGGCCGTGCGCTTGACGACCTTGCCCCAGAAGGTGAACTTTTGCAGCCGCTTGCCCGACGGGAAGGCGAAGACGCCGCCCTCCTCGGGCTTGAGCGAGGGCATGCCGATGACCTTGCCGGCGTCGAGGAAGGCGTAGGCGTGCGCGGCGAGCTTCTTGAGGTCGCCGCCCACGTCGGCCGGCTTCATCGTCTGGAGGTCGATGGCGAGGGCGGTGTTCTCGCTCTTGTCCATGACCATCATGTCGAAGGAGAAGCGGAAGCGGTACTTGTCGGAGCGGCTGAAGACGACGTAGCGCGAGTCGGGCGAGAACTCGATGCGGAAGAAGTTGGTCCCGCCGTCGTCGCGTCCGCTGGCCGCGCTTTCGAGCCAGGCGATGAACTCGAAGAGGGAGAGCTGGTAGAACTCCTTCTTCTCCCAGACCCTCTTGCCCGTCTTGGTCTCAAGGATGGTGACGCTGGTCGTGATGTCGATGCAGGCGAGGTAGTTGCCGTCGGGCGAGAGCTTGTGCTCCCAACAGTCGCCGCGCACCACCAGCTCGCGCACCTCGACCGGCTTGCGCTCGGCGACGCTCCACTTCTCGTAGCGCAAATTCTCGGTCGTGAAGACGACGAACTGGCCGTCGGGCGTGAAGTTGGCCTCCTCGGCCGCCTCGACGGGAATCTGGAAGAGCACTTCGAGCGGGTCGCGGCGGATGACGGTGACGGCGTAGTCGTCCTGCGCGAGCAGATGCTTGCCGTCGCCGCTGAAGGCGAAGTGGGAGATGTCGCTGCGCAGCTTCGGCGACAGCTCCTTCTTCCAGACGAGGCCGGGCAGCTCTTCGCGCCGCGCCGCCTCGCGGAACGAGACCACGTCGGCCTGCCACTTGAGGAAGTCCTCGGTGGCGCGCGCCGCCCGCCCCTCGCGGCACGCGGCCGGCAGCTTCTCGGCGGCGTTCGCCATCTCGCGCAGACGCTTCTGCTCGGGCGTCACCTTGCTGAACATGTCGGAGAACCAGTTGCCCGACTTCTCCTTACTCTCCGTCATGCGCGCGAAGGCGTTGTAATAGGCGGCGGTGTCGTAGCCGGCGGCGGCCATCGCGTAGACGCCTATCTTGTCGGCTTCGAGCTGCTGCTCGTCCATGTGCCCGCGCGGGCGCGAGACGCGCTTGGTGCGGGCGCGCTCGATGAGCAGGTTGTACTTGTCGATGATGTCCTTGCGGTCGCCGAGCGAGCTGATGCCGAGCACCTTCCGCATCAGGACGGACATGTCGGTGGAGGCGTGGCGCACGACGGCGTGGCCCAGCTCGTGCGCCATCACCCCGGCCAGCTCGTCCTCGTTCAGCGAGAAGGCGATGAGCTTGCGCGCGAGGAAGACGTGGCCGCCGGGGATGTTGAAGGCGTTGACCTCGGGGATGTCGATGATGTGGTACTGGAACCTGAGCCCCGTCTGCGGCAGGTGCTTCTCAAGCCGGGCGCCCATCTCGCGGACGTAGGCGAGGAGCCTCTCGTCGTTGACGTGGCGGAACTCGCCCGCCATCTCCTCGACCGTCAGCTCGCCCAGTATCATCTCCTGCTCGGGCGTGAAGAGGTTCTCCGTCTTGGCGTTGGCGACGATGGCGGGCGGCGTGCAGGTCTGCGCGGCGGCGAGGGCCGGCAGGGCGGACGCACAAAGGGCGAGGGCAAGGAGGGATTTTCTTAACATCTCTGCTTCCTCTGGTCAGGGCAAACCGTCTTGAGTCTGCTTCGGGGTCGTGAGATTGCGGCCTGCGCGGCGGCACAGGCGGCCGGGCTCGGGCGGGCGGCGGGAGCCGCACGACGCACATGATACCACCACCCGCCTCTTGCCAAAACCCCCGCGCCCCGGCCACAATGGGCCGCCGCCGGAAGTCATTTAGAAGTCGTCGGGGACGTTTCTCTTCGGGCCTTGTAAGGGGATGAAGACTCCGCAGTTCACGCTGTTCGGGTTCAGGCGACCGCGCGAGGTGGTGGGCCTCGCGCTGGGTCGGCTGGAGCGCGCGGCCCTCGAAGAAGCCTGGGGGCGCGGCGAGGTGAGCGCGGGCGACATCTACCACGCCTACGAGCAGAGGACCGCCTACACGACTTGGATGACGACGCTCGACCGCCTCTACAAGAAGGGCCTGCTCGCGCGCCGCAAGTCGGGCCGCGCCTACGTCTACTCGCCCCGCGTCTCGCGCGAAGACTTCGAGCGCGGCGTGGCCGAGGACGTGATTGACGGACTGTTCGAAGGCGACGCCGTCAAGGTCGAGCCGCTGCTGGCCTGCATCGTGGACACGGTGACCGAGCGCGACCGCTCGCTGCTCGACAAGCTTCAGGCCCTCGTCGAAGAGAAGAAGCGCGCCCTCGGCGGGGAGGAGTGAGCGTGTACGAGCTGCTCGGAGTCTGCCTCGCGCTCGCGGCCCTGCTGGCGACCAACACGCTCGGCGCCGCCGCCGCCGCGCTCGCCTGGCGCGCTCTCTCGCGCCGCGCCTCCCGCTGGGACGCGCGGACGCGCGCCGACGCGCTCTTCACTTTGAGAGTCCTGCCGACCGCCTTCGCCGTCTTCGCCGTCTTCGCCTTAGTCGTCCCCGCCTACGTCGCGCACGAGCCGCGCCAGACGGAGGAGGTGGTCGGCGTTAAGCTGCTCGCGCTGGCGCTCGTCTCGGCGGCGGGCGTCGGCGTAGCTTTGCGAAGGCTGCTCGGGACTTGGACGGCGACGCGCAGGCTCGCGCGCGGGTGGCTGCGCGGGGCCGAGCCGGTGCGCCTGCGCGGCGTCTCCGTCCCCGCCTACAAACTGCCGCACGAGTTCCCTCTCGTCGCCGTGCTCGGCGTCTTCCGGCCGCGCCTGTTCGTCGCCACCTCCGTCCTCGAATCCCTGACGCCCGAAGAGCTGGCGGCCGTCGTCTCGCACGAGCGCGGCCACCTGCGGGCGCGCGACAACCTCAAGCGCGCGCTCATCCGCGCCTGTCAGGACGCGCTGCCGCTCGTCCCGCTCGGCCGCCCGCTGACGCGCGGCTGGCAGCTCGCCTCGGAAGAGGCGGCCGACGAATACGCCGCGCGCCGCGGCACCTCGCAGACGCTCTGCCTCGCCTCGGCGCTCGTCAAAATCGCGCGCCACGTCCCCGCCTCGGCCAAGCTTTACGCGCCGTCCGGCGTCTTCTTCGCGGGCGAGGGCGAAGGCGATGTCGAGCGGCGCGTCCGCCGCCTGCTCGCGCTGGCCGAGCGCGACGGCGAAAGACCCGCGCCCGCGCGCCCGCGCCTGCTCGGCCGCGCCGCGCTCGCCTCCTGCTCCGGCCTCTGCGCCGCCCTCGCCTTCACACTCTTCTTCGCCGACACGCTGCGCGCCGTTCACCTCCTCATCGAGCACGCCGTCGAAGCCCTCCGCTGAAGCGCGCGCCAATTACGACCGCTGGTAGTAGAAGCCTTCCGCGTTTACATTCAGCCTTTAAAACCCCGACGCGCCGACCTTCAGCCAGAGACAAGGGACTGCTCCATGACGTTCAACGGACAACTCACCCGCGCGCTCCTCTGCGCGTGCCTCCTCGTCGCGTTCGCGCCTGCGCCCGCCCACGCCCGTCAGGCCGCGCAGGGCAGCATCGAAGGCGCGGTCACGGACGCTGCCGGGGCGGCGGTCGCGGGCGCGCGCGTCTACCTCATCGACCCGCATCAGGTCTTATTGAAGACGACGCGGACCGACGGCGAAGGGCGCTTCCGCTTCGAGGGCGTGCAGACCGGCTCCTACGTCGTGCGCGTGGCGATGAAGAGCTTCGCGGGCCGCCGCGTCACGGCGCAGGTCGGCGCGAGCGGCGCCACGACAGTCGCCGTCACGCTCGAAGCCGAGACGCTGAACGAGCACGTCACGGTGACGGCCGAGACGGGGCAGGCGCTCGACCCTTCGCGCGTCGCGCAGCGCGTCAACGTCATCCCCGAAGACGGAATCCTCATGCGCGCCAAGGCCGTGCTCGCCCAGGTCGGGCGCGAGGAGCCGGGCCTCGAACTCCAAAGGACGAGCCCGACGATGGGCGCCATCTTCGTGCGCGGCCTGACCGGCAAGAACGTCTCGACCTACGTTGACGGCGTGCGCTACACGACGAGCGCGCAGCGCGGCGGCGTCAACACCTTCTTCAACCTCAACGAGCCGACAAGCTTGCGCGCCGTCGAAGTCCTGCGCGGGCCGAACAGCGCGCAGTACGGCTCCGACTCGCTCGGCGGCACCGTCGCCCTCGTCTCGCAGACGCCCGGCTTCGGCTTCGACCGCCCCGAGACGCACGGCGAGGCCACCACCTTCTTCAACTCCGCCGACCTCTCCTTCGGCGGCAACACGCTCGTCACCTACGGCTCCAAGCGCGTCGGACTTTTGATGAACCTGGCCGCCCGCCGCGCCAACACCCTCCGCCCCGGCGGCGGCTACGACTCGCACTCCTCCGTCAACCGCTTCCTCGGCCTCCGCTCCGACATCCTCGGGGAGAGGCTGACCGACACGGCCTTCACGCAGTACGGCGGCACGTTCCACATCAACTACGCGCCGACGAATGACCAACAGCTCGTCTTCCATTACCAACGCGCGCAGCAGGACGGCGGCAAGCGTTACGACCAGACGCTCGGCGGCGACGGCAACCTCATCAGCGACCTCCGCAACCTGATGCTCGACTTCTTCTACGGCCGCTACGTCAAGCACGGCGTCGGCTTCTTCGACACCGGCTCCCTCACCTTCTCCTTCAACAGTCAGCGTGAGGAGCGCGTCAACCAGGGCGGTCGCGGCAACCCCTTCGGCAACGTCACGTTCCAGTACGAGCGCACAAACGTCTACGGCCTCAGCTTCAACCTCGACAAGCGATTCTCCTCCCGCAACACGCTCCTCTTCGGCGGCGACCTCTACCACGAACGCGTCAACGCGCCCGCCCACACGCTCAACCCCGTCACCAACGTTGACGCACCCTCGCGCGGCCGCGCCCCCGACGAGGCGCGCTACGTCCAGTCCGGCCTCTTCGTGCAGGACTTCTACGAGGCCGTGCCGGGCCGCGTCCGCCTGAGCGGCGCGCTCCGCTACAACGTCGCTTCTTACCGCTCCCGCGCGGCCGACAGCCCCACCATCGGCGGCGCGCGCCTGTGGCCGGACGACAGCCTCTACGTTGACGACTTCTCGGGCCGCGCCGGAATCGTCGTCACGGCCGCCGACAACCTCAACCTCGCCTTCAACTACAGCCGCGGCTTCCGCGCGCCGAACATCACGGACCTCGGCACTCTGGGTTTGACGGGTGACGGCTTCGAGATTGACACGGCGACGGCCGCCGCGCTCGGCGGGACCGTCGGCACGACGGCCGGGCGCGCAGCCGTCTCCACGGGCCGCCCCGTCGTCCGGCAGCAGTCGGAGGTGAGCAACAACTTCGACGCCAGCGTCCTCTACCGCCGCGGGCGCTGGCGCGCCGAGGCGACCGGGTTTCTCATTGACATCAACAAGGCCATCACGAAGCAGGCGTTGATTCTGCCGGCGGGCTCGACGGGGCGTTTGCTCGGCGACCAGCCCATCACGAGCCAGCTCTCGAACGGCGTCGTCTTCGTCCCGCTCTCAGCCGCGCCCGTCCTCGTGCGCGCCAACTTCTCGGACGCCCGCCTCTACGGCACCGAGCTCGGCTTCGACGCCCCGCTCGCGCGCGACTTCGCGGCCTCCGGAGGCTTCACCTACATCTACGCCAAGGACAAGGAGACGGGCCTGCCGCCGAACATCGAAGGCGGCACGCCCGCGCCCAACGGCTTCCTGCGCCTGCGTTACGAGCCCGCGGGCGGGAGTTTCTGGGTCGAGGCTTACGGCGTCGCCTTCGACCGCCAGACGCGCCTTTCGTCTCTCGACCTCGGCGACCGGCGCACGGGCGCGACGCGCTCGCGCGACGACATCCGCGACTTCTTCCGCCGCGGCGCCTGCGTCCGCGGCCTCGTCGCGCCGGGGCCGGACGGGCGCTGCGCGACGGGCGACGAGACGATTCTCATCCCGACGGGCGAAACGCTCGCGCAGGTGCAAAACCGCCTGCTCGGCTCGGCCACCTCGGCGCCGCTCTTCGTCGCCGTGCCTGGCTACGGCCTCGTCGGCATCCGCGGCGGCCTCAAGCTCGGCGAGAACTCCGACCTACAATTCGAGTTCGACAACCTCGCCGACAAGAACTACCGCGGCATAAGCTGGGGCATCGACGGCCCCGGCCGCAGCTTCTTCTCCCGCTACCGCCTCCGCTTCTAAACAAACTCGACCCCTTCTTTGCGACTTTGCGCCTTCGCGTGATTCTTGATTTCACGCGAAGGCGCGGAGTCATAATTGAAATGCAACTACATCGTAATGATTAAACCGGGCCGTCACGGGTTAACATGCCTCGCTCTTCCCCGACAGCGTTGCCCACCTTACTGTCGCTAAAAGGTACACGCTCTCTTAATCGTCCGAACATCAGCCGGCGTGCGGCCGGCGGAGGTCAAGTTATGCTCAGAATGGGTAAGTCGCCGAGACCCGAGGCGAACGAGCGAGACAAGTTCCAACAACCGAACCCCCAACCCCAGCCGCCTTTCGCCGCGCCGCCGCAGCCGACGCCGCAGGCGCAGCCGCAGACGGCGACTCCGCCGCCGACGCCCGAGCCCGAACGCCCCACGCCTTCGGCCACGCGCGCCGTCACCGAGAGCGAGGCGCTGGCGCGCGACATCCGCGAAGGCATCATGAGCGGCTTCGTCGGCGGCTCGACCGTCCTCAGCGGCGAGGCCAACTTCAAGGGCATGCTCCGCATCGACGGCCGCCTCAACGGCAACATCACCTCCGACAAGGGCACGCTCATCGTCAGCGCCGGGGGCCACGTCGAGGCCAACATCGCGGTCGCCGCCGCCAAAATCAACGGCACCGTCAACGGCGACATCGTCGCCACCGAGCGCATCGAGTTCGGCCGCACGGCCCGCGTCCGCGGCAACATCCAGACGCCCGCCCTCGTCGTCGAAGAGGGCGCCGTCTTCGAAGGCGGCTGCCGCATGACCTCGAAGGAGCAGCCCGCGCAGGCGAAGCCGCGCCCCGCCGCCCCGGCGCCACAGGCGAAGCCGGCCGCGCCCGAAAAGGCTTCGGCCGCCGCCGCCCCGCCGCCCCCCTCGAACGCCAAAGCGGCGGGCGTCGCCGAGGTCGCGGGCTGAAAAAGCGGCCGTCACATAAAGGGTGTAGACAAGTATTTTCGTTTAGTGCTAGTCTGAAAAAGTCCCGCCGACGGGGCGGTCAAACTCGTCGGCGGGCGCCTTGCCCGCATCATCTTTTCAGTCTCTCTCGACAGTAATGACCCAGAGGCCCGAACCCCTAAAGGGCATCAAGGCGGCTGTGCCGCCCTCGAACAAGCTCGTCGCCCCGCGCGGCCTCATTTCTCTCTCCGCTCTTCTCAGCCCGAAAATCAAGAAGGACCCCCATGAGCAACCGTTCCCGACTGTCTTTAGCAGTCCTCCTTCTCGCCGTCTTCGCGCAGGCGGCCTACCCCCAGAAGAAGCTACTCTGCCCTAAGCCGCCTCCCTCGCCCTACAAGCACGACGCGCAAATCTCGACGAGCCTCGACCGCAGGGCCAACGCCATGCGCGTCACGCTCCAGCACCCGCGCGCGCTCGGCAAGGGCGCCGAACTCTTCTACATGGGGGCTACCTTTCTTATCCAGGACCCGCGCCGCCCCTCGAACCCGACGCTCGACCTCGTGCTCGTCGCGGCCTCGCCGCTGACGAAGATGAGCGGGGGCGGCCTCGCCATCCTCTGCGACGGCCAGCCCTGCGTGCAGACGCGCAAGGTCAACTTCATGAACGGCCCCGGCGGCGCCGAGGCGGCGAAGCTGACGCTCTCCTACGCCGAGGCTTCTTCCATCACGCACGCCCGCAAGGTCGTCGCGCGCGTCGGCACGAGCGAGCTGGAGTTCACGAACAACCACCTCGAAGCCCTGCGCGAGCTGGTCGCGCAGCTCGCCCCCTCGCCCGGCCTCTGGGCGACGGCCGGCGTCAGCGCGCGCTAAAGCCGCACTCACTCAAGACACGAAAAAGCCTCGGACGCCGACGAGCAGCAGCCGGCGTCCGAGGCTTTTTCGTGTCTTTTTTCGGCGTCAGCGCGTGTAGCCGTTCGGGTGACGGATTTCGCCTCCGGGGAGGTCCGCGACGACGCGCACGCGGTGAAAGCCTTTGTCGGGGTGGGTCGAGAGGTAGGTGAGGGCGAACTGTCTGGAGAGCGCCGTGTTGATGTCCGTGAGGAAGCGGTCAATGCTGACGGGCGCGCCCGTCCCCTGAAAGAAGGCGCGGCCGCCGGTCTCGTCCGAGAGGCGGAGGAGCGAGCCCTGGCCGATGGTGGCGAGGTTATTGGCGTTGGTCGTGACGGCCGGGGCGTAGATGGAGTAGACGGCGACGCCCTTGCGCTGCGCCTCGTTTATCGCCCGCTGCAAGTCAACGCTGTTCGCGGGCGTCGAGTTCTCGAAGCCGCGCGAGAGGTCCATGCCGTCGCTGACGAGCAGGACGGCGCGGCGCCCGACGGGCTGCGACTCGAAGCGTTTGACGGCGTCACGCGTCAGCACGAAGGGGTTGTAGGGCGCGGCCGAAGGCGACGAGATGGGGATGCGCAAGCTCCGCGCCGCGCGTTCGAGGTCGGGCGTGAACTTCTGCCGCACCTGTAGCGAGCCCGCGCGCAGGTAGGCCACCATCACGCGCGACCCGGAAGGGAGACGGCGCACGAAGTTCGCGAGGCCCTTAATCTCGTTCGAGAAACCGGGGACGAGGTCGTCCTGTATGAGCACGGCGAGCGTCATCGGCGAGCGCGGCGCCCCGCGCGTCGCCAGAATCTCCTGCCGCTCGCCGTCCTCGAAGACCTGCAAGTCTTCGATGTACTGTATCTCCTCGTCCGCCGGCCTCTCCGGCAGACGCAGCGTGACGGGGATGGTCACGGAGCGCACGTCGCGGCGCCGCGCCGGCTCGCCCGCGCCGTCGGGCGTGCTCCTCTTCTGCGCCAGGGGCGCCGCGCCCTGCGTGCAGAGGAGCGTCCCGACGAGCGCCGCCGCCAGCATCTTCGAGAGCCTTGTCATCGTCCCTCCTCGGCTAGTCCGTACCTGCCCCGTGGCTCTGCTATTATAGCTTGTCGAAGTCGATAGCCGTAATTTTGTAAGTGCATGTCGGGGAAAGTTAAAGGCGACAAGCTGACGGGCGGTGAGAAGTTGGCGGCGGCGCTGCTGCGCGTCGGGCCGCCGCTCGCCTTCCTCCTCTGCGCGCTCCCGCTGTTCGTCTACTTCCTCTTTCGCTACTTCACCGCCGCCGAGGGCGCGGGCGAGTACATGATCTTCGCCCTCACCTCGCTCGCCGTCGGCTCCTTCTTCGGGCTCTTCGCCGCGCTCCTCGTCTTCCTCTACCGCAAATACTGGGAGAAGGGTTTGCGCCGCCGTCTGGCCGAGGGAGGCGTCAGGGCCGAACACCTCGACTGGTTTAAATCGGAGATTCCGGCCGAGAAGCGGCGCACGCTGAAAGCCATGCAGGCGCGGAACCCTCTGCTGGCGGACGCCTACCGCGAGACGCTGGCGGCGCGCGTCACGGCCTCGCACGTCCTCGGCCGCGCGCGGCGCGAGAAGGTGGCCGTCGAGCGTCGCATCCGGAGCGCGTCGGCCCTCCCGCAGTCGAAGCGCGCCGAGCTTGAGCGCGACCTGAGGGCCGACCGCGAGCGGCTGGCCCGCGTCGAGCGCGAGGCGTCCGAGCACTCCTCCGAGATAGAGGCGCGGCTCCAGACCATCGAAGCCATCGCCGGCCGCAACGCCAGCGAGGCCGAGACGGAGATGGCCCTGCGCCGCCTCGGCTCCGTCAGCGAACACGTCCCGCTCGGCTTAGAGAGCGCCCGCTTGGAGCGCGAGGTCCGCGACGAGGTCGAAAAAGAACTCCGCGAACTCCCTCCCCCTCAAACTCGCTAAAGTCGCTTCAACCGCTCCTCGAAGTCGGCCAGACGGTAGACGCCCTCGCCGATTCTTTCGGCGTAGCCTTCCTTAACCAGCGCGCGGTTGCCGAGCCCAGCGTCGGGCCGCGAAAGCCCGGTCACGCGCGCCAACTCGCCTCTTATTGTTATTCCCGCCCCGTCAAGAAAGGTTCGCGCCACCTCGCGCAAGGCGTCCGCCCGCCGGACTTTGATTGATAACTCCTGAGCGAACCGCCCCTCGCTGAGCGTCCAGATGTACGTAAACCAGGGCTCGTAAAGCACCTGCTGCGGGATGACCTTCATCGTCCGCTGCAACTCGTCCAAGCCCCGCGAGAAGCGCGCGCGGTCGCCCACCTTCGACTCCTCTCGCAAGTCCGCCGACGCCATCTCCCACTCGCGCCGCAAAACTTTAAGAATCGCCCGCGCCTCCTCCGACAAGACTTTCGCCTCCTCGCGCTTCCGGATGCCCCACAGCGCGTTGAAGTGAGGCACGAGCCGCGGCGCGACGAACATCGTCCGGTTCTTCGCCAGCTTCGCGTAGTAGACGCGGCCCCGGTTCATCAACTCGTCCTTCAAGACCCACGTCAGGCTGCTCTCCGGGTCCTTCTGCACGTTGCGCGGCATGTGCGCGTCGCGGCGCCCGCAGACCGCCACGTAAAGCGAAGGCCCCGGCCGCCTCACGTCCGTCATCGCCGCGCAGAAGCCCACCCCCTCGACGAACCTCTCCGCGTCCGCCCCCGTCTCGACGCGCGACTCCGGCTCGCGCCGCCACGTCCGGTCCCTGTAAGCCTCGACCGCCTCGTCAAGTGCCATCTTCGCTCAAGCCCTCCCGCCCGCCCCGAAAGAGTTTTTCTGGAACTGCCTGATTAACTTCCAATTTTGTTGACAAACTTGACTTATCAGTGTTTAATGTTTTTGTCTATCATCTCCTGATAGACGCCCGGACGACCGCCGCGCAACCCGAACGACAATTTTCTCGACTCACTTCCCGCGCCGAAAACGGAGCTGGAACTTGCCAGGGCGATTCTCAATGCTCAACCTAAACTCAACAGCCTCAACGTTTTCTCGCCGCGGCGGGCAGGCCGTTCAAAGGACGCTTTCCCTCACCCTAGCCCTCCTGCTCTGCGCCGGCCCCGCGGCCGCCTTCAGCGGCAAGGGGCAGAAGAACTACAAGCGCGGTGTTGAACACGAGGCCGCGCAGCAATGGGAAAAGGCAGCGGAAGAGTTCGCGCTGGCGCTGGCGGCCGAGCCTTCCAACGCCGAATACCAGCTTCACTACCGCCGCGCCGTCTTCAACGCCTCGCAGGCATTCATGCAGCAGGGCGCGACCCTGCTTGAGCGCGGCGACTACGTCGGCGCCTATAACGCCTTCCGCCGCGCCAACGCCTACGACGCCTCGAACCAGCTCGCCGCCTCGATGATGGAGCGCACGCTCAGCCTCCAGCTCGAAAAGAGCGGCCCCGCGCGGCCCGAGCCGACGAGGATGGGGCCGACGGCGCGCGTCTCGCCTGCCGTCTACGGCGGCCCCGCGGGCAAGGGCGACGGCGTGGACGCGCCCGCGGCGGCGCCGGCCCCGCGCGTCGAGCAGTTGCACGAGATAACTTTCAGCGGCGACCTCGAAAAGTTTATCAAGTACCTCGCCCGGCAGGTTCGCCTCAACGTCGTCTTCGACCGCGACTTCCCCCGCCGCAGCGTCGAAGTTGATTTGCAGGACGTGACGGCCGCGCAGGCGCTCGACTACATCTTTCTCACGCAGGGGCTCTTTTACCAGAAGCTTTCGCCGCGCACCATCCTCGTCGCCGACCAGGTCAAGCGCCCGCAGTATCAACAACTCGTCCTCCGTACCTTCTACCTCTATAACGTTGACCCGAACGAGGCGAAGCAGTTGATACAGGCTTCCATCCCGCCGCAGGCCGGGCGCCAGCCCGTCATCACGGCCAACAAGTCAACCAACTCCATCACCGTCCGCGACACGCCCGAGAACATCCGCCTCGTCGGGGACATCCTCCGCAGCATCGACAAGGAGCGCGCCGAGGTCGTGATGGACGTGAACATCTACGAGGTGTCGCGGGCCGACCTCATGCAGTTCGGCAACCAGCTCGGCGGGGAGGCTTCGCTCCTGAACCTCGGCGGCATCACGAAGGGCCTGTCGGTCTTCGGCGGCAGCCGCGACGTGGTGACGCAGGGCGTGGGCGCCGTCGCCGCCCCGACCGCGCTCGGCGCCGCGCTCGTCATCCCGGCCACGGCCCTCTCCGCGCTCCAACGCAAGGACAACACGCGCCTCGTCGCCTCCACTCAGGTCCACGCCTTTGACGGCGAGAAGTCCACGGCCCACATCGGGCAGCGCGTCCCCGTGCAGACGGCGTCGGTCGCGCCCTACGGCTCGCTCTCGTCGGGCGGCGACGACAAGCAGCCGGGCGTCACTCAAGGGCTCTTCGGCGGCAACGGCTACCCCGTCATCCAGTACGAGAAGACGGGCCTGACGCTTGAGTTCACGCCGCAGGTCTTCCCTAACCTTGACGTGCAGGTGAAGATGTCCATCAAGTCGAACGACGTGATGCAGACGGCCGGCGGCCCGGCGCTGACGCCGACCTTCACCGAGCGCAACATCGAGGGCACGGCCCGCATCCAGAACAGCCGGACGATGATGATCGCCTCGGTCGCGCAGAACTCGCAGTCGCGCGGCCGTCAGGGGCTCCCGCTGCTCGGCCTCCTGCCCGTTCTCGGCCGCGCCTTCACGGCCCCGCGCAACAGCAACACCAACACCGACATCGTCATCGCCGTCACGCCGCACGTCATGCGCGCGCCCTCGGTCACGCCGCAGGACGAGCAGATGCGCCCCTCCGGCACGCTGCAAACGCCGACGAGCGAGACGCTGGAAGCCATGCTCAATGAGACTTACCGCGAAGAGCAGTTTGCCGCCGCGCGCGTCCTCCCGAGGAACGCCCGCGTCGAGCTGCCCGAGTCCGCCGCCATCACCAACAAGCCGACCGCGGCAGTCAACGCATCGGCCAACAAGTCGGCCGCGCCGCCCGCGAACGAGCCCGCCGTCGTCGAGACTTATGAAGACGAGACGGCCAAGGCCGAGGCGCCCACCTTCGTCCCCGCCCCGCGCGAGTTGATGAGCCAGACCGCCACGCCGCCCGCGGCGCCGAAGGTCCCGCCGACGAGCGAAGCCGTCTACAAGGCGCCCGCTTCGTCGGCGCCCGCGAGACAAATCTCGAACCCCGCGCCCGCCGTCGGGCCTTGGAAGGGCAGCTTCCTCTCGGCCGACTCCGCGCGCAGCGCCGCCTCCTTCCGCCTCGTCTCCGATTCGCAGCCGATGCGCGTCGGCGACAAGCGGCAGTTGAAACTCCTTCTCAAGACGGACGCGCCGCTCGGGCTCGTCGCCGCCACGCTGCGCTTCGACCCGCGCGTCATCTCCGTCATCTCCGTCAACCCCGGCGGCATCTTCCCCGTCGCCTCCGCCTCCTGCCGCGCCTCCGTGACGCCCGAGGGCCTCGTCCTCGTCTCCTTCACGCCCGCGGCCGGCGTGAGCGAGCTTTCGGGCGCGGGCGTCCTGCTCGTCGTCGAAGTGCAGGCGCTCGCCGAAGGCGACGACGCTTTCAAGCTTGATGCCGACGAGCTTCACGTGCTGGCCGCCGACGGGCGGAAGGTGCTCTTGAAGACGACGGGCGACCGCGTCGCCGTCGTGAGGTGAGGGGCCTCCGGGGGGCGCTACTGATGACCGCACAGACCGCGGATTTAGGGTTGGCCGGGCCGGCGCGCAGGCAGAGACTTTTCCTGCCCGTCTGCTGGCTCGTCATCACGGCCGCCGCCGCGGTCGTCCTCTACTCCGCGTTCAACTTCCCGCCCGCCGCGCTGGAGTTTCGCTTCCTGCTGCTCGCGCTCCTGACGCTCGGCGTCACGTCGCGCATCTCCATCAAAATCCCGCGCTTCGGCTCGGCCGTCTCCGTCTCCGACACGCTCCTCTTCCTGACGCTCATCCTCTACGGCGGCGAGGCCGCGGTCCTGCTCGGCTCGGCCGAGGGGCTGGCCTCCACGGCGCGCTTCTGCAAGCAGAAGGTGACGGTCGCCTACAACGCGGCGGCGATGGCGGCGGCGACCTTCATCGCATACGCCGCGCTCCGCCTCTGCTTCGGCGCGGGACTCGGCTTCGACGGCGGGTTCGACGGGCAATTCATCTCGGCCGTCGGCCTGATGGCGCTCGTGCAGTACGCCGCCAACTCCGGCCTCATCGCGCTCGCCGCCTCGCTCAACGCCAACCGCCCCTTCTGGCAGACCTGGCACCGCCAATACCTCTGGACCTCCATCACGTACTTCGCGGGCGCCTCGGCCGCCGGCATGATCGCGGCCCTCATGCGCGTCTTCGGCACCTCCGCCCTCATCGTCTCGACGCCCATCATCTTCATCGTCTACTTCACCTACCGGACGTACATGAAGAACGTCGAGACTTCGGCGGCGCAGGCCGAGCAGGCCCGCCGCCACGTCGAGGAGCTGTCGCACTACATCGCCGAGCAGGAGAGGATAAGGGAGCAGTACGCGCAGATTGAAAAGCTCTCGGCGCTGGGCGAGCTGGCGTCGGGCGTGGCCCACGACTTCAACAACACGCTCGCCGGCATCCTCGGCCGCGCCCAGCTCATGATGCGCACGCAGGACCCGGAGAAGATCAGGCGCGGGCTCGAAGTCATCATCAAGTCGGCCGAGGACGGCGCCAAGACCGTCAAGCGCATTCAGGACTTCGCGCGCCAGCGCCGCGCGCACGCGCTGGAGCCCCTCGCCGTCGGCCAACTCCTCTCGGACGTGAGCGAGATGACCCGGCCGCGCTGGAAGGACCGCGCCGAGGCGAGCGGCGTCCACATCGCGCTCCAACTGCGCACGCAATCGAACGCGATTGTGCACGGCGACGGCTCGGAGCTGCGCGAGGTCCTCGTCAACATGGTCTTCAACGCCGTGGACGCGATGCCCGACGGCGGCACGCTCACGCTCGCCTCAAGCGAGGAGGGCGGGCGCGTCGTGCTCTCGGTCGGCGACACGGGCGTCGGCATGACGCAGGAGGTGCGCTCGCGCATCTTCGACCCGTTCTTCACGACGAAGGGCGAGGCGGGGCTGGGCCTGGGACTGGCCGTCAGCTACGGCATCATCCGCCGCCACGAAGGCAGCATCGAGGTCGAGTCGCGCGTCGGCGCCGGAACGACCTTCCGCATCTCCCTGCCCGCCGCCCAAGCCGCGGCGCCCGCCCGCGCCGCGAAGGAGCATGAGAAGAAGGGCGGCGGCGCGCAGTCGCCTTCGGACTCTCTGAAGGTTCTCGTCGTGGACGACGAGCCGACGGTGCGCGAGCTGCTGTGCGAGATTCTTGAGGCCGAAGGGCATCTGGTGTGCCCGGCCGCGGGCGGGTTCGAGGCGCTGACGCTCTTCCGCGGCGGCGGCTTCGACGCCGTCTTCACGGACATCGGCATGCCGGGCATGAGCGGCTGGGAGCTGGCGCACGCGATACGTCAGGAGGACGACGTGGTGCCGATAGCCGTCGTCACGGGCTGGGGCGAGGCGCTCGGCTCGGGCGAGCGCAAGGCCGCGCGCGTGGACTGGGTGGTGACGAAGCCGTTCACGGCCGACCGCATCGCCGAGCTGGCCCGCGAGGCCGCCGCGCGCCGCGCGAAGCGGGCCGCCGAAGGCGCGGGCCTGACCTGCGCCGCCTGAATCGTTCCGACTACTCGGACGCGGCCCGTCGGCGCCGGCTGGCCCGGCTGTGCTCGACGGCGCGCGCGACGCTCTCTTCGACCTTTTCGAGAGTGAAGGGTTTGAGGATGAAGTCGAAGGCGCCGAGCCTGACCAAGCCTTCGGCGTGGGTTTGGTCGCCGATGCCGCTGATGATGATGACGGGCGTGTCGGGCTGCGTCTGCCGGAGTATGCCGAGCAGCTCGACGCCGCTCAGGCCCGGCATGGAGATGTCGGTCAGCACCACGTCGTAGGGCTTTTCGTGGACGAAGGAGAGCGCCTGCTCGGCGCTGCTCGCCGCGTGGCAGAGGTGGTCGTCGGAGAAGAGGTCGTAGAGCGTGTCGCGGACCGCGTCGTCGTCGTCAACGATAAGAATGGCAGCCATCGGATGTCCCTTATCAGGTCGAGGTGAGGTTGTCGGGGCGCGGCCATACTAGCACACTCCAAAACGGCCCCGCGTTAAATAATTGTTACGGCCGCGCGAGACGCGAGAAGGCCCGGCGGAACCTTGACCGCCGGGCCTTCTCTTCTTTGACGCGCGCGGCTTTTGCCGGCGCGCTTAGTTGTTCGGCGAGCTGGCGCGGATGGTCAACTCGGAGCCGCGCATCAGTTCGAGGTCGTCGCGCCCCTGCACGTAGACGGAGCCGGCGCCCGCGCCCGCGCCGACGACAGCGCCGATGGCCGCGCCCTTACCGCCGCCCGCGATGGCGCCGATGATGGCGCCGACGGCCGTGCCGATGGCGGCGCGCTGCACGGTCTGCTTCGTCTGGTTGTCGTCGCGCACCGTGCCCTCGTTGTCAACTTTGACCACCTCGCCCGCGGCCGTCCGCGCGCCCTCGATGAAGCCGGCGAAGCGGTAGCTGCGGCCGTCGCGCATCCGGATGGAGTCGAAGTCGAGCGAGACCTGCGAGCGGCCCGAGACGCGGCCCGAGCGGTCAACGGCCGCCACGCGCCCCTCGATGATCGCGCCCTGGTACTGGCCCGGCGTGTTGACGGTCATCGTGAACCGCTGGCCGACAGTCGCGTCGCGCGTCGTCAGGTCGTTGTCCATCACGGCGGTCAGGACCTGCCCGTTCGGAACGACGAAGTCGCCGGCCGCGCCGGTCTGAATCGCCGGGGCGCCGCCGTAGGCGCCGCCGCCGTTGTAGACGTTCCACTGGGCCGCGTCGGAGGTGCGGTCGTAGACGCTCTGGACGACGATGGGGTTGACGCCCAACTGGTCGTGCCAGATTTCGCGCGTCACGCGCAGGCGGCGCCCGCCCTCGATGGGCTCGAAGGTGACGTTGAAGTCGGTCATGCGGTTGCCGGCCGAGCGGACGACGAGGCGCTCGCCCGTAAGCTCGGTCGTCACGCGGGCGTAGCTGCCGTTGGGCATCTGCTCGCGGTTCTCGACGCCGTCGGCGCGGAAGGTGGTCTGCGGAGCGCGCGACGAGGCGATGGTCACGCTCTGGCCGCTGCGGTCAATCGCCAGCATCTCGGGCGACTCCAGACGGCGCATCAACTGCTCGGAGATGCGCTGGCGCTCCCCGAGGGGCAGCGTGCGGACGGCACGCTCCGTGACGGCGTTCGGGTTGTCGCTGCGTGAAAGGTCGAGGCGGTAGGTGCCCGTCAGGCTCGTCGTGCCGTAGCCCGTGCCGGTGCCCGTGCCCGTCCCGTAGTTGCCGCCGGCCGTCGTGTTG
Source organism: Pyrinomonadaceae bacterium (assembly GCA_035941045.1). Classification (GTDB taxonomy): domain Bacteria; phylum Acidobacteriota; class Blastocatellia; order Pyrinomonadales; family Pyrinomonadaceae; genus QHXN01. Next base: position 25,065 of record DASZEK010000198.1, on the reverse strand, counting down.
TTGTAGGGCAGCGTGCGCGCGTCCCACGTCCAGGCGACGCTGTAGGCCGAGGCCAGTTCGTTAAGGTCCGTCTTCAGGAGCGACCAGTCGTTCTCGGCGCGGCGCGTGAGCGAGTGGCGCGTCATGAAGCTGTCGATGTAGGTGGCCTGACGGAGCACGTTCTCCACGTCGGAGGCGACCGAGCGGCGCGCGTCGAAGCGCGAGCGGAGCTGGTCGGTCGAGGTCTCGAAGTTCTGGACGAACTGGTTGATGTTGTCCTCGGCGCGGGTGCCGTCGTAGGTCGAGCGGTTCAGGCCCGCGCGGAGGCTCTGCGAGAAGCGGTCGGCGCCGTTCTCGACGCGGCGGATGAGCGCGTCAACCTGCTGGTCGGTCATCCGGTACGGCATCGAAGAGGTCTGCGGCGTGGTGTAGGTGCCGGTCTGGTCCCAGTTCCACGTCACGTTGTAGGCGCGGGCCAGCGAGTCGAGGTCGGTGCGCACTAGCGCCCAGTCGCTCTGCGCGGCGCGCGTCAGGCGGTTGGCCGTCATGAAGTTGTTGATGAAGGCGGCCTGCCGGAGCACGTTCTCAACGTCGGAGGCGACGGAGGCGCGGCTGTTGAAGCGTTGCTTGAGCTGGTCGGTCGCGGCCTCGAAGTTCTGAATCAACTGGTTGATGTTGTCCTCGGAGCGCGTGCCCTGATAGCGGCTGCGGTTGAGGGCGGTGGCGACGGTGCCGCGGAACCTGTCGGTCGAGTTCTCAAGGCGGCGAATCATGTCGCCGACCTGGCGGTCGTTCATGCGGTTCGGGCGCTGCGGGTACTGCTGCGGGTACTGCGTCTGCGCCTGCACGCCGACGAGCCCGAGGCTGGCGATTGCCAGCACGAGCGCCAGCGAGATTGTCTGTCTGAATCTTCTCATCTCATTTCCCTCCGGAATCTTTCTCATCATTTCCAATTAAGCGTCGGACCTGCGCGGCGTCACGTATCGGCGGCGCCGTCGGCCCCTTCCCTCTCTGACTTTCGGGGAGATGGATGTCCGACTCGGAATGCCAATCATGTGGACCGGGCCTCTTGGCATAGGTCTTCTGACCCTTTCGACGCAAGAGCCGTGCCCCTGAGCGCCGTCCGCGTCAAAGCCACGCCGGCTAGTGACTTAGCAGCGATAGGTCGGCTTCTTCGTGAGAGTTAGACGGCATAAAGGCTTCGGCTTTTAAAGGTTGTCCGGCGAGTTTTAAGGCTCGGATTTTTTTCGCAGGCGCGGGACGGTCCGAAACGCGACACCGATGTCCGACTAGCATACAAAGCCGGAATCCTTAGAAAAACGGCGCTTCCGGGGCCGTGTGCGGGCCGCTCCGGCGGCGTGGTATGCTTCCGTTTAGAGGGAGGCGGCCGACTCTATGGGGACGAAAGACGCGAAGGCGTTGATTCATTCGGCGGGCGAAGGCTTCTTCGTCGGCGTGACGCCGAGCGGGCACGCGCAGGTCATCGAGACGGACACGGGGCGCGCCTCGGCGGCGACGCCGATGGAGCTTCTGCTCATCGCGCTCGGCGGCTGCACGGCCGTTGACGTGGCCTCCATCCTGAAGAAGAAGCGCGAGCGCGTGAGCGACTACCGCGTCGAGGTCCGGGGCTTCCGGCGCGAGGAGCACCCGCGGGCCTACACGCGCATCGAAGTGCGCCACGTTGTCCGCGGGCGGGGCATCAAAGAGAGTTCGGTGGCCGAGGCCGTCGAGCTTTCGGAGACGAAGTATTGCAGCGTCGCGGCGACTCTCCGGCCCGGCGTCGAGCTGGTCACAACCTACGAAGTCGTCGAGGAGGCGGGCGACTGAGCGCGCCCCGCACCCGTACCCGCGTGAACCACGCCCGCAGAATTAAAATGATCTTCTCAGCACAACAAGTCTTCCTCTGCGCCGCCGCCGCCCTGCTCGCGCTCTCGTGCGCGCGCGTCGAGAACAAGCCGGCCGCCAACGTCTCGGCCGCCGCCTCCGCCGACGCGCCCCTGTACGCGGCCGAAGAGCCCTTCGTCCTCGCGCCCGAAGACCAGACCGAAGACGCGCTGGCCGCGACCCGACGCGCCGACGCCGAAGGGGGCGGCCAGACGCCGCGCCTCACGCCGCAGGAGCACATGCGCCGCGCGGCCATCTACCACACGAACCGCGCCTTCGAGGAGGCGCGCAACCACTGGCGCGCACTCATTGAACGCTTCCCCTCGGACTCGAACGTCCCGGCCGCACACTTCGGCATCGGCCGCACGCTCTTTCAGGAGCGGCGCTACGAGGAGGCGTTGCCCGTCTTCCAGCAGCTCGGCGACAAGTACCCGAACACGGTCGGCGGCCGAGACGGCTTCTACTACGTGGCCGCGACGCTCCTGCGCCTGAACCGCTTCGCCGAGGCCGCGACCCGCTACGCCGAATACGTCGAACGCTTCCCGAAGGGCGAGCGCGCGGAGGCCGCCCACCTCAACATCATCGACTCGCTGCGCGAGGCCGGCCGCTTCGACGACGCCCTCCCTTGGATTGAGCGCACGCGCTCACGCTTCCCAGGCACGCCGACCGACGTGGCGGCACTCTTCGCGCGGCTGCGCCTCGACGTGGCCCGCAAGGACTGGCCCTCGGCCCTGCGCTCGGCCGACGAGTTGGGCCGACTGAACATCCCGAAGGCCGCGAACACGTCGGCCGCCGAGGTCGCATACCTGCGCGCCTTCAGCCTTGAGATGTCCGGGCAGAAGGAGCAGGCGGCGCGCGCTTATCAGGGGATTGCCGACGGCGTGAACTCTTATTACGGAGCGCGGGCGACGGAGCGGCTGGAGAAGATGGGCGGGCAGGCGAAGACGGCGGGCAGGGCTCGCGAGGAGCGCGTGCTGGGTGACGTGAGGAAGGCTTCTGGAAATTATCCGGCGCCGTACCGCGAGGTAATCGTGCGCGAGGCGAAGCGTCACAAGCTCGACCCGCGCCTCGTCCTCTCCATCATGCGCGCCGAGAGCAGCTTCAACCCGCGCGCGAAGTCAGGCGCGGGCGCGCGCGGGCTCTTGCAGATGACGCCCGACATGGCCGCCAAGTACGCGACGGCCGCGCGCATCACGGTCGGCAACGAGGAAGACTTGTTCCGCCCCGAAATCAACATCCCCGTCGCGAGCGCCTACCTCGCGGAGTTGGACCGGATGTTCCCCGACCTGCCCGAAGCCGTCGCCGCCTCCTACAACGGCGGCGAGGACAACGCCGCACGCTGGGTCCGACGCGCCATCCATGACGACCCCGCCATCTTCGCCGCCGAAGTCGGCTTCAACGAGACGAAGGAGTACGTCTCCCGCGTCATGTCGAACTACCGCGCCTACAAGTTCCTCTACACCGACGACCTCAAGCCGAGGCGCTGAACGTCACCTGCCGCGCTTCGCCGCGCGCCCGCCCCTCTGCGCGTGCTCCTTCACGGGCACGTACGCCTCTCCCATGGTCATCCGGCCCGCCACGGCCGGTCCGACATCGGCCAGCGGCGGCACGACGGCGGGCCTGTCGTCAACGACCGGCGGCACGAGCGGCGGCGCGGTCGCCGTCGCCCCCATCGTCACGCTCGGCTCCTTGCCCCCGAGCCCGACGTGGAGCCACGCGCCCGTGTAAAAGCCGAGCACGGCCGACAGGACGGAGCCCGCCACGCGCGAGACTTTCTGCCTGATGGCGCGGAGGCCGACCGGACAGTTCTTCGTCAAAATCGTGCCGTCGCGGCGCCGGTAGTAGCGGACGCAGACGCGCCCCTCGGCGTTCGAGACGAACGTCTCGGCCTCGCGGCGCGTCATGCCCGAGAGGTTGTAGACGTGCAGGCTGCACTGGTTGCAGAAGCGCGCGCGGTCGTCGCCGACCATGCGGTCCCAGTCGGCGGGGCACGGCGCGGCGACGCGGACGTGGTCGAGCGGGCTGGTGAATTTCGCCATCGTGGCCTCCAGACGTTTCGGCGGGGCTCGGACTGTTTAGACGCCGCCGGCCCCGCCGCGTTCCGAAACTTCCCAACCGAGGCTCAGGGCTCGGGGCTGTAGCGCGAATCCTCGAAGCCGCGCGCCCGCTCGCGCCTGCGCAACGTGTCTTCGTCGTAAGGCCGCGGGCGCGGCAGCACGCCGAGGCGGACGAGCGCGTCGCGGTATTCATACCTGACGGAAAACTCGGCGGCCGGGCGCCTGTCGAGCCGCATGTCTATCCACGTCACGTCGTGGCGGACCGAGCGGCCTATCCCCGTGGCCGCGTGCTCGTCGTCGGGCCGGGGCGGCGGCGCCGAAGCCGTGTTGCCGGCCGCGCGTCCGGCCCTCGACTCCACCTGACTCTCGCCGCTCCTCTGCTTCGCGCCGTCTTCGGAACGCCTCTGCGGTCGCACGCGGTCGTCGTAGCGGGGCGGCGGGACGACGGTCGTCGCGGCGGCCTCCTCCCTGTAGAAGATGGCGGTGATGACGCCGAGGTCGGCGGCGCGGCCGAGCCGGGCGGCGTAGGAGTCGCGCTCGGTCGTGAAGTAGAAGCGGCGGGCGCGGCTGGAACTCATCTGCCAGCCGGAGACGTGGATGGTCTGGTAAGGCTCAATCACCCACTTGCTCGCGTCCCAGCTCGCCGTGCGGCGCGCGTCAATCGTGTTCAGCCCGTCCACAGAGAGCGCCACGGCGACGCGCACGGGCAGCGGGTTGTAGACGCGCAGCTCGTACTCTTCGTTCTCAAGCGCCTCGACGTAGCGGCGGCCGCGCGCCTGAAGGACTTCGAGCGGGCGCCCGCCCACCAGCACGTCAACCCTGAACGGGCCGTAGACGGGCCGTCGGCCCCACACGCGTTGAGACTCCTGCGCCGACGCGACGCCTTGAAACGACGGCGCGCAGACGCACAGCGATAACGCGAAGACGAAAAGGAAAGGCTTGAAACGAAGCATCACGACGCACCTCCCGGCGGGTAGAAAACTCCTGCGCCGTCAGAACGCGCGGGGGACGGCCGTCTTGCGGGTGGGGGCGGCGTTTTTAAGACAGCCTCGGTTTGCCCGCGAGGAGGCGCCGGCCGAGCGCGATGAAGGCGAGGCACGTCGTCAGGGCGGCCGAGAGCAGGCAGTAGGCGCAGAAGGCGTGGAGGACGAACGCCTGAACGTAGAGGAGCCAGAGGGTGGCGGCGAACATCAGGGCGGCGAGCAGGCCGAGGAGGGCGCGGGCGCGCTCGTAGCCGAAGTAGGCGAGCGTCGCGAGGCTGAAGGCGGCGAAGTAGGCGGCGGCGCCGAGGGCTGCGAGGGGGATGTCTCCGGCGACCGTGGAGTAGGCGCTTGAGAGGACCGTGTCGCAGCCCGACACGACGACGCAGCGGACGCTGCGGCCCGCGAGGTGTTCCGTCGTCAAATAGAGTGAGTCGGCCACGCCCGCGAGCGCGAGGACGGCCGAGACGGCGTCCCAAAGGCGCGAGCCGCGCCCCGCGTCAGGCTGTTCGGCCTCGTCTTCGTACAAGCTTTCAGACCTCCTCTGAGCCTACTTGCCGCCGACGGCGGCGAAGGCGGCGTCAATCTGCGCGCGGAGCTTCTGGTCGTCGAGGGTGTCGTTGGCGTTCAGCTCGCGGCCGTTGAGGAAGACGGTGGGCGTGCCTCGGACGCCGAGCGAGGAGCCGCGGTTGAAGTCGGCCTGAATGCGGTCGGCCACATCCTGCCGCGCCATGTCGGCGAGGAACTTCTCGACGTTGAGGCCGATGCGGTTCGCGTAGTCGGTGTAGATGGGTCGCGGCTCGGGCGACTCGCCCCACTCGGTCTGGTTCTCGTAGAGCAGGTCGTGCATCTCGAAGAACTTGCCCTGGAGGCCGGCGGCCTCGGCGGCGCGGGCGGCCGAGAAGGCGTTCTTGTGCATCTGCTGGAGCGGGTAGTTGCGGAAGACGACTTTGAGGCGGTCGCCGTAGTCGTGCTCTATCTTTTTCAGCGAGGCGTAGAGGCGCCCGCACGGCGGACATTGGAAGTCGCCGAACTCTTCTAGCGTCACCGGGGCTGAAGCGCCGCCGCGGAAGTGCGGGTTGGGGGCGCCCGGCTGCTCGCCGCGGCGCGGGCCGGCCGGCACGTTCGGGGCGTTCGAGGCCGCGCGCTGGTTGGCGTTGGCGTTCGGCGTGTTCGCCGCGGGGCTCTCGCCGTCGGAGCGCGTGAGCCAGAGCAGGGCGAGCAGGGCGGCGACCAGCACGGCGCCGATGATGACGAACGGGAGGTAGCGGTTCTTCGGGGCCGCGTTCGGTTTCGGACTCATTCAGGTTCGCACCGTCGGAAATTTTCTTAAAACCAGAGCTTCGGGGTCTGGCCCGACATGGTAACACTAGGCGCCCGCCGGGCCGAAGCGCGCCCCGGTCCTTAGAAAAATAGGACATTTGTGTTAACTTTTGCGCACCCACGACAGTCAGCATTCTGGACTGTACCCCGAGCGGCAGAACTTTGTGAGCGACCAAGCGAGAGGCGGATGAGCCAGAACCAGGCCACAACCACGGCGTTACCCGACAGCCCGGTCTCGATCTACGACCGCTTCACGAGCCTCTACGACCTGATGTTCCGGGTCAACGGGTACGGGCTCTCCATCGAGAGATACTTGAAGGAGACGCCGCTGCCGCTCTCGACCGGCGCGCGCGTCCTCGACGCCGGCTGCGGGACGGGCTTGCTGACGCTGGCCCTTCTGAGAGTGCTCAAGCGGCCCGCGAACCTGACGGCCGTTGACCTCTCGGGCCGCTCGCTCCAGACGGCGCGCAAGGCCGTCCGCAAGCTCCGGCCCGACCCGCGCCACCGCATCACCTTTCTACAGGCCGACGCGCTCTCGCTGCCCTTCCCCGAAGACTGCTTCGACCTCGTCGTGACGAGCGGCGTGCTCGAATACCTCCCGCTCGACAAGGGCTTGGGCGAGTTGGCCCGCGTCATCGCTCCGGGCGGCCACCTCCTGTTCCTGCCCGTCAGGCCCTCGCACATGAGCACCGTGCTCGAACTCATGTTCCGCTTCAAGGCGCACCCGCCCGACGCCGTCGAGGCCCACACTCGCCGCCTCTTCCGCGTCATCGAGCACCACCGCTTCCACCCCATCGAGCCCATCGGCTGGACCAAATCAATCATCCTGGCCCAGAAGCAGTAGCCCCTTATTCGGTTTTCGTCATCGCTTTTATCACCGCGCGCGCGACGGTCGGGATGATGTCGCGCTCTTTGGCGTTGTCGGTGGTGAAGGTGACGAGGACGAGGCGGCGCCCCGAGGCGAGTTCGAGGTAGGCGGCGTCGTGGCGCGTCGTGCTCGTCCAGCCGGCCTTGGACCAGTAGCGCGTCCCCGCCTCAAGCGCGAGGCCGGTGAAGCCGTGCGCCTGGTCGTCGGGGTCGGCGGAGGTGCCGGAGAAGTCGCGCTTCATGAGGTCGAGCATGAGGGCGCTGCGCGCTGGGGTGACGGCGCGGCCGGTGGCGATTTCGGCGAGCAGGAGGGCGGTGGCGTCGGTCGTCAGCTTGTTGCGGTTCTCGAATTTCTCGCCGAGGAACTGGCGCTCGCGCCCGTACGGCCCCTCGCACCACGGCTTCTGGTTGACGTTGATTCCCGCGTAGCCGAGCGCGGCGAAGTAGCGGTTGACGGCGTTGCGCTTCTCGGCCCACTCCTTCATCTCGGAGGGCGAAAGCTCGGCGCCGTTCGAGACGCCGGTCAAGGCGTCTAAGACGAAGTGCGTCGCGTCGTTTGACGACTCCACTATCATGTCCTTGAGAGCGCGGTCCAACTCCGCCGTCTGCTTCAGGCGCCCGTCTTCGAGCCAGCGGTGCGCCGCCGCGAGGTAGAAGAGCTTGACGACGCTGGCCGGGTAGATGGGCTCGGAGCCGCGGAAGCTCCCGCGCTCCGGCTTCCGCGGGTCGGTCACGTCGATGAGCGTGACGGCGAGATTCTTCTCTTGCAGCCCCTTCGGCCCGAAGCGCGCAAGGGCCTCGCGCGACGCCTCGTCCACGACGCGTTGCAGCCGCTCGGACTGCGCCGGCATGACGGACTGCGTCTTGACGTTGGCCTGCGCGAACGAAGGGACGGCGAAGAAGGCGGCGAGCAAGGCGGCGGCGATGAGTTTCATGGCGGTCAGCGGATGAAGTTGACGAAGGCGGTGATGACGAGCAGGTTCGAGAGGTCGATGAAGAAGGCGCCGACGACGGGCACGACGAGGAAGCTGCGCGGGGCCGGCGCGTAGCGCGCCGTCAACGCCTCCATGTTGGCGACGGCGTTCGGCGTCGTCCCCAGCCCGAAGCCGATGTGGCCGCTCGTCGTCACGGCCGCCTCGTAGTCGCGCCCCATCAGCAGGAAGCTCGTCAGCACGGCGTAGGCGACCGTCACGACGACCTGCACCGAGAGGATGACGACCATCGGCAGCGCGAGGCCCGCAATCTTCCAAAGCTCCAGACTCATGAGCGCGATGACGAGGAAGAGCGCCAGCGCGATGCCGCCGAGGATTTCGACCGCCCGCGCGTCGAGCCGGAACCAGCCCGTCCTCTCGTCAACGTTTCTCAGCAGCGCCGCGAAGACCATCGCGCCGATGTAGTCCGGCATCGTCACGCCCGCGCCTTTGAGCCAGAAGCTCACGACGGCCCCGAGCCCCATCACGGCGAGGATGAGAAGCAGGTTGTGAAGCAGCACGCCGCCCGTCAACTTCTCTTCCCGCCTTTCTTCGTCGCGGCGGTCGTCGTCCCTGTTGACCGTCGGGCTTAAAGCCCAGAACTCCTCCTCGCCCGGCCCGGCCGTGTTCTCTTCACGAGCCTTCGCCAGCTTGAAGCGCCGAATCAGTAAGGTGGCTACGGGGTTGCCGACGAGGCAGGCGACGAAGATGCCGAAGAGCGCCGAGGCGATGATGAGCGAGCCGGCGCCTTGGATGCCCAGCTTCTCGAACTCGCCCGCCCACGCCAGCCCCGTCGAGGGGCCGCCCGTCAGCGTCAGCGCGCCGCAGATGATGCCGAGCGCGGTCGGCGCCCCCAACGCGCCCGCGAGCCCCATCCCGACCGCGTTCTGCACCAGCGCCGTGCCCGTCGCTATCAGCCAGAAGAAGCCCATCCGCCATCCGCCCGCGCGTAGCAGCGAGAGGGTCGCGCCCAGTCCGATGGTCGTGAAGAAGGCGTTCTGGAGCGGCGCGCGCAAGCTCGTGTCGAGCGTGACGGCCAGCGCCCCCGTCATTCTCGACACGAGGACGAGAAGCGCGAAGAGGAGCCCGCCGACGGCCGCCGCCGGGATGCTCGAACGTTCGAGGAAGCGGACGCGCCTCTGTATCCACGACCCGGCGAAGAGCGAGAGGGCCGCCAGCGCGAGCGTCATGATGAGGTCGAACTTGACGGCGCGCAGGCCGTCGAGGATGGTTATCTCCAACTCGCCTCACCTCTCGTAGACGACGCGGCCGTCCATGATAGTCACGCTCACGCGCACCTTCTCGATGTTCGCGGGGTCGATTTTAAAGATGTCCTCGGTGAGTATGACGAGGTCGGCCAGCTTGCCCGGCGTGATGGTGCCCTTCGCGCCCTCGGCGAACTCGGCGAAGGCCGAGCCGACCGTGTACGCGCGGACTGCTTCTTCGACGGTTATCTTCTGCTCGGGCACCCAGCCGCCGGGGTGCTTGCCGTCGAGCGTGCGGCGGGTGACGGCGGCGTAGACGCCTTGCAACGGGTCGAGCGGCGCGACCGTCCAGTCGGAGCCGAAGGCGAGGACGGCGCCCGCGTCGAGCAGCGAGCGGAAGGCGTAAGTGCCTTTCGCCCGCGCCGGGCCGATGCGCTTCTCGGCCGAGCGGCCGTCGTCGATGCAGTGGTAAGGCTGCATCGAGGCGACGACTTTGTCGCGGCCGAAGCGTTGAATCTCGGAAGGCCGGAGGTGCTGCGCGTGCTCGACGCGGAAGCGCCGGTCGCGCTCGCCGTTCTCGCGCGCCGCCTGCTCGTAGATGGAGAGGATGGTGTCGTTGGCCTTGTCGCCGATGGCGTGAATCATGACCTGGAGTCCGGCGCGGTCGGCGTCGCGGACGCGCTTAAGCATCTCGCCTTCGGGGAACATCTCGTCGCCGGGCAGCCCCGTCGTCTGCGGCGCGTCGAGGTAGGGCTCGAAGAAGAGGGCGGTGGTCGAGCCGAGGCTGCCGTCGGCGAAGCCCTTGAGTCCGCCGATGCGCAGCATGTCGCCGCCGAAGGCGCGGCGCACGCCGACGCGCCCCAAACGCTGCCAGTCGGGCAAAGGCGAGACGGCGTAAACGCGCGTCTTCAGCTCGCCGCGTTCGAGCAACGTCTGGTAGACGCCGACGTTGTCACCCGCCGACATGTCCTGCACGCTCGTCACGCCGAGGCTCGCCGCGTGGGCGGTCGCCGCGCGCGCCGCTTGTAGCTTCTCGTCAAAGCTCGGCTCGGGGATGACTTTCCAGACGAAGCTCTGCGCCGCGTCTTTGAGGATGCCGGTCGGCTCGCCCGTAACGGGGTCGCGGACGACGAGGCCGCCGGGCGGGTCGGGCGTGTCGCGCGTGACGCCCGCGAGCTTGAGCGCGTGAGAGTTGGCGAGCGCCATGTGGCCGTCGAGCCGGTTGACGAAGACGGGGCGGTCGGGCGTGAAGGAATCAATCAACTCCTTCGTCGGCAGCGGGGCGCCGGGCCAACGCTCGTGGTCCCAGTCGCCGCCCGTTATCCAACGCCCCGCGGGCAGCTTCTCCGAGAAGCGGCGGATGCGCTCGGCGAACTCCTGCGGCGTGTCCGCCGTGCGCAAATCAACGCTCGAAAGCTGGAACCCGCCCGACAGGAAATGCGTGTGCGAGTCGTTGAAGCCCGGCAGGACGAGCGCACCCTTCGCGTCTATGACGCGCGTGCGCGGCCCGGCATACTTCTTAACTTCCGCCGTGGTGCCGACCGCGACGATGCGGTTGCCGACGACGGCGACGGCTTCCGCCGACGCGCGGCCGACGTCCATCGTCCGCACGTTCGCGTTGAAGATGACGAGGTCGGCGGTTGGCCCCTGCGCTGCGGCCGGGGCGGCGTCGGAAGTAAGCATGAGAAGTGCGAGAAGGAAGGAAGCGGCGGTCTGGCCTGCTCTCATCTTTGAACCTTTGAATCAGTTACTCGGCGGACGGGCGCGTAGTGTATCATCTGGCCGTCGCCTTCCGGTAGAAGATTCCTGTGGACACGCTCGTCAACAAATTGCGCGGCATGCTCAAGGCCGGACAGGTCTTGAGCGACCCCGAAGAGCTGCTGGTCTACGAGTGCGACGGCCTGACGCACTACAAGCACCGGCCGCGCGCCGTCGTCTTCCCTTCTTCGACCGAAGAGGTGGTGGCCGTCGTGCGCTTGCTCGCGGAGGAGGGAGTGCCCGTCGTGCCGCGCGGGGCCGGGACGGGGCTGTCGGGCGGGGCGCTGGCGGTCGGTGGCGGCGTCTGCGTCGAGCTGGCGAGGATGCGCCGCGTCCTGAAAGTTGACGTGGAGAACAGGCTGGCGGTCGTCGAGACGGGCGTCGTCAACGCGCACGTCTCGCGCGCCGTCGAGCGCCACGGGCTTCATTACGTGCCCGACCCTTCGAGCCAGGGCTCCTGCACCGTCGGCGGCAACATCGCGGAGAACGCGGGCGGCATTCATTGTCTGAAGTACGGCACGACCGTGGACCACGTCCTCGCCGCGCGCGTCGTGTTGTCGGACGGAAGCATTGTCGAATTGGGCGGCGCGGCGGGGCAGGCGGGCTACGACCTGCTCGGCCTCTTCGTCGGCTCCGAGGGGACGTTCGGTATCGCGACCGAGGCGACGCTGAGGTTGACGCCGTCCGCGCCCGCCGTCCGGACGCTGCTCGCGGACTTCGCCGACATAGACGACGCGAGCCGCGCCGTCTCGGCCGTCATCGCCGCCGGCATCATCCCCGCCGGGCTTGAGATGGTTGACAACGTGACCATCCGCGCCGTCGAGGCGAGCGTCTTCGCCGCCGGGATGCCTTTGGACGCGGGCGCCGCGCTGCTCGTCGAGCTTGACGGGCTGGAGGCGGGACTTGACGAAGAGGTCGCGCGCGTCCGCGAGATTTGCGCGCAGAACGGCGCGCGCACCGTGAAGCTCGCGGCCGACGAGCTTGAGCGCAAGAAGCTCTGGGCCGCGCGCAAGGGCGCCTTCGGCGCGATGGGCCGCGTCTCGCCCGACATCCTCATTCAAGACGCGGTCGTGCCGCGCTCGCGCCTGCCCGAAGTGCTCGCCGCCACCTACCGCATCGGCGCGGAGCACCAACTGCTCGTCGCCAACGTCTTCCACGCGGGCGACGGCAACCTGCACCCGCTCATCTGCTTCGACTCGCGCGACCACTCGCAGGTCGAGCGCGTGCGCGCCGCCGGCCGCGAAATCATGGAGACGTGCGTGCGCGCGGGCGGGACGATTACGGGCGAGCACGGCGTCGGGCTCGACAAGCGCGACTACCTGCCGCTCGTCTTCTCGGACGACGACCTGCGCGCGATGCTTCAAGTGCGCGCCGCCTTCGACCCCGCCGGCCTCTTCAACCCCGGCAAGATAATCCCCGCCCTCAAGGGCTGCGGCGAGGGCCGCGCCGTCTCGACGAAGGACGCGCCTGCGCCGCGACCCGCCGCGAGGCAAGACAGTCTCCAAATCCCACGCGACTCAATCGAAGAGGCGCGCGAAGTCTTGCGTGACGCCGCAAGCTCGGGCCGCAACGTCGTCCCCGCGGGCGGCGGGACGTGGCTCGGCGCGGGGCACGAGCTGACGCGCGAGCACGTCCTCCTTCAAACGTCGCGTATGAAGGGGGAAGTAAGACACGAGCCGGCGGACCTCGTGGCGACGGCGGGCGCGGGGGTGACGCTCGAAGAGTTCAACCGCGAGGTCGGTCGCGCCGGACAGTGGCTCCCGCTCGACCCGCCCGACGACGGGCGCGCGACGCTCGGCGGCGTGGCGGCCGTGGGGATAGGCGGCGCGCAGGCGCTCGGCTACGGCATGCCGCGCTCCTACGTCCTCGGCATGCGCGTGCTGCTCGCCGACGGCCGCGTCGTCAACTGCGGCAGCCGCGTCGTCAAGAACGTCGCCGGCTACGACCTCTGCAAGCTCTTCGTCGGCAGCCGCGGCACGCTCGGCGTCATCCTCGAACTGACCTTCAAACTCCGCCCGCGCCCGGCGCGCGAGGCGACGCTCGTCGCGCGCTCCGCCGACCTTAGTTCCCTGCTCCGAGCCGCGCGCGCGCTCGTCTCGTCTCAACTCCTGCCCGCGGCCGTCGAGATAGTTTCACCGGCACTCGCTTCATCATTCACGGTCCAAGGCAAGCCGGAAGAGTTTCACTTGCTCGCACGCTTCGCGGGCACGTCCGGCGCCGTCGAATACCAGCTCAAGCGCGCACGCGAGATGACAAAGGAGGTCGCCGGCCGTGAGGGCATAGAAATCATGGAGGACGACGCGCCGCTTTGGAAGGCACTCGCCGTCGCGCCGCTTGTTAACGAAGGCAAGCTCGCATGGCAAGCACGAGTGTTGCCGTCCGAACTGGGTCGGCTGTTGTCCGAACTTAACCTGAATGACGCTGCCTCGTCCGGCCTCATGTGGCACGCGGGCGCGGGCGACGGACGCCTGCACGTGTTCGGGACCGAGAGTTTGAGCGACGCCGACGCCGCCGTCTTTCGTCGCCTCCTTTCGCCCTCCTTGACGGATTCCGTGAGGATTTTGGTGGGCCGGATGAAGGCGCAGCTTGACCCTGAGAATTTGTTCTCGGCCGGCCGCTTCATTTGAGTGAAGATGACAACGTCGCATCACAGACTCGCGGGCGCGCTCGAAGGTGAGGAGCGAAAGCTGCTCGCCTGCGTCCATTGCGGACTCTGCCTCGAAGCGTGCCCGACCTACGTCCACACGGGCGACGAGAACGACAGCCCGCGCGGCCGACTCTACCTGATGCGTGCCGTCGAAGAAGGCCGTCTCGCGCCCGACTCCGCGTCCTTCACGCGCCACATCGACCGCTGCCTCGGCTGCCGCGCCTGCGAGAGCGTCTGCCCGGCCGGCGTCGAGTACGGACAACTTCTGGAGGCCGCGCGCTCCGACATCGTCACGGGCGGCTCGCGGCGCGGCTGGACCTCAAGGCTCCTGCACCTGCTCCTCCGAAACGTCTGGCCGCACCCCGCACGCCTCCGCCTCGCCTTCGCCCTCGCGCGCGCGATGCGCGGCTCGCGCCTGCCGCGCCTCCTGCTCAAGTCGAAGCTGACGCGCGTCATCCCGGCGCGCGCCGAACTCGCGCTCGCACTCCTCGACAGCTCCTCGCCCGCGCCGCTCGGCGGGAATCGAGAGGGCGCCGCGAAGGCCGTCGAGACGACACACGCTCCGGCGGGCGCGCTGCTCTTCAAGGGTTGCGTCACCGAAGGGCTCTTCGCGCGCGTCAACCGCGCCACCGCCCGCGTGCTCGAAGCGAACGGTTGCCGGGCCGACGCGCCCGCCGGACAGGTCTGCTGCGGCGCGCTCCACGCGCACGCGGGCGACCTCGAAGGCGCGCGCCGACTCGCGCGGCGTAACGTAGAGGCTTTTGAAGACGACGGGAGCGTGCCCGTCGTCACGAACGCGGGCGGCTGCGGCGCCATGCTCGCCTCCTACGCGCACCTGCTCGAAGACGACCCCGACTTCAAGGAGCGCGCCGCACGCTTCGCCGCACGCGTCCGCGACGTGAGCCAACAACTCGAAGCCACGGGCATCCGCGAGGGCGCGGCGCTCGACGGCGAGGCCGCCACCTACGACGCCTCGTGTCACCTGCTCCACGGCCAGAAGGCCCACACCGCGCCGCTCCGCCTGCTCGGCGCCGTGCCCGGCCTGCAACTCGTGCCGCTCGAAGGCAGCGATGTTTGCTGCGGCGGCGCGGGCGTCTACAACCTCGTCGAGACGGAGCTTTCCTCCCGCGTGCTCTCCGAAAAACTCGCGCGCGTCCGCGACACGGGCGCCGCCGTCCTCGCCACCGGCAACCCCGGCTGTCACATGCAGATTGCCGCGGGCGCGTCTCTCGGCGGCATGAGCCTGCGCGTCTGCCACCCCGTCGAGCTGCTCGACGAGTCCTACCGCCGCGCGGGCTTCTACGAGCCCTCCTGAACGCGCGCGCCGCGCGAAATTTTTCGTTGACTCGCGCCCTAAGGCGCGGTATCCTACGCTCAACTTTGTAGAGCAAAGTAGTTGTTACCATGCTTTTCATGAACGTCCCACCGCCCGTTGTCCGCTCGATGCCGCGAAAGCGCGGCCGCTCCCTCTGAGTGTACCCGTCAGCCTTTCCCGCTAGAGCCGGAGGTCATCGCGCGCCGGGGAACGCCCGCGCACGCCGCCCCGTGTGAGCGGGCCTCCAGGCGAAAACCTTTATTACCGCGGCCGCGAAAGACGGCCGAACGAACTGTCATGGCACTGAACAATTTCATCAGCGAGACGCTTTGCCACCCGACCGACTACATCTCTTACTCCGTGAGCGAGAAGCTGGCGGGGATGTTTCCGGGCCGCGCCGTCGTCGAGGGCGAGAGCGGCTACTTCAACCTCGACGACTACGCGCGCGCCGGCCTCTGCTCGCTCGTCGGCGAGGGCTCGGTCCACGCGCAGTTCGTAACCTCCTGGCAGGGGCGCGGCCAGCCGCTCGAACGCGAGACCGAGAACGGTTGGTTCAACGTGCTCTGGCGCGGCCAGATGCTCGACGTGCTCTACGTCACGTGGACCGAGAGCGGGTACCGCTCGCGCTACCACTGGATCGTCGCCGACACGCGCGAGACGGCCGAGGAGTTCTTCCGCACCGTCAGCGAGTGGTGCGCCGAGGTGCGCGCCGAAATCCTCGTCTTCGAGGACGGGCACTTCGTCAAGAGCAAGGAGCTTTACCGTTCAATCCGCGAGTCGAGCTTCGACGGCCTCATCCTGCCCGAGCGGCTGAGCCGCGAGATTCAGGACGACCTGCCGCGCTTCTTCGCCTCGCGCGAGGTGTACGAGCGTTACCGCATCCCCTGGAAGCGCGGCGTGCTCCTCATCGGCCCGCCGGGCAACGGCAAGACGCACGCGGTCAAGGCGATGGTCAACCGCCTCGGCCTGCCGTGCCTTTACGTCAAGAGCCTTGAGAGCTGTCAGGGCGAGCACTCGGGCCTGCGCAACGTCTTCGAGCGCGCGCGCCGCACGCAGCCCTGCGTCGTCGTGCTCGAAGACATCGACTCGCTCGTCAACGACAAGAACCGGTCGTTCTTCCTGAACGAGCTTGACGGCTTCGCCTCGAACACGGGAGTCGTCGTGCTCGCGACGACGAACCACCCCGAAAAGCTCGACTCCTCCATCCTCGACCGGCCGAGCCGCTTCGACCGCAAGTTCTACTTCGAGCTGCCGGCCGAGGGCGAGCGGCTGCGCTACGCCGCGCGCTGGAACGAGTCGCTGGAGGACACGATGCGCCTCTCTGGCGCGGAGCTTGAGCGGGTCGCGCGCTCGACCGAAGGCTTCTCGTTCGCGTACCTGAAGGAGCTTTTCCTCTCGGCGCTGATGCAGTGGGTCGGCGGCGACCCGTGCGCGCCGCTCGCCGGCATCGTCGCCGAGCGGGCCGCGCGGCTGCGCGAGCAGATGAGTGCCGCGCCGCCCCTGCCCGCTGCTGCCGACGACTGAAGTTAACAGCGGGGCCGCCCGCGCCGCCTGTGTTATCTTCTCGGGCGATGAAGAGGGGCTGCGCCACGCTCGTCATGCTGCTATCGCTCGCGGCGCCGTGGGCCGTTAACGCGGCCGTGCGGCAGGGCGGCGACGCTGAGCGCGTGCGCTCGCTCTACGCCGCGGCGCGCGCGCGCGAGGAGGCCGGCGACTGGCGCGGCGCGGAGGCGGTCTGGGAGGAGGTCGTCAGGCTCGCGCCCGCCGACGCGCGCGCGTGGGTGAACCTCGGCGTCGCGCGCAACCGGCAGGGCCGGGCCGACGCCGCCATCGAGGTCTGGACGCGGGCGGCGGCGCTCGACCCGCAGCTTGCCGGCGCCCACTTCAACGTCGGCCTCGCGCTCGTCAGGAAGGGCGAGTTCGTCTCGGCCGTCCAGCCACTCCGCCGCGCGCTCGCGCTTGAGCCGGAGAACGAGGCGGCGCGGCGCGCGCTGGCCGCGGCGCTCGTCGGCTCGGAGAAGTACCGCGAGGCGACGCGCGAGATAGCCCAACTGCTCGCGCGCTCGCCGCGCGACCGCGAACTGCTTGAGCTGGCCGCGCAGTCTTTCGTCAGGCAGCGCCGCTTCGCGGAGGCGGCAGGCGTCCTGCGCCGCAGGGTCGAGCTCGAAGACGGCGGCACCGAAACGCTCTGGGCCATGTACGGCGACGCGCTCGACGGCGCTGGGCGCACGCCGGAGGCGGCCTCGGCCTACGAGCGCGCCGTCGCGCTCGCGCCCGACTCCGTGCGGACGCGCTACGGCCTCGGCTTCCTCTACTGGAAGCTCTACCGCTACGACGAGGCCGAGCGCGAGCTGCGGGAAGTCCTGCGCCGCGACCCCTCGATGGCGCGCGCCGCCTTCACGCTCGGCGACCTCTACCTGACGCGCTCGCAGCCCGAGCGCGCCGTCCCCCTGCTCGAACAGGCCGCCCGCGCCTACCCCGAAGAGTTCGACACGCACTTCGCCCTGGGGCGCGCGCTCATGCAGGCGGGCGAGCGCGAGCGCGCCGTCGAAGAGCTGCGCGCCGCCGTCCGCCTCCGCGACGAGATAGCCGACGGCCACTACCAGCTCGGCCGCGCCCTCGTCCAGCTCGGCCGGAAGGAGGAAGGCGCCCGCGAGCTTGAGCGCGCCCGCGTCCTCCAGAACGCCAAGCGCGCCGCCGAGGCGCCGGATAAGAAGCAATGAAGTCAGGCGCCGGCCGCGCCTTACCGGCGTTGACTTTCGCCGTCCGTGTCGATATAAGTCCCCGCCCTGCCGTTCTTCCATACGTTCCAACCCCAACACCGGAAGGAGTCCGACTCATGCGCGAACTGGGCACTATAAATTCACACGACGAAGGCTACTCATGCAGGATTATCGAAGAGGACGACGGGCGAGTCCACTTCGTCGCCGACGCCGACATCGACGCCGACGGCGCCAACGGGCAGAACGGGGCACAGCCCGCCTACAAGGTGGACGACTCCGGCTCGGAGGCGCTCGCCAACGGCGGCATGAGGAACGACCACGGCCGGGTCGTCTGCGCGCACGACTGGGCGCGGGACATCGTGATACTGGGGCCGGACAATGAGCCGAGGGTTTTTCCGGGCGGCGTCATCGCCTCGAAGACATGGTACCGTCAACCCGGAAAGGCGGCGGACGACCCGGCCGCCTACGTGGACGCCGAAACCGTGCCCTACATCGTCGTGCCGCCGCTCGTCATTAACAGGACGAGGGGCGTGGTGTGCGGCTGCCGCGCGCGCGTGACGCTGGGGGGCAGGTCCGTCGAGTGCGTGGTCGCGGACCGTGGGCCGCGCAACAAGATAGGGGAACTCAGCATCGCGGCGGCGCGCGCCATCGGCCTGCCCTCCAGCCCGAGGCACGGCGGCACCGAGGAGGCCGAGGTGCTTTACGAGCTGTGGCCGGGGCAGGCCGCGCCGGGGTACACGCTGATACCCGCCTGACGAATTTAAGACTCGTCGGCGGCCTTAATTTGCAGGAGGAGAATCATGTTCAGGAGAGCGGTCACGCTTGCGACACTTCTCGTTTGCTCGCTCGGCTTCATAGGCGCCGTGCGGGCGCAGACAACCAACGTCAGCAAGGCGGAGCAGGAGGTCCGCGCGTTGGAGCGCCGCTGGCTCGACGCCTACGAGCAGACGGACCCGGCGGCGATGGACGCCATAGTGGCCGACGACTTCATC
Source organism: Pyrinomonadaceae bacterium (assembly GCA_035941045.1). Taxonomy (GTDB): domain Bacteria; phylum Acidobacteriota; class Blastocatellia; order Pyrinomonadales; family Pyrinomonadaceae; genus QHXN01. The sequence continues at coordinate 6,364 of DASZEK010000198.1, read as the reverse complement.
ATCACCTTCCCTAACGGCTCCATGCAGTCGAAGCCCCAACTGATGAACATGATTCGCGGCATGAAGGCCGCCGCGATGCCGCGGACGAAGTTCTACACGGAGGACGTGCGCTCAAGGGCGTACGGCGACACCGTCATCCTGATGGGAAGGGTCGTCACGGAGTACGAGCGCGAAGGCAAGACGGTCAAGGAACAGTCGAGGTATACGGACACCTACGTGCGGCTGAACGGCAAGTGGCGGGTCGTGGCGTCGCACCTGTCGAACGTCGCGGAGCCGAAGAAGCCCGCGGCCGAGAAATGAGTCGGCCGCGCGTAATTAGTCCGGGCCGGCCCGAGATGCCGCAGGGTGTGGCTTCTCGGACCGGCCCGATTGTTTAGCGGACCCTGACGCGGCTGATGAGACGCACCCGCGCCGCGCTCGGGGCGCTCGGGCGAGAGAGTCCGGCCACATAAATTAAGACTCAAGTTGAGGACGAAGGGTTACATTTTTTTCTCGAAGGCGACGCGGCCGCCGACGAGGGTGAGGCGCACGCGGCCCCCGGCGTCGAGGGCGGTGAGGTCGGCGCGCTTGCCCTGTTCGATTGAGCCGCGGTCGTGGGCGAGGCCGAGGAGGCGGGCGGGGTTGAGCGAGGCCATGCGGGCGAGGTCGGTTTCGGCGGCGCCGAGGCCGAGCACCATGCGGGCGGCGGCGGCGAGCGTGGCGACGGAGCCGGCGATGGAGCCGCGCTCGTTGCGGGTGCGGCCGCCTTCGACTTTGATGGTCTCGCCCCAGACGGCGTACTCGCCGTCGCCGAGGCCGGCGGGCGCGACGGCGTCGCTGATGAGGGAGATGCGGTCGGCCGTCTTGCAGCGCATGACGAGGCGGAGCATGAGGGGGTCGCTGTGGACGCCGTCGGCGATGAGGTCCACGGTCACGTCGTCTCGAAGGAGTCCCCAGCCGACGGGTCCGGGCTCGCGGTGGTGGAGTTGCGGCATGGCGTTAAGGAAGTGGGTCATGTGGCGGGCGCCTGCTTCGCGCGCGCCTTCTAAAAGCTCGACGGGCGCGCGCGTGTGGCCGATGGAGACGACCCAGCCGCGGCGGACGAGTTCGCGGATGAGTTCAATTCCTCCTTCGACTTCGGGGGCGAGCGTCGTCATGTGGGCGGCGCCTTGGAGGCCGAGTGTCGCGAGCCCTTCGAGCGAGTCGGGGCCCGTGTAGCGGCGGAAGTAGGGCGTGCGCAGGGCGCCGCACTGGCGCTCGTTGACGAAGGGGCCTTCGTAGTGGACGCCGAGCGCGAGCGCGGCCGGGGGGCGCTCGTCCTGTTCGCTCATCAGTTGTTCGACGGAGAGGACGGCGCGGCGGTAATCCTCCTCGGGGGCGGGGACCAGCGTGGGGAGCCAGGAGGTGACGCCCTCGCCCGCGAGGAAGAGCGCGACGCGGTGGAGGTCATCGGCCGTGGCTTCTAAAGTGTCCACGCCGACGGCGCCGTGGATGTGAACGTCTATGAAGCCGGGGTAGACGGTCAGGCCGGAGAGGTCGAGGACGCGCGCTCCCGCGTCAGAGATTTGCCCGAGTCGGGCGACGCGGCCGGCTTCGACGAGCAAGTCTTGGCCTTCGACTACCGAGTCGGGGAGGATGAGTCGGGCGCCGCGCAGGAGGAGTTTGTCGGGTTGTTGATTAGACATAGGGGGTCAGGTTAAAGCCGGCGGGCGGGGTTTTCAACACGGGGGACGCGGAGAGCACAGAGGGCACAGAGAAGCTTAACTTCTCTGTGCCCTCTCTTTGTCCCCGCGCGGGAGTGGTTAGAAGTAGAGCTTGAGGCCGAACTGGAACTCGCGCGGCAGTCGCGCGGCGGTCGGCCGGCCGAAGGTCGTGGCGGTGAGCGCGAGCGTCGGGTCGAAGACCGTGCCCACCGAGGTGAACTGCGTGTGGTTGAAGACGTTGAAAGCCTCGGCGCGGAACTGGAGGCGCACGTCGCGGTCCTTCGAGAAGTACCAGTTCTTGATGGCCGAGAGGTTCGTCTGGTTCTGCGTCGGCAGCCGGGCGAAGGCGCGCGGAGAGTTGCCGAGCGTGCCGTCGGGCGGCAGCGCGAAGGCCGTCGGGTCGAAGAGGAACGGGAGGCCGGCGGCGTCGTTCGTGCCGGCGAGCCCCTCGTTCGGGTCGCTGAGGAGGTTCGGGCGGTTGCCGCGCAGGCCGTTGTTCGTCGCCGTGTTGGCGAACTGCGTGGCCGAGATGTTCAGGGCGCGCGCGATGGGGAGGCCCGACTGAATCTGCGTGATGCCGGAGACCTGCCATCCGCCGAGGGCGTGGCGCAGCAGCGCGCTCTCGTTCTTGCGGAAGAAGGGCAGCTCGTAGACGTAGCCGGCGCTGAAGACGTGCGCGCGGTTGCTGCGGGCGACGCCGTACTCGGTGTCCTTGAGCGAGTAGAGCTGCGGGATGTCCACGGTGTCGCGGTCGTTGGTGGCGTTCGTCAGGTTCTTCGACCACGTGTAGGAGAGCGTGACGGACGAGCCCGACGTGAAGCGGTAGATGAACGAGGAGAGCATGCCGTGGTAGCGCGAACGGCCGCTCGACTCGCGGTAGGTGATCGAGCCGTAGCCGCGGAAGGGGCGCGCGGCGTTCAGGACGTTGACGGTCGAGGTGCCGCCCGCGTCGATGACGGCCTTCGGCGCCGGCTGGTTCAGCTCGACGATGCGGATCAGGTTGTCGCCCTTCGTGCCGACGTAAGAGAGGTCAATCGTGGCGTTGCGGAACAGCGTGTGCTGGACGCCGACGGACCACTGCTGCGTCTCGGGCAGTTGGAAGTTCGGGTCGGTGCCCTGTAGCGCGGGCGGGGCGATGGCGTTGGGCGTCGTCCCCGTCGGGTTCGAGAGCGTGAGGATGTTCGTGCCGGTGCTCGTGAAGGAGAGGCGGCGGTTGAAGGGCGGGTTGACCTGCACGTTCTGGCCGAAGATGCCGGAGAGCGGCTGGTCGAAGTAGAAGCCGTAGCCGGCGCGCAGGATGGTCTTGCCCTTCGAGAAGGGGTCCCAGGCGAGGCCGACGCGGGGGCTGAAGTTGTTGGTGTCGCGCGGGGCGATGAAGGAGCCGTTGGGCGAGTTGACGCCCGCGATGACGATGCCGTTCAGCGGGTCGCCCGTGCCGGAGACGAGCGTGGCGCAGGTGAGCGGGCCGGAGGCGACGGGCGTGCAGGTCGGCGCGTTGGCGCGGACGTAGCGCGTCGGGTCGAAGTTGGTCAGGACGTTGTCAACGTCGCGGACGGGCGTGAAGTACTGGTAGCGCACGCCGAAGTCGAGCGTCAGGTTGGGCCGCACCTTCCACGTGTCCTGCGCGAAGAACTCGCGGCGGCCGAAGCGGAAGTCGAAGGTCACGTCGCGCTCGTCCTCGTTGTAGGTGTTGGCGAGGCCGAGGAGGAAGGAGGCGGCGCCGAGGCCGGTGCGGGTCGTGCCGCCCAGCGCCGTCGGGCCGGCGGTCTGGTTGCCGGAGAAGGTGAAGCCGCCCTGCGAGAGGTTGTTGGCGTTCTCGGCCTTCTGCTCGTGCGAGAACTCGCCGCCGAACTTGAAGGTGTGGTTGCCGTTGGTCCAGGTGACGACATCACGGATGGCGTGGATGCGCGTCAGGATTCGGAAGCCCTGATGGCCGTAGGCGACGGCGCCGAAGGTGGAGATGTTGATGGTCGGGATGGCGCCCGCGTTGTTCTCGGGGAACCGCTCGGGGATTTTGTCGGCGCCGGGGTAGTCGGAGCGGAAGCCGCGCCCCGTGGGCCGCGAGCCGATGAGCGTGCCCGAGTAGTTGTAGGTCGCCTCGTTGACGAGCGTCGGCGAGAAGACGCTGGCGAGCGAGAGCGCGAGGACGTGGCCGGGGACGCGCGTGTCGGTCGTGGAGACGCCGGGCAGGTTGACGGTGGCGTCGCCGAAGAGGCCGGCCGACTCCTGCGTCTGTGAGAGGTCGTGCGTGTAGCGGCCGAAGAAGCGGTTGTCGTCGTTGAAGTTGTGGTCGATGCGGACCGTCTCCTGCCGCGTGTTGTTGAGACTGACCGGGCTGAAGACGAAGGAGTTGGTGCCCGAGTTCGGCAGCGGGAAGGCGTTGTAGAGCGAGACGGCGCGCGGGTCGATGACGCCCGACGGGAGTTTGTTGTCGGCGTAAGCGATGTCGGTGCCGGTGACGAAAATCTGGTTGACGCGGACCTGGATGGTGCGGCCAAGGGTGTCGGTCGCGGTGGCGATGATGGGCTGGGCGGTCGGGCAGACGCCGGCCGCGGACGCCGTCGCGGTCGCGGTGCCGGCGGCGTTGCGGCAGACGAGGTTGCCGAGGCGCGGGCCGAAGTCGCCGGCGCGGTCGGCCGCGGTCGGGACGGTGCGCGTGGCGGCCGTCGTGCCGCGCTTGACGCGCCGCGCCTCCTCGGAGAAGAAGAAGAAGGTCTTGTCGCGGCCCGACCAGTAGCGCTTACCGTCGCCCCAGAACTTCGGCAGGATGACGGGGCCGCTGATGGTGCCGCCGAAGTTGTTGTAGCGCAGGACGGGCGTCTTGAAGTTCGGGTTGACCTGCCCGTTGGCGAGGCGGGGCTGGCGGTTGTTGAAGAAGGTGTTGGCGTTGAAGTAGTCGTTGCGGAAGAACTCGTAGAGCGAGCCGTGGAAGTCGTTGCCGCCGCCGCGCGTGACGACGGTGACGACGCCGCCGCCCGAGCGCCCGATCTCGGCCGTGTAGTTCGACGTGAGCACCTTGAACTCCTTGATGGAGTCAACCGTGGGCGTCGAGAGCAGCGTGATGTTCGAGCCGGGGTCGGTGTTGGTGACGCCGTCCACGAGGTAGTTGACGGCGTTGCGGCGCATGCCGTTAATCGAGATGTCGGCGCGGCTGGTGAGTCCGAAGGTCGTCTCGTCGTCGAGGCTGGAGCTGACGCCGGGGACCAGTTCGGTCAGTTTCAGGTAGTCGCGGTTGTTGAGCGGGAGCTCGATGACCTGCTGGCCCGAGATGAGCGTCTGGCCCGTCGGGCTGTCCTGCACGACGTTGGTCTCGCTCGTGACGGTGACGGTCTCGGCGACGTTGCCCGCTTCGAGGACCACGTTGAGGAGGCGGCGGTCCTTGGCGTTGAGGACGACGTTCGTCTCGACGTAACGCTTGAAGTTCGACTGCTCGACCGTCAGCGTGTAGTTGCCGGGGTTGAGCGGGGTGATGACGTAGAGACCCTCTTCGTTGGTCTGGACGCGGCGCTGCTCGCGCGTGGCGTCGTTGGTGACGACGACCGAGGCCCCGGCGACGACGGCGCCGGCCGAGTCCGTGACTTGCCCGTTGACCTGGGCGGCGGTCTCCGTGACCTGCGCCGCGGCGGGGCCGCAAAGGCTGAGGCAGACGGCGAGGGCTAAGAGCGCCCTGCGCAGTCCGCCGGTTAGCTGTTTTCTCATGGCGTGGTTCCTCAGTGAAAGTGGCAATCGAATTTCCAAACGGGCCGGACCGGCGAGGTCGCTCGCTCGCTGCTGGAGGCCGCCGGGCCTCCCCCTTATGAACTTTAGTGGCGGAGCGCGGCGCCGGGGCGGGCGCCCGTCGCGCGCCCGTCTTCGATGACGGCGACGCCGTTGACGAGGACGTGCGAGAAGCCCGCGGCGTACTGGTGCGGGCGCTCGAAGGTCGAGGGGTCGGAGACCGCCGCGTCGTCGAATAGGACCAGGTCGGCGGCCATCCCCTCGCGCACGAGGCCGCGGTCGCGGAAGCCGAAGGTCTGCGCCGGGAGGCTCGTCATCTTGCGCACGGCGTCTTCGAGCGGGATGAGGCCGAGGCGGCGGACGTACTCGCCGAGCACGCGCGCGTTGTTGCCGTAGCCGCGCGGGTGCGGCGCCCCCTCGCCGAACTGCCGCACCCCGCTGTCGGAGGCGATCATCGTGAAGGGCTCGCGCATGATGGCGCGCACGTCCTCCTCGCCCATCGAGTGGTAGACCATCGAGGCGCCGCCCGCCGCGTACATCTCGAATATCTGCTCGATCTGGCTCGTCACGTCGGACTTGCCGCGCTGAAGCTTCGTAATCTCGGCGATGGACTTGCCGGCGTACTCGGGCTTCGGGCGGTAGCGCGCGACGACGGCGTAGGAGTAGTCCTTGAAGCCGCCCTTCTTCAGCGAGTCCTTCATCTCGCGCAGGGCGCGGGCGTGCTGCGCGGGGTCTTTGAGCCGGGCGGCGCCGGCCTCCCTGCCCCCCTCCTCGACCCAGTCGGGCAGCCGCGAGTCGAGCGAGGTGGAGCTGGCCGTGTAGGCGTACTGGTCGACGGTGACGGAGAGGCCGCGGCGGCGCGCGTCGCGCACGAGGCCGAGCGTCACGGGGCTCTGTCCCCAGAGGCGCTTGGTGCTGATCTTGAAGTGGGAAATCTCGACGGGCAGGCCGGCGCGCTCGCCGAT
>DASZEK010000197.1:0-13724 GCA_035941045.1 Pyrinomonadaceae bacterium | reverse complement strand
GCGGCGGCGCACCGGGCGCCGCCGCCCGCCTCGTTGAAAGCCTAGCTCCTGGGCGGGAAGATGCCTTGGAGGGCAATACAGAAGTTGAGCGTCAGGTAAGGCTGCATGTTGTTGTGCGGCAGGCTGCCGCCCGCGGGGGCGATCGCCTGCGGCGCCATCATGTTAAGGTTCGCCGCGGGTGATAAGTAGGTGGTCGTGCCGCTCGAACGGGCCAGCGAGACGGACGGGTCCGGGGTGCCGGCGTTGGCGGGCGGCGGGACGTTGTTGCCCAGGATTTGGTGCGTGTGGACGGGTATCTCGGAGACGAGCAGCGTGACGGCCTCGACGCCGCTCTGCTCGCCGAGGTCGCGCAGGCTCAGGCCCTGACCCTGGCCGGGCTGCATCGGCGCCGAGTCCTGTAGGTTCGGCAGGGCGAAGGTGGACTTGCCGTCGCCGCCGTAGGTGGTGCCGAGCAGCGCGAAGAGCGCCGTGTTCTGGGAGATCGGCATGATTTGCCCGTTGCAGAAGGCCCAGCCGGTCGGGGCGAAGTTGAAGGGGAAGATGCGGATTTCGGCTAAGAACTGGTCGGACATTTTCTTCTCCTTTAGCTCGGGCTGGGGAAAATCCCGAAGAGCGAGATGATGAAGTTGATGCACAGGAACGGCTGGCAGTTCTCGTGCGGCTGGCTGCCGCCGGCCGGCTGCATGGCCTGCGGGTCGAAGGCCGCTGCGGGCGCCGCCGCCTTGTAGAGCGAGATGGTGCTGGAGGCGGCGGGCACGTTCCCGACCGGGGTGGGCGCCGTGCCGGTCGAGAGCGAGGCCATCAGCGCGTGGTTGTGAATCGGTATCTGCTGCGTCGAGAGCGTCACCGTCTCGGTGCCGGCCAACTCGCCGATCTGGTAGGTGGTGCCGTCCGGGCCGGCGCCCATGTGGATGGGGACGCGGCTCTGGAGGTTGGGCAGGTTGAAGGTCTCTTCGCCGTCGCCGCCGTAGGTGGTGCCGATGAGCTGGAAGAGCACGTCGTTCTCGGCGATGGGAAGCGTCTGACCCGCGCAGAACGCCCAGCCGGCCGGGGCGAAGTTGCCCGCGAACATCCTAATCTCTCCGACGTATGGTTGTCCCATGGTCTCCTCCTCTAGTTCCGCGACGGGAAGATGCCCTGGAGCGCGATGATGAAGTTCAGCACCAGGTAGGGCATCATGTTGTTGTGCGGCTGGCTGCCGCCGACGTTCGAGACGGACGCCGGCAGCAGCGCCGTCAGGTTCTGCGGCGCGCCGTAGAGGCCCGCGGCGGCGGCGAGAACGCCGCCGGCTGGGAGGACCGTGTTGCCGTCGGTGCCGGTCGCCATCTCGGCGTGGATGTGCGTCGGCATCTGCTGGATGTTGACGGTGACGCTGGTGGAACCGGCCGCCTCGCCGAGATTGTGGTTTTTACTGAAGTGGATGGGCACCCTGCCGCGGAGGTTGGGGAGCGCGAAGTTGGTCTGGCCGTTGCCGCCGTAGGTGGTGCCGAGCAGCGAGAAGAGCGCCTGGTTCTGGTTGATGGGCAAGAGCTGGCCGTTGCATAAGGCCCACCCTTTGGGGGGGAAGTTGAAGCTGACGATTTTGATCTCGCTCAGGAACGGATCTGGCATTTACCTCTCCTTAGGAGTGTGCTTCGAGAGCGTGGTTGCGGACTACTTGTCGAGGTCTTAATGCCCGTGCGCGGTTGCAGGGCAGGGAGAAAGTTGTCGGGTCGGGAAAGCGGACCGATTGTGCCCTGAGTGCTGGCTGTGAATAGGCTCGGAATGTCTGCTCGCGGGGACTTCGTACAGCGGTCGTCCGACTAGCGAAGCGCAAGAATTTTACTCTCAACGGCGGGCATTTGCAAGTCGAAGATTTCTCTGCAAAATAGCTTGCGGGCCGTGCCACTGGCACCATACATCGCCCCGCGCGGGGCCGGACGGGGAAGGAGACGTTCTCGATGCTGAACGGCGGCGAAGGAATCGAACTGGCGGGCGGGGCCGTCATTACGCTCAGGCCCGTGACGGGAGACGACTACGAGGAGATGGTGCGCGTCTACGCCAGCACGCGCGCCGACGAGCTGGCGCTGGTCCCCTGGGACGACGCGCAGAAGCTCGCCTTCTGCCGCATGCAGTACGAGGCGCAGAAGAAGGATTACGACGCGCGCTTCCCCGGAGCCGAGTACGACGTGCTCATGCTCGACGGGCGCACGGCCGGCCGCGTCTGGATCGGCCGCGACGAGCGGGAGATTCGCCTGCTCGACATCGCGCTCCTGCCGTGGGCGCGCAACCGCGGCGTCGGCACGGCCATCTTCGGGCGGCTCATCGAGGAGGCGCGGGCGTCGGGCCTTCGGCTGCGCCACATGGTCTTCGCCCAGAACTTCGACGCGCTGCGCTTCTACGAGCGGCTCGGCTTCGTCGTCTTCGAAGACCTCGGCGGCTACAAGCACATGGAGTGGCGGCCGTCGGCCGCGGCGCCCGAGCAGCCTACCGGTAGAAGTTGAAGACGGCCTGATAGCTGAAGCCGCGGTCGTCGGGCGCGAGCGGGACGAGGAAGACGGCCAGCTCGCCCAGCTCGCCGTGCGCCAGCGTGTAGGTGTTCTGCGGCATGTAGATGTCGGCCGGGCCGCGGAACACGAGCGTGAAACGCTCCATCCCCTGCTCCTCACCGGGCCGCGTCTCCCAGCCCTGCACGTCAACCAGCTCAAGCTCGAAGGGGCGCGGCGACTCGTCCTTGACGCCGAACTTCGTGCCCAGTTGCTTCCTGAAATCCTCTTCGCTCGGTAGCTCTGCCATCTTCATCCTTCTCCGGGGTGGGTTGCGAGGCCGCCGCGCGCGGCCCCGCCGTCAGGATTGCCGGAGCAAGATAGCACGACCCCGCGCCTTTAGCGCACGCCGCCCTCCTCCTCCCCGCCTTCGTCCGTCGGGGCCGTCAAAAGCCCGACCAGCAGCAGCGGCGGCCCCGCCGCCAGCAGCCACATCATCGAGCCGAGCCCGTACCGCTCCGCGAACGCCCCCAGCGCGAGCGGGGCGAGACTGCCGGCGAACGCCGAAAGGTTGTGCAGCGTCAGCGCCGTGCCGCTGCGCCCCGGCATCACGGCGTAGAGCCGCGCCTTCAGAATCGCGTACCAGCCGGCGTTCGAGAGCCCGAGCAGGCCGAGCAGGGCGAGCTTCGCGGCGGCGCCCGGCGCGAGCAGGAAGACAGGAAAGAGCGCCGCCTGCACGGCCATGCTCACGCGCAGGTATTTGACGCCCCGCACGCGTTCGAGCAGGGGGAGCAGCAGGAAGTCGCCGGGCAGGCCCACCAGCGTCCAGACGATGACGGCGAGCGCGGCCCCCGCCTCGCCCGCGCCCACCACGTCGGCGAAGTAGAGCGCGAGGAAGCCGCGGAACACGTCGGCCGTCAGGTCGCCCACCTCCAGCAGCACGAGCCAGCGCCAGACCTCGCGCCGCCGCAGCGCGCGGCCCGCCTCGCGCAAGCCTTCGGCGAGCCCGGCCCGCGCGCCTCCTTCGTGCGCCGCCGGAGTCGGGAAGGGCGCGCGCCACGCCAGCCCGAGCACGACGAGCGAGAAGACGGCGAGCCCGACGAACGGCCCGCGCCAGCCCGCGACCGCCGCGACGACGAGCGGCCCGACGACGTTGCCGAGCGACCCGGCCAGCGTCCACCGCGCCATGTTCTGCTCGCGTCGCGCGGGCTCGGCGTCCATCAAAGACGCCTGCGACAAGTTGACGAACGCGCCCGAGGCCGGGCTGAACAGGCAGTAGGCGGCGAGCAGCGCGACGAAACTCTGGCTCAGCCCGACGAGCAGCGCGGCGAGCGCGAAGGCGAAGCCGCCCGCGAGCGCGAGCGCGCGCCTGCGCCACACGTCGGCGAGGATGAAGAGCCACGGCTCGACGAGGTTGCCGAAGAGCGCCGGCACGGTCAGCACGGCGCCGACCTCCGTGTAGGAGAGCCGCAGGTCTTCGCGGACGAGCGGCCAGGCGGCGCCGCGCACGCCGTCAACCACCTCGTCTAAGAACTCGACGAGGAGGAACGTCAGCGCGAGCGGCAGCAGGGAGCGGCGCGCGAGTGCCGCGCCGCAGGCACGTTTACTTTCGGATGACACGGGTGGTGATTCTCCTTTGGCTTAAAGGGACGTTTGCGATTGGTGGGCGCGATTAACGTCCTGCCGCGGAGGAGGAATCACCGAGCGCGCGAGGGCGCACCAAACCTTACGCGGCACGCGCGCGCGCGTCTCGCACGCACGCGCCGCCGCCTTCGGGGCCGCCTTAACGCGGGAGGCTTACCAGGGAGGGAAGTTGGAAGTGATGGCTCTCATCGTTTCTTTTTAGGCTCCGGCCCCCGAGGCTTGCGCGCCGCCGCGCACGCGCTCGGTCTCCGACTCGAAGATGAAGGACAAAGACTTGTAGATGAGCTTGGCGCAGAGGAAGGCCGAGGCGTCGAAGCCCTCGACGTAAGAATACTCGGTCAGGTCCATGCCGACGACGCGGCGTCCGCTGCGCGCGAGCGCGCGGATGAGCCCGACGACCTCGTACCACCCGAGCCCGCCCGGCTCCGGCGTCCCCGTCTGCGCGACGAGCGACGGGTCGAGCCCGTCGATGTCTATCGTCAGGTAAACGTTCTCGGTCAGGCCCGAGACGGCGTCGTCCCACCAGTCGGTGCGGCCGACGATGTCCTTGGCCCAGAAGATTCGCGTCGGGAGGCTTGAGAGCGACCGCGCCTCCTCGGCCGAGATGGAGCGGATGCCGACCTGCACGGCCGGCAACTTCAAGTCCTTGACGACGCGCGCCATGATGGAGGCGTGCGAGTGCGGGGTGCCGTCGTAGGTGTCGCGCAGGTCGGCGTGCGCGTCTATCTGGAGGACGGAGAGGTTCTCGTACCGCTCGGCGTGGGCCTGTATGACGGGGCCGCTGACGGAATGCTCGCCGCCGATCATGCAGACGAACTTGCCGGTCGAGACCAGCTCGCGCGCCTTCAGGAGCAGCGCCTTCATCATCGCCTCGGGCGGCTCGGCCGGCGGTGTCACGTCGAGCGTGTGGATGCCGAGGCGGTAGACCTCCGCGTCGGTCTCCTCGTCGTACAGCTCCATGTTGCGCGAAGCCTCGATGATGGCCTCGGCCCCGAGCCCCGTCCCCGTCCCGTAAGAGACGGTGCCCTCGTACGAGACCGGCCACACGACGACGCGCGCGCCCTCGAAGCCCGACAACTCCTCCTCGGCGATGCCGCCGAAGTTCTTAGGAAGATGCGCTGATTCTGACATGCGTGTAGTAAAGCGCAAAAAGGCCGCGCATTACAAGCGCCCTGACCCGGCGGACTAGGGGGCGCCGCCGATTTCGCGGAGCAGCGCGCCGAGCCTGCCGTCCCACTGACCGAGGTCGAAGTTTTGCGGGTCGTCGTGCGCGTCGGCGATGCCTACGTCGAGAACGGCGTGGAACGCGGGGATGAGCCACTGGCCGCGCCGCACGCTCGCCGCGACGTAAAGCAGCGCCAGCCGGTCAAGTTGCGGGTCGCTGAAGCCGGGCGTGGGCGCGACGTTGTCGTTACATATCATCTCGCCCGGCCGGCGCGGGTTGGGGCGACAGCACCGGCGCACCGTGGCCGTGTCGCAGCGCCGCGGCTGAATGTTCTCGACGTGCAGGAACCTCGCCGCGAGGGCGGGGAATCGGTCTTCCAGCTTAATGCCGTGCCTCGGGGTGGCGGCGCGGAAGTCGTGCGTGGTGAGGGACTCGCCCACGCGGTTGACGAAGGCGTGCGCGCGCTGGAACCCGACGTGAGTTCGCAGCCTGTTGTGGGGCCACGTACTCTCGTTAATGTCGTCGGGGATGGGCGCCCTGACGAGGTTCGGCGTGCTGGTGTCGTGGATGACGAAGTAGTCGGCCGCGACCGGGCGGTCCAGCGGGCCGCCGATGTCGGCCTCGTTGATGCCACGTGCCGTCAGGTGGCGGCGCAGCGCCTCCCTGCTGACGTTGACGCTCCGGCCGAGTAATGACGCGAGCACCGGCGGTAGACTCGCGAGGCGCGGCCCGACCGCGGCCCTGATCTCCACCGGGCGGAGCGTACATTGCGCCTGCTCCGCCGCCGGCCCGCTCAAGTCCCGCGGCGCGTAGCGGGAGGGGCAGGTTTGCGCCGTCGCCGGAAAGGAGCCGCAGAGAAGTGCCGTTAGAAAAATCGCCCCGCCGTAGCGGGCGGGACGGCTGAGGGCGTGCGAGTCGCGCATGGTTTTCGCCTCCGTGATGGCGGGGTTGTTTGTAGACCGCGAGAGTATACAGCAGGCGGGCGCCCGACTTCCGCCGCGGAAGCCCCGTGGCGGCGGCTACAATTAGGGCCTCGTCTGCCTTATCATTGTCGTCGAGTATGGTAACGCTCCTTTACGTCTTGCTCGTGTTCGTGCTGGTTCTGGCGAACGGCTTCTTCGTCGCCTCGGAGTTCGCGCTGGTCGGCGTGCGCCGCTCTCGCGTCGAGACGCAGGCCGCCGCCGGCCACCGCGGCGCGCGCCGCCTGCTCGGGCTGCTCGACGACCTCAACGCCTACATCTCCGCCACGCAGCTCGGCATCACGATGTCGTCGCTCGCGCTGGGCTGGATAGGCGAGCCGGTCGTCGCGCACATTCTGGAGGCGCCGCTCAAGCCCTACTTCTCGGAGGCGGCGCTCCACACCATCTCGTTCGCCGTCGCCTTCACCATCATCACCTTCCTGCACATCGTTTTGGGCGAGCTGGCGCCGAAGACGATGGCGCTGGAGATGGCCGAGCGCGTGGCGCTGGCCGTCTCGTGGCCGATGCTGGCCTTCTACAAAATCTTCCGCTGGCCGATACGACTGCTCGACTGGGCCGGCACGCGCACCGTCCGCCTCTTCGGCCTACGCCCCTCGCAGGACCACGCCTCCATCTACACGGAGGACGAGCTGCGCCACCTCATCGGCGCCTCGCAGAAGGGCGGCCACCTCCGCGACGACGAGCGCCAACTGCTCGACCGCGTCTTCGACTTCGGCGACGCCGAGGTGCGCGAGGCGATGGTGCCGCGCACGGAGGTCGAGGCCCTGCCCGTCACGGCCACGCTCGAAGAGGTGAGGTCGGCCTTCCTCTCGACGGGCTACTCGCGCCTGCCCGTCTACCGCGAACGGCTCGACGACATCGTCGGCCTCCTCTTCAGGAAAGACCTCGACATGGGCCGCGCCCGCGCCGCCGACTTCGACCTGCAAAAGCTCGTGCGCCCGCCGGCCTTCGTCCCGGCCACGGCCTCGCTCGGCTCCGCGCTCAAGCAGATGCAGGCGTCGCGCGTCCACTTCGTCTTCGTCCTCGACGAGCACGGCGGGCTCGAAGGCATCCTGACGCTCGAAGACCTGCTCGAAGAGATAGTCGGCGAGATAGACGACGAGTACGACGAGGAGACGCGCTCCCAGCGCGTCGAGCAGCCGGACGGCACCTTCCTCCTCGACGGCATGCTGGCCGTGCGCGACGCCAACCGGCAATTCAACCTTGAGCTGCCCGAGGACGGCGGCTACACGACCCTCGCCGGCTTCCTCATGGCGCAGGCCGGCCGCGTGCTCAACCCCGGCGACGTGGTGGAGTACGACGGCTCGCGCTTCGAGGTCCAACTCGTCAGCCGCTTCCGCATCCTCCGCGTCAGGTTCACGCCCCCGCCCGCCGCCGCACCGCCGCCCGCCGACGGCCGCCCCGCCGCGCACGCACTCATCCTCCTCGGCGCCGCGTGGCCTTCGTACGCGTCCGAGCTGGCCGCCTGCGCCCAACTGCTGCCGCCCTGCGCCTGACGCGGAGGGACCAGAAACGGAGAAGCCACCCGTTCTCGCGGGTGGCTTTTCGCGTGTCTGCGGTTATATATTGAGCGTATGAAAGTCCTGAACTACACGGTAATAATGACGCCCGACGAGACCGGCGGCTACGTTGTGACATGTCCGGCATTACCCGGATTGGTGACGGAAGGAGATACGCTCGAAGAGGCCCGCGAGATGGCCACCGACGCCATCCGCGGTTACATCGAAAGTCTCCAGAAAGACGGCGAGCCGATTCCCACCGAAAACCCCATCGTCGAAAAAGTGGCCGTCGAGGTCGCTTAACACATTTCCGTCAGAGCAAATCTAAGAACTCCTCAACAGTTAGCCCGGCCTGTTCGATGATTGATTTAAGTGTGCCCGACTTCAAGTCTTTATTGTGGTAGGGCACAGTCACTCGCAAGTGACCTCTTTTCAGGATGTAGTGGCTGCCCGTCACGTGGTGAACTTTAAACTCCCCCCGCTCAAGCGCCTTAATAACCTTCTTTGCTTTTAAAGCAGGTAATTTTTGAGCCATTGTTATGCTGCCTGCATCCTATGTCATCTCTGAATTGAATATAACTCGCGGTGGGCAGCTAAAACGGGCATTAACTCATAAATCATTAATTCCGTTTCTTAATCTTCCAAGTTTCTTTCATCTCCCGCCAATTAATCTTGTGCTTTTCAAGCAATTTCCTAAGCGCGTCGCCGCCTCCACTTAATCCGCCATAATTCATAACTTCGGCTGTGCGCCTCAACGTCGGTAATGTCTTCTGTTTTGACATCGCGATTGAAACTATCTTTACTACCTCTTCTCTCGTCCAGGTGGTTGGGCGCCCTGGCTTCGGAACAAGACCCGACCTTTGCTTTAATCCTTTGATATGCTTGCGCCCAAGCTTTTCAAAAATTTTAGCTGGTTCTACAAGCTTAAATCCGTATTCTTTAATTCCGTACAAGAATGCAGCGTCAAGTAATTCCCCTATAACGTCTACTAAAGTTGGGCGAAGTTGGTCGTGCAGAAATTGGCCTGCCTTGAGTTTAGAAAATATTTCTGCCTCGACGTGGCGGAGAGCCAATTTTGCCATAGCCTCATCAAGGGAGATATTTTCAGAGCTAGCGTAGGCTTCAATCTCGTCCTTTGTTGCAAAGTCTATTTCCTGAAATCTCTTACTCAAATTCTCTAGGGTGCGGCGTATGTCATAGGTACAGGTAAACATCCCACCATAGCCGTCATCAAAAGATGTTTTTATAGGGTCAAAGACAAATACAACCTCTTTCCCTTTAAACTTGGGCCTCGTCAAAACTCCATCTTCACCGACTCTTGAGGAACCTTGATTTGTCATTTCAGCAGCCCATCTTCTTAAAACCTCTCTAGCTTTTTCCTTCCATTGAGCCATCGTCAGTTTATATTCAGGGTCTGACATAAAATCTCCTATTTAGAACTGAAGCATTTTCTACACGCTTTGCAAAAAAGCGAAGAGCCAGCAGCTAGTCAGACCCTGGCTGCTGGCTCTTTAGTCTAACTGATTCTCGTTTTAAGGCACTTCGACGGTCAGGTCTTTGCCGGTGAAGACGAAGTTGGGGCGCTTGCGGCCTTTCATGTATTTGGCGGCCGTCTGGGAGAGGGCGGTGACGAGGATGGGCAGCGCGATGGTCGGGTCGCAGTTGACGAGGGCGGTGGCGGCGCCGCGCTGGAGCTTGCCGAAGACGAGCGAGTCTTCGTCGGCGCCGGCCACGGTGCGCCCGCCCAGTTGCGGCGGCTCGGCCGAGAACTGGATGCCGTACTTGTGGCCGCGCGGCTGCGTCTTGATGATGTTCGAGGCGGCCGCTATCTGGCCGACGAAGCTGCGGCTGGTTCCGCCGCCGAGGTTGATGACGCCGGTGACGCGCGAGCGCGAGCCGATCTGGAGCATGTCGAGGATGTCTTGCGCGAGGTCGAAGCAGAACTGGTTCTTCTTCTCGAAGCGGGCCCCGGCGATGCCGACGGCGATCGAGCTGTCGGAGATGGTCGGGCAGAAGATGGGGATGCGCGCCTTGTAGCTGGAGGTCAGGACGCCGTCGTCGGTGGCTATCTCGGCCAGCTCGCGGCCGAGGAGGTGCAGGAACTCGCGCGTCGAGTAGGCGCGCGTCTGGTCGAGCTGGTTGGTGAAGCCGCCGACCCACTCGTCGGCCTCGCGGTACTCCTCGTCGCTGGCGAGCACGTCCCAGGTGCGGCTGATTTGCGAAGCCTCAAGCTCGGCCTCGGTCATCGAGGGGTGGGCCTGGAAGTGCTGGCGCCCGAGCGTCTCGTGCAGGTCCTGGAAGAGCATCTCGCCCGAGCAGATCATCACGTCCACGAAGCGGTTCTTGATGACGTAGGCGAGGAGGCGGCGCATGCCGGCCGGGATGAGCGGTCCGTCGGCCGAGACGATGACGGTCGTGTTGTCGCCGAGCATGTCGAGCCAGATGCGGTGGGCCTCGGCCATCTGGCGCGCGCCGAGGCCCGCGCCCTCCATCTTCTCCAGGAGCCCGGCCACCGAGCGGTCGCGGTCCACCTGCACGGGGCGGATGGGCGCGGTCAGGTACTTGGTGGCTCGCGGTTTACGTTGGGTGACCATAATTTTTAAATGACGAGTGCGGAGTGACGAGTGATGAATAAGGCGGGGCCGACTCGGTTTAACTCATCATTCATCATTCATCTTCCCGCGCTCCCTTTCACCGCTTCCGGCGTTTCTCCTCGCCCGCGCCGTTGACGGCCAGGTAGGTGTAGGCGTTGATGCGCGACTCGTAGAAGTCCACCATCTCGGCGCCCTCGGCTTCGGAGAGGTCGCCCCGCTTGACGCGCTGGGCGACGAGGCGGCGGAAGCCCTCGTGGAGCTGGCCGCGCTCGTAGCGCACCCGGTGCAGGGCCTCGCCGACGGTCGTGCCCCGGACGACCTTCTTAATCAGGTAGCCGTCGTCGTCGATGTGGATGTGCGCCTCGTTCGGCGCGCCGAAGAGGTTGTGGTTGTTGCCCATCACCTCCTGGTAGGCGCCGACGAGCATGAAGGCGATGTAGTAGGGCTCGTCCTCGACGAGGGCGTGCAGCTCCAGGACCTGCTTCACGTCGTGCAGGTCAACGAACTTGTCCACGACGCCGTCGGAGTCGCAGGTGATGTCGCAGAGCGTGGCGTACTCGGTCGGCTTCTTGTTCAGCCGGTGGATGGGGATGATGGGGAAGAGCTGGTCGAGGGCCCAGTGGTCGGGCACCGAGCGGAAGACGGAGAAGTTCGTCAGGTACTTGACGCGCAGCAGGCGGCGCAGCTCCGTGAACTCCTCGGAGACGTACTCGGCCTGCTGGGCGTAGCGGTCGGCCCGCTCGCACACGTCCCAGAAGAGGACTTCGCCCTTGGCGCGGTCTTCGAGCGTGATGAGGCCGAGGTTGAAGAGCGTGAACAGCTCGTCGCGGTG
Source organism: Pyrinomonadaceae bacterium (assembly GCA_035941045.1). Lineage (GTDB taxonomy): Bacteria > Acidobacteriota > Blastocatellia > Pyrinomonadales > Pyrinomonadaceae > QHXN01. Next base: position 2,545 of record DASZEK010000197.1, on the reverse strand, counting down.
CTCCAACGCGTCGTGGTAGAACTCGCGGTAGTTCTTGACGGTGATGTTCTCGCGCAGGTCCGCAAGCTCGGTGACGACCTGCGGGTCGTCCTCTTCGACTTCAATCGGCGTGATGTCTTCGACGACCGTTTCTATCTCGCTCTGGACGTTGGTGACGAGGATGGCGTGGTAGGCCGTCAGGTAGCGGCCCGACTCCTGGATGATGGTCGGGTGCGGGACGTTCTCGTCGTCGCAGACCTGCATGATGGTGTAGACGACATCGTTGGCGAACTCCTGCGCGTTGTAGTTGGCCGAGGAGTCGAAGGCCGTGTTCGAGCCGTCGTAATCGACGGCCATGCCGCCGCCCACGTCGAGCAACTCGATGGGCACCTTCATCTGGTGGATCTTGGCGTAGACGCGCGCCGCCTCCTTCATGGCGTTCTTGATGCGCTTGATGTCGGTGAGCTGCGAGCCGATGTGGAAGTGGAGGAGGCGGAGCATGTCCACGCGGCCGGCGTCCTGGAGGCGGCGGATGACTTCCAGAATCTCGGTCGTCGTCAGGCCGAACTTGGCGGCCTCGCCGCCAGACTTCTCCCAGCGCCCCGAGCCCTTCGAGTAGAGCTTGACGCGCAGCCCGACCATCGGGAGGTCGCCCTCCGGATAGCGGTCGGCGATGGCGAGGACGTGGTCGAGCTCGTTCAGCTTCTCGATGACGATGACGACTTTCTTGCCGGAGCGTGCGCCGATGAAGGCCAGCTCGATGAACTCCTCGTCCTTGAAGCCGTTCAGGACGAGCAGGCTGTCGCCGGACTGCTCCATCGCGAGCGCGCCGTAAAGCTCGGCCTTCGAGCCGGCTTCGAGCCCGAAGTCGTAGCGCGTGCCTTCCCTCAGGTACTCCTCGACGACCGCCCGGTTCTGGTTGACCTTCATCGGGTAGACGCACATGTGGGAGCCCTGATACTCGTACTCGCGGATGCTGCGCTGGAAGGCGCGCTGGAGCTTGCGGACCTGCGCGGCGAGGAGCTGCGGGAAGCGCAGGAGGACGGGCGTCGAGATGCCGCGCCTCGCGAGGTCTTCGATTATCTCGCGCACGTCGGCGGCGCGATTCTGGTCGGATTCGGAAGGGTGGACGACGAGATTGCCTTTGCGATTGATGCCGAAGTAACCGGCCCCCCAATCCTCTATCCCGTAAGTCTCAAGCGTCTGTTCGATGGCCGTGGTCAACTTCTAGCTCTCCTGCCTCCCTGCGTGTTCGTGCGCGATTGGTGACGGCGAATCCCGGCGCGGTCAAACCCCACGGCTGCTGTCGCCTTTAGCGGTTTTCTAAGACAAAAGGATTGGACAACTTAATGGCGCAATGTAACAGAAAAACAGGGGTACGGTCAAAAACTATTTTTCCGGCGCCCGAACACCGGCGCCGCCGCCTTAAACCCCGCGTGGCAAGAGTTTAAGGCGCGCGGGGCGGGCGGGCGCGCGCGCCCGCGCCCGCGCCCGCGGCCCGATTGTCTTGACAGTCGCAAAGGCCCGGCTATAATGCGCTCTTTTTACAACGCCGCGACCTTGCAGAACCCCACCTAAACTTTCAGGAGAAATTATGGACGCGAAAACGGCCTTGAAGTACGCCGAAGACCACGAGGCGAAGTTCGTCTCGGTACGTTTCACGGACCTCGTCGGGGCGTGGCACCACCTGACGTTCCCGATGCACGAGCTGGACGACGGCTCGTTCGAGGAGGGCTTCGGCTTCGACGCCTCCTCCTTGCGCGGCTGGGCCTCGATTCACGAGTCCGACATGCTGCTCATCCCGGACCCCTCGCGCGTCTGGATGGACCCGTTCTCGGAGGAGCCGACGCTGTGCCTGATCGCCAACGCCGTGGACCCCATCACGAAGGAGGGCTACGGGCTCGACCCGCGCTCGGTCGCGCAGCGGGCGGAGAATTACCTGCGCTTCACCGGCATCGCCGACACGGTCTACTTCGGCCCCGAGGCCGAGTTCTTCGTCTTCGACGGCGTCGAGGTCAACAACGAGCCGCACCACAGCGGCTACCGGCTGCACTCGGAGGAGGGCGTCTGGAGTTCGGGCCGAGGCGAGGACGAGATGCGCGGCCCCAACCTCGGCTACCGCATCCGCAACAAGGAGGGCTACGTGCCGGTGCCGCCGGCCGACTCTTTGTCCGATTTGCGCTCGGAGATTTCGCTGACGCTCGAACAGGTCGGCATCACGGTCGAGTGCCACCACCACGAGGTCGCCACGGCCGGCCAGTGCGAGATAGACTTCCGCTACTCCACCATGCTCGGCACCGCCGACAACCTCCAGCTCTTCAAGTACATCGTCCGCAACACGGCCTACCAGTACGGCAAGGCGGCGACCTTCATGCCGAAGCCCATGTACGGCGACAACGGCTCGGGGATGCACTGTCACCAATCTTTGTGGAAGGGCGAGAAGCCCTTGTTCGCAGGCGACGGCTACGCCGGCCTCTCCGACCTCGCCCGCTGGTACATCGGCGGGTTACTTAAGCACGCCGCCGCGGTCGTCGCCTTCGCCGCGCCGACCACGAACAGCTACAAG
>DASZEK010000196.1:0-43246 GCA_035941045.1 Pyrinomonadaceae bacterium | reverse complement strand
ACGCGCGCCGGGAAGTGCGGCGGGAGGGAAGTTGAAACGAAGCAGGCCGGCCGCGCGCGCGGCCGGCCTTCTTCGTTCTTGGCACTCGGCGTTTACCTTTACCGGGTGCCGCCGCCGGACTGGCCGCCCGGCGCGGCGGGCCGGCCTTCGGTGTCAACGAGGGTGACGCGCTCGCCGTAGGTTTCGAGCGAGCGGAGGCCCTGCTCTATTTTGGAGCGGTCGCCGACGACGACCACCGCCATGCGGTCGGGTTGCAGGTGGCGGTTGGCGACGCGGTTCACGTCTTCGAGCGTGACGGCCTGAACGCGCTCGACGTAGGTGTTGAAGTAGGTATCGGGCAGGTCGTAGGTGACGATCAGCTCGAACTGGCTGGCTATCTGGTCGGGCGTCTCGAAGTTGCGCGCGAAGCCGCGGACGATGGCCTGCTTCGCCGCCTCAAGCTCGGCCTGCGTGACGGGTATCTCGCCGCGGATGCCGCGTATCTCCTTCATGAACTCCGCGACCGACTCCTTCGTCGAGAACCCCTGGACGGGCGCCGCCGCGATGAACGGCCCGGCCCCGCGCCGGAAGCTGAAGCCCGACTGGGCGCCGTAGGTGTAGCCCTTGTCCTCGCGCAAGTTCAGGTTGATGCGCGCCGAGGAGGAGCCGCCGAGGATGCGGTTCATGACGAAGAGCGGGAAGTAGTCGGGGCTGGAGCGCGGGACGGCGACCTGCCCTATCTGGATGACCGACTGGACCGAGCCGGGCCGGTCCACGATGAAGATTTGGCCGTGCTCGCGCTGGACGGGCGCGGCCGAAACGTCCACGGCCGGGACGTGCGCGCTCTTCCACGCGGCGAAAGCCTTCTCAAGCTTCGCCACGACCTGGTCCGGCTTCACGTCGCCGACGACGATGAGCGCCGAGTTGTTCGGGCGGAAGAACTTGTCGTAGAAGCCGCGCACGTCCTCGCCCGTCAGGGACTGGAGCGAAGCCTCGTCGCCCGTGAGCGGGTGGCCGTAGGGGTGCTCGCGGCCGTAGAGCACGGTCTGGAAGACGAGGCCGGCGACGCTGTTCGGGTCGTCGCGCTGCTGGCGCAGGGCGGCGAGCCTTTGCGCGCGCAGGCGTTGCAGCTCCTTGTCGGGGAAGGCCGGGTTGGTTATCACGTCCGAGTAGATTTCGAGCGCGCGGTCCATGTGGCGCGTGAGCGTCCGCATCGAGGCCGTCGTCGAGTCCCAGCCGGCGGCGACCTGAAGGGACGAGCCGATGCGCGCGAGCTGGTCGGAGATGGCGAGCGAGTCGCGCGTGGCCGTCCCCTCGTCGATCATGTCGGCCGTGAGCGAGGCGAGTCCGGCCTTGCCCGACGGGTCGCCGGCCGCGCCCATCTTCGTCACGAGGTTGAAGCTGACTACGGGCAGCTCGTGGTGCTCGACGACCACGACCTCAAGGCCGTTCGAGAGCTTGCGGCGCTGCGCGGCCGGCAGCGTCAGCTTCGGGTCGGGCTTCTCTTTGGGCAGGAGCGAGCGGTCGCCGGTCTTCGCCTTGGCGGCCTGCTGCGCGCCCGCGGGGCGGCCCGCGCCCATGCCCGTCGCCTGACCCTGTCGGGGCGCGGCGGCGGGCGAGGCCGTCTGCGGCGGGGCGGCGCCGGAAGTCTGCGCGGCCTGCGCCTCGGGGCGCGTCATGGTCTGCGCGCCCGCGGGAGGCGTTGACTGCGCGGCGCCCTGCTGCGTGCCGGAGGCGGTGCCGGTCTGCGCGGGCTGCGCGGCGGCGTTGGCGGCGCCGGGCTGCTGCGTGCCGGCGGTCTGCTGCGAGGGCGGCGCGATGGCCTCGCGCGGCGAGGCGGGCGCGGGCGCCGAGGCGCCCATCTGCTGCCCGGCGGCGCGCGGCACGACGGAGAGGACGTATCGCTTGTCGGTCAAGTACTGGCGGGCGACGCGCTGGATGTCGGCGGCGGTGACGGCGCGGTAGCGCGCGAGGTCCTGCTCGAAATAGTCGGGGCGGCCGACGAAGGTGGCGTAGGCGTTGAGCTGGTCGTCCTTGCCGCCGAAGCCGCCGACGGTCTGGAGGCCGTAGACGAAGCTGGCCTCGCGGGCGTTGTAGACGCGCTCCATCTCCTCGGGCGTCGGGGGCGTGGTCTTGAGTTTCTCGACCTCGGCGTTGATGGCGCGTTCTATCTCTTCGAGCGAGCGTTCGGGCCGGGCCGTGGCGACGACTTGGAAGAGGCCGGCTATCTCGCTCGTCTGGTTGAAGGCCGCCGCCTGCTGCGCGAGCTGCTGGTCGTACTGGAGCGCCTTGTAGAGCCGGCCCGACTTGCCGCCGCCGAGGATGGATGACAGCAGGTCTAAGGCCGCCTCGTCCTTCGAGAACTGCGGGGCCGAGTGCCAGACCATGTAGACGCGCGGCAGTTGCACGCGGTCGTCAATCTGCTCGCGCACCTCGCGGGCGAGGGCCGGCAGGGGCGCCTGCGGGCGCGTAATCTCTTCGCCGCGCGGGATGGGGCCGAAGTACTTCTCGACCAGCGCCCGCGCCTCCTTCGGGTCGAAGTCGCCGGAGATGACGAGGCTCGCGTTGTTCGGGACGTAGTAGCGGCGGAAGAAAGCCTTCACGTCGTCGATGGAGGCGGCCGTCAGGTCTTCCATCGAGCCGATGACGGGCCAGCGGTAGGGGTGGCCTTCCGGGTACATCGCCTCCTGAATCTTGTAGAACGCCTGCCCGTAGGGCTGGTTGTCGATGCGCTGGCGCTTCTCGTTCTTGACCACGTCGCGCTGGTTGGCGAGCTTGGTCTCGGTCATCGCCTCCAGCAGATTGCCCATGCGCCCGGCCTCCATGAAGAGGGCCGTTTCGAGGAAGTTCGAGGGGACCAGCTCCCAGTAGTTCGTGCGGTCCTGATTGGTCGAGCCGTTGATGGCGCCGCCGACCTCCTGGATGACGGGGATGTAGTCGTAGTCGTAGCCCTTGAAGCCCTGAAACATCATGTGCTCGAAGAGGTGGGCGAAGCCGGTGCGCCCCTTCTCCTCGTTCTTCGAGCCGACGTGATACCAGAGGTTGACGCCGACGATGGGCGTCGAGTGGTCTTCGTGAAGGATGACGCGCAGGCCGTTCTTGAGCGTGAACTGCGTGAAGTTAATCGGCGGCAGCACGCGGGCGCCCTTGTCGGCGGCGGCGGCGGCCGGCGCCTTGGACTTGCCTTTCTGGGCGAGGGCGGGCGCGGCCGACGCCAGCAACAGCGCGGCGAGCGAGGCCGCCAGCAGACGTTTGCACAGCATGGTTCTTGAGACCTCCTACGGTTTTGACGGGCGGGGAGGGCGGCCGGGCGCGCGAGTCTCGTGCGCAGACGCCGCCGCCGCCGGTCCTTCTTTAACTGAGAGGAACTGTTTTGGGAATCTGCCCACGGATTTTAGCGCGCCGCGCCGCGGGCGCGCAACGTTGTCCGGCTCGGCCCCGCTTGTTAGAATCGGGCGGAAGCCGAATCAAAGCACGGAAACAGAAGCGCCTCCTGACAAACTCCTCGGCGGACGGGCGTGTGTCTATGCGACTTAGGGCGAGTGCCGGACTGCTGCTGATAGCCATCGCGTTCGGGTGCCGGGCACCTGAGCAAGCGCCGGGGCCGGCGCCTCTGACGACTCCGCCCCAAAGCCCCGCGCCCGCCGCAGCCCAGGCCGCCGCGGCGGAGGTCGAGGCCCCGCCGATGCCGCGTCAGGAAGACCTCCTCAAGCTCAACGAGCGGCTACCGGAGAGCGCCAGGGATATCCTCGAACGGGCCGACGAGTTCGAACTGATGTCGGTAGCGCCGGGGGCGACGTTTAAGCCCCCCGCCGGCGCGGATGTCATCTCCCTGAAGAGGTGGCCGGGGAGCTTCAGGGTCATCGGGCGGACCAGAGTCGGGGACGCCACCCTGAGGATGAAAATTCTAGCGGCCCTGTACCGGGGGATGGCAGACGCGGAGGGGATGGCCGGCTGCTTCGTCCCGCGGCACGCCATCCGCGCGGGCGGCGCGGGCCGGAAGGTGGAGTTGGTAATCTGCTTTCACTGCTCCAACGTCTACGGCAGCGCGCCCGGCAAAGAGATTATGGGGTTCGTCACGGACTCCCCGCAGAAGCTATTCGACTCCGTGCTCACGTCCGCCGGCGTCCCGCTAAAATGAGATATGCCTCCGGAAACTGACTTCATCGTCGTCGGCAGCGGCATCGCGGGCCTGCGCGCGGCCGTCGAGCTGGCCCGCTCTGGCGCCCGCGTCACGGTGCTCACGAAAGACCGCCGCGACGAGTCGAACACCGAGTACGCGCAAGGGGGCGTCGCCGTCGCGCTCTCGGAAGAGGACGAGAACAGTCTGCACGAGGAGGACACGCTCGGGGCGGGCGCGGGCCTGTGCGACGAGCGCGCCGTCTCAGTCTTGGTCGAAGAGGGCAAGCGTTACATCCGCGAGCTGATCGAGTGGGGCACGGAGTTCGACCGCGAGGGCGGGCGCCTGCTCTTCACGCGCGAGGCCGCCCACTCGCGCGCGCGCATCCTCCACGCCCACGGCGACTCGACAGGCCGCGAGATAGTCCGCGCCCTGCTCGCGCGCGCCGCCCGCGAGCGCAACATCACGCTCCTCGCCCACGCCGAGACCGAATCGCTCGTCGTCGAAGAGGGCCGCGCCTGCGGCGTCCGCTACCTCGACCCGCTGGTGCGCGCGCCGCGCGTGCTCCTCGCGCGCGGAGTCGTCCTGGCTTCGGGCGGCGCGGGCCAGCTCTTCCAGCACACGACGAACCCGGCGGTCGCGACCGGCGACGGCATGGCGATGGCCTACGAGGCGGGCGCGGAGCTTGCCGACATGGAGTTCGTCCAGTTCCACCCGACGGCGTTGAATTTGGAAGGCGCGCCGCGCTTCCTTCTGTCCGAGGCTTTGCGCGGCGAGGGCGGCGTGCTGCGCAACGCCGAGGGGCGCCGCTTCATGCCGCGCTACCACGAGTCGGCCGAGCTTGCGCCGCGCGACGTGGTCACGCGCTCCATCGTCTCCGAGATGGAGCGCACCGCCACGCGCACCGTCTTCCTCGACATGACGGCCTTCGACGCGCCCCACCTGCGCCGCCGCTTTCCGAAGATTTACGAGACGTGCCTGCGCTACGGGCTCGACCTTGCGCGCGAGCCCATACCCGTGAGCCCGGCCGCGCACTACCAGATGGGCGGCGTGCGCACGGACCTCGAAGGGCGGACGAGCGTCGCGGGCCTCTACGCGGCGGGCGAGGTGGCCTGCACGGGCGTCCACGGCGCGAACCGCCTGGCGTCTAACTCCCTGCTCGAAGGGCTCGTCTTCGGCGCGCGCGCGGGCCGCGCGGCGGCCTTGGATTTGAAGGACGCGGGGCCGGTCGCCCGTGTCACACAGTCGGCCGAGCCGGAGGAGCTTTCGCCCGAAGAGCTGAGCCGGCTGAGCGCCGCCGCGCTGGCCGTGCGCAAGCGCGTCCGGCGATTGATGTGGGAGCGCGTCGGCATCCTCCGCTCGCGCAACTCGCTGCGGCGCGCTCTCTCCGAGTTCGAGCAGATTGCGCGCGCCCGCCTCCGGCCCTCGCCGCGCAACTTCCTGACCGTCGCCACCATCATCGCCCGCGCCGCCCTCTGGCGCGAGGAGTCGCGCGGCGGTCACTACCGCGTTGACTTCCCCGCGCGCGACGACGAACGCTGGCGCGTCCACTCCGTCATTCAGAAAGACGCGGGGATTAGCTCCGGCGAGACCGTCGAATTTCCGACCGCAAAAATTTATGGCTAGCTACGAACAGTTGCACGAATGGTCTTTGAAGCCGCGCGAGGCCGTCGAGCTTCAGAAGCAGTTGCGCGAGCGCGTGCGCGTCCGGCCGCTGAAGAAAAAAATCGAGACGGTGGCGGGCGCCGACATCTCCTTCAACAAGTACGACCCCGTGCTCTACGCGGGGATAGTCGTGCTGCGGCTGCCGACGCTGGAGGTGGTCGAGGAGGCGGGCGTCGTCGGCGAGGCGACGTTCCCTTACGTGCCGGGCCTGTTGTCGTTCCGCGAGACGCCGCCGCTCTTGCAGGCGTGGGCGTTACTTAAAACAGAGCCGGACGCCGTCATGTTCGACGGGCAGGGCCTCGCGCACCCGCGGCGCGTCGGCATCGCGTCGCACGTCGGGCTGCTGATAGACCGGCCGACTTTTGGTTGCGCGAAGTCGGTGCTCGTCGGCAAGTACGAAGAGCCGCCGCCCGAGCGCGGCGCGTGGACGCCGCTCGTGGACAAGGGCGAGACGGTCGGGGCGGCGCTGCGGACGAAGGACCGCGTCAACCCCATCTACGTCTCGCCCGGCCACCTCATTGACCTCGAAGGCGCGATTGACCTGACGCTGCGCTGCGACGGCGGCTACCGCCAGCCCGAGCCGACGCGCCGCGCCCACCTCCTCGTCAACGCGCTGCGCCGCGGCGAGCGCAAGCCCACCTCCGAAGAGGACGGCGCGCAGGCCGGCACGCCGGACGAGGGGCAGGGGAGCTTGTTTTAAGGGCCTTACTCTTTGGACAGCCCGGCGCCGTCGTAGACCCACGTCTCGGCGGGCGTGCCTTTGAAGGCGGGAAACTTGACGTGGAGCTTAGCCCCGCGCTGCGCGTAAGTGGGCGCGGCGCAGTTGCCGAAGGCGTCCGTGACGTAGTGGGTGCCGTCGGACTTGACCGCCATCAGCACGTAGGTGGCGCGGCATCCGGTCCCGCCGTCCGACTCCGAGAGGACGACCACGTCCTGCCCCTTGGCGAACGACCCGAAGACCTTCTCGAACTTGAGGCCGGCGTCCTCGACGCCGTAGGTCTCGGCCCGGTAGAGACGCACGCGCCCGTTGAGCAGGGCCACGTGCTCGGAGCCGTCGTCGCTGGCGACGATGGTCACAGGCCCGCCCACCGTCTCGACCGCGGCGACCACCCTCTCGGCGACGGCCGAGGCCAGCGCGCCCACCATCGAACTCGCGAACAGAAAGAGCAGCGTCGCCCCTATCAGCTTCTTCATTTGTTTAAGAATCCCCCGACTCGCAGTCTTCCAACTTCTGAAGAGTAAAGCGGAAACCGGGGAGCTTTCGGATCAGGCGCGGGCGGCGGCGAGTTGGCCGAGGGCGACGGCGCCGCAGACGCCCGCGTCGTCGCCGAGGCGCGGCGGGACGATGAAGTCGGCGATGCCCTCTTCGCTCAAAGAGGGCGAGGCGACGTAGCCGGCCAGCGCGCGGCGCGTCTGCTCGTGGAGCCGGTTGAAGAACTCTTCCTGCCCGAGCCGGCCCGCCTTACGGACGCTGCCGCCGACGATTATTCGCTCGGGCGAGAGCACGAAGACGAGGTTGGCGAGCGCGCGGGCGGTGTACTCGGTCACGAGCGTCCACGCCTCGTGCTCTGCCGGGAGCGATTCGGCCCGCGCCCCGACGCGCCGCAGGATGGCGGGGCCGGAGCACAAGCCCTCCCAGCAAGGGCCGTGGTAAGGGCACACGCCCTCGAACTCGTCGCCCGGCTCGCGCGGCAGCAGCATGTGGCCGACCTCCGGGTGGACGAGCCCGTGGACGAGCCGCCCGCCGGAGACCACCCCTGCGCCTATGCCGGTCCCCATCGTGATGTAGACGAAGTCGGAGAGCCCTCGGCCCGCGCCCCAGTAGAACTCGCCGAGCGCGGCGGCGTTCACGTCCGTCTCGAAGCCGACGGGCACGCCGGGGAACGCGCGGTGGAAAGCGCCGGCCACGTCCGCGCCCGCCCAGCCCGGCTTCGGGGTCGAAGTGATGTGGCCGTAAGTCGCGGACCCTTCGCGCAGGTCAACGGGGCCGAACGAGCCGACGCCGACGGCCGCCAGCGTCCCCCGCTCTCGCTCCCGCGCCTTGAGCCATTCGATTACTTGGGAGAGGACGCGCCCCGGCTCGTTGCCCGTCGGGAACTCGGCGCGCGAGAGGTCTGCGGGGCCGGTGCCGACGGCGCAGACGAACTTCGTGCCGCCGCCCTCGACGCCGCCGACAAGCACTTCGCGCCGCGCCGAAAAACTTTTAAGCCCCGCCGCCGTCACGTCAGTCACGCAAAAGCGCCTCGCCGCTTTCTAAAGCCTCGCGCCACTCATCCGTCTCGCAGACTTCCCGCAGCGCGCGCGGCTCGGCCGGGTCCGTATCGGGGGCCTTGAGCGCGAGTTGCCACCAGCCCACGTCGTGCCACGCGCCGAACTTGTAGCCCGCCCGCCTGTAGACGCCGACCGGCTCGAAGCCCATCGTCTCGTGCAAACGGACGCTCGCCGCGTTCGGGAGCGTGATGCCGGCGTAGGCGTTGAAGAAGCCCTGCACGCGGAGCGCGGCGAGAAGAGAGGTGTAGAGCGCGCGGCCCGTACCCCGGCCCCGCTCGCCTTCGCGGACGTAGACGGAGACTTCAATCGACCAGCGGTAGGCGGGGCGCTCGCGCCAGCGACCGCCGTAGGCGTAGCCGACGACTACCCCTCGGCGCTCGCATGCGAGCCACGCGCCGTGGCCGAGGCACTTCGAGATGCGCCCCGCCATCTCCTCGATTGACGGCGGCGCCAGCTCGAAGGAGGTGGGCGAGTCCCGAACGACGGGCGCGTAGATGTCGAGCACCTGCGCGGCGTCGTCAACGGTCGCGGGCCGGATTCGGGGCTTCATCTCTCGGCGGGGGCGCGCTTGAACTCCAGCTCCTTGAAGTCGAAGTCGGGGTTGGGCACGTCAATCTTCATCTCGTCCACCTGCCCTCGGGCGTCGAGGTTGAAGGTGACGAAGCCACGGCCGAAGGGGTAAACGATGGAGTCGCGCCAACGGATGGAGAAGGTGTCGTAGTGCCAGTGTTCGAGGTCGCCGACGAAGTTGGGCGAGGGCGCGAGGCGGACGACCAGGCGGCCGTTCTCGACGGCGACCTTCGCGTCGCCGAACATCACGCCCGTGTAGGTGCCGGCGTAGGCTTCCAAAGGCAGCGAGGGCTTCGTGTTCGCCGCGCGCGCCGCCTCGACCTTCTTCTCCTCGGCCTCTTCGGCGGCGCGGCCCGCGTCGCGGCGCTTGAGGTAGTCGGCGCTCCAATCGCGTTTGGGCACGCCGAGGAAGGTGTCGAAGATTTTGTTCGAGATGACGGAGGAGAGCGGCGTCTCGCTGTTGGTGAGGACGACGAGGCCGAGGCTCTCTTCGGGCATCAGGGCGACGCGCGAAATCATGCCGTCGAGGCCGCCGCCGTGCGAGACGACCTTGCGGCCGTGGTAGTCGCCGAGGAACCAGCCGAGGCCGTAGAGGTTGAAGTGGGCGGTCGGGTTGAAACGCTCGGCCGCCTCGCTGACGCCGCCGACCACGGTGTGCGGCGTCCACATCTCGCGCGACTGCCGGGGCGAGAAGATGGCCCGCCCCTCGTAGGCGCCGCGCCCGAGTTGCAGGCGGAGCCACTGGGCCATGTCGGCGACGGACGAGCTGATGGCCGCAGCGCCGCCCGCGTTGTCAACGTCGTCGTAGTGGATGACGCGCAGCTTGCCGCGAAGCTCGTTGTGCGGCGTGGCGATGTTGGGCGTCTGCAAGAGCTGCTTGTGACTCGTCGTCGTGCGCGTCATACGCAGGGGCGCGAAGAACTTTTCGCGCACGTAGTCGTCCCAGCTCTTGCCCGTGACGGCGGGGACTATCTCGCCGGCCGCGAGGAACATGATGTTCTGGTAGCCGTAGCGGCTGCGGAAGCTGTAGGCGGGCCGGAGGTGGCGGACGCGGCGAATTATCTCCTCGCGCGGGTAGGTGGTCTCGAACCAGAGGAGGTCGCCGCCGAAGGTGGCGAGCCCCGAGCGGTGGCTGACGAGGTCGCGCACCGTCATCTCGCGCGTCGCGTAAGCGTCGTAGAGTTGGAAGTAGGGCAGGTACTTCGTGACGGGGTCGTCCCACTTTAGCTTGCCCTCGTCAACGAGCGTGGCGAGCGCGGCCGACGTGAAAGCCTTCGTGTTCGAGGCGATGGCGAAGAGCGTGTCCTTGTCCACCGCCTCGGGCTTCCCCAGCTCGCGCACGCCGTACCCCTTGGCGAACACGACCTTGTCGTCCTTCACCACGGCGACGGCGAAGCCGGGCACGTTCCAATCTCTTCCGGCCCTGGCGGCGTACTCGTCAATCTCCCTCAGCCGCTCGTCGAGCGACTGCGCGAGCGGCGCGGGCGCCAGCGAGAGCAGGACGAGAAGCAGCAGAGAGAGACGGGCGGGGCTTCGGCGCATGGGTGACGACCTCTTCATCTTTTCGAGTGAATCCTACTTGCGGTCTATGACGAGCGTGGCGTGCAGGCCATCCTCCATGAAGGTGAGCGAGGCTGTCAAACCTTTGAAGCTGCTCATGGCGCGGGCGGCGGCGCTCTGCTCCGAGGGCGCGGGCGGCTGGCGGGGCTTGGCGGCCGTGCCGTGGACGCTGCAAGCGACTTCGCGGCCTTCGGGCGAGAAGTGGTAGGCGCCGCCCTCGGGGCAGTAGTAGCGGACGGCGTGCAGGCGCCCGGCCGTCTCAAGCAGGGCGCGGTCGAGGGCTTCGCCCGCGGGTGCCGAGGCGTCGCGCGACGAGGCGAGGGCGCGCGCCACGTCGGTCAGCGGGCCGAGGTTGTTGAGGCAGGCTTCGCGCTCGTTCTCGGCCCAGGCGAGCCGGTAGTCGGGCAACACCTCGCGCCAGTTCTCGGGGCGGACGCGCGCGAGGGCGTGCCCCGTGGCGTCTTCGTCCGGGCCGCGCGCGGGGGCGGGCGAGGCGTGCAGGGCCGCGAGGTCTTCGAGGATGAAGGGCTTGCTGGCGACGTAGAGCTGGTCGCCGATGCGCGTGTAGAAGAAGCGCAGCTTGAGCGGCCCGAACTTGAGGCCGAAGGAGCGCACGGCCTGCCCCTGCGGGAGCGTGTACCGGTAGAAGTCCTGCTCGAACTCGAAGAAGCGGCTGCGCTTGCCCTGGCGCGCGTAGAGGGCCAGCGCCGCGTCGAGCCCTTCGAGGTAGCGGTCGACGACGCGCTCGTCTCTGACGGGCACCGAGATGTAGACGGGCGAGTTGAGCGAGAAGACGGCCATGCCTATCAGCATCTCGTCCAGGCCGAAGGAGCCCGCGCGCCCGGCGCCCATCGCCGCCACCTCGCCGAGCATCTCCGACGTGTTCAGGTCGAAGGCCGGCCGCGCGTCGTAGATGTGGAGGCCGACGCGGCTGTCGATGCCCTTGGACAAGAACTCGTTCGTGTTCAGCTTCGTGGCGATGTCGGCCGGGACGCCTATCTCGCGCAGGAAGTCCGACCCGGAGCCGGGCCGCGCGCGGCTCAGCTCGCGCAGGTAGAGGCTCTTGTTGAAGCGCAGGGCCATCGTGAAGATGTCGCGCGGGGCGACGCGGGCCGCGTCGAGCGGTTCGCCTTCACCGCCGCCGAGCGCCGCGGCGAGGCCCGTGTAGGCCGAGTTGTCGATAAGCGGCAGGATGATGGTCTCGGCGCGGAACTGCTCGGGCGAGACGCGCAGGCGGATTGCTATGGGGTCGAAGAAGGTGCGCCAGAGGCCGTTGTATTCGTCGAGGAAGTCGGCGTAGAGGTTGGCCTCCTCGGCGGAGACTGAGGCGGCGGGAATCTCGATGTTGGGCGTCAGCCGCAGGGCGTGGCCGTGGCGGGTGCAGAAGCCGGTCGTGCCGTCCGAGGAGAGTTTGTACTGACCGTGCTCGGGGCATTCGAGCGGGGCGGCGCCGAAGAGACCGGGCGAGGCGCCCATGCGTTGAAGCTCTTCGAGCGAGGCGGGCCAGCGCCCCTGCTCCGTGCGGAAGAGGAGCGCGGCGTGGCCCATCATGCGGAGGTGGTTGTAGCAGAGCAGGCGCCGCCGCTCGGTCAGCTTGAGCTGGGGGCCGACGAGGCGGCGGACGAAGGCGTCGGACATGTAGAAGAAGCCGTCCTCGCGTGAGTCGCCGCGCGGCAGGAGCGTGCGGACGTACTGGAACTCGGCCGTCTCGCCGAGGCGGCGGACGGGCTCTCCGTTCTCGCGCCGGCCCTTGACGGCTTCGACGACGCGGCGGAAGGCGGCGAGCGAGTTGCTGCGGACGTGGAGGCCGGGCTCGGGGTCGGCGGCGACGACCGAGAGGTCGCGCTCGGGGCTGTAAAGGTGGACGTATTCGACGCCGAGGTACTGGCCCGTCTCGCGACGGGCGCCCGCGTGCTCGCGCTCGGCTTCGGCGAGGAAGGAGTCAACGCGCGCGTGGAAGAGGGCGGTCTGGCGGAGGCGGAAGAGGAGCGTGATGTCGCTGCCCTCGCGGACGAAGGGGTCGCTGCCTGCGGCGGCCACTTCTTCAACGGCGAGGTCGTAGAAGGGGCGGAGCAGCGGCTCGGTGCGAAGTGCGAGCTGGCGCTTGAGGCGGTCGGAGGCGTCGAGGCTCGCGGCCTCGCGGTAAGCCTGACTGTAGAGGTGTGCGCCCCACAGGTCGGAGGCGTCGAGCGTTTCGAGGAGTTTGGAGAGTGCCCGGAACTCGACGAGGTAGAAGTCTTCGGGGACGCTGCGCGAGAGGGCGGAGACTTCGGGCTTGCGCCCCTTGAGCATCGTCTCCCACGGGTGGCTCTTGATGGTCGGCCCCGTCAGGCGGGAGACGGCGACCGTCTCTCCGGCGGGGAAGCGCGGCGCGAGCCGGGACGGGTCAACGGGCCGTCCCATCGAGTCGAACACCTGCATGGGCGGCGGGGTCGGGGCGACGACGGGCGTGGGGCGGCGGTTGGCGCCTGCCGCGCGGCGCCGGGCCTGTCTTGAGCGGGGCGGCGTGGCGACGTTCGCGTTAAGCACGGTAGCGCCCGCGGGCCATCCCGTCATGGTTGTTGGGGCGGGTCGGCCGGTGCCGCCCGTGGCGACGCGCATGGCGTCGAGCTGCAAGCTCTCCTGAACGGCGCGGGCGCCGGTGAAGAGGCCGAGCAGGTCGGCGTCGGCGCGTCGCGTCCCGGTGCGGCGGCCCGCGTCCTCGGCGCCCGAGATGCGCGCCACCTCCTCGGCCGCGTACTCGAAGCGGCCGGCGCGGCGCGCGAGCTGGAGCGCGGCGTATTGCAGGTAGGCGTCGCGCGGGTGGAGGCGGAGCCGGGCGAGAGCTTCTTCGATGTCGCGGGCGGCGCGGTTCTGTTGCGCGCGTGCGCGCGGCGGGAGGACGGCCGGCTGCGAGGCGAGCGTGACGGCCGCCAGGAAGCAGCTCACGAGGAGCCTTGTGCTGAGTCTCATTGCCTTGGGTCCTTTCTGGTCCGCGGGGCCTGCGGGTCGGAGAGCGTGTGGCACCGGCACTTAAACATTGTGCCGCAGCGGCAGGGGTTTGGGGAATAAAAAAAGCGGCGCGCTCAACTCCCGAAGGAGTGAGCGCGCCGCCGGTGTCAGGCGGGCCGCCGCGTTTACTTGTTAGGGCGGACCGAGAACTTGGCCGAGGGCGAGAGCGACTGGCCGGAGACGCGGTCGCGGACGCGAATCGTCACCTCGTAGTCGCCGACGGGGAGCGCGTTGCCGGGCAGCAGGCGCGCGAGCGTCAGGCGCTGGCCGGGGTCGGAGAGCCCGCGCCAGTCCTCGGGCTGGCGGAGGACTTCCTTGCCATCCTTGTTGAGCACGTACTCCACGTCCACCGACGGGCGGAGCGTCGTCTGGTCGATGCCGGCGTTGTAAATCTGCATGTAGATGCCAACGTCCTGGCCCTGCTTGTAGACGCCCGAGACGTTCGGGAGGACCTTGTGCGGCCCGATGGTGAACATGCCGGGGAGCTGGTCGTTCAAGGTCTGGAGCTTGACGGCGAGGACGAGCGTCGAAGTCGCCAGCTTGTCGGGCGCGAACTTCGGCACCTCGAAGCCGATGGACTTGACCTGCTGCGTGCCGGAGTTGATGTCGCGGATGAGGAGGTCCACTTTGTAGTTGCCGGGCGCGAGCGGCAGCACGCGCTGGTAGGCCGACTTGCGGTCCTTGACGGTCAGCATCTCCTCGACCGTGGCGGAGGTCGTGACCGGGTCCTCGAAGGTCGTGACGCGGCGGCCGACGAGGTTCGTGACGCGGCCGTAGATGCTCATGCGGGCCGTCTCGACGCCGCCGACGTTCTCGAACTTGAGGTCGCTGTTGTCGGTCTGGATGGTGAGCGCCGTCATGACGCGGTCGTCCGAGGCGCGGAAGAAGTCCACGCGGGCCGACACGTCGAGGGCGCTCTCCTCGGTCACGGGGCCGCTCGTGGCTTCGATGAGGCCCTTCTCAAGCACCTCGTTGACCGTCGGCGGGCGGTTGAGGTCCGTCAGGCGGATGAGGTAGTCGAAGGGGCTGTCCTGGGCGCGGGCGCCGGGGCCGCTGTAGCCGAAGGCGCTCATGCCGGTGATGCGGTCGGCCTTCGACGATAGCCCGAGCTGTTCGTTCAGGGTCAGGCCGGCGCCGGGGACGTGGAGCATCGCGTCCTTCTCGAAGGGGTTGCGCGCGATGCGGTACTCTCCCGTGCCGGTCGGGTCGACGAACTCGATTTCGATGCCGGAGCCGACGCCGGGCAGGTAGCGGTAGAACCAGATTTCGAAGGGGTAGGTGGTCGTCGAGCCGCCGCCCTCGTAGGAGGGGCGCTCGTAGTTGCCGCCCGCGGGGTGGGTCTCCTTCTCGTGCGGCGGGCCGTACATGATGTAGATGCGGCCGCGGTCGGTCTTCCAGCCGGGGATGCCGGAGGCGAAGTGCTCGTTGGCGTAGGCGACGCGCTCGAAGTGCTCTTCGAGGTACTCGTTGACCTCGGTGTCCGGGTCCGGGTCGCGGCGGCGCCAGAACTGTTCGATGAACTTCTCGCGCTCCTCGTCGGTCTGGAGCTTCTTCCAGGCCCGCTTCTCGTCCTCGGTGATGATGTAGGCGACATCCTCGTCCACCCACTTCTTGAAGACGTTGGTCTTCTCCTTCTTGATGTTGCGCGGGCGCTCGGAAATGTCCTGCTCGGCGCTGCTCTTCTTGTCCTTGTCTTTCTGCGCCAGGGCTGCCGGGGGGGCGAGCACCAAGAGGGCCAGGACCAGGGCCAGAGAACGGGTCCACAGTTGGCGGGCCATCGCTTTAGAACTCCTGTTTTGCGGGTGCACCAAAGAATTAAAGGCTTGACGAAAGTCCGGTCACGAAAAGGGCGACGCCGGACGCCTTCAGCGGGGCTCGTCTCCCCCCGGCTAAATCCAGCCATCGCCTGACTTTCGCGGCCGATTTTAGAACCTGACGAGAGACACAGTCAAGATGCGGGAAAGAGCCCTTTTAGTTGCCCGCCTGCGGCTGGGTTTTGGGTGTTGGGTGCCGGGTTTTGGGGAAGAAGGTGTCTCTAACCAAAACCCGGCACCCAACACCCAAAACCCATTCTTATTCCGTGCGGCGGGGGCGGGCGAAGAGGTAGGCGACGAGGACGGAGATGACGAAGAGGACGATCATGGGGGCGGCGAAGAGCATCATGTTGGGGATGTCGTTGGTGGGCGAGAGGACGGCGGCGGCGATGAGGATGATGATGGTGGCGAGGCGCCAGTGGCGCAGCAGGAAGCGGGCGTCCACGAGGCCGATGCGGGAGAGGACGTAGGTGACGGCCGGCATCTGGAAGACGACGCCCATCGCCAGCATGATGATGACGATGAAGTCGAAGTAGTCGGAGGCGTTGAGGAAGAGGCGGAAGTCCTGGCCGAGTCCGAGCAGGTAGCGGGCGGCCGGCGGGAAGAGGACGTAGTAGGCGAAGGCCGCGCCGAGGACGAACGAGACGCTCGACATGAAGACGAAGGGGACGGCGTAGCCGCGCTCGTGCGGGTAGAGGCCCGGCGAGACGAAGCCCCAGACCTGGAAGAGCAGGAAGGGCACCGACAGGCAGATGGCCGCGTAGAGCGAGACGGAGAGGTAGAGCGAGAAGGGTTCCATCGCCGTCCTCACCACCAGCTTCTCCTCGATGCCGGGCAGGCCGCCGGGCTCGGCCGAGAGGTCAACGGGCAGGCGCACGCCCTTCGGGATGACGGTTTGGCCGGCGAAGATGGGCTCGTCGGTGAAGACGCCCGTGCGCCCCTGCACGTCTTTCGCGACGCGCGCCATGACGGAGGCGCCCGCCGGGATGACGCTCGTCCCGAGCTTGGTTGATTCGGCGAAGACGTAGCGGCCGGAGTCGCCGTCCTGGAGCGCGCCGAGCGGCAGCACGTCCACGCCGCCCGAGACGCCTTCGAGCGGGACGGGGCGCTGCGCGGCTTCGGCGAGCGCGCGGCGGATGGGGATGGAGAGGAAGTTGTAGATGCGGTCGGAGACGAACCAGCAGAAGACGAGGGCGAGGAAGACGAAGAGGAGCGAGCGGATGAGTCGGCGGCGCAGCTCGTCCAGGTGTTCGAGGAAGGACATCTGGCCGCCGAGCTGCCGCTCGCCGTTCTCCTCCTCGTCAGAGTCCAGAAGGGGGGTTGAAGACATTTGCTTCAGGAGTCGCGCGGCTCGCCCGGCCCCGCGTCGCCTCGCGACTGTTGCGACCGGGTCGCCGGGTCTTCGCCGAGGGCTTTGAGCGCGTCGGGCTGCGCGTCGTCGTAGTGCGTTACGGCCGCGTCTTCGGCTTCGTCAACCTGCGCGGCGTCCCAGGCGGAACCCCTCGCCACCGTCGCGGCTCCGCCCGCGCCAATCTCGCCCGCGGCCACGTGGCCCGACATGCCCTCGACGCCGCCGCCGGCCGGCTGCGTCGGCGCCGCGCCCCGCTGCTCAAGCTCGACCTCGTACTCCCACGTGCGCTTGAAGTCCTCGGAGGCGCGCTTGAACTCGGACATGGCGCGGCCCAGCGAGCGGCCGATTTCGGGCAGCTTCCGCGGCCCGAAAATAATCAGCGCCACGACGGCGATGATCATCAGCTCGCCCGTCCCTAGGAACTCGAAGACGAGGAGGACGGTTGGCATCTTACGGCTGTTTAAATTCCGGCGGGTAGTAGATGACTTCGAGCGCGCGGCCGCCGACGCCGCGCGTGTAGAAGGAGAGCGAGCGGTCGCGGTGCTCTCGGACGGGCCGGTTCTCGCGGCGGGCCGCCTCTTCGAGCGCGTCGCGCGTCTCGACGCGGACGGCGAGGTGCGGCGGGTGCTTCGAGCCCGGCGGCAGCAGCGCCACCCCGAAGCCGCGCGCGTCGCGCACCATCGCCCAGTCGTCGTAAAGCGTCTCGACGCGGAAGCCGAGGCGCTCGTACTCCGAAACGTCGCGCCGCAAGTCCTCCGACTCGACGGCGATGTGGTCAACAATCCCCTCGACGCGCAGACCGCCCGGCTCCTGCATCCGCTCTGACCTCCGTTAAAGCTCCGAATCTCAACAGGCGGATTGTACCCCCTCGCCAGCGCCGGTTCAAAAGGCGTGCGCCTTCTTGACAGCCGCGCCGGCCTTGCGCAACCCTCGTCCGAGCTTGAAGGGGACGAAGGGAAAGGGGATTCAACCGTCATGACCAGGACCGCGCCGCGCATCGTCTCGCTGCTGCCGTCGGCGACCGAAATCGTCTGCGCCCTCGGCCTCGAAGACTCGCTCGTCGGCGTCACGCACGAATGTGACTTCCCGCCTTCGGTCGTCGGCAAGCCGGTCCTGACCGCCAGCCGCATCTCGCACGCCACGATGTCGAGCCGCGAGATAGACCACGCCGTCCGCTCGCAGCTCGACGGCCACGGCTCCATCTACGACCTGAACGAAGAGCTTCTAAAGGAGCTGAAGCCTGACCTCGTCATCACGCAGGAGCTTTGCGAAGTCTGCGCCGTCAGCTACAAGACCGTCCGACAGGCGGCGAGCGTTTTGGAAGGCGACACCCGCGTCGTCTCCCTTGAGCCGAACACCATCCGCGACATCTTCGACACCGTCCGCACCGTCGGCGAGCTGACCGGCCGCGAGCAGGAGGCCGAGACTTTAATCGGCGAGCTGACCGTGCGCCTCGACGCGCTCGCCGTCCTCCTCACCGAAGCCGACGGACGGCCCCGGACGCTCGTCCTCGAATGGCTGGAGCCGCCCTTCTCGCCCGGCCACTGGGTGCCCGAGCAGGTCGCCTTCGCCGGGGGCGACTCAAGCTTCGGCCAGCCCGGCGCCAAGTCGCGCACGACGACCGCCGAAGAGCTTGAGACTTACGCGCCCGAGAGGATAGTCCTCGCGCCCTGCGGCTACTACAAGGAAGACACCCTGCGCGCGCTCTCTTCCGCGCGACTGCCGCGCGGCTGGCACGATTTGCCTGCCGTCCGCTCGGGCCAGGTCTGGGCCGTTGACGCCACCTCCTACTTCAGCCGCCCCGGCCCCCGCGTCGTCGAAGGCGCCGAAATCCTCTCCCGCATCATCCACCCCGAACTCTTCGGCGAACCCAACGAGCGCGAGGCCGTGCGGGTGGCGAACGAGTTGATGACGGCCGAAGTCGAATGACGAGAAAGAAGAACTCAAAGGCGGCCGAGTCGGCGGGCGCGACGCTTCAGGGGTTCGCGGAGGCGGCCGAGCGCGTCGGGGCGACGACGAAGAAGCTGGAGAAGGCGGCGCTGTTGGGGGCTTACTTCGACGGGCTCGGCGACGAGGACTTGTGTCTGGCGGCGCGCTACTTCGCGGGCCACGTCTTTCCGATGCACGACGCGCGGACGACGAACGTCGGCGGCGGGATGCTGCGCGACGCGGTGAGCGAGGTGACGGGGCTGGAGGTCGAGAACCTGCGCCCGCGCTACGTCCGCTTGGGCGACTCGGGCGACGTGGCCTTCGAGGCGTTCGCCGAGACTCGCGGCGCGCGGGACAAACCGACGCTCACGCTCTCGGCCGTGCAGATGCTCTTCGAGACGTTGAGCGGGACGCGCGGTACGAAGAACAAGAAGGCGCTGCTGGTCGGCGCGCTCACAAACGCGACGCCGCTCGAAGCCAAGTATCTGGTGAAGCTTCTGGTCGGCGACCTCCGCATCGGGTTGAAGGAGGGACTTGTCGAAGACGCCGTCGCGCGCGCGTTCGGGCGCGAGCTGGGCGCGGTCGCGCAGGTCAACATGCTGACGGGCGACATCGGCGAGACGGCCGTGAGAGCGCGGCGCGGGGAGCTTGAGGGCGCGGGGATGCGACTGTTCCACCCCATCAAGTTCATGCTGGCGACGCCGGCCGCCGACCTCAAGGACGTGGCGCGCACGATGCCCGAGGAGTTCTTCGTCGAGGACAAGTTCGACGGCATCCGCGCGCAGGCCCACGTCCAAGGGGGCCGCGTCGCGCTCTACACGCGCACGCTCGACGAGGTGACGCACCGCTTCCCGGAGTTGGTCGCGCCGCTCCTGGCGCTTCCGACGGACGCGGTCATCGACGGCGAGATAGTGCCCGTGCGCGGCGCGCAAATCCTCGCCTTCCTTGAGCTGCAAAAGCGGCTCGGGCGCAAGACCGTCTCGGAAGAACTGCTGGCGTCGGTCCCCGTGGCGCTCGTCGCCTACGACCTGCTCTACGCGGGCGGGCGCGTGTTGACGGAAGAACCTTTGGCGGAGCGCAGGCGCGTGCTCGAAAGTCTCGTCGCGCAGGAGTCGGAGGCGGCCGTCAGGCTTTCGGACGCGAGGCGGGTGACGGAGGTGGCGACGCTCGACGAGTTGTTCGACGCGGCGCGGGCGCGCGGCAACGAGGGGCTGATGATTAAAGACCCGCGGTCGCGCTACAAGCCGGGCAAGCGCGGGCGCGAGTGGCTGAAGCTGAAGCGGGCGCTGGCGTCGCTCGACGTGGTGGTGACGGCCGTCGAGGTCGGGCACGGGAAGCGGCGACACCTTCTGTCGGACTACACCTTCGCCGTCCGCCGCTCGGAAGAAGACCCCGAGCTGCTTAACGTCGGCAAGGCTTACTCGGGGTTGACGGACGTTGAGCTGGCCGAGTTGACCGAGTGGTTCCGCGCGCACACCCTGCAAGAGTTCGCGCACGGGCGCGTCCGCGTCGTCGAGCCGAAGATGGTTCTGGAAGTCACCTTCGACTTGGTGCAGGAGTCGAAGCGGCACAAGAGCGGCTACGCGCTGCGCTTCCCGCGCATCCTGCGCCTGCGCGACGACAAGAGCCCCGAGGAGATAGACACGCTGGAGACGGTGCGGCGCCTCGCGGGCGGCGGCGGCGAATGACGGGCGCGGCCGTGGTTGCCGAGTCGGCGTGCGAGGGGCGATAATCCCACTCTTTTCGAAGTTGGCCTGCCATGCACATACTCGGCATCTCGGCTTATTACCACGACTCGGCGGCGTGCCTCGTGCGCGACGGGCGGGTGGTGGCCGCCGCGCAGGAGGAGCGGTTCACGCGCAGGAAGCACGACCACCGCTTCCCGGCGCGCTCGGTCGAGTTCTGCCTGAAACATGCCGGCATCACGCCGAAGGAGCTTGACTACGTCGCCTTCTACGACAAGCCCCTGCTCAAGTTCGAGCGGCTGCTGGAGACCTACATCGACTACGCGCCGCGCGGCCTGCGCTCGTTCCTGATGGCGATGCCTTTGTGGCTGCGTGAAAAACTCTGGATACGCGAGCAGGTGTCGGAGCAGTCCGGCTTCAAGGGCAAGGTCCTCTTCACGGAGCATCACGAGTCGCACGCCGCGTCGGCCTTCTTCCCGTCGCCGTTCGAGTCGGCGGCCGTGCTGACGATGGACGGCGTCGGGGAGTGGGCGACTTCGAGTTACGGTTACGGGCGGGGGAACGAGCTGCACCTGCTGGCCGAGCTTCGCTTCCCGCACTCCCTGGGCCTGCTCTACTCGGCCTTCACTTATTACACGGGCTTCCGCGTCAACTCGGGCGAGTACAAGGTGATGGGCCTCGCGCCGTACGGCGAGCCGCGCTACGTCAAGCTCATCCTCGACGAGCTGGTCGATTTGCGCGAGGACGGCTCTCTGCGCCTCAACATGAAGTACTTCGACTTCGCGGCCGGCCTGAGGATGACGAACAAGGCGTTCGACCGACTGTTCGGCGGGCCGCCGCGCAAGCCCGAGGGCGAGTTGACGCGGCGCGAGATGGACCTCGCGCGCTCCGTGCAGGAGGTGACGGAGGAGGCGATGCTGAGGATGGCGCGGCACGCCCACAAGGTGACGGGCGAGCGGAATCTTTGCCTCGCGGGCGGCGTGGCGCTCAACTGCGTCGGCAACGGCCGCATCCTGCGCGAAGGTCCGTTCGAGAGCGTGTGGGTTCAGCCGGCGGCGGGCGACGCGGGCGGCTCGCTCGGCGCGGCGCTCTCGGTCTGGCATCAGTACTTAGGCCGTGGGAGGGACGTGGCCGAGGTCTGCCGCGGCTCGTCGGACGGGATGTCGGGCTCGTACTTGGGGCCGGAGTTCACGGCCGAGGAGGTAGAGGAGTCTTTGGTGACGTTGGGCGCGCGCTACCGGCGAGTGCCGCGGGCGGAGCTGGCCGGGGCGGTGGCGCGGCTGCTGGCGGAGGAGAAGGTCGTCGGGTGGTTTCAGGGCCGGATGGAGTTCGGCCCCCGCGCTTTGGGCGCGCGCTCCATCCTCGGCGACCCGCGCTCGCCCCGCATGCAGTCGCAGATGAATCTCAAGATTAAGTTCCGCGAGTCGTTCCGCCCCTTCGCGCCTTCGGTCCTTCGCGAGCGCGTGTCGGACTACTTCGAGCTGGATGCGGACTCGCCCTACATGCTCCTCGTCGCGCCCGTCCGCGAGAGTTTGCGGCGGGAGATGACAAAGGAGGAGGAGGCGCGCTTCGGGATTGATAAGTTGAACGTGCCGCGCTCGACCATCCCGGCCGTGACGCACGTTGACTACTCGGCGCGCGTCCAGACCGTGAGGCGCGAGGAGCACCCGCTCTATCACGAGCTGCTGTCGGCCTTCGAGCAACTGACGGGGTGCGCCGTGCTCGTCAACACGAGCTTCAACGTGCGGGGCGAGCCTATCGTCTGCACGCCCTCGGAGGCGTTCGCCTGCTTCATGCGGACGGAGATGGACGCGCTCGTCGTCGGCGAGTTCGTCTTGTTGAAGACGGAGCAGGGCGAGAGCGCGCTCTCCGAAGATGTTTCGTGGCAGGAGGAGTTCCAGCTTGATTGAGCCGCGCGACACGGGCGCGCACGCCGCGGGCGGCGCGGTCACGAGGGCGCAGGCGCGCAAGTCGGCGCTCGTCGTGGCCGCCGTGCTGCTTTTAATCGCGGCGTGGAACGTGTACCGCGGGCGCATGGGCGTCGTCGCCGTCTTCGGCACGCTCGGCGGCCTGCTCGTCGTCGCGGGGCTCTTCGTGCCGGCGGCGGCCGGGGCGTTTCACACGGCCTGGATGCGCCTGGCGGCCGTGCTCGGCTACGTCAACAGCCGCGTGCTTTTGTCGCTTACCTACTACGGGCTGCTGACGCCCTACGGGGTCGTCTCGCGCCTCGTCGGGCGCGACCCGCTGCGCAGGCGTGGCCCGCGCGCCGAGAGTTACTGGACGGAGCGCATACGGACGAGGCAGACGAGGGAGCAGTTCGAGCGGCTGTTCTGAGAAGGATTCAGAGTCGAGGAGGAGGAGATGGGCAAGCTCTCGATGGCCGGCGAGGTCTGGCAGTTTTTGCGGCAGAACAAGAAGCTCTGGCTGCTGCCCATCGTCGTCGTGCTGCTGCTGCTCGGCGCCCTGCTCGTCTTCGCGCAGACCTCGGCGCTGGCGCCCTTCATTTACACGATTTTCTGAGCCTACAGATCAGTGAAGCCCCGCAGGGGCGCCATGCAATAGCCTGGGGCAGAGCGAGCGAAGTGAGCGCCGCCCTAGGAACATGTGGTGAAATATGCGGAGCCCTGAAAGGGCGGCATATGTTATCTCGCCCTTTCAGGGCTCCACGCGTTGACGCGCCCGTGTCCTGGGGCGGCGCTCGGGCCTTCGGCCCTCACTCTGCCCCAGGCTATTACATGGCGCCCCTGCGGGGCTTTCCGAACGCTGATAACTGAAGACTTGCACCTCACCCGAACTTCTCCCGCCCCGCGCCCGTTCTTCAGGAAAGATTGCTGCCCGTTAACACTCCGCGGCCCGGCGGCGTCTTTAGATGCGTACGCCGGTAAAGGGTCAATGCTAGAGGCCGAGACGACAACCCAACTTTTCTTCGCGGGCGCCGAGGAGGACGCGGACGCGGGCCACCCCGACGCGGCGCTCGTCTCGGCGGCGCGCGAGGGCGACCGCGAGGCGTTCTCGCGCCTCTACGGCCTCTACGCGCCGCTCGTCCACGGCGTGCTTTTGGCGCGCGTGCCCTACGGCGAGGTCGGCGACTTGGTGCAGGACGTGTTCCTCGTCGCCTTCAGGAAGCTGCACGGCTTGCGCGACTGCACGCGCTTCGGCCCGTGGGTGGCGATGATTGCGCGCAACCGCGCCGTGGACTTCTACCGCCGGGCGCGCGAGACGGAGGAGTTGCACGAGGAGCTGGCGCACGCCGCGCGACCGACGGCCGAGGCCGCCGAGGCGCTTGAGGTCATCCGGTCGCTGCCGGAAGCCTACCGCGAGACGCTGGTGCTCAGGCTGGTCGAGGGGATGACGGGGTCGGAGATTGCCGCGCGGACCGGGCTGCAACCCGCGTCGGTCCGCGTCAACCTGCACCGCGGGATGAAACTGTTGAGGGAGAAGCTGGGGACGAGAGGCGCGGCCGTATGAGCGACTATCTCTGGGATAAGACGGGCGAGACGGACGCGGAGGTCGAGCGCCTCGAAGAACTGCTCGGCGCCTTCGCGCACGAGCCGAGGCCGCTTGAGCTGCCGGCCGAAGGGCCGCGGCGCGCGAGTCGGACGCGCCCGGCGTGGCTCGCCGTCGCCGCCGCGCTCCTGCTCGCGCTGCTCGCGGGCGCGTTCGTCGCCCTCCGACGGCCGGCCGTGCGGGAGTCCCAACAGGCCGCCTCGCAAGCTCCCGCGCCCGCGCCGCCCGCTGATGTCTCTACGCCCGCGCCCCCGGTGCATGACGAGAGGGTCGCCTTCGAGACTCCCTTAAAGCCCCGGCGACAACACGAAGTCCGGCCGAAGAGGAAGACGGCGGCGAGCGCCGTCTACGTGAAGCCGGCCGAAGAGAAGGAAGGCGAAGGGGACGGGCAGGTCGCCGCGTCGCTGGTGCGGGGTTTCAGCGTGAAGGCGCAGCTCGTCAACGCGCTGCGGCTGACGGGCACGAAGCTCAAAGAGGTGCAGAGGAAGACGCTCGGGTCAGACGAGCACGGCTCCGCCTTCGCGGGGGAGCGCAACGGTTCGAGGTGAGGTAGCAATCATGAGAAGAACTTTCCGAAGCTTATCGAAATCAATCGCCGCCATCTTTCTAACCGTCGCCGCCACGGCCGCCGCGTCGGCGCAGGACCGCGGGCGCATCCGGCTCGACAGCCTCGACCAGCTCGGCCCGAAGGCCGTCGAGGCGGTCAACGTCGAGATAGACAGCCTGCTCATCAATCTCGCCGGCGGCGTCCTCGACAAAGACGACGACGAGGAGAAGGGCATCAAGGAGTTAATCAAGGGCCTGCGCGGCCTCTACGTCCGCAGCTACGAGTTCAAGGCGGCGGGGCAGTACGCGGAGTCGGACCTGGCGCAGATACGGAGCCAGTTGAGCGGGCCGGGCTGGTCGCGCGTGATGAGCCTGAAGAACCGCGGCGACGACTTCGACGACGCCGAGGTCTACGCGGCGCGCGAGGGCGACCGCGTCGAAGGGCTCGTCATCCTCGCCGTTAACGCCAAGGAGGTGACGGTCATCAACGTCGTCGGCAGCGTTGACCTCGCCAAGCTCCAGCGCCTCGCCGACGGCATCCGCCTCCCCCGCGTGCGCATCGAGCGCAAGCGCGGCGGAGACAACAAAGGGCAGAAGCCGTAACGGAAGAAAAAGTAGTCAGAGCCGGTTTGCAAAGCCCCGGAGGGGCGTCATGCAATAGCCAGGGGCAACGCCCCTGGTCCGCGTCGGCGAAATGTTGGAGCCCTGAAAGGGCGGCATAGATTATGCCGCCCTTTCAGGGCTCCACGCATATCCGCGTCGGTTCCAGGGGCGGCGCTCACTGGCGTTCGCTCTGCCCCTGGCTTTTCCATCACGCCCCTGCGGGGCTTTCATCTCTCCACCTCTCACCACGGAAGACCGTCAATCTCGACTCGGCCCGCCGGCCACTCGCGCCCGCCGCACGGCAGCACCATCGAGCGGAAGTGCGGCGAGACCGTCCGTCCCTCGGGCTGCTCGAACTCGACCTCGTCTTCGAGCAGCCGCCAGCCCTGCCGCGCGTAGAAGGCGACGAGCCGGTCGAGGCAGAAGAGCATCCCGGCCTCGGCCCCGAGCTCGCCGCAGATGAAGTCGGCCGCGCGCCGCATCGCGTCGTGGACGAGGCGGCGGCCCCGCCCCTCCGGCGTGCTCACGACGCCGCCGACGCCCCCGACCGTCATCCCGCGCCCGCCCACACTCACCGACACCTTCGCCACCCCGACGTGCGCCAGCGGACGCCCCTCCTCCTCGACGATGAAGTGCCACTCCTTCGGCCGCCAACGGTAGTTCAGGTCCTCCACGCCGAATATCTTCTCGCCCCACGCGAATAGCGCCCGCCACTCCTCCGGCGTCAACTCCTTCGAGAGCCTTATCTCTGCGCCCATCCTCACCTCCGAAAAAAAGTTGTCAGCCTTCAAGCTATCGGTTGTCAGTAAATACCAAAGACCGCAGGACTGACAACCGAGAACTGGAAATGCACTTTACTCTCGGAAGCGAAAGGCCATATAGTGTCGGGCAAACGCGCTGCCGTTAACCAAAGCTTTCAACAGACGAATAGCGAACGCCGGAGGGTTCTTCTGAAGCCATGAACAGGGCACGTCTTCTCACGCGGGCCGTCTCGCTCGCCGCCGCCTTCAACCTTCTCCTCGTCGCCCACGCGCAGGAGGGTCAGCAGCCCCCCGGCCAACAGCGCGCCGCGGGCGCCGGCCAGACCGCGACGCGCGATTCGTTCCGCCCGCTCGCCTACCGGCACATCGGCCCCTTCCGCGGTGGCCGCGTGGCCGCGGTCGCGGGCGTCCCGTCGCAGCCCTTCGTCTACTACTTCGGCTCGACGGGCGGCGGCGTCTGGAAGACGACCGACGGCGGCGTGAACTGGGAGCCCCTGGGCGACCAGACTTTCAAGACCGGCTCGGTCGGCGCCGTCGCCGTCTCGGAGGCGGACCCGAACGTCATCTACGCCGGCATGGGCGAGGAGACTTTGCGCGGCAACGTCTCGCACGGCGACGGGATGTACAAGTCGATGGACGCTGGCAAGACGTGGAAGAAGACCGGGCTCGAAGACACGCGCCACATCTCGCGCGTGCGCGTGCACCCGAAGAACCCCGACCTCGTCTACGTCGCCGCCATCGGGCACGCCTTCGGCCCGAACGAGCAGCGCGGCGTCTTCCGCTCGAAGGACGGCGGCCGGACGTGGGAGAAGGTCCTCTACCGCGGCCCGAAGGCCGGCGCCATCGACCTCGCCTTCGACCCCTCGAACCCCAACGTCCTCTACGCCGCGCTCTGGGAAGTCATCCGCCGCCCGTGGGGCTTCGAGAGCGGCGGCCCCACCAGCGGCCTCTTCAAGTCCACCGACGGCGGCGACACCTGGACCGAGTTGACGCGCATGCCGGGCATGCCCCGCGGCATGGTCGGCAAAATCGGCGTCACCGTCTCGCCCGCCAACCCCGAACGCGTCTGGGCCATCGTCGAGGCCGAGGACGGCGGCATCTTCCGCTCCGAGAACGGCGGCCGGACGTGGGCCAAGACGAACGACTCGCGCAACCTCCGCCAGCGCGCGTGGTACTACTCGCGCATCTACGCCGACACGCAGAGCCCCGAGACGGTCTACGTCCTCAACGTCGGCTTCCACAAGTCCACGGACGGCGGCCGTACCTTCAACCAGATCGGCACGCCCCACAGCGACAACCACGACCTCTGGATAGCGCCCAACGACCCGCAGCGCATGATTGAAGGCAACGACGGCGGCGCCAACGTCTCCTTCAACGGCGGCCGCACCTGGACCGAGCAGGACCAGCCGACCGCCCAGTTCTACCGCGTCGCCCTCGACGAAGACTTCCCCTACAACATCTACGGCGCGCAGCAGGACAACTCGACCATCAGCATCCGCAGCCGCACCGAGGACTTCGGCATCGGCCCCGACGCGTGGCACGACGTGGGCGGCGGCGAGTCGGGCTGGATAGCGCCCAAGCCCGGCGACTCGAACGTCGTCTTCGCCGGCTCCTACGGCGGCTACCTGACGCGCTACGACCACCGCACGAAGCAACTGCGCGCCGTCAACGTCTGGCCCGACAACCCGATGGGCTGGGGCGCCGAGGGCATGAAGTACCGCTTCCAGTGGAACTACCCCATCTTGTTCTCGCCGCACGACACCTCGAATGGAGGCACCCTGTACGCCGCGGGCGACCACCTCTTCCGCTCCACCAACGAGGGCCAGTCGTGGGAGGTGATATCGCCCGACCTGACGCGCAACGACAAGTCGAAGCAGGGGCCGACGGGCGGGCCGATTACGAAGGACAACACGAGCGTCGAGTACTACGACACCATCTTCACCGTCGCCGAGTCACCCGTCACGCGCGGCGTCATCTGGGCCGGCACCGACGACGGGCTCGTGCAGGTCACGCGCGACTCGGGCAAGACGTGGGCGAACGTCACGCCGAAGCCCATGCCGGAGTGGATTCAAATCAACTCCGTCGAGGCTTCGCCGCACGACTCGGCCACGGCCTACGTCGCCGCCACGATGTACAAGCACGACGACTTCAAGCCCTACCTCTACAAGACGAACGACTACGGCAAGACGTGGAAGAAGATTGACGCCGGCATCCCCGACGGCGCCTTCACGCGCGTCGTCCGCGAAGACACCGCCAAGCGGGGGCTGCTCTACGCGGGCACCGAGACGGGCATGTTCATCTCCTTCGACGACGGCGAACGCTGGCAGCCCTTCCAGCTCAACCTGCCCTACGTACCCATCACCGACCTCGCCGTCCACAAGCGCGACCGCGACCTCGTCGTCGCAACTCAAGGGCGCTCCTTCTGGGTCCTCGACGACCTGACCGTCCTTCATCAACTGACCGACGCCATGCGCGCCGGGCAGGGGCAGACGGCCCTGCTCAAGCCCGAGGACGCCTACCGGATGCCGGGCGCGGGCGGCATCACGCTGCCGCCGACCGTCACCATCGGCTCGAACCCGCCCAACGGCGTCGTCGTCTACTACTACCTCAAGTCGCGCCCGACGACCGACGTGACGCTCGAATTCCTCGACCCCTCGGGCAAGAGCGTGCGCAAGTTCACCGCCAAGGCCCCGCCGCGCCCGACGCCGACGCCCGCGGGCGGGACCGCCGGCCAGCAGGGCACCTCGACCGCCCCCGGCGCCGCGCAGGTCTCGCAGCCGCCGGCCGCCCCGCCCGAGGCGCCGTCCGGCGAAGAGTCCTCGCAGTTCGGCCAGCCGCGCGAGCCGCGCGTCATGACCGAAGCCGGCCTCAACCGCTTCATCTGGGACATGCGCTACACGGACGCCGCCAACTTCCCCGGCATGATTCTCTGGGGCGGCAACGTGCGGGGGCCGCGCGCCGCGCCCGGCGTCTATCAGGTCCGCCTCACCGCCGACGGCCAGACGCTCACGCAGAGTTTCGAAATCAGGAAAGACCCGCGCCTCCAGACGACGCAGGAGGACTTCAACAAGCAGCTCGCGCTCCTTTTGAAGATAAGAGACAAGCTGACCGAGACGCACAGCGCGGTGGCGCAGGTGAGGGACGTGCGGCGGCAGTTGGATGATTTGCTCAAGCGCGTCGCCGACCAGCCGAACGCCGCGCCGGTCGTCAAGAGCGGCGGCGAGCTTAACGGGAGACTTCAGGCCGTCGAAGAGGAGCTGTACCAGACGAAGAACCAGAGCAGCCAGGACCCGCTGAACTTCCCCATCAAGCTCAACAACAAGCTGGCCGCCCTCGGCGCCATCGTCGCGGGCGCCGACGCCCAGCCCACCCAGCAGTCCTACGAGCTTTACGACGAGCTGGCCGCCCGCATCGACGCGCAACTTCGCCAACTCAACAAGCTCATGACCGACGACCTGCGCGCCTTCAACGCCCTCGTCCGCAGCTCCGACATCCCCGCCCTTATCCTCAAGCCGACGCCCGCCGCGGCCGGCGCCACGCCTCCCGGAGATGTCGAGTACGACGAGGAGCAAAATTAAACACAGAGGGCTGGGTCGGCCCGGTCGAGTTCACAAGGAGGTGGGGGAAATCGGCGGAGGGGCTTAAAGCGTGTCCCGTAACACTGGGCGAGAGAAACGAGAGCGCATCAATCATCTGGCGGGGCTGCTGCCGGAATTGTCGGAAAGCCAGCTCGGCTGGATTGAAGAAATAGTTGGTCAATTCCGCAGGGCGCACAAATACGAACGCGACGAACGGTCGGACCTCGTCTCTGATTGCCTGCTCCAAGAAGTCGGAGACGCCTTGCGCCTCCATCATTGCTTCTCGCGCGAGCCGTTCTCGAAAGATAAGTTTGAATACCTGCTGGAGCGGGCGTCGAATCATTGCGGCGTGGCCGCCGAGCTGGCCCGCAAAGGCAACCGCGGCCACGACATCACCATCGGCGGCGTCAGGT
Organism: Pyrinomonadaceae bacterium; assembly: GCA_035941045.1. GTDB lineage: Bacteria > Acidobacteriota > Blastocatellia > Pyrinomonadales > Pyrinomonadaceae > QHXN01. The sequence continues at coordinate 13,903 of DASZEK010000196.1, read as the reverse complement.
TCTCGCTCAAGACGCAGGCCGACAAGGGCATTAAACGACGCTCCGTACACGTCTCGAAGTTTATGGAGTTAGGCAAAGGTCAGTGGGGGGATGATGAGAAAGATTTGATTGGGCTCAGGGAACAGTTCTTCTCTCACATGGAATCTTACGACCGGATTCTTGCCCTTCGCACGGTCTCCAAAGCCCCCGCCGCGTGGGAATACGAGTTGGTAGAGATACCGAAAGCTCTTCTACAGCGTGCGTCGGGCGGAACTCTCCGCATGATGCACGACAGCAGACAACATCCCAAGCCCGGTTATTGTGACGTGCGCGATGCGGGCGGCCATTTACTCTTTCAGCTTTATTTTGACGGCGGCACAGAGCGAAAGCTGCAAATCAGAAGCATCGACATTGAAAACTGCTTCGTTCATGCGAGGTGGAGTTTCCCCGCCGACGATTTAATAACTGAAAGCTGAGTTGCCGAGCTTCCTCTGGCGAGCCTTTTGCGGGCGATTTCCGCGTACCCGGGATTCAATTCAACCCCGACGCAACGCCTTCCCTCCTCGGCGCAAACCTCTCCGACCGTCCCGGAACCGAAGAACGGGTCCAGCACCGTAGAGCCGGGCCTGCTGCCGGCGAGAATGCACGGCCTCACGAGCGAGGTGGGGAAGACCGCGAAGTGTGCTTCCTTGAAGGCTTCGGTGTTGAGTGACCACACCGTGCGCCTGTTCCTGAACCCGTTCTTCTCCTTCGTCGGCTCTCTGATGGCTTCGTAATCGTAGTAATACCGCTCCGACTTCGACATCAGGAACAGGTATTCGTGCGCCTGCGTCGGCCTGTCCTTGACGGACTCGGGCTGGCAGTTCGGCTTGTGCCATATGATGTCCGAGCGGAGGTGCCAGCCGTCGGCCTGGAGCGCGAAGGCGAGGCGCCAGGGCACGCCGATGAGGTCTTTCGGCTTCAGCCCTTCCGGCGTCGGGGCGCGATAACTCATCGCCCGCGCCCGGTTCTTTTTATCCGTGTCGCGCCAGGTCCGCCCGCCGCTCGTGTACGAATCCCCGATGTTAAGCCAAAGCGTGCCGTCGTCGGCCAGGACTCTGCGCACTTGCCGGAAAACTGAAACCAGTTTCCCGACGTAGTCGTCGAGCGACATCTCCGCGCCTATCTGTCCTTCAATCCCGTAATCGCGCAGGCCCCAGTAGGGCGGGCTCGTGACACAGCATTGGAAGAAGTTGTCGGGGAATCCGGCGAGTTCCGTCAACGCGTCGCCGACAATGATGCTGCAAGGTTCTGTCGATGGACGAGGGCGGGCGCCGTCGGGATTGCCGTTCTCTGCTCGCGTTTGCTTCATGGGTCGGCCCTAAGATTCTCACGCGGGTTCGCCCGGTGGCAAGGACGCTTTAAAACCCGTGTTCGCTAATCTCAGCCGCGTGACTCAGGGTCGGGGGAGGCGAGGACGCCGGGCGGGACGGAGAGTTCGCCGGTCTGCGGGTCTATCAGGCCGTTGCGCTCGTCCTCGATGTTGGTGGCCTGCGTGTACACGTCGCCGGCGATGGGGCGCTTGCGCAGCTCGCGCTTGAAGAGGCGGATGCGCTCGGCCCGCTCGCCGGCCTCGGTCGGGCCGCCGTAGTCGGAGAAGCCGAAGCCGCCCCACTCGCTCACCACCAGCGGCACCTGCCCGCGGTAGAAGAAGGGGTCGCCGACGACGAGCGGGAAGGCCGCCACGCCCTCCGTCTCGCCGCGCGTCAGGCGGTCCAGAAGCTCGCGCCAGCGTTCGAGGTCCGGCGTGTAGAGGTGCGCCGTCAAAAGGTCCGACTTCAGGCGGCCTTCCGCGGAGATGTGCTGCCAGCCGTCGTTGTCCACCACCAGAAATTGAGGGTGCTCTATCTGCATGTAGTGGTAGGTGTCCACGATGTAGCGGCGCGTCTCGGGGTTGGTGGCGATATCCTGCGCGCCCCAGTCCTCGTTGTACAGGCTCCAGATGATGACCGACGGGTGCGACTCGATGAGGGCGAGCATCCGCAAAAGCTCCGCCTGGTGGTTCTGGCGGCTCCGCCGGCTTGAGCTGTGCGGGCTCGGCACCTCGACCCAGAGGAGCATCCCCATCTCGTCGGCGAGGTTGTAGATGCGCGGGTCGATGCCGGCGATGTGGACGCGGACGAGGTTGCAGCCCAGAGCCTTCATCGCGCGCATGTGGAGGCGCATCTCTTCGTAGGTGGCCGTGCCCGGCTGGTAGAGGATGCCGTCGAGGTAGACGGGCTGGTTGTTGAGGTAGACGAAGCGCCCCCGCGCCTCGACCTTGCGGAGCCCGAAGTGCGACTCGATCTGCGCGGCGTGGCCGTGCTCGTCCACGAGCTGCGCGACGAGCAGGTAGAGGTTCGGCTCCTCGGGCGACCAGGGTCGCGCGGCCGGCACCTCCAGCACGACGCGCTGCATCTTCTGCCCGGCTTCCAAGCGGAGCGGGAAGTCGGACGAGGCGAGGGGCTCCGAGCCGGGCCGGGCGCGCTCGTAGACCTTCAGCCGGAGGGTATAGTCGCCGGGGTCGCGGATGCGCGTCGAGAGGTTAAAGCGCAGGAGCCGGTCCTCGATGACGCTCTGCACGCCAATGCGCGAGCGCAGGCGGTTGCGCTCGACCGTCTCCAGCCACACGCTGCGGACGGCGCCCGTGTAGGTCTGATACCAGATGCCGCCGCGCTTGTAGACGTGCGACTGCTGCTTGCCGCGCGGAATCTCGGCGTCCATCGTGTCGGCGATGCGGACCGTGATGCGGTTGGTCTGGCGCAGGGTGGCGCGGCGGATCTCGTAAGAGAAGGAGGTGTATTCGCCGTAGTGGACTTCCTCGCCCTCGATGGTCTTCAAGGGGCGCCCGTTGAGCCAGACGCGCGTCTCGTAGCCGCAGGCGCCGAAGGTTATCTGGAAGATGGAGTGGGGCGACATGCCGCGCCGCTCGGGGACGGTGAACTCGCGCTCGTACCAGGCGACGACCTTGTCCTGCCACTCGGGCGTCTGCTGCTGCTGCTCACGGGCCGCGGCCATGTGCGCCTCGATGGAGCCGGGCCAGAGCGCCGTGCTCCCGTACTCGCGCCCCAAATACCAGCGGTCTTGCAGGCCGCGGTCTTCGAGGTCGAGCGCGAACTTCCACTGGCCGTCTAAGAGCTGGTAGAAGTTCGGGCGCAGGACGGCGCGCGGCAGGGGGTTGTCGAACTCCCCGGCGGCGGCGGCCTCCTCCATGACGCTCGTCAAACCGAAGTCGAGAGGCTTCTGTTCCATACGCTCTGGTTTGTCTCTGGGAGAAGGTTTCGGGAGGGCTTTGGTCACGCCGCCAGTTTAGTCATTTTCCGCGCGCTTGCCTACCCCCTTTTCCTCAGAAGATGACGACCATCGCGCCCTCGGGTACCTGCTCGTAGAAGCGGCCGATGTCGGAGAGGTGGAGGACGACGCAGCCCCACGAGAGGTGGCGCGCGCCCGCGTTCTCCCACCCGCGCGCCCGGCCGCGGAAGCCGATATGTCGAACTCCCCGGCGAGACGGCCGGCGGAGTAGAGCCGCATCTTATAGCTGTCGTGTTCGACGAGGACGAGGGCGCGGCTGTTTAGGAGGGTGGCGAACATTCGGCGCGGCGGCGGCGTTTTGCCAAAGGGTCCGTGTAATTGATAAATTTTGGGCGTAAAAGTTCCAACATAAATTTCGGCTATCCATACTCTAAATGAGGTGCCGTCATGATGAAACAGAGTAGTCGCTGGCTCTTGCTCCTCCTCGCGCTGATGATCCCGGCTTCCGCGTGCAGGCGCGGCGAGCCGTTCACGCTGCCGCAGCCGCCTTCGGGCGGCGGGGCGACGGCCGAGGTCGAGAAAAACTCGTACGCCGACGTGGTCGGGCGCGTCGCGCCGGCCGTCGTCACCATCCGCTCGTCGCGCGTCAGCCGCGCGCCCCAGCAGCACCCCTTCATGGACGACCCCTTCTTCCGCGACTTCTTCGGCCAGCGCACGCCGCAGCAGCAGGCGCCGCGGGCCGAGCGGCAGGAGGGCCTGGGCTCCGGCGTCGTCATCAGTCAGGACGGCTACATCGTCACGAACCACCACGTCGTCGACGGCGCCGAGGAGATTAAAGTCGAACTGACCGACCGCCGCGCCTTCGACGCCAAGCTCGTCGGCTCCGACCAACCCTCGGACCTCGCCGTCCTCAAGATTGACTCGAAAGACCTGCCCGTGCTCACGCTCGGCGACTCCGACAAGGTGCGCGTCGGCGACATCGTACTCGCCGTCGGCAACCCCCTGGGCGTCGGCCAGACCGTCACCTCCGGCATCATCTCCGCCAAGGGCCGGCGCACGGGACTCTCCGACGGCAGCTTCGAGGACTTCCTTCAGACCGACGCCGCCATCAACCGCGGCAACTCGGGCGGCGCGCTCGTCAACACGCACGGCGAGCTGATAGGGATTAACTCTCAAATCCTCTCGCCCTCGGGCGGCAACATCGGCATCGGCTTCGCCATCCCGTCGAACATGGCGAAGTCGGTCGTCGAGCAGTTGATCAACAAGGGCAAGGTGCGGCGCGGCCAGCTCGGCGTCGTCGTGCAGGCGGTGACGGCCGAAATCGCGCAGAGCATGGGCTTGAAGGAGGCGCGCGGCGTCATCGTCAGCTCCGTGCAGAAGGGCAGCGCCGCCGACCGCGCGGGCGTCAAGCAGGGCGACGTGATAGTCGCCTTCAACGGCACGCCCGTCGGCGACCCGAACGAGCTGCGCAACCTCGTCGCCGCCACGCAGCCCGGCACCGAGGTGACGCTGACGCTCAACCGCGACGGCCGTCAGGAGGAGGTCAAACTTCCGCTCGGCGAGCTGGTGGCCGCGGGCGCCGGCCGCGAGCGCGAAGAGCAGGGCGGCGGCGAGGGCGAAGGCGAGGAGGGCGGCGGACGGCTCGGCCTCGCGGTCGAACCGCTCACGCCCGAGCTGGCCGCGCGCCTGCGCCTGCCCGAAGACGCCGAGGGCGTCGTCGTCACGCGCGTCGAGCCGGACGGCCCCGCGGCCGAGGCCCGCCTCCAACAAGGCGACCTCATCACCCAGGCCAACCGCCAGCCCGTCCGCACGCCCGACGACCTGCGCGCCGCGGTGCGCAACTCCGGCGACCGACCCGTCCTCCTCCTCGTCACGCGCCCCGGCGGCGGCGGCGCGGGCTTCGTGACGGTGCGGCCGAGAAAATGAAAAGAAGGTGTCGGGCGTCAGGCGTCAGGTGCCGGTAAAGAGCCTGTCTTCCCGACGCCCGACGCCCGTTCTTATGTACCTCGTCGAACTTCTTCTCCCGCTCTACGACAACGAGGGCCGCGCCTTCGGGGCGGAGGCTTTGAACCGGGTGCGCGACGAGCTGGCCGAAAGGTTCGGGGGCGTGACGGCCTTCCGGCGTTCGCCGGCCGAGGGCGCCTGGGATGAGGGGGGCGCGGTGAGCATCGACCAGATAGTCATCTTCGAGGTGATGGCCGGCGCGCTCGAACGCGCGTGGTGGGCCGATTACCGCGCCGAGCTGGAACGCCGCTTCCGGCAGGAGAAGCTGGTCGTCCGCGCGACCGAGTTCGAGGAACTCTGACGCGGGTCAAACGCCCCACGATGCCGAAACTCCTACAAATCATCCTCTACGCCGTCGCCATCACCTCGGCCGTCATCGCCTGCGTCTACCTCGTCTGGTGGGCGCGCTCGCGCTACATGCGCTGGGCGGCGAAGAAGCGAGAGGTCCGCGCCGCGCGCTTCTCGCTCTGGCGCGACCCCGGCGAGGTCGAGCGCCTCGACTTCCGCGCCGGCCCCGGCGGCCCGCACGGCGCGCCCAAGCCGCCCTTCCACTTCGTCGCCGAACACGGCACGGGCTCGAACCCCTGCCTCTCCGTGCGGGACGCCGGAGGCCGTACGTGGCGCGTGAAGTGGGGCGACGAGGTGCGCTCCGAAACCTTCGCCACCCGCCTCGCGTGGGCCGCCGGCTACCACGTCGAGCGCGCCTACTTCGTCCCCGAAGGCCACATCGAAGCCTTGGGCGAGTTGGGCCGCGCGCGCTCCTGCGTGGCCGAGGACTGCACGTTCAAAGAGGCGCGCTTTGAACTGGACGAGGCCGGCGTGCGCAAGCTCTTCGACGAGCACGGGTGGTCGTGGGACGAGAACCCTTTCGTCGGCTCGAAGCATTTGGCGGGTTTGAAGGTGATGACGATGCTCACGTCGAACTGGGACAACAAAGACGTGAGGGACGTGGCGCGCGGCTCGAACACGGCCGTCTTCGAGCACCGCCTGGAGGACGGCGAGATAGAGGCCCGCTACCTCATCATCGACTGGGGCGCCTCGATGGGCCGCTGGGGCACGCCCTTCGACCGCACGAAGTGGGACTCGGCCGGTTTTGAAGCCCAGACGCCGTCGTTCGTGACGGGCGTGCAGGACGGCGTCGTCAGTTGGGGCTACGTCGGCCAGCGCACCGACGACGCGCGCGAAGGCATCACCGTCTCCGACGTGCGCTGGCTCTACGGCTACGTCGGCCGCATCACCGACCGCCAGCTCGTCGAAGGGCTCGCCGCCAGCGGCGCCACGCCCGAAGAGGCTTTGCAGTTCACCCGCGCCCTGCGCGCCCGCCTCGAACAACTCCGCCGCGTCGCGGAAGAAGGCGACTCCTTCCGGCCGGGCTCTTAAGACTCTCGGCGGTAGTCCTTCGGGTCGAAGGCGTTGTAGAACCAGTCGAGCAGGGGCCAGTGGCCGCGCGCCGAGTACCAGCCGTAGGTCTTCATCTCGGCGAACGCCTGCTCCTTCGACCAGCCGCAGTCGGCGACGCGGTAGACGGCGACGAGCACGCCCGTGCGGTGGCGCCCGCCGCGACAGTGCGTGAAGACCGGGTCGCCGCGCTCGGACGTGCGGACGTAGTCGAGCCACTTCCGCACCTGCTCGCCCGAGGGCGCGTGGCGGTCGGAGAAGGGCATGTGCAACCACTCCTCGATGCCGTTTTGGAGCGCGCGCTCGCGGTCGCTCATCACCCCGTGCTCGATGAGGCTGCACACCCTGCGCACGCCCAGCTTCTCGACGAGCGCGCGGTAGCCCTCGTCGCCCGGCAGCGCCCCGCGGAAGATGGTGTCCACCACCTTGTCGAAGTTGCGGATGGGGACGCCGAAGACGTTCTCCAGCGAGCGCGAGCGCGCCCACTGCACCAGCCAGAAAGGTTCCATCGCCCAAGCATAAAAGCCCGAGCCGGCCCGCGCCAAGCCCGCCGGGGGGAAATGAAAAGTCGAAGGCGGGTGTGAATGACTCGCACCCGCCTTCGACTTTTAAGTTTGCTGGTTTGTTAATCCGCCCTCAGGCTCGGTTCTTGCGGCGGCGCCTGACCTTGGCGGCCACGCCGGCCAGGCCCGTGCCGAACAGCAGCATCGTCATCGGCTCCGGGACCGGGGCCACCGCGATGTCTGCCGTCAGGCGGGTGATGCCGCCCGTGGCGTTCGGGTCGAGCTTGAGCGTGTTGCCGTTCGTCAGGTTGACGAGCGTGTAGCTGACGTTGCCGATGAGCAACGTGGTCTGGTCGAAGACGATGACGGCGTCGCTGCCGTTGACGATGAGCGTCCCCGAGAGCGTCCCCGTGAAGGTCCCGTTGCCGGCCGAGGGCGCCGTCTGGGTGATGGTCAGGGTGAAGGGCGTGGACGAGAAAGTGCCCACCCCCGAGACCGTGAACGTGCCGAGGTCGGCGCTGGTGACGCCGGTCGGCGTGCTTGTGTTGACCGTGCTCGGAGGCTGGCCGGCGAAGGTCAGTGACGCCGTGCCGGAGCCGGTGGTCGCGGCTCCGGCTGCGGGCATGCAGCCGCCGCCGAAGCAACCCGTCGTGCTGAAGCTGACTAAGTCGGCGCGGGCCTCGCCGGAAGCGATGGCCGTGAACGCGAGGGCCAGCGCGCAGAAGGCTGCGGCCCTGGCTGCCGACCTGAAGTTAATCCTCATAAGGCGTTTCCCCCTGAAAGCTGTCTGTGGATACAAGGAACTTTGGGTAGATAGAAGGCAGGGGCACAGGAGAAAAGGCGGGGCAATGCCGGCTCCGGGCGGCCTTCGTAAACTGTTTCCCGGACGCGCCTCCGCACGGGCTCGGCCAAAGGAAACGGCACTAATCTGGATATCGCGGGGAGAAGATAACATTAATGGCTCCCGCCTTCCAGAAAAAAATGGCGCCTAAAAACGTGCGCCCGCGGCCCTTCAGTCGCGGAAGCGTTCGGGGTCGATGCCGTATTTCTTGATCTTGTAGCCGATGATGCGCTCGGTGGAGTCGAGCAGCTTGGCGGCGCGCTTGCGGCTGCCGCGCGTCGTCTTGAGCGCGTCTTGAATCAGGTCGCGCTCGTAGGAGCCGACGGCCGCTTCGAGCGAGAGGCGCGTGACGGTGCCGGTGCCCTCGGCCGTCTGGAGCGTCGGCGGCAGGTGGTGGCCGTGGATGACGTTCGACTCGCAGACGATGACGGCGCGCTCGACGACGTTCTCAAGCTCGCGCACGTTGCCGGGCCAGTGGTAGCTCGAAAGCATGTCGATGGCCGGAGTGGAGATGCGGCGGATGCGCTTGCCGTGCTCGCGGCCGTACTTTTCGAGGAAGTGGTCGGCGAGCAGAAGGATGTCGGGCTTCCGCTCGCGCAGGGGCGGCATGAAGATGGTGAAGACGTTGAGGCGGTAGTAGAGGTCTTCGCGGAACTCGCCGCGCTCGATGGCGCGGTCGAGGTCCTTGTTCGTCGCGGCGATGAGGCGGACGTTGACCCTCACGGTCTCGGTCCCGCCGAGGCGCTCGAACTCGCGCTCCTGCAAGGCGCGCAGGAGTTTGATTTGCGTCGAGGCGTTCAAGTCGCCTATCTCGTCTAGAAAGAGCGTGCCGCCGTCGGCCAGCTCGAAGCGTCCCTTCTTGCGGCCGTTGGCGCCGGTGAATGCGCCCTTCTCGTAGCCGAACAGCTCCGACTCTATCAGCGTCTCGGGCAGCGCCGCGCAGGAGACGCGGACGAAGGGCTTGCCGGCGCGCAGAGAGTTGTAGTGAATGGCGTGGGCGACCATCTCCTTGCCGGTGCCTGACTCGCCGCGAAGCAGCACCGTCGTGTTGGCGCGCGCCACCTGCGTCACCTGCTCGTAGACGCGGCGCATGGGGCCGGAGCTGCCGACGATGTGGCCGAAGTCGTAACGCTCTCGAAGCTCCTGGCGAAGATGGGTGTTCTCGTCGAGCAGGCGGGCGCGCTCGGACTCGATGAGGTGTTCGACCTTGACGGCCTGCGCCGTCATCGAGGCGACGACGGCGAGGAAGTTGGTCGTCTGGTCGTAGTCGCGGCCGGCGCGGTAGCGGAAGTTGACGCCGAGCACGCCGGCCGGCTTGCGGTTGACGAGGACGGGGACGCAGACGAAGCTCAGCTCCTCGGCCTGACCCGACTTCGAGCGCGCGCCGAGGCGGTCGAGGAACAGGGGCTCGCGGCTGACCTGCGGCACGACGACCGCCTTGCCCGTCTCGGCGACGCGCCCGACGATGCCTTCGCCCAAACGGTAGCTGACGCGGCGCGAGCCCTCCTCGCTGACGCCGTAGGCGGCCGCGATTCTCAGCTCGTCCGTCTCCGCCTCGCGCAAAAGGAGCACCCCGCGCGTCACGCCGTCGAGCCTGCCGAGGGCTTCCAAGACGCTGCGCATGGCCGTCTTCAAGTCCTGCGCGCCCGCGAGCGTCTGGCCGATTTCGAGCAGGCAGGCCAGCTCTTCCGCGTCCGCGTGGCCGTTCGCCGAAGGCGACACGCCGGACGGCCGCAGCGCCTCGGGGGTCGTGAAGGTTGCTACTTTCTGCATAGTTTAACTTCCGCGGAGTGGCCCGGCATGGTTCCGCTTTAAAACCCGCCATGCTAAGGCCGGAGGCCCACCTTGGCAAGCGTAAAAATTTTAATGCCCCGATAGGAATGCTTTATCGCGCGCCCTTCGGCCCGGCCGCGCTGCCGTTGCCGGCGGCGACGGGCTGGAGTTTCGCGTGCCGGCGCAGCACCGAGAGGAAGGCGTCGGCCGCGTGCGAGAAGGTCATGTTGCGGCGGTGCGCGACCCAGAGCGTGCGGCGGTAGGAGAGGCCGCGGACCGGGACCGAGGCGAGCGTCCCCCGCTCCAACTCCTCGCGGACGCACATGTGCGGCACGAAGGCCAGCCCGACCTTGAGCTGGACGAAACGCTTGATGGTCTCGACGGTCGCCAGCTCCAGAGTGATGTTGAGCGGCGTGTGGTTCTCGGCGAAGGCTTCGACGACCTTGTTGCGCGAGGCCGTCCGCACGTTGTGCGCGAGGAAGGATTCGCGCCCCAGCTCTTCAATCGTGACGGAGTCGCGCCCCGCGAGCGGGTGGTCGGGCGGGAGTATGAGCGCCAGTTCGTCGCGGATGACGGGGAAGGATTCGAGGTCGCGGTCAACGGGCTCGAAGGCGAGGAGGGCGAAGTCCACGTTGCGCTCTAAGACCTCGCGAGGCAGGCGCTCGGAGACGTGGCGGTAAATCTCGACCTTGACCTCGGGGTGGCTTTCGCGGAAGGCGAGGATGACTTGGGGCAGGAGGTAGAGCGAAGTGCTCTCGTTGGCGCCGACGCGCACGAGTCCCCGCCGCAGGGTGCGGAGTTGCGAGACGGCCTCGCGCGCCTGGTCGCGCAGCGCGATGATGCGCCGGGCGTAGTCGTGTATGACCTCGCCGGCCTCGGTCAGCGTCGGCGACTTTTGCGAGCGGTCGAGCAGGGGCGCGCCGACCTCCTCTTCGAGACGGCGAACGGCGATGCTGACGGCCGGCTGCGTGCGGCCCACCACGTCGGCGGCCTTGGAAAAGCTGCCTTCCTCGATAACCCGGAGGAAGAATTCGAGTTGTGTCATCTCCATTCTCGATACCTTCGCTGCAATACCCGCACCAGTCGGGGGCCGACCGACAATTTAGTGATTTAAGGCGACGACCGCCCTCGGCGTCGATTCGACGCCCGACAATTTTGTCCCGCCGCTCCGGGGACGCGACAAAATTGTAGGGTCTGTGGAAAAGCCGTCCCAAAACCCGCGGCGCACGCCATAGCGGCGCAGATGAATTAAAGATTTCAGATTTGAAATTTCAAATCCCGCATCGCCTCCGCGTCACCCCGTCTCCGTGACGGATGTAGCATCCGATAGATTTAACAAAACCACCCGCCCCTCAGGTTCACGGTGCGACATTTTTATCGGAGACTTTCGCGTCATCAACAAAAATGTCGCGAGCCCGGCCGGCCGTCGAGAGGTGTGGCACCGGCACTTCGGGCGCTTTTGCTCTAGTCGCGGGGGGCTCGCGGTTGGCACGTGGATTGTTAATCGGCCACACGTAATCAACCCTCGGTTTTACGTTCGGGGACCAACCTTACTCGTAAAGTTCTACAAGGAGCATCCGAAAGATGATTCAACGTTTGAGGCCGGCGCTGGCGCTGGCGGGCCTTGTCGGCTGTGCGTCGTCGGCGTGGGCGCAGGCGCCCGCGCTTTCAATCGAGGAGCGGCTGGCGAAGGCGGAGGCGGCCGCGGCCGCCGCGCAGTCGGCCGGCGACAACGCCTGGGTGCTGGTGAGCGCGGCCCTCGTGCTGCTGATGACGGGGCCGGGTTTGGCGCTCTTCTACGGCGGGCTGGTGCGCAAGAAGAACGTGCTCTCGACGATGTTGCAGAGCTTCATCCTGATGGCCGTCGTGACGGTGCTGTGGGCCGTCTACGGCTACAGCCTGGCCTTCGCTGAAGGGACGGCGTTCGTCGGCGGGCTCGACTACGCGCTGCTGCGCGGCGTCGGCGCCGAGCCGAACGCGACTTACGCCGCGACCATCCCGCAGCAGTCCTTCATGCTCTTCCAACTGATGTTCGCCATCATCACGCCGGCCCTCATCACCGGCGCCTTCGCCGAGCGCATCAAGTTCAGCGCGATGCTCCTGTTCTCGACGCTCTGGGTGACGGTCGTTTACTTCCCGCTCGCGCACATGGTCTGGGGCAAGGGAGGGTTTTTGAACGCGGCGCTGGGCGGCACGCTGCCGGCGCTCGACTTCGCGGGCGGGACTGTAGTCCACATCGCCTCCGGCTTCTCGGCGCTCGTCTGCGCGATTTACATGGGCAAGCGCGTCGGCTACCCGAAGGCTTTGATGGCGCCGCACAGCCTCGTGCTGAGCTTGATAGGGGCGGCGCTGCTGTGGGTCGGCTGGTTCGGCTTCAACGCGGGGAGCGCGCTCTCGGCCGGGAGCCTCGCGACGGCCGCCTTCGCCTCGACGCACTTCGCGGCCGCCGCAGGCACGCTCGGGTGGGTCTTGGCCGAGTGGCTGCGCACGGGCAAGCCGACTCTTCTGGGCGCCATCTCGGGCGCGGTGTGCGGCCTCGTCGGCGTGACGCCCGCTTCCGGGTTCGTGACGCCGATGTCGGGGCTCGTCATCGGGTTGGCGACGGGCGTCGGCTGCTTCGTGATGGTGACGGAGGTCAAGCGGCGGCTCGGATACGACGACTCGCTCGACGTGTTCGGCGTCCACGGCACCGGCGGCACGATAGGCGCGCTGCTGACGGGAGTCTTCGCCACCTCGGCCGTCAACCCCATCTTCAAAGACGAGGCGGGCGCGGCGCTGCCCGTCGGGCTCGTTGACGGCCACGCCTCGCAGGTCTTGAACCAGTTGGGCGGCATCGGCATCACGGTCGCGGTGGCGGTCGCGGGCACCTTCATCATCCTGAAGCTCGTGGACGGCGTCGTCGGCCTGCGCGTCAGCGAGGACGAGGAGGTGCAGGGGCTCGACATCACGCAGCACGGCGAGGAGGGCTACCACGCCGACTTCGACCTCATGCACCCGCTCCCGGCGGCGCAGGCTTCCGCGCCGCACGCGACGGCGGCGGCGTCCGAAGCCCCCCTCACGGAGCCGGCCTGAACGACTCCGCATTAAACGCGAGCGGCCCGCCTGCCGAGCACGGGCGGGCCGCTCTCATGCTGACGGTAGCAATCTTAAACTCAGACAGAGGAAATTAAAGATGAGCGTGAAGAGTGTTCTCAAATTCGCCGAAGACGAAGGTGCGGCCTACGTCAACGTCCGCTTCACCGACCTCGTCGGCGCCTGGCACCACCTGACCTTCCCCATCGGAGAGCTTTCGGACAGGAGCTTTGAAGACGGCTTCGGCTTCGACGGCTCAAGCCTTCGCGGCTGGGCCTCGATTCACGAGTCCGACATGCTCCTCATCCCGGACGCGTCGCGCGTCTGGATCGACCCCTTCATGTCGGACAAGACGCTTTGCCTCGTCGCCGACGTGGTGGACCCCGTCACCAAGGAGGGCTACTGGCTGGACCCCCGCGGCGTCGCCCGACGGGCCGAGAGCTACCTGAGGTTCACGGGCATCGCCGACATCGCCAACTTCGGCCCCGAGGCCGAGTTCTTCGTCTTCGACGACGTGCGCTTTCGCAACGACCCGCACTCCTCCGGCTTCTCGCTCGACAACCCGGAAGCCACCTGGAACAGCGGCGGGCGCGAGGGCCAGCCGAGCCTCGGCTACCACATCCGCAACAAGGAGGGCTACGTCCCGCTCCCCCCGCTCGACACGCTGCAAGACTTCCGCGCCGAAGTCGCGAACGAGCTGAAGAAGGCCGGCATCCACGTCGAATGCCACCACCACGAGGTCGCCTCGGCCGGCCAGTGCGAGATCGACTTCCGCTATTCGACGCTTTTGGGGACGGCTGACAACCTGCAAATCTTCAAGTACACCGTCCGCAACGTCGCCCGCAGGCACGGCAAGGGCGCCACCTTCATGCCCAAACCCCTCTACGGCGACAACGGCAGCGGGATGCACTGTCACCAGTCCTTGTGGAAGGGCGAGAAGCCCTTGTTCGCAGGCGACGGCTACGCCGGCCTCTCCGACCTCGCCCGCTGGTACATCGGCGGGTTACTTAAGCACGCCGCCGCGGTCGTCGCCTTCGCCGCGCCGACCACGAACAGCTACAAG
>DASZEK010000195.1:0-54565 GCA_035941045.1 Pyrinomonadaceae bacterium | reverse complement strand
CGCCGTCGGGCAGTTGCCTCCGGGGTACCGGGCTGTCTTCGTGCTGCACGACGTGGAGGGGCACGAGCACGAGGAGGTGGCGAGGCTCCTGGGCTGCTCGGTGGGCACCAGCAAGTCGCAGCTCCACAAGGCCCGCATGAGACTCCGCCAACTATTGAGGCAACAGAATCCGCCCCAGTAGGCTTCCAAGGGAACTTCGCGCGAAGGCGAGTGCGCGAGAGGTTGTAAGGAAATGAATTGCGAGAGATGCCAGGAATTACTCAGCGAGTTTCTCGACGGGACGCTGCCTTCCGCCGAGCACGCCTCCGTCCTCGCACACCTCGGCGGGTGCTTCGACTGCGCCCGCGCCCGTGAAGAGTTTCAGGCCATCGTCAACACCGCGCACGCCTCCGGCGCTTACCTCTACGAGCCGCGCGACGAGGACGCGCTCTGGGAGCGCATCCGCCTCGCCGCCGAGGCCGAAGGGCTCGGCCGTCCGAAGGCCGAGGCCCAGGCGGTCGGCTTCTGGTCGCGGCTGTTCGCGAAGAAGTGGGAACTGTCTCTGCCGCAGTTGGCGACGGCCGCCGCCGCGCTCGTCGTCCTCGCCTCCTTCGCCACGACGCTCGGCTTCCAGTACCTCTCTTCGGGGCGCGGCCCCGCGGGGCAGCGGGCCGCCGCGCCGCGCCGCGTCGTCTCGGCCGGCCACTACCCGGAGGGCTACCTGAGGCCGCACCAGGCGAGCATGCAGTACTGGCAGCAGAGGGTCGAACAGCGCAAGGCGAACTGGAACCCGCGGATGCGCGCCTCGTTCGACCGCAGCCTGAACGTGCTGGACGAGGCCGTCAGCGATTCGCTCACCGACCTCCAGCAGAATCCGCACGACGAGGTGGCCGAGGAGATGCTAAACTCGGCGCTCAGAGACAAGATTGACCTGCTGCGCGAGTTCGGCGAGCAGTAGTAGTAGTGGGGCGGCCGTCCGAAGGCCCGCCGTGAACGGCAACCGCAAACGCCCGCGCCCGCCAGACAGTGAGCGCGGGCGCTTTGACGAAGAGCGAGAGACAGTTGGCACGCGAGAGGAGCATGAGAGGCAGGCTGTCAGGCAGCGCGGGCGACTCGCCCGGCGCGTGTTCGCGCTTCGCGCGCGCGTTCGCGTGCCTGCTGCTGCTCTTCGTCCTCGCCTTCGCCGCGCCCTTCGGCGTTTACGCGCAACGCCGCTTCTCGCGCGAGTACCCCGTCCAGCCGAACGTCCGCCTGCACCTGCACAACCGCTCGGGCACGGTCGAAGTCATCGCGTGGAACAAGAACCGCATCCGCGTCTCGGCGACGATGGAGTCGCCTTCGGCCAAGCTCACGCCGGAGGCGGGCGGCGACGGCGTCAGCATCGACGTGCGGCGCGAGAACCGCGACGACGTGGGCGACATCAACTTCGTTATTCAGGTGCCGCCCGACACGCTCGTCGACATCACGACGCTGCGCGGCAACATCACGGTCCGCAACGTGCGCGGCCAGATGGTGCGCGCCAACGTCTCGACCGAGGGCGACATCGAGCTGACGGGCATCCGCGCCTGCACGGTCGTCGCCGAGAACACGGTCGGCAACATCCTCTTCGACGCCGAGCTTCTGCGCGGCTGCACCTACGAGCTGAAGTCCACGCAGGGCGACATCACGCTCCGCATCACGGCCGAGTCCGGCTTCCGCCTGATGGCCGTCGCCCCCCGCACCCGCAACATCAACCTCAACGGCTTCGCCGACAAGGGCGAGTTCGAGTACTTCAACGACAAGCGCAAGGTCGTCGGCAAGGTCGGCGACGGCGGCGCCGCCCTCAGCACGACCAACGGCCGCGGCTCCATCATCTTCATGCCGCGCTAAAGAAGGCGGAAGTAAAAAGGCGAAAGGCAAAAGTTAAGATTTGCCTTTCGCCTTTTTACTTCCGCCTTCCTTTGGTAGTCTCGCCTGTGATGAGAAACGTCCCCTTCCGCATGCTCGCGCCCGCCCTCCTCCTAATCCTTTCCTTGCATCCCGCGCCCGGCGCGCAGAGCGGACGGCAGGCCCCCGCGAAGAAGCCCGAGCCGGCCCCGACCCCCGCCCAGCTCCTGAAGCGCACGACGACGCGGCGCGAGGTCAAGCGGCTCGGCTACGGCGGCTCGCTCACGGTCTACGGCGCGCCCGAAGGCTCAATCCGCATCGAGGCGTGGCAGCGCGGCGAGGTCGAGGTGACGGCCGATGTCGAGCTGACGGCGGCGACCGAAGCCGAGTTGGCGCAGCTCGCCGCCGTCAACACCTTCCTCCTCGACGACGACCTCAACCACATCCGCGTCATGACCGTCGGCACGCACGACCGCAAGTACCTCAAGCGCGTCGCGCGCGACCTGCCGCGCCGCCTGCGCGAGATGCCCTGGAAGATTGACTACCACATCCGCGTGCCCGCGGCCGTTGACCTCGAAGTCTTCGCCGGGCGCGGGGCGCTCACGCTCGCGGGCGTCGAAGGGGCCGTGCGCGTCAACGGCGGCGACGGCCCCGCCGAGCTGACGTTCACGGGCGGCGACGTTCAGGCCACGCTCCTCAAAGGGCCGGTCACCGTCCGCGTCCCCTCGCGCGCTTGGCGCGGCCGCGGCATCGGCGTCAAGCTCGCGAGCGGCGACATGACCGTCGAACTGCCCGCGGGCTTCAGCGGGGACATCAACGCCGAGGTGCTGCGGTCGGGACGCGTCGAGAACTCGCACCCCGGCGTCGCGCCGCGCGAGCGCACGACCGCCACTGAACGCTCGCTCCAGGGCCGCGCCGGGCAGGGCGGAGCCGCCCTCTCCTTCACCGTCGGCGACGGCACGCTGCGCATCACGCAGGCGGCCGGCAGGCCCTAGGCGGCCCGCTTCTGGACTTCGCGGCGCGGGCCGGATTATGCTTCCCGCGCTCTCTCATAAACGCCCTGGGAATTAATCCGATGACCGTCAAATCCGACCGGTGGATTCGGCAGATGGCCGAAGAGCACCAGCTCATCCAGCCCTTCGACGCCACGCTCGTCCGCCACGTCGAGGGCCGCCGCATCATCTCGGCCGGCGCCTCCTCTTACGGCTACGACATGCGACTCGCCGACGACGGCTTCCGCGTCTTCTCGCCCATCCACGGCCGCGAGATAGACCCCAAGCACTTCGACGAGGAGTCGCTGATAGAGCCGCCCTTGCGCACGGCCGACGACGGCTCGCGCTACTACCTGATGCCGCCGCACTCCTACGCCCTCGGCGTCACGGTCGAGACCTTCCGCATGCCGCGCGACGTGACCGGCATCTGCATGGGCAAGTCCACCTACGCCCGCGCCGGCCTCATCGTCAACACCACCCCCCTCGAAGCCGGCTGGTCCGGCCGCCTCGTCATCGAACTCGGCAACCTCGCCGACCTCCCCATCCGCGTCTACGTCAACGAAGGCATCGGCCAGGTCCTCTTCTTCCAATCCGACGAAGCCTGCGACACCTCCTACGAAGACCGCGGCGGCAAATACCAAAACCAAACCGGCCTCACCTACTCGCGCCTGTGACGGTGTCGGTTTGCGCATAAGTTGAAAACCCTAGCGCATAAGTTGAAATAAACTTGCGCATAAGTTGAAATCTTGCTTATGGCAGAATAGATCTACTAGCGGAGATGATGAGGCTTATGACTGGAACTCAGCAGCCGTCGCATGGATCGATGCGACCAATGCTAAACCGTAGCGGGACAATTAAACGAACCTGATGACCGGTTCGGATACCGCAGGCGGTAGCGCGCACCCTTCGGATAATTCGGCCATCCCTCATCTTCGAAAGCGTCGCTGGTTCAAATCAGAAGAAATTGGAAGGTCCGTTGGACCTTCCAATTTCTTCGACAGAAACTTGGTTATAGCTTTCTTTCTGCCTACCACACCTTTCACAGCCGAAAATCATCTGTACTTGAAAAGCCCCGTAACCGGCCGGTTACCACTGCCATCCACCCATCCCAGTTCCATCTCACGGTAATTGCGGCAAAATGATTCAGTGTAGTTTTTGAGTAGGCGCGAGGCACGCAGGGTGATCAGATCATCCGAGAGATGATCAACGACCTCCTGCGTGACTAGCACGATCAGCTTTGCCCTTGCCCGCGAGGCCATTACGTTAAAACGGTTGAGGCTCATCAAAAACTCGTCCTCCAATCCGATTGCGTCCGGATCCCCGAGGGAGAACGATGCGATAATAACGTCGCGCTGCTGCCCCTGAAAACGCTCCACTGTGTCCACTGCATCGCGAATCATTGTGGGCGTCGTGCGTGGTACATGGCTGAAAACCTGCTGGAGGCGACTGATGATCAGCCCTTGCTGTGCACGGTGGGGGGTGACGACGCCTACGGCATACTTCCAGAATTCCTCCGCTGTATATGCCACGTCACTCCGCGGAACGTCAGCACCGGTCACCGGGTTCAACTCGTTCCGCAGTTGGTTCGACAGCCGCCCGTAAAGGAGGGCGATGAGCGAGACGACTGTATCGGCCTCAAACCTGTTCCACTGACTACTGTATCCTTCCGAGTAGACAAAACTGACTGCGGGGCGATCCGGGTTGAGTATCTCTGCCCATTCGGGCGTCCAGTAGAGTGACGCCGGCCAAGTCGCAGGGCGGGATGTCGGTACCTGCCTCAACAGGTGAAGCCTCAGATCTGGCGAATAGCTCCTGAGCGCGGCCTCATAGCCTGCGCGCAACGAGAATTCCACGAGCGTCGCGTTAGAGCGGTAGTTGACGTCGAGCATCTGGTCCGGCACATTGTGCAGCTCTTTGCAGAAAGTGTAGACGGAGCCGACCATGGCTTCGAGATCTAGCGGTGCCTCGGCCTGATGGATTGGGGGAAGCTGTAGGATATCGCCCGTAAGGACAACGCTTCCGCCGGTCGCCAGCGCACACAGCGGGAGGATAGCGTGCGCCACATCCATTTGAGATGCCTCATCGATCAGGATTAGATCGAAGAATTCCTGCCGCGCGTCGTCTTGGCCGACGACGAGCAGATTATGTACTTGCTCGGGTGGCGAACCGACAACGGTGATTCCTCGATTATCTCTGAGGCGGGCGCGCAGGTCGAGGATGCGCTGCGTAGGCTGGTGCTTGTTCAACTCCGTGTCTAGGCGCGCCAGAATATGTGGCTCGAAGTCTGGCTCAGGCTGGTACTTTGAGCGGACACGACAGATCTCGAAGTCCGCGCCCACGGGCAACAAGTCACGAAGTTTGGCGTCAACCTCCAGCAGGACGTTGTCCATTGCCTTATACGTTGATGCGCAAATTAGAATGCGAAGGGGCCTGCGCTGCTGGTGTGCTTCCACAGCGGCCCCCAACACTATTGCCCGCGCCGTTCTACTCTTCCCCGTGCCGGGTGGACCCCAGATTAGATGTAACCGCCGAGTTAGTGCCTCCTCCCATGCTGACCATTGCATCGGGTTGAGACTAATGCCGCTAGCGAGGAGTGCGGGCCGAACCGGTGCCAGCGTGCGTGCCACGCGCTCTTCATGCATCGCGCGTGCGCCCCACAGTAAGTCGGCGGGCGGCGTGTGCGCCGTGGCGCGTGCTCCGCGACCCCTCAACTGGCCTGTCGCCCAAAGCACCAAAGTATTCGGGGCACGGGAAGCTGGCGGGCTGCCGATTGCTCGCAGCGACGCTAATAGCTTATCGGTGAAAAAGTCGGTGGCCGTTGGATCAAGCATGAGGTCATCGCCCCACTCGATCAGCCCTTGTGCTTCGAGGGCCGTCACGGTGCTTTCCCATCTGCCGTTAATGTCGAGCGCAATCAGGCAGTGTTCACGGTCGATTCCGGTGACCGTAACCCCCATCACCTCGTCCATTGTCACGTTCCACGGGACCACGGGTTCGAGAGGCGTACCGCGTGTCACCGCTTTGAGCGACCGACTCAGGAAATCAGGAGAATCTGTGGGGCTAACCGCGCAGTTGAAGTCGTGGTCGCGGAATTTAGCCTCACGCGACCTCTCGCTCATTCGGTAAACATAGCGGCCCGGCCTCGCTGCGAGGTTAAGGCGGGCTAGCGCTCCGGCCTCTTCCGTACCCGTGAGGCGCTCTATTAGGTGTGCGCTGTTGAAGCGCGCCTCTCGTTCATGAGGTGGCATCGCCCACACCTGTTGAACTTCCAACTCGTTGAGGGCGGTGTTCAACTTGGCAAAGGCATACCACAGTTGGCCGTCCGCACTCACCCGGTTCTGCCGCGCCGGCAGCGAGAGGTTGATCTTAGGGGCGGTCTGCTGAAGTCTATCGCTCAAGTCATCGCGCAGGCGCTCGACCACGGCATCGAGCGCGGCGAGTTTCTTCTCGACCGTCTCGCGTAATATGCCGAGCTGCATACTCCAGTGCGGGTCATTCGACCTTGACCATATCTCGTGCGTTCTCTCGGATGGTATCTGATCACTCAGTGGGTCCTCAAAGAGTGGATGCACATGGAATCCGGCGACTCTAGGCGAGAGTCCTGCCGGTTGGTAGATGCGGGCGACATTCAGCAGGGAGTAGTAATGTGGGATCGCAGCGGACAGTACGCTTCGCACCACATCACGGACGATGGTGATCGGATTCTTCCGGGTAATCGTGTTGGGGTCTGGCAGCACACCCTCCGGCGGAAAGACCCAAGCGAGATGATTAAGCGTGGCGTTCGTCAGGACGGCCTGTAAGTGACGACCCATGACGCGGGCCAAGTGCTCAAACTGCAACGAGTCCCACACGTAGAATTGCACGGTCACGTCGCGATTCGTTGACTCGTCAACCTCCTTGAGGATGTTGTGGACATGTTCGAGAAAGTTTAGGAATTCGCGCCGCTCCACCGCAACGTCCCGGTGGTCTACGGTGAAGGGTGCCGCCCTCCAGAATTTAGTCCGGCGCGGCCCCTCAACGCCAAAAGGCAAGCTCTCCGACCAGAAGGCCCTTACTCCGAAAGCAACTGTAATGGCGCTCCCGATGTCGAAGTCGGCCGACAAGTAGACATTCAAGTCTGCCCACCTCGGCATCATGGCTGACGTGCCACTTTCGGGAGCGATCTGCGAGATTCCCGTCTGAAGCGACTCGGCGCGGCTAGCGACGACGGTGCGTGTCGCCCTGAGCACGTGGTGGACGTCGAAGGCCGGATCTGTCGGGCTGCGGCCAGCGAGATCGTTAACCGTCGAGACCATCTGTCCCTCCAGAGCCTTTCGCGCCCCTCGGGACATGAAGGCCACGCGGCTCAGGTGCGACCGATCTATGGCCGTCGGGATACAATGATCCGGGTGAGGTGTGGAGAGCGGTGTCCCCCAATCGTAGCCGAGGTTTTCACAGCCCTTACAGCGGTTGTCAACGTGCCACTCCAATTCTCGCCAGTCCACCGCCGGGTTGAGAACCTCCGGAAGGTCGTGACGCAGGAAGCGCCGCAGGCGGA
Source organism: Pyrinomonadaceae bacterium (assembly GCA_035941045.1). Lineage (GTDB taxonomy): Bacteria > Acidobacteriota > Blastocatellia > Pyrinomonadales > Pyrinomonadaceae > QHXN01. The sequence goes on along the minus strand of DASZEK010000195.1, from coordinate 47,191 downwards.
ATGCGAAAACCTCAAATGGCACGGCTTCAAGATCCTCCCGCAGGGCTTCGAACAACTCGCCGTATGTCGGCGTCCCACCTTCCGAGGTAATTTCACGGAACTTCAGCACCAGCTTCGAGGCTTCGTGAGAGCCCGGCCAGACAGCGCCACCGGGCACTACAATGTAGCGGTTGTTGAGCCCGTGGTCATTGAGCCAACCCGCGAGCGTCATCATGTAATAGGCGACCTCGGCAAAGTAACCTACCGACGGCTCGGATGAGAGCTTAACGTCGATGACTCGCAGTTGTAGCCGAGGATCACCTGCGGGCAGTCGCTCGATCTCGCCTGAAGCGGTGACGCTCTCACGCGAATGGCCCGGCGGGAGGACTTCAATAATGTCGGGGCGTAGCGCAGCGTAATCCAGCCCGTACAGAGCGCGGTAGGAATCGATGCCGAGTGCCGTCTCGAACTCGGGACCCACCTCGAACTGCGCCTCAACGATGAAAGAGCCGGGCGTAACACCGGGCACGAGCGCATCGGCAGCGAGGTCAAGGGCGTCATATTTGACTCTCCCTTCCGGGGTGTGGCGTGGGTGCCCGACAATAGAGAGTGGGCCGAAAGTATTTGTTAGGTCGTTAAGTTTAGCTTCCTGCCACTTATCGCCCTCCCGCCTGAACTGGTCAAGGCCGGGGCGCGGGGGCTGTGGGTCGGGCATCCCGGCTGCCCGACGTTCAGCCCTGTAAGCTGCGTTGTCAGGCGAGAGATAGAGTCTCAGTTGGCGGTGGCATCCGGTACGGAAGTATTGGGAAAGGGCCTCTTTATTAAGGTAAGGCATGAGGAAGCGACATCGCCCTCCATTCGTCCTTGTATGTGCTCTTTGAGCAGAAGCCTCAAAGGGCGGTCGGGTGAATAACCATGAGGGAATAATCCTACAGCCGCTGCCGTAAGGCAAGCGAAGTAAAAGTTCAGGCTGTCCGGCTCCCTGAAAGGTTCACCTTTCAAGCGCGAGAGCCTTCGCTTCCACGAGCGGTGGTGTGCTTGTGCCCCCCGCAAAGACTCTTGGGTGAGCATGAGATCACCATCTGCGTTGTGGAACTTGCGAGCACGCCCCCTCTTCAGGACGAAGACTGCATCCCACTTGATACTACCGTCGTGAGTATGCAGCCCCTTCTCACCATCGCCGGGCAAGGGAAACAGTTGCACAGGACGCAAGTTGGCTGAAGCGAGTGCGCCCGCAAGCCCAAGCCAGCCCGCCGCCGAGCGATGCTGGTAAGTAAAGATCATTCGTCCGCCGGGCTTGAGCACCCGCGCCACCTCAGAGAAGCAGGAGCCGAGTGCCATCTGAAACTCTGCCACGGCCCGAGAGCCACGGCCGGCTGCTGACAAATTCTCATCATACCCGCAGGGTTTTGGCCCGCCATTTGGCTTAACAAGACCAAGGAGTTGAAGCCACGGTAGGAAGAAGTCAGAGAGTTCAGAGTACGCGATGTTGTCGAAGTATGGTGGGTCGGTCAGGCAGATTGAGACGGAGGAGTCATCCATGAACCTAAGACTTTGCGAGTTCCTGTGGAGGATCAACGCCTTCGGAGAGTGGCGCCTCGTGACGTCAGGTAGCGATGGCGTTTCACGGAAGCCACCCTCACGCAACGCCTCCGAGGGTGACTTCGCCCATCTGACGGCACGCTCCACTTGCCTGACAGCATTCGGGAAGGTGCCTCGACCCGTGCCGTCCAACCATGGGTTGATCTCGACGGGGCGCGTCACGTGGCGGTACGACCTAACGGAGAAGAGTGGCGCGAGGCGCCTCCAGCCGAACGCGTAGTGCGTCATCATGCAGTTAGTCGTCAGGTGATCACTAAAGGCAATAATGAGCGCCTCGCGGGCCGCGTGAGGCTGCTCGCTGATGGCTTCGGCAAGAAGTGATATGTGGAGCAGTTGTCGGTCATTAAATAGTTCGCGGTAGTGCGAATACCCGTAACTCAACGGGCGGCTATCGACGCGGCCTTCGCGCGGTATAGCCCGGTCTGTCACCCATAGGAGCTTGCCTTCGGAATCCATTCTCTTGCGCAGCATACGCTGCGCCCTCTTGAACATGCTCCGGTCGTAATCCGAGACGCGCCTGAACTCTCTCCGAGTTAAAGGGACAGATCTCCCTCGCTGTTCGCAAGGCTCTATTGTCTCGATGGCGAAGAGCTTCCACCGTGGCGGTGCATTCGTCCTCGACGCTACGTTGATCAGTTGCTCTTCAGCGCCGCAGTGAGGGCACGTTAGAAGCCCCTGCTGGACCGTGCCGGCCTCAATAGAGGCTGGTGTCCAGCAAGAGTTGCACGAGAAGTTCTTACGGCGGCGGTGGAGCTTTTGCACTTCGTGGCATGCAGGACAGAAGACCCACTGGTGGCTCCCCTCTGCTTCATAGGCGAGTCGGTGATGAGGGTGGGCCTCGACTGCCTCACCACACCCTACGCACTCGACCACCTGCACCCAAAAGTAGTGGATAACTTCGCGCTCCTCTCCCTCGGGTGTAACGCTGCGATACAGTGGGGCGAGGCGCGCGCCAACTCGCTCCTTCAGATCGTCAAGTGCAGGACCGAGGTCGCCGACGCAAGCTAATCGCGTCTCGAACCCCGTTATTGCGCAGGCGACCGCGTCTACGTCGAGACCGATCACGTCTGCGTTCAGTCTCAGAGCTTCAACGGCGGACGTGCCCCCACCGACGAAGCCGTCGAACACGACTTCGCCCCTCAAGTCAACGCCACGGTAAAAGGCTTCCCAAAAGTCCCCGTCTTCGGGTAGATGTGCCGCGATGAGAAGCGCGCGGAAGGCTGAACCTAACCTCCGTGCGAACCAGCGGTGAGCTTGGTAGACGGGTCGTGGCCTGCGGCCCTCTCGCGCGGCCAGTTCTAAGAGCCCTTCGACGGGGAGTTTACCCGCATCCAGTAAACTGTTGTGTCGGCTATGAAGGGTTTCGTAAGGCATCTTACTTTTCATCACTTCCTAAGTAGGGTTTGAGGGAGGAGAGGCCAACCGAATTCTTATGCTGCGTCCTAGTCGTCCGACTTCAGCCACGCGGCCAGTAACTCTTCTAGCAACTCGCTGAAATCACGATCACCTTGGCGTATCAGCTTGATCTTCACCTCTTTGTGCGTTGCCCCTCGGATGTAGGCATAGACAGGGGTGAATTCCGGATCGCTTCGCTTCCCACTTGGCCGCCCTCGTGAGGCGGGTGGCGGTGACTTGACTTCACCACGGCCTGATACCGCCTCGGCGCGTTTGCCTCCCCGCACTAACTTGGCTCCGGTCTTCGCCAATTTAACCTTACCTCTCTCCATCTTCTCGCTGTGTACACATTATACATTATGCATATACAAATTGTTACATTTTTATATTTACGAATTTTTGAATATCCAAAAATATCATCTGCCAGAACTGATTGCATGGCTGTAACTCAGGTCAGTACCCACCACTGCTCTGACTGTTTGTGAAGAACCCGGTGGCGCAGCGGCTCGATGCCCTCGCGCATAAACTTATGTCTTCTTAGTGCCCTAAGCGTCTTGCTCTCGGTTCTAGTAGGCCACAGTTAGCCGAATGATCAGTGAAACAGTAGATCGGTAGGATAAATGCCCTAGCGTATTTGAAGAGGATGTGTTTGGGGATTAGGTGTTGATGGGAACAGACTCATTCGAGAGTTTTTAGGCCAGAGGCCGCCGATAATCTACCTTTTTTTCAGTCTTTCAGGCACGTCCTGCTTATCGTCAAGGAGGCACTCAAGCGACACTCCCGAGAGCCTCGAAAACTCCAGAAGGTAGATCAGGTTAGGTTCACGAGTCCCCGCCTCAAATCGACTAATATGCCCCGGGTGGGGTGGGGAAGGGACGTGGCTCATCCTCTCGGCCAACTGCTCTTGAGTCAGGTCTAAGAGTTTACGGATTTTCAGCAGTTTCTCCGGCAACCGGGCAGGTACTGGGCGTTTTCGCGTCCCCATCAGGCAGTTCCTCCTGAAGGGACACTTTTTCGCTGATTGATTATCTCTCCATTTGGGAGTATGATGCCCGTCGGACTTCCAAATGGAGAGGTCCGACGCATGTACGTCTTTGTCGCCCGGTAGGAAGAAAGTCTCCGGGCGGCGGGTCTCATCCGCTAACGGGTCGTAGCGCCGCGCTCGACATAAGAAGAAGTTAGAAAGACCGACTTTTTATAGCAAAAAGGCACGCTTTCAGTCACCTCAAATCCGCCTGCAAGCCAATGAGGTCCTCGCCGCTTAATCTGTTACTCGCTGCCATACTCGCCGTCGGTGTGCTTGCCATCGCTGGTCCCGTGAAGGGCACGCATCCGCCTACGACTGCCACCGAGGCGGTCATTTCCACATACCGCTCTGAGGATCCGGCGGCGAGCGTCCGCGTCTGGCAGACGCAGATGACGAGAACTTCCGGCAACCCGAGGTTCACCGAATTCCAGAGGGAGAGGCTGGAGGAGTGGCAGACGACGGAGTTCGTCCCGTACCTGCTCGACGACCCGCAGGTGACATCTCTCATCGCGAAAATTATCAGGCCGGCGCTTACACTCTACAGGCGGCAGGACTGCTTCAAGCTGCTCGTCGTCGAGCACCGTGTGCCCGTCGCCATGAACGACTCGGGCGTCCTGCTGATGGTCACGACGGGGCTTGTCGAGCGGGCGACCTCGGACGACGAGATTTTGGGAGTCGTCGCGCACGAACTCGGCCACGATATTCATTGGCGGAGGACCGCAAAGGCGCGGCAGACGCTGGAGCTACGCGAGCACGGCGCGGGCACGGAACTTATGGCGAGGCAGGCGAGGGAGGAACTCGTCAAGATCGAGCTAGAGTGCGACGCTTTCTCTGCCATCACGCTCGCCTCAATGGGCCGCAATCCGGGCGTCTTCGGCGGTTACCTGCTGGCCTCGGCGCACGACTACTCGGACCTCGTAGCGGAGAATATGCCGCCGGCCGATGAACGGGCGCGCGTGATTGAGCGCGTCGTCCCCGCGGCGGCGCTCGCGACCCCGCCCCGGCAGTCCGAAGCGTTCAAGAGTCTCAAAGCTCTGTTGGAGACTCGCAAACGCCTGTGACCTGATTTTGATAGGGCCGGGGCGTGTGAACGGGCAGATGCGCCTCCGGCTGGCACGTCCTGAAGGGAGGATGGTGCCGGGAGGCCGCCGCGAGGGGGGAGGACGCGGCGGCCTCTCCCGTTTTTGAAAGTTCGCCGAGGTATCAGCCCCTACATTGTGTGTTTTCGTGTTACCCTTCCGCCACCGGGCACTTCCTCATTTCTACCCTCATCCTTCTATCGCTACTCTCACTTTTCATAGACAGTCCACCCACCCATAGGTAAACTCCATTCGCGGCTGATTAACCGCGTTTTACGCATAATATGTCGTCCCAACCATGCAATGCGGCCTGCGTGTAAACCCGCATGTCGTCGCGCGAGGGCGACATCCGCGGGGAAGAGCTTAGTGCCCAAACGCCCCATGAGCGCAGGCGAAGAACGGCGGTACGCCGAGTTCCGCCGCCTGCTCATCGAAGAGAGGGAAAAGGCCGGGCTATCTCAGAACGATCTAGGGGCTAAGCTCGTCCCCCCACGACCACAGAGTTACGTCGGTAAGATCGAGTCGGGGACGCGCCGCCTCGACGCGCTGGAATTTTGGGACATCGCTCGCGCCGTAGGCTACGACCCATGCGACGTAATGAACAGGCTCGAAGCTAAGACGGCCAAGCGAACAAGTAGACGCACGGCAGGGGGTAATAAGTTAAAGAAGTGAGCCGCCTGTTATCTAGCCCTCGAAGCACTGCATAACCCTTCAGCCGCTCGTAATTTACCCGCCGCTAGTATTCCCGCAAACAGAGAACGTCACTACGGCACATAACCTTGCCGGTCATCGCCTCGGAAAATTTCCCTTGAAGTTAATACTAAGTTGGTATAGACTCCGCGTCCCTGACACTCACCGGCGCTTCCCGACGCCGGCCCTAACACGACCTTGAAAAACGTGGCTACATACCTACCGGCATCGGCCGGTGGGCTCCGGCCTTCTTTCCCGACCTCGGTGACAGACGGGGAGCAGACGGTGCTTTCGGTGACTCCCACAAAGCTGCGCGACTTTCTGACCTGTCCGCAGCTATACAAGCTCAGGCACGTCGATAGGATCGCCTCCGACGGCAATTCCGTCGCGCTCGCGTTCGGGCGCAGCCTGCACGCCGCGCTCGAAGAGTTGCACAGGGTCGGCGGCGCGGGCCGCATCACGGCAGACCCGGACGAGCTACTGAGGCGGCATTGGGAGGCGGGGGCTTATGCGGACGCGCCCGAGAGCGAGGCGCATTTCGTCAGGGGCCGTGAAGCCTTGCGCAGGTACATGGACGCCTCGCCGGCCCCGGCCGGGCAGGTGCTCGGCACGGAAGTCTTTATGGCGCACGTCTTCAACGTACGCGGCCTGCAAATCAGGATGGGCTGCAAGGCCGACCGCGTCGGCCTCCTCCCCGACGGCGTGTTGGAGATCATGGACTACAAGACGAACGCCTCGGGTAGGCTGCCGACGCGGGAGTCCTTACTCGAAGACCTCCCGACCTTCCTGTACTACGTGCTGGCGCGGATCTCCTACCCGCAGTACGACCGGGTGAGGGTCTCCTTCCTGAACCTGCTCACTCTGACAACCGTGAGCGTCTCGTACGACACGGACCGGGTGGCAGCGAACAAGCAGGCGCTCCTAACGCACTTCCGAGCTTTTGCCGCCGGCGCGTTCGAGCCTCGGCCGAGCGAGGCGTGCGCGTGGTGCCACGTGCAAGACCACTGCCCGACATTCAGCCGGGAGATCGACTTCGACAGTCTGACCTGAGCTAGGACTGGCGGAATGCCCGCGGGCAGTGCGGCCTCACCTCCGCAGGCTATTTAAGGCGTCATTCGAAGAAAAATTAGCTTGACAGAGTATGCGATTTGTTTCTCGCCATAACAGTTAAAGAATTTTCTTAACTATCCCTTCAATTTTGTCGGCACAAAAGTACGTGTTCATTTTGTACAACAAAGGCGTCGAGAGGATTTGAGATATGGTCGAGCGTAAAACCGAGGCTAATAGAGGCGCTAAACCGGTGAGTGTCAGAAGACCCTCCAACAGGGGAGGCATCAGGAAGAACATCGGCAAGACCCCGAGCCTCAAAGCGGGGCGACCCGTGTGGTGGGAATCTCTGCTCGAACGAGACCTCGTCCACCTCCTAGAAATCGACCCGGACGTCGTCACTTATAGTGAGCAGCCGTTCCGGGTACTGTACTCCTTTGAGGGCAAAATACGCCGCTACACCCCCGACTTCCTTGTGGAGAGGAAAAACAAGTGGCAGGTAGTCGAGGTCAAGTCGAAGGAGAAAGCCTCCTCGGAAGCTTTCCGCCTCTTCCGGTTATCGACCGAGCCCGAAATCCTAAAGCACGCCCGCAAATTCATGGCCGACGACGACAAGAGGGTTTGCGAGTTCGTCGTCGCCACCGAGGATAAGATCAGGGTCCAACCGCGGCTGGAGAACGTCAAGATCCTCCGGGGCTACGCGAGGACGCCCTTCCTCCCGGGGCAGGCGGTGCTCTGCCGAAAGTTCCTGCGTGAGAACGAGGGCGCGAGTATCGCCGACCTCGTCGCCACTCTGTCAGACAAAGGTGTGACACTGCCCGTCGTCTACTCCCTCATCTACCACGGAACTCTCGCCATCGATTTCAACTCGCCTCTCGACCCTCGGAGCGTCGTGCGCTCTGCCGCGCACGCAGACCGCCTTCCCACGGCGTGCGGAAGGGAGGGGCGGCAATGACAAGCTACGTGCTGCGACCGGGGATGCACCTGCTCTATGGAGGGCGCGAGCACATCATAGAGCAGCGCCTCCCGGACAGGAGTTTTCAACTCAAAGACCTCGCCACGAACCAGTATACGGCGGTGACGGAGGGTGCTCTGGTCGATGGCTTGTTCAACGAGGGGCAGGTCGAGTTGCTCGGCGCCGGCCGTGAGTACGCCTACGTTAAAGAGCGTAGCGAGAAGACCCGCGTCGGCGACCTCACCGCGCTCGCTGACGACGACCCGCGCAAGAAGGCGGCGAAGCGGAGGCTGGCTTACGTCGAGGGGATGAAGGAGCGGGGGGAGGTGAAGTTCACCAAAGAGTTCCTGCGGCCGGTCATCGAGAAAGTCGGCGCCACCCTCGGCGAGATGCCGCACGACGAATTCAAGCGCCGCACGAAGGCGGAACAGGCTGAACTCAAAAAGGCAGGGGTCAGGGTGCAGCCATCCCCGGCGTCGCTCTTCCGCTGGTACACCGATTACGAGAAGGCCGGGGGCGACATCCGGGCGTTAGTCCCGGCGTTCAAATCTCAGGGCAACTCCACCAGAAAAATCTCCGACGACGAGGAGAAGCAGGAGGCGGTTCTGAGGCTCATCGAGAAGGTCTTAGAAGACGAGTACATGACGCTGGAGCGCCCGTCAGTCCAAGAGTGTTGGGAGAGCTTGGTGGCGCTCATCGCCAAGGAGAATAGGGGCAGGGAGGACGAGGACGATAAGCTGCCGATCCCGCACATCGTCACGCTCTACCGGATAATCAACAAAATCCCCAAGTACGAGCGAGACTTGGCCCGCTACGGTCAACGGATAGCGGACAACAACCACCGGGCCAACAAACAGGGGCCTCGCCCGACGCGCCCGCTGGAACGCGTCGAAGCCGACGACACCAAGCTCGACATGTTCGTGATCGATGAAGAGACAATGCTGCCCTACGGGCGGCCTTGGTTGATCGCCCTCATCGACGTCTACACAAAGATGATCTTGGGCTTCTACCTGAGCTTCGTCCCCCCGAGCTATCTCTCCGTCATGCAGTGCCTGCTACACGCGATCAGGCCGAAGACCTACGTCAGGGATAAGTACCCGGACATCAAGCACACGTGGGACACCTACGGACTGCCGCGCCAGTTGGTCGTCGATAACGCCAAGCATTGGATATGCGCCGACTTCGACGAGGCGTGCCAGCAGTTGGACATCGAGACGCAGTATTGCCCCGTTAGGCACCCTTGGTACAAGACGAGCATAGAGCGGTGGATCGGCACGAAGAATCGCACTCTCCACGCGCTGCCGGGAACGACGTTCTCCAACATCTTCGAGCGCGAGGACTACGACCCGCGGAAACATGCCGTCATCTCGCTTGAGCTTCTTGAGAAGATCATCCACAAGTGGATCATCGACATCTACCAGCGCAGAAAGCACCGTGGGATAAACGATGTCCCCGTGAGACTGTGGACAGTCGGCACCGAAAAGTTCCCGCCCGCCTTACCCCCTAGCGCCGCCGAGTTGGAAGTGCTGCTCGGACACATTGAGTGGCGCGTCGTCTCAAAGTCCGGCGTCGAGATGTTCGGCCTCTTCTACAACAGCGACAGGCTGATCCCCGTCAGGAGCGCGCTGAAGAAAGGCGAGAAGGTCAAGGTCAAGTACGACCCGATGGACATTTCGGTGATCTACGTTTACGACGAGCACAACGGGCGCCACATCGCCGTCCCCGCCGTCGATCAGGAGTACACGAAGGGGCTCACCCTCTGGCAGCACGAGGTGATCAAGAGACAAGCGAGCAAGCGAGCCGATGCGGTGGTGGACATCGTGGGGCTTTGTCTGGCGAAGGCGGAAATTAAAGAGGAGGTCAGAAAGGCCGCCAAAGCCCTGAGAAAACACGGCACGAACGTGAGGTTGGCGAGATGGTCTCAAGATGAGAAGGCCGGCGAGCGTCGCTCGTCAGAACGCGAGTCCGGCGTCGCCGGGGGCAAGAGGGAGGCGCGTGGCAAATCGGTCAGGGCGGGCCGCTCCGCTTCCACCGACAGCAACCCCGCGCGCGGTATATCAGATTTCGGGGACGCATCCGAGCCGTCATCAGCCGGACGGGATGAAACAGCCGACCGCGTCGCCGGTGTGGCCGCACAGCCCCGTCCCGGTTCCGCTAAGACGAAGCTACCTCGCGGGCGAAAGCGCGGAGCTTCGAGCGACGGAGGGCGAAGCAAGTCCACCCGTAAGACATCTCTGAAGCAGGAGCAACCCGAGCCGCGGCAGCCGGAGCGGAGCCGCGCCCGTAGCGGTCGTAAACGCGACAAGTCGGGTTGGGGGTTCGATTTTGTTCAATCCAAGTAGGAGAGACCAAAATTATGAAGAAGAAACAGAAATCCGATCTCCGGTCATTGACCATCGAGCAGAAAATCGCCCTGATCGAGCAGATTTACATCTGGTCTCCGGCGCTCAAGGAGATGATCGATCTGATAAACCGCTGCCGCGAGTTCTCGAAGATTGCGGCGGAACCGAAGAGCATACTGATCACTGGGGAGCAGGGGGCCGGGAAGACGAAGCTGATCGAACGCTACATGGAGAACTTCCCGCGCGCCGTGACCGCCAAGGAGACAATCGTCCCGGTTCTCGCGGTCGATGTCATCAACCCCGCGACCGTGAAGTCCCTCGTCGAAGAACTCCTCGACGCGCTCGGCGACCCGGCAGCAGACAAGGGGACGATTGCGAGCCAGACCCGCCGCCTGTGTAACCTCCTGAAAAAGTGCAAGACGGAGCTGATTATCATGGACGAGTTTCAGCATCTCATTGACTGGAAGTCGTCAAAGGTGATGCAGAACATCTCCAACTGGCTCAAGGTCGTCATGAACCGCACGAAGCTGCCCATTGTCCTGATCGGGATGCCGAACTCCGCGGACATTCTGGACACTAAGGGCAACGAGCAGCTAAAGCGCCGCTTCTCGGCACGGAGGAGGCTGGAGCCTTTCGGGTGGGGCGAAAGCGAAGACGAGCAGGCAGACATGACCGGTTTCCTCGAAAATTTGGACGAGGCTCTGGCCCAAGTACTCCCCAAGCGTTCCGGTCTAGATGATCCGGAGACGGCGTACCTCATCCACAGCGCGACCGGCGGGGCCGTCCACAAGATCATGAAACTCGTCCGTGGGGCGGCTGGAATGGATTTGAATCAAGGTCTGAAGAAGATTGACTTGGTGCTCCTTGAGGAAGCGTACGATGAATACCTCTTCGAGGAAGAGACTTACGAAGAGCATCCGGCTGAGGGTGGGAGCGGGGGCGAAGACCGGCAGCAGAGAGTGAATCCGTTCCACCTCGCAGCGACCGGGCAGAAGCTTCCTAGAAGGAAGAAGTCGTCGCGTAAGGCTGAGCGCCGCGGGGCCGGAGATAGAGCCATGGGCAAGCGAGTTCGCGCGTCCAAAAAAGGGCCGTCTGTATCTGAGATTTTGCGGCGGCAATAAAATGCAGTAAGGAGTGCGAGCAGGGTGCGAGGAGATATTAAAAGACTTCTATTTTCAGCAGAGCCCAACTCTGACGAAAGCTTCGTGGGCTACCTTTTGCGACTGGTAGAGCTTAACGACTACGACACCGTTTCGTGGATCTTACAACTGGCCGGAATTAAGGATTACTCCCACTCGAAGTTCGGGTTTGTCTTCGATCCGTCATTGATCCTTTCACCTCTCTCCCGGCTCACCGGGGTGGACGAGGCCAAGCTGACGCCCCTCCTGTATCAGCCCGTTAAAGAGCCGGGACAGGCGATAGCGGTCTGCCATCTGGTGTTCGGCTCGCCGATCCCGCAGTACCTTATCCGGCCGCGCCGCGCAAAAATCTGCCCCGCCTGTTTAAGAGAGTCGGACTACGCCCGCAAAGTTTGGGAAATAACACCTGTCACCGTCTGTCCGATCCACAGAGTTCTTCTTCTGGACGAGTGCCCGAAGTGTAAGAAGAGCGTTAACTGGAACCGCACCTCCGTGAGTAGGTGCGCGTGCGGGTATGACTGGCGCAAACTCAAGCCCGACGTCATTGAATGTTCCGAGCTTCGGGCAACGAAACAGGTGTTCCGACTCTGCGGTCTTTCGACAGAGGACGGGAGCAGCGATTCCGAAGACACACACAACCCTCTCTACGGGCTCGGGTTGGAGCAGTTTCTGTCAGCCCTATTCTTCATAGCCGGGCAATACGAAGGACTAATCGACACAAAAGGCAAGAAACTCGCCCCATCAAGGCGCAGTGCGGAGATGCATAGTCTCCTTTGCCGGGCCTTCGCCGCCTTTGAGGACTGGCCGAATAATTACTTCTCGTTTCTGGACTGGCGTCGAGATAACACTCCCGATACGAGGCACTCACACGGCCTGCGGAGAGACTTCAACCAGTACAAATACGCACTCTACGTGCGCTTTGCGGCGGACTGTTACCGGTTCCTTCGGGACGCTTTCGAGGAGTACATCGCCGGACACTGGAATGGCGGGTACATGACATCGCTGACTCGGCTTAACGACGAGGCCCGCCAGAAGAAAAAGTACCTTTCGAAGGCGGAAGCCGCTAGGCGAGTGCTCAAAATATCAGTTAGGTTTATTGATGGGCTGATCGCGGCCGGGAAGCTTCAAACGGTAGAGCGGCAGCAGGGCGGGAGGAAAATACTTCTGGTCGAGGCGGACAGCGTCTGGCGCCTGAAGGATGAGTTGAGCCACCCCTTGTATCTCAGACAGGCGGCACGCAAGTTAGGTACACACGAAGTCGGCCTACAAAATTTAGTTGAAGCCGGGCTGCTCCATCCGCTTCGCGGGCCGACAGTCGATGGCTGTAGCGACTGGACATTCGGCTCTAAGGAGGTCAACTCGTTAATAAATCTGCTGGAGCAGAAGGTGTCTAAAGTCAGAGGCGCAACCGAAGGCAAGCAGATGGGCTTTTACAGTGCCTTGAAGTCGCTCCAGCCTTTAGGGATCAGGCTTGGAGCTTTCGTTAAGGACATACTACAGAATCGGATCGTTCCATGCGGCAGATGCGGGGAACGCGCTATTCAGGACCTTGTCTTTCTCTATTCGGATATTGAGGAATACCGCGGGGCGAAACTACGCGATATTGTGGGGGATGTCCTGTTAATACGGGAAGCCGCCACCATTCTCGGCATAAGCGTTGAGGCCATTTACTATCTCGTGCGGCTACGGCTGCTTCGCGCTCAATCGGACCCGCGAGTGAAAGGCGTAGGCTTGCTGGTTAGTCGGGAAGACCTAGAATCTTTCCGCTCGTCGTACATCACACTCGGCACGATGGCAGCGCAACAAAATACCAATAAGACGTACATCGTACGAGCCTTGTGTGCTAAAGGCGTATCGCCGGTTTCGGGGCCGAGTAAGGACGGTGGTCTGGTATCTGTGTTTAGGAAGGTGGATCTCAGCCGGGCTGGTTTGGCATACCTTTGGGCGGGCGAAAATACTGCAAATATCCCAAAGAAGATGTCCCACGTTCAGTAGCTGCGAAACTGATGGTAATCACAGAGGAAATCTTCGGGGCCTTTCTCAAGTGCGAGACGAAGTCTTTCCTTAAACTCTCTGGCGGGGTCGTATATTCGAACGAGTTCAGTGAGTGGCAGCAGCATGATGCCGAGGCGTTCAGGGAGAAATGCCGCTACAAATTACGCTCCGATTTTAGTGATCGAGAACGCGCCTCCGCATCGTTACTGCTCGCGTCCCACAAAAACGGTGAGGCGCGCTTACTAATCGACCATGTGGCACGGTCGGCCGGGCTTCAGTCAAACATCCACGCGCTGGAGAGATTGTCTTCCTCTTCCGACAGGGAGAAAAATGGCCCGTTCATACCAATCCGGTTCGTGCCGGCCGAAAAAGTCACAACGCATGACAAGCTGCTGTTAGCGTTCGACGCCCTTGCTCTGTCTTCTGTCTCCGGCAGAATGCTGCCGTTCGGAAAAATAATGCACGGCGGCGGGCAGAAGGTCGTGAGGGTTCAAGTGGGCGGGCTGATGAAAAAAGTCCGGTCGGCTGTAAAAAAAATTGCCGCGCAGCAGGCGAGCGGTGCCCCGCCGCAGCTAATACTTAACAAGCATTGCGCCGAGTGCGAGTTTCGAGAGCGGTGCCGCCGGATAGCCGCCGAGAAGGATGATCTCAGCCTGCTTTCGAGCATGACGGCAGCGGAGGTCAAGAACCTGAATGAGAAGGGAATTTTCACCGTCAACCAACTCTCGTACACCTTCCGCCCGCGAAGAAGATCAAAACGCTCGGCCGCCAAGCCCGAGAAATACCACCACGCGCTGAAGGCGCTCGCCGTCCGCGAGCGCAAGATCCATGTCGCCGGGAGACCGGAACTCGACATAACGGGGACTCCGATCTACTTGGACGTCGAGGGCGTGCCCGACCGCAATTTCTATTACCTGATCGGTGCGCGGATCAAAATAGGCGACTCATACGCCGGGCATGCAATTTGGGCGGACGGAGAGTCTGACGAAAGGGAGATGTGGGCTTCTTTCCTGCGGGCTATGGCGAAGGTTGAGGCCCCTAGGCTAATCCACTACGGGAGCTACGAGACGGTATTCCTGAAGCGGATGAAAGAGCGGTACGGCACGGCCGGCGAGGACCCCGCCCTAGCGGAGCGGCTCGCGTCGGAAGCCGTAAACCTGTTGTCCGTCGTCTACGCCCAAATCTATTTCCCGACCTACTCGAATGGCCTCAAGGAAATCGCTCAATACCTCGGGTTCCGGTGGTCGGACGCCGCCGCGTCGGGATTAAGTTCGGTTGTGCGGAGGGCAAAATGGGAAAGCTCAAGGGACCCTGTCCTGAAACAGAGCCTAATCGCCTACAACGCCGAAGACTGTGAGGCTTTGGAGCGAGTCACCGCAGCCACTGACCAACTGTCCCGGAGGGCTAGCGAGACAACAAGGCGGTGGGGCGGCGATGTCGTGCATACGGATTCGTTGAAGCTAAAAAGCTCGTACCGTTTCGGGGAGAACGGCTTTTTGTTGCCAGACTTGGAGCGGATCAACCGATCTGCCTACTGGAGCTACCAGCGCGATAAAATCTACGTCAGGTCGAGCCCGCGGCTGAAGCACATCAGTAAAAAGACTCCAGCTAGGGCACAGGGACTTCTTCCGATAAACACAACCATCGACTGCGCCACGCCCGCGGGATGCCCCATGTGCGGTTCCGAGCGCCTTCGCAAGCACGGCAAATGCAGGAAAGTCGTCTACGATCTCAAGTTTAGTCGGATCGGCATCAGGCGGTGGGTCGTTAGGTACGAGTTCCATCGCTACTTCTGCCTCTCCTGCGCCGCTACTTTCAACTCGCAGCCTCAAAACCAAGCGAACAGCAAGCACGGGTTGGACCTGCTCGCGTACATCGTTTACCAACTCGTAGAGCTGAAGATCCCGCAGGGCACCGTCGCCAATAGCGTCAGCCGATTATTCGGCCTCCCGATGGGCCGGAACGCGGTGAATAAGCAGAAGTCGAGGGCCGCCGAGATTTACAAAGGCACGTATGACGGGATTCTGGAGAGGATATTGGGCGGGAGGCTGATCCACGCCGACGAGACTAGAGTCAACGTCAGGAGGGGGAGCGCCTATGTGTGGGTGCTCACGAATCTGGAAGAGGTGGCGTATTTCTGCACCAGCACACGCGAGGGCGAGAGAGTAAAGTCGCTGCTTAAAGATTTCAAAGGCGTCTTGGTGACAGACTTCTACGCCGCCTATGACTCAATCGACTGCCCGCAGCAGAAGTGCTTGGTTCATCTGATCCGCGACCTAAACGACGACCTGTCGAAGCAACCTTTTAACGAAGAATTGAGGGACTTAGTACGGGAATTCGCTGGATTGGTGAAGCCAATGATCGACACGATTGACCGGTTCGGCCTAAAAGCCCACTTCCTGCGGAAGCATAAAGGTCCGGTTGAGCGTTTTTACAGAAGCCTCTCCTACACGGATTTCAAAACCGAGATAGTCGTCAAATACAAGAAGCGTTTCGAAAGGAATCGCGCCAAGCTTTTCACGTTTCTCGATTACGACGGTGTTCCGTGGAACAACAATAACGCCGAACACGCCATTAAAGCGTTCGCCATGCTTCGCATTGCCATCAGGGGAGCCAGTTCGGAAAATGGGATCGCCGACTACCTGACGCTGCTGAGTATCTGCGAGACCTGCAAATATAAAGGAATTGATTTCCTCCGATTTTTACGCTCAGGCGGGGTGGATATTGATAAGTTTATTGAGGAGGCTGTGCCAGTGAGATAAGGAATAGGTTGCCAATGAATCGATTAAACCGAAATAATATGTCGTGCAGGCAACGCTTGCAGTAAATACTCATGTCAGACCAACTGCAATTTGATTACGACGTTTTTATCTCCTACAGCAGCCGCGACAAAGAATGGGTGCGCGGTGAGTTGCTGAAGAGGCTCGAAAAAGCTGGTTTGCGCGCGTTCATCGACTTCCGGGATTTCAGACGCGGCTCACCAAGCATCAAGGGGATGGAGCGCGGAGTAATTACATGCCGCAAGACCCTTCTTGTACTCACACCGGATTACCTTGAGAGCGGGTGGTGCGAGATCGAAAGCATCATGTTGCAGACTCTGGATCCGGCCAATCGCGATCTTCGCCTTATCCCTCTGCTCAAGGCTGAATGTAAAAAGCCGCTACGCATCGGCGCGCTCACGCACATCGATTTCACTGATGGTGCGGACGTAGACCTCGCTTGGGGCCAGCTTCTTACCGCGCTTAATGCACAAGAAGAGCGGACTGCTGAAGCAGCCATTCCAAAAGAGATACAAGCAGAATTAGACAAAGCTAAAGAACTTACGGACGCGGACAAATACTCCGAAGCAATACCGATCTTGGAGAAGGTTCTGCCGGCTGCGGATAACTCAGGCCATACTGTTGCCAGAGTCAAAGTTCGTTTGAGCCTTGCCAACGCTCTCTATGAAGCCCGTGAGGATGTTACTGGCGCAGAAGGGCATTATCGGGATGCTTTGATCTTAGTTCCGGTTGAAAACCTCGATCTTAAACACAGCGTTCTCATCGGACTAGGTAACATGCTTCTTGTCTCTGGAAGACTCGATGAGGCAAAGGCGGTCATTCACACAGCTCTGGATGTAGCCAAAATGTCCGGCAAGACAGATGATTTAGCTGCATCGCTGATCTCCATTAGCCTGCTTGAACGCACCTTGGGATTTCACGATAGCGCCATCGCTAAGCTCGATGAGACGATAAACTTGCAACTTCAACAGGCATTATCCCTATCAGGAGAGGAGAAGAACCATAATGCCTATGTCCTTGCCGTTTGCTACCTCAACAAGGCGCTTTTGTATCAAGACGCCGGAAACTTCGACGAAGCGTTAACACTTTACGGAAAGGCTAATGAGCAATACCGCAGTTCAGGCGATAAATTAGATACCGGAAAAGCACTTTTGTTCCGCGGCGAGATACACTGCGCTAATGCAGATTGGGAGAAAGGTTTCGACTGTTTCCGGCAAGCGTTTGAATGCTTCAAGGAAGCCGCTAATCCGCTGTGGACTGCCCGTTGTCTTAAACATTTCTCCGACCTCTATGCAACGCACGAGATGTGGGAGAAAGCCTTGCAATCGATGTTAGGTGCTGCTGCCGGTGCAAAGGAGTCAGGACATACAGGCGAACAAGTCCACTTTCTCTGTTTATCAGCCAAACTACTTCGGAAATGGAAGGCGACGGTAGGGAGAGAGAATGTCTCGAAAATAATTCACAAGTTAGGGAAGGACATACCGGCGGACAAGCAAGGTAACCTTGTACCTGAGCTGCTGACAACATTGGATGAAATGTCAGAAGCCGTTGAGCAAGCTGTTCGAGAGGACGAACAAGTACGTGATCTACTAAAACAAGCTAAGGAGATTGCACAGAGAGAGGGTTTCAACGAGCATCTGGCGAATTGCTTACTGGATGAAGCATACGAAATGACGCCGCCCGGCGATTCCTCAACCCGGCATAACCTCGTCGCACAAGCTATTGAATTACTAAGGGAAGAATTGCGAAAGGCACAATCCCCGAACCGCCGCGGTCACCTAATGGGCCGGATTAGCGGACTATATCGGGAAATTGGTGAAGAACGAGAAGCGTTGTCGTGGCTAAAGAAGTCCGGGGAGATATTTGAGAAGACCGGTGATGCATTTGCGCTCGCCTCCTTTTACGAATCGCTAGCAGAAATGTATCGAGAGGAAGGCAGGCAGGAGGAGGAAATCGCAGCGCATAGGCGAGCGCTTTCTGTTATTGAAGGGCGTAGTTTTTATCGTCTTACCGCCAGGACACAAATAAACCTCGCGGCAACGCTGCTACACTGCCGAGAATTCAGAGAAGCCGAGAAACTCCTGACGGACGCCGAGGCACTCTGTGACCGACACTACTTCAAGGATTTCATCCCCGTAATCGCGCGAGTTAGAAGTGAGATTAAGAGAGAGTCGCGAGCATCTCAGGCTCCAACCCACACGCTTACGCAGATGCTTGAGAGCCTCCGTCAGCTACTCGAATACCGTCCAGAACATGCAGTATCCTACCTGACGTTTTGGTATTTCGCTTGGAATACTGAACTGATAGCCTTGCTACGGTCGGGGCCTCACCTCTCCTTCATGGTCGTGACAGATGACGTTGAACGCTTCCTGAATTTTGCTGCCAAGTTCAGGCATTTGGCTGATCACTTTTTGATGACGACTTCTACTAGTCCCACGATTAAAGCTGAAGGGGGAGTTCTCCCCATCCCTCCAACTTGGCTGTTTCCCGCTGGATTCCCCTTTATTGGTATTAAACGCAAGACGACCGAATCTGGTCCTGAAAAACAGGAAGCAGAGAGAGATGAGGAGGAGCCTCCTGCGAATTATCGATTGGTTGGGCCTGCAACAATGCTGCCGCCCTATATGCTGGTTGATGCGAAGTCTAAAGTAGAGGGTGAAGGGCATATAATGGCTCTCTTCGCACCCTACTTGCCGCAGGAAGCAATCGACCTCATGATCCATCGACCAGTTGAAGAGTTGATTCAAAGACGTGCGGTTTGGTGTCCGACTGACCGAATCATCTCAAAAGATCCGTTTTTGACTGACTTGCGCATAGCATACGAGCGCAGGGTGTTTTTGGTGTATTTTGACCACCTACCTACCTCGGAGTCGGTGGCGATTTGCGGCGGTGTCGAAATAACTATCGCAAGCACACTTCTCGGCGAAGATCGCCTACCGATGGCTGCAAAGTGGAGGCGGGCTCTACTGAAGCTAATCACACTATCGAAAAGCGAGGCACAAACGGCCTTGCTCGATCTCCCCGAAGTGTTCGCTGATGCCGACGGACAAGGGAGCAATACCATTCTAATCGAGGTACATCTATTTGAGTTCAGCGAAGCCGGTCAGCGACTTTTCTGCCCGGTTCTTCTTGTTCGAGGAGAGTAGCTGCTGCACTATAACAGTGAGGGAGTTTTCAAAATATGCGCTAATAATGGAGGAATAATTCATCTTATGCGCAATTTCCTTTTCACATTATGAGTTAGGCAGGCCCGTAAGTTGTTGATTCTTCATATAAAAGATTTGCAACTTATCCGCTAACCCACAGACGGCTCGCGGGCGGGTCAGCCGGCGAGGGCTTTGTTGAGGTCGACCTTGATGCCGGCCTTGTTGATCTCTTGGGCGAGGGGGAGCTTCCAGCCGTTGTTGTCGTCCATGATGATGTAGCGGACGCCTTTGTGGTTGGAGGGGAATTCCAGCTCGCCCTCGTTGAGGTCCTCCTTGTGGAGCACGGCGACCCGGCGGCGCCCGAGGCGGCCGATGAAGTAGCCCAGCTCGAAGATGACGTTCTGGCGGGCGCGGGGGCGCCGCTCCTCGCTGTTGAGGAGCCCGCCCGTGTCGTCGGGCGTCATGATGGCGATGGCGAAGCCGACCCGCGCGCGCTCCTCGAAGCTCTCGATGACGGTCCCGCCGCCCGCCGCGTGTTCGTTGAGGACGACGGGCGAAAGGCCGAGGGCGCGGACGAACTCGCAGACGGCCAGCCGGGCGGCGTCGTCGCGGCCGTGCGCGATGAATACGCGGACGGGCACCACCTCGCCGACGGCCTGCACGATCATTCGGTAAACGTCCGGCTCGTTCTTGTCGATGAAGCGGACGGCCGGCGACGACTCGCCGCGCGCGCCCTCCAGCGCGCGCCGGGCCTTCTCCCACGTCGGCAGTTGCGTGACGATCAGCTTCGGGACCGACCGACTCGTCTCCACCGCGAGGTCCAAGCCGCTCTGGTCGTCGGGCCGTTTCGGGTCGAGGTGGATGTCGAGGATGGCGAGGTCGATCTCGCCCTGCTCGATGAAGCGCCGCCCCCGGTCCGCGTTGATGGCCGTCAGGACTTCGTAGCCCGCCTGCTCCAAGTGCCGCCGGAGCTTCTTGACGAACGTCGTGTCGTCATCGACGACGAGGATGGTGGCGTACCAGTTGGCTCTATTCATCGCGCGTCCCTCCGGACCCTCTCGTGCGGCGCGGGCTACGAGGCCGCCTTCGGCTCCGACAGCAGAGGGAGCCAGACGTGCATCGTCGTCCCCTTCGGGCCGGTCGGGCCGGGCCGGATGTCGCCCTGATGGGCCTGAATGATGGTCTGCGCCTGGAGCAGCCCGAAGCCGAGCCCCTTGGCCCCCTTGCCCTTCCTGATGGGCTGGCGGAACAGCTTCTTCAGGATGCCGCGGGGGATGCCCTTGCCCGTGTCGGCGACGAAGATTTCGACCCACTGGTCGCTGACCTTCACGTTCACGCGCAGCTCGCGGCGGGCGGAGTCGGCCATCGCCTCGACCGAGTTCTCGTAAAGGTATTTGAGCGCCTGCGCGAGCGTGTCGCGGCTGCCCTTGACGAGCACCCGCTGCTGCCGCGGCGGGGGCGTCAGTTGGCAGGTGAAGGGCCTGTCGGGCGGCGCGCGGCGCTTGAGGTCGCTCAACTGCCAGTCTATCAGTTGGCAGATGTCAATGGGGTCGCTGCCGCCCGGCGTCAGCGGCCCCTTCATGATCTTGCGCGCCAACCGGCGGACGGCCTTGAGGTCGGAGTCAACCTTGAGCTGGTCGCCCGCGTCGCCCCTCCTCAGCTCCTCGCGCGCCTCCTTGGCGCTGTCGTAGATGTGGCGCGCGTAGCGGCGGCAGTCGTGCGACCAGGCGGCGTTCGGGATGCCCATCAGGGCCAGCTCGGTCTTGGCCTCAAGGCCGGCGTAGTGGCGGCCGTTCTGGATGGCGACGCTGGCCTGCGCGGCGAGCGACTCGAAGGTGCGCCGGTCAATCTTGTCGAAGGCGTCGAGCTCCGGGTGCTCGACGTTGATGGCCCCGATGACTTCGCGGCCGATGCGGATGGGCACCACCAGCTCCGAGCGCGTCTCGTCGTGGAAGGGGATGTAGTCGGAGTCCTTGCCCACGTCGGGGACGAACTTGGAGCCGAAGTCGGGGTCGCGGCGCGCGTCGAGGACGGCGCGGCCGATGATGCCGACGGCGCCCTCGGCGAGATTTATCTCGGCGCCGATTTCCCCGCGCGCGGTGTCAATCATCTTCGGCGGGTAGATGGCTTCGAGCGCGAGCTTGTCGCCGCGCACCATCCGGATGTCGGCGAAGTTGGCGGGCTTGCCCTGCGAGAAGGAGATGCGCCACGCCTGCTCGGTGATGCGGCGCAGGATTTTGCCCTCGTCGAGCGAGCCGGTGACTTTGTGGCCCGCGCGGTAGAGCGCCTTGAGGGCGCGGGTGCGCCGCTGCTCGCGCTCGTAGAGCTGGGCGTTGCCGATGGCGACGGCGGCCTGGCTGGCGAAGAGTTTGACGTTCTCGCGCTCCAGCGGCGTGAACTGGTGGGGCGCCGAGTAGTTGACGAACATCACGCCGACCTTCGACCGCTCGGCGATGAGCGGGATGCCGACGCAGGTCGCGACCCGCTCGCGCCGGGCGAAGCGGCTGTTCTTGAGCAGGGGGTGCGTGGTGGTGTCCTTGATGATGAGCATCTCGCGGCGGCGCAGGACGCGGGCCACGATGGAGTCGGGCTGGACCTCGGGCAACTGGTAGGCGCCCCGCTCGTCGTCCACGTTCTCCATCACGGGCTGCGGCCGGAGCCGCTTCTTGACGGGGTCGAACTCGTAGAGCGTGACGGAGTCGCAGCCGAGCGCCTTGCGCGTGCCCTTGACGATGGAGCGCAGCGTGTCGTCCAGCTCGCCGAGCGCCGTCACCTCGGCGACGACGCGGGCCGTCTGGTGCGCGAGGTTGAGGTCGTCAACCAGCCGCGCCCGCTTGAGCGCCATCCCGGCGTGGTTGGCGAAGGCGCGGGCCGTCTCGCGCTCCTCGCGGCTGAAGCCGCGCCCCTTGCCGAACTTGCGCGGGCGCTTGTAATCGACGAAGAGGACGCCGAGGCGCTCGCGCCCCTGCGAGACGGCGATGCCGATGAAGCGCCCGACGCCCAGCTTCGCGAGCAGGCGGCGGGTGGTGGGGCCGATGTGGACTTGCCGGCCGTGCGTGTCGCCGACCTCGATGAGCCCGCGGGCCAGCACCTCGTAGGTCGTCCCCCTCGGGTGCGGGCCGTGGCCCTTGAAGCGCGCCCACAGCTCGTCGGGGATGCCGGAGGCGACCGAGTCGCCGGTGACGAAGACGCCGCGCGCGCTGTCGTAGGACCAGAGGATGGCGGCCTCGGCCTGCATCACGTCGCGCGCGCTGTCTACAATCTGCTGGCGCAGGGCGCGGGTGTCGGCGGCGCGGGCGAAGTCCTCGTCGGCCTTGCGCATGCGCCGCAGCGTGTCCATGCGCCGGGCGTTGTCGTAGGCGATGGCGGCGTGGTTGACGTAGAGCTGCCACGCCTCGATGTCGGAGGGGGGGAAGCGGCGCCGCTCGGCGTAGTGCATCCACATGACGCCGATGCGCACGTCGTGGAGCGAGACGGGCAGGCAGAGGGCCGAGGCGATGCCGCCGTGGTCGAGCATGGCGCTGTTGAAGCCGTGGCGCGGGTCGGACACGTCCTCAATGGCGCGGGGCTTGCCCGTGCGCATGACGCGCATCGAGTTGCCGCCGTCGCGCATGATGTCGGCGATGTCGGGGTTGCCCTTCGGGCTCGACGGGTAGGACTTGCGGGCGTGGCCCGTCTCGTCGATGAGGACCATGCTGACCCAGGTGGCGTTGGCGTCCACGCGGATGCGCTCGACGATGTCGTTGAGCACGTCGTTGGGGTCCTTGTCGGAGGTGAGGGCGGCGCTGGCGCCGAAGGAGGAGCGCAGGCGCTCGGCGGCGGCCTCGGTCTGCTGTATCCACTGGATGTTGTCGATGGCGATGGCCGCCGTGGAGGCGAACATGCCGAGGGCGCTGATGTCCTCGGGGGTGATGGGCGCGAGGGTGAACTTGTTGTCGGCGACGAGCAGGCCGATGGTCTTCTCGCCGGAGAGGAGCGGGATGAGGACGACTTCGGTGGTCGGGCGGAAGGCGTCGAGGAACTCTTTGGGCAGCCGGCGGAGCCGGGGCGGGGGGACGCGGGCGGGCGTGCCCTTGAGGACGGCCTGCGAGAGCGGGTCGGGCCGCTGGCGGCGGCCGAGGACGGGGATGCGCAGGGGCGGGATGAGGCGGGCCAGCGGGGTCGGCGGCACCTGCCTCTGCCTCACCGCGTCGAGCAGCCGGTCCAGCTCGTAGAGGCCCTGACGGTGGGTGTCGTCCCACGCGCGGCGAGCCTCCTCCTCGGTGTGGTGGCCGATGCCCATCCGGCCCTCAAGCCACTCGCCCCGCTCGTCGAGCAGCAGCAGCGCCGCGCGGTTGAACCCGAGGCCGTAGCCGGCCGTCACCCCCGTCACGACGACGAACAGGATGTCGTCGAGCTTGTCGGCGGCCTGGATGTAGTCGCTGATTTTGTGCAGGATGCGGAGCTGGTCGAACATCCGCTGCTCGCTGCTCATCAGCTCGGCCGTGTGCAGCGCGACGGACGAGCGCGCCACGAACCGCTTGAGCACGTCCACACTCTCGTAGGTCAGGCCCGCCCTCCCGCTCTCGTCGCCGACGAGGAGGACCGCCTCGACGCCGCCGGTCTTAGGCAGCGGGACGGCGATGACCCGCTTGAAGTCGAGCGCCGAGAGGACCGGCTCGCGCTTCTGCCGCCGCGCGTCGCCGTCCAAGAGAAGCGCCTCGCCGGTCTGGAGGACCTGCGCGACGAAGCCGTCGGCGCTCGCCAGCCGACTGCCCCGCAGCTTGCGGGCCATGCGGTAGGTGACGGCGAGCAGGGGCCGCGCCTGGTGCGGCTCGCGGATGAAGAGGCCGCCGGCCCGGCACCCGACCAGCTCGGCCGCCAGCCGCACGAACTCCTGCAACAGCTTCGGCGGCTCCTTCTCGGCGCGGATGTGCTGAAGCGCCTCGTCCATCGCCGTCAGCAGGCGGTTGTGGCGCTCGGCGTCCTCGAAGAGCCGGACGCGGTGAATGAGGACGGCCGTCTGCGCGGCGATGGCGCGGACCAAACGCATCCTCTTGTCCGTGAAGGCGCCGCCCTCGGAGCCGCGCAGCTCGCCTAAGTCGAGGACGCCGACGGCCTCGCCCTCGACCTTCAGGGGCACGAGCAGCATCGACTCGACCTCGCCGCCGAGCCCCATGCGCCGCGAGATGTTCGCGAGCCGCAGCCGGTAGCGCGGGTCGCGCGACGAGACGAGCCGCGGGCGCCCCTCCTTCAGCCAATCGGAGAGTTCGGGCCAGCGCGAGATGTCGAGCGGCTCGTCGAGTCCGGGGTCCCACTTCAGGCGCCCGCCCGGCTCGGGGTAGGCCGCCTTCGGGACGAGGTTCTGCCGGCTCTCGTCGAAGAGGAGGATGCGGCAGAAGCCGCAGGGGATGTGTGAGACCAGCAGCTTGACGAGACGGCGCAGGCCCTCGTCCACGGTCTTCGAGCGCGAGAAGGTGTTGCTCGCCTTCAGCAGCAGTTCGAGGTGCTTGTCCTTCTCCTCGGCCGAGCGCAGGTCCTCGAAGTAGCCGACGCTGCCGATGCGCGCGCCCTTCGAGTCGAGGAGCCAAGTGGCCGACAGGCTGACGGGGATGACCTCGCCGTCGCGGCCGACGAGCCGGGTCTTGTGGCGCGAGACGGTCGCGCCCTTGCGGGCGTTGATGCGGCGGCGGATGAGGCCCGGCTCGCGCGGGTCGGCGTAGAACTTCGAGACGTGGAACTTCCGGTTGATGGTTTCGCGGGCGGTGTAGCCGAGTATCTGCTCGGCCCGCTGGTTGTAGTGGATGACGAAGCCCTTGTCGTCGGCCGCGATGATGCCGTCGGGCGAGCTGGTGAAGAGCCGCTCCAGCATCTCGTTCTGCACCTTCTGCTGGTCGGCCAGCTCGGCGTTCTCGATGGCGACCGTGATGGCCTCGGCGAAGATGTTGAGAATCGACTCGTCCTGGTCGTCGAAGCCGAGCCGCGGCGACGGGCGGCCGTCCGGCCCCTGCTTGTTCTCGGCGCGCAGCAGCCCTATCAGCCGCTCGCCCCGCTCGGTCTTCTTCTTGAGCGGCATGGCGAGCAGCGAGACGCAGGCGCCCGAGGGGAGGTGCTCGGACTTCACGCCGCGGACCGCCGGGTGCTTGACGAGGTCGCTGCCGTGGGCCTTGAAGACTTTGCCCTCGGCGGCGACGTGGCCGGTGAGCCCCGTCTTGCGCCCGGTGCGGACCTCGAACTCTTTGCCCTTTTTGAACTTGCCCTTGCGGTGGCCGGAACTGGCCTCAAGCGAGAGGAAGCCGCGGCGCTTGACGAGGAGAATCTGAGACGCCTCGGCGTTCAGCAGCTCCGTCGTCAGCTTCGTGATGAGCGTGAGGCGCCGTTGAAGGCTGATGCCGCCGGGATTGCGCATAATCTCGGTGGTGGCCTTCGAGAGACGTTCGAGGATGCTCAGTCGGTCTTTGGCGTTCATCGGGAGCGGCGGCTCGCACGGCGGGCCGCCCGGCCAGTCTGAGTTAGAGCGCGACCTGATTGCGTGAGGCTAACGAATTGCCCATCGCCAGCAGTCAACCCCGAAAAGAGTGTGAACAATACGCCGTCGGGCCGGGGCTGTCAACGAAGTTTTGTGAGAAAAAGCCCCGCCGCCGCTCACTCGTGCTTCCAGTCTTCGGGGACGAATTCGACGGCCTCGGCCTCGCCGTCGAAGGGCGAGAGGGCGTCCTTGCGCGGGCGGTAGGTGACGAGGACGGGGGCCGAGAGGTCTCGGGGGCCGCAGGTGAGCTGGCCGGTCTTGACGGCGGCCGTGTAGGTGATGAAGCGGACGCGGTTGAGGGCTTCGGCCGTGAGGCGCAGGGCGCGGCCCCCCGACTCGACGTGGAGGACTATCCGGCCGCCCTCGCATTCGATCTGCGTGAGGCGCCCGCAGACCTGCTCGCCGCTGAAGCGCAGGCGCTTGTGCTGCGGGCCGGCGGCGGGCATGTCGCAGGGCTGGGGCGTTGCGGGCAGCGAGGCTTCGGGGCGCGCTGCCGCCGCGTCCTCCTGCGACTTGAGGCGGGCGGCGGCCTCGGCGCGCGTCTCAACCTGCGTGAGCAGCGTGCGGGCGAACTCGCGCTGGCGCGGGTCGCCGGAGAGGCGCGCGACCTCTTCGGCGAGGCGGCGGGCTTCCGAGAAGTCGCCCTTGCTCAGTTGCGCCTGCGCGAGCATGAGCGTCAGCTCGCGGCGTCGCGGCGCTATCTCAAGGGCGCGGCGCAGCAGCCTGATGGACGCCTCCGGCCCCTCTCCCCGCTCGTTCTCCAACATCGCCAAAAGCTTGTAAGGCTCGATGAATTCGGGCGCCAGCTCGATTGAGCGCAGGAGCGAGGCGCGCACGAGCGCGGTGCGCTCCTCGAAGGCGCGGACGGCCGAGGGCGCGGCCTGCTCGTCAACGGAGACGGCGTGGCGGAGCGCGTCGGCGTAGTGGTAGTGCGCGAGGTGGTTTCGGGGGTCGGCCTCGACGGCGCGGCGCAGCAGGTCGCACGCCTCGTCGAAGCGGTTCTGGCGGAGCCGGAGGAGTCCGAGCGCGTCGAGCGCCGCGCCCGAGGCGGGGTCGGTC
This sequence comes from Pyrinomonadaceae bacterium, assembly GCA_035941045.1. Classification (GTDB taxonomy): domain Bacteria; phylum Acidobacteriota; class Blastocatellia; order Pyrinomonadales; family Pyrinomonadaceae; genus QHXN01. The sequence continues at coordinate 20,448 of DASZEK010000195.1, read as the reverse complement.
TCGACGGCTTTCACGAGGTAGGCTTCCGACTCGTCTGCCCGCTCGGAGCGCAGCAGCAGGCCGCCGAGGAGGGTCAGGACTTCGGCGCGCGCCAGCGTCCGGGCCTGCGCGCTCGCGTCGAAGGCGGGCGCCTCGGCCAGCACTTCCGTCCGCTCCGGGTACCGGCTGGCGCGCACGTAGGACGACAGCTCGGCCTCCAAGCCTCGAACGTCGGCGCCGAAGGTCTCGGCGAGCGCCCTCTCGACGGTCGAGCCGCCGGCCAGCAGGTCGAGGAAGCGCGAGAACTGCGCGCGGCGCGAGCCGCCGAGCATGTAGTGGACGAGCGCCCACGACTCGGCGTAGTAGAGCGGGCGCTTGTCGGCGTCGGCGTAGTGCGGCGACTGCTGGTCCACGGCGAACAGCTCCGCGAGCGGGACGAGCGAGGGCGAGCGGCGCAGGACGCGGAGGCGTTGCCACGGCGCCTCGCCGAGCGTCACCTTGCGGCCGTCGCCGGACAGGCGGGCCGTGCTGTAGAACTCGGCCAGTCCCTCCTTGAGCCAGAGCGGGGCCGTGCGGAAGTAGTTGTTGACGAGGAGGTGGACGTACTCGTGCAGCAGGGTGGAGCCGCCGTCGCGCTCCCCGGCGTCGTGGGTGAGCGTGATGTAGTTGACCTCGGCGCCCGGCTGGAAGTAGCCGGCGACGCTGGTCTCGACGCGCCCGCGGTAGATGGGCTTGAAGGGGCCGTAGGACTCGTCGTCGCGGAAGATGATGACGAGCGTCGGCACCGTCCGGTCGAAGTGCTCTTCGGGCAGGAGGCGCGAGAAGACGGCGCGGTAGCGTTCGAGGCGCGCGGCGATGCGCAGCAAGTCCTTCTCGGCGACCTGCCCGGCGACGGTGTAGTTGCGCGAGCGGACGCTCATCCAGTCGGCGTCGCGTGCGGCGCGCGCGTGCGCCGGGACGGTCGCGCAGAGGAGGAGGAGGATGGCCGCGCCGGCCTTGAGGTAAAGCTGGGGGAAGCGCCTGCACATAACTTCGGTTGTCCGGGCTTAACAGGATGCGAGGCGGGCCGGGCGGCTCGCCCTACTTAAAGGACCAGAGGAGGTAGACGGCCCCGGCGACCACGCCGAGGGCCAGCAGCAGCACCAGCAGCACGCAGCCGTAAAACGTAAGCCTGACGCGCCGGGCCGTCTTCTCGTCGCCCGGCGAGAGCGGGTTCTGCGGGAAGTAAGGCGGTGGCGTCTCGGTCGGCATCTGCGCTGAAAAAACTTCTCCTCGGGGAGTCAGGCGCATTGTAACACGCCGCCAAAACTTTCAACGCGCCCGGCGCGGCGGCGGCACTTCTTGCCCCGGCTGGCGGCTCGTGCTACCGTTTTTGCTTTCGCCGGAGCGCGCAGAGGCAGTCCGTCAGGTGCCGAGTCATGATTCGACCCTTTCGCGGGAAACACCCGCAGATTCACCCGACCGCGTTCGTCGAGGAGAGCGCGCAGGTCATCGGCGACGTGGTCGTCGGCGCGCAGTCGTCCGTCTGGTTCGGGGCGGTCGTGCGCGGCGACGTTTACCACATCCGCATCGGCGAGCGGACCAACATACAGGACGGGACGGTCGTCCACGTCACCAACGGCACGCACGCCACCATCCTCGAAGACGAGGTGACGGTGGGCCACAACGTCACGCTGCACGGCTGCCGCGTCGGACGCGGGTGCCTCGTCGGGATGGGCTCGATTGTGATGGACGCGGTCGAGGTGGGCGAGCAGTCGCTCGTGGCCGCGGGCGCGCTCGTAAGCCCTGGCACCGTCATCCCGCCGCGCTCGCTCGTCATCGGCGTGCCGGCGAAGGTGAAGCGGCAACTGACGGACGAAGAGGTGGCCGGCCTCGCGGTCTACTGGCAGAACTACGTCGAGTACACGCGTCTCTACAGGGCCGAGGCGGGGCTCGAATAACCTTCAAGCGATATGAGTAAGACACAACCGGCGCGCGGGATGCGCGACTTCCTGCCGGCCGAGCTTCGTCGGCGCGAGTACGTCGTCCGCGTCATCAAGGAGACGTACGAGCGTTACGGCTTCGAGCCGCTGGAGACGCCCGCCGTCGAGAACATCGAGACGCTTCTGGGGAAGTACGGCGAAGAAGGCAACCAGCTCATCTTCAAGATACTCCGTCGCGGCGAGCACGAGCAGACGGGGCAGGCCGACCTCGCGCTCCGGTACGACTTGACGGTGCCGCTGGCGCGCGTCGTCGCCGAGTACGGCGAACGCCTGCCGAAGTTCTTCAAGCGTTACCAGATTCAGCCCGTCTGGCGAGCCGACCGCCCCGCGCGCGGCCGGTACCGAGAATTTTATCAATGCGACGTTGACTGCATCGGCACGCGCTCGCCCGTTGTCGAAGCCGAACTGTGCGCCGCCGCGAGCGACGCTTTGACGGCTCTCGGCTTCAACAACTTCACCATCCGCCTCAACCACCGTCAGGTTCTCGCGGGGGTTTTAGAAGCCGCGGGCGTCACGCCCGAGAAGCACGGCGAGGCGCTGGTCGCCATCGACAAGCTCGACAAGATAGGCCGCGAGGGCGTGGCGAAAGAGCTTGCCGCGCGCGGCATCGTCGCCGAGAGCGGCGAGGAGTTGTTGGGCTTCTTCGAGAACCTGCCGGCGCTCGAACACGCCGCCGAGTTAGTCGCGGGCGACGGCGGGGTGGCCGGGACTTCAAAAGCCGAAGCCTACAACCGCGCCGCGCTCGGCCGCCTCGTCGAGTTCGTCGGCGACCACGAGGCCGGCGCGCGCGGCATCGACAACCTCAGAAGGATTGTCGAATACGCTTCGGCTTACGGCGCCGCCGACAGGATTAAGATTGACCCCAGCCTCGCGCGCGGGCTCTCTTATTACACCGGCGCGATTATGGAGATAAGCGTCCCCGACCTCGCGGGTTCTTTGGCCGGCGGCGGGCGCTACGACAACCTCGTCGGCATGTTCTCGGGAAGAGAAATCCCGGCCTGCGGCTTCTCGCTCGGCCTTGACCGCATCGTCGTCGTGATGACCGAGCGCGGGATGTTCCCCGAAGACCTGGAGCGCCCGGCGGCCGACGTGCTGGTGACGGTTTGGGACGAGGATTCGGTCCGCGACTCGCTCGCCTTCGCGGCCGAGCTTAGGCGCGACGCGCCGACGCTCCGCGTGGACGTTTACCCCGAGGCCGACAAGCTGGGCAAGCAGCTCAAGTACGCCTCCTCGCGCGGCGTCAACTTCGTCGCCGTCCTCGGCGAAGAGGAGCGCGCCCGCGACGAGGTCGCCGTCAAGGACCTGAGGACGGGCCGGCAGCGCACGATGAGCCGCGCGCTCGCCGCCGCCGAGCTGAGGGAAGGCCGTCCGTTCGAAGCAGATTAGCGGTCATCTTTTTTAAGTACGGGAATCATGCCAATCAATCTGGACCACCTCGGAGAACTGGAGCGGACGCACTCGTGCGGGCAGTTGCGCGCGGAGGACGCGGGCAGGGAAGTCGTGCTGATGGGCTGGGTGGCGGTGCGCCGCGACTTCGGCCCGCTGACCTTCGTTGACCTGCGCGACCGCGACGGGCTGACGCAGGTCGTCTTCGACGCCGAGGACGCGCCCGACGCCCACGCCCGCGCCAAGGAGGTGCGCGGCGAGTACGTGCTGGCCGTGCGCGGGCGTGTCGTGCTGCGCGACGAGTCGGCGCGCAACCCGAAGATTGCGACCGGCGACGTGGAGGTGCAGGCGCGCGAAGTGCTCGTCTTGAACGAGGCGCGCACGCCGCCCTTCCAGCTCGACGCCCCGGCCGACAAGCTGGCCGCCGAGGAGACGCGGCTCAAGTATCGTTACCTCGACCTGCGCCGCCCCTACCTGCAAAACAACCTGCGGCTCCGCCACCGGATGGTCACGGAGATACGCGACTACATGAACGGCGAAGGGTTCACCGAGATCGAGACGCCCATCCTCATCAAGTCCACGCCCGAGGGCGCGCGCGACTATGTCGTGCCGTCGCGCCTCTACGCGGGCAAGTTCTACGCGCTGCCGCAGTCGCCGCAAATCTTCAAGCAGATTTGCATGATTGCGGGCCTCGACCGCTACTACCAGATTGCGCGTTGCTTCCGCGACGAAGACCTGCGCGCGGACCGCCAGCCCGAGTTCACACAGCTCGACGTTGAGTTCAGCTTCGCCTCCGCCGAGCAGGTCTACAGGTTGATAGAAGGGCTGCTTCAACGCATATTCCGCCTCGCGGGCGCCGAGTTCGCGGTGCCTTTCCGGCGGCTCTCGTATGCCGAGGCGATGCGGCGCTACGGCAGCGACAAGCCCGACCTGCGTTTCGGGATGGAGCTGCAAGACCTTTCGCCCGCCTTCGAGGGGACGGCGTTCGCGCCCTTCGCCGCGGCGCTTGAGAAGGGCGGCGAGGTCAAAGGTCTGGTCGTGCCCGGCGGCGCGCACCTTTCGCGCAAGGCGCTCGACGAGTTGCAGGAGCACGCCAAACGTTACGGCGCGGGCGCGCTCGCGTGGATTAAGTCGGGGGACGAGCTTTCGTCGTCGCTCCTGAAGGCGATAGGCCATGACGCGGTCGAGCGCGCGGCGGCGCAGGCGGGCGCGGGCCGGGGCGACGCGGTGCTCGTCATCGGGGGCAACGCGAAAGTCGTCGCCGTCTCGCTCGGCGCGCTGCGCAACGAGGTCGCGCGGCGCGAGAAGCTGATACCGGCGGGCGCGTTCGCGCCGCTGTGGGTGACGGACTTCCCGATGTTCGAGTTCAACGAGGACGACGGGCGCTACTACGCCATGCACCACCCGTTCACCTCGCCGCTCGACGAAGACCTGCCCGCCTTCGAGCGCGCCGTCGAGGGCGGCGAGACGCACCTGCTCGCGTCCTTGCGCGCCAAGGCTTACGACGCCGTCGTCAACGGCATCGAGGTGGCGGGCGGCTCCGTCCGCATCCACCGCCGCGACGTGCAGCGCCTCGTCTTCAAGGCTCTGGGCTTGACCGAGGAGAAGGCGCGCGAGCGGTTCGGCTTCGTCCTCGACGCGCTGGAGTACGGCACGCCGCCGCACGGCGGCATCGCCGCGGGCATCGAGCGCCTGCTGATGGCCCTGACCGGCATCGAGAACATCCGCGACCTGATGGCCTTCCCCAAGACGGCCTCGGCCGCCGACCTCATGATAGACGCCCCCGGCGCCCTCGACCCGCAGCAACTCGAAGAACTGCGCATCCGCATCGTCGAAGACTGATGAGCACCGACGACAAAGACAAGAGCCTGCGCGAGCACCTTCTCTACCTGCTCCGAGGCGGCGGCGCGCACGTCAACTTTGAAGACGCCGTGAAGGACTTCCCCGCCGGGCTTGTTAACCGCAAGGCGGAGGGCGTGCCGTACAGCCCTTGGGCGCTGCTCGAACACATGCGCATCGCTCAGTGGGACATACTTGAGTTCAGCCGCTCGGCCGCGCACACGTCGCCCGACTGGCCCGCGGGCTACTGGCCCGAGCCGGGGCGAGAGGCCGGGCCGGGCGACTGGGAGAAGAGCGCCGAGGCTTTCCGCGCCGACCTCGCCGAGATGTGCGCTTTAGTCGAAGACCCTTCGAGCGACCTCTACGCGCCCATCCCGCACGGCACGGGGCAGACGCTTCTGCGCGAGGCGCTGCTCGTCGCCGACCACAACGCCTATCACCTCGGCGCCCTCGTCACCCTCCGGCGAACGCTTGAGGGCCCCGCCGCCCCGTACTAGATGGCGTCTGAGGAATCAATCGACATTCGCGTCGGCACGGCTCTCGTCGGGCAGATGTTCGAGCACGCGAGCGCGGCGGTGCCCGAAGAGTGCTGCGGGCTTTTGGGCGGGCGCGGGGCCGAGGCCGCGAGCGTCTACCCGCTGCGGAACGTGGCGGAGGACGCGAGGGCCGCTTACGAGGCTTCGCCGGAAGAACTGTTCGCGGCGCAGCGGGAGATGCGCGCGCGCGGCGAAACCCTTCTCGCCATCTACCACTCGCACCCGCGCTCGGCCGACCCGGCGCCTTCCGACACGGACGTGCGGCTCGCCTTTTACCCTTCGGCCGTTTACCTCATAATCGGCTTCGGCGCCGACGGCCCCGTGCTCCGCGCCTTCCGCATCTCGGAGGCCGAGGGGCGCTGGGAGCGCGCCGCAATCGAGACGGGCGTTTGAGCGAGAGAGAACCCGCGCGCCCCGCCCGACGTAAAAGGGGGTTGCCATGCCTGATAAGAGGAGCAAGTACGACACCGACCCGCTCGACCCCGACTTCCTTCGCCGCACGGAGGAGATTTCGGGTCGCACGCAGGGCGCGCCCTTCGGCGAAGAGACCGAGCGGCTGCGGCCCCCTTCCGTGACCGAGGAGCCGACGCGCCGCTTCGACGAGCAAATCGCCGACTCCTACCCCTCGGTCTTCGTGCCGCCGTCCTACGAGCCGCCGCGCCAGCCGCAGCCGTTCACCACCTTCGGCGCCGGCCCGCATCAGCCGCCGGCCGCGCAGAGCGTCCCCCCGCCCGGCCCCTCGACGCCCTACGGCGGCCCGCGCGCCACCGGCCCTTCGACGCGGACCGTCGAGAAGCTGGGCCTGCCCGAGAACGTCGCCAACGCGCTGCCTTACGCGCCCTTCTGGATAGGCTTCATCGCGGCCCTCGTCGAGTTGATCGTCGTCCCGCGCCACGAGACGCGCGCCCGCTACCACGCGGCGCAGGGGCTCGCGCTCCAACTCGCCATCATCGCCGGCACGGTCCTCTTTCAAGTCCTCGGCTCCCTCACGGCCGTCCGCTTCGGCGGCACCCTCTTCTGGGTCGCCTCCTTAGTCTTCCTCATCGTCTCGACCATCCGCGTCTACAAGGGCGAAGCCCACCACATCGCCCCCCTCGACGACGCCACCAAGTGGCTCGACCAGCAAATCTCGCCGATTAAGAAGTAGGCGGTGGGCAGCAGGCAGTAGAAACGAAGCACCCGCTGACTACTGTCTACTGCCTGCTTGCCCACTTGTGTTAATCTCCGTCTCGGTCCTGGTCTCCCTTCTTTGGACGAAACGGCTTTTCCGTCCGGGCTCATCTGGAGATGCTCTGATTGATGGGAAGGAAGCTTTTCGCCGCCACACTTGCGCTCGCGACCCTCTGGCCGCTCTTCGCCGCGCCGGCCCCGGCCCAGCGCCGACGCCCCGCGCGCCGGCCCGCTTCCGACACGTCGGCCGTCAACCGCTCGTGGGACGCGCGCGTCTCGCAGACGGCCGACGCTTACCTGCGCGGCTTCTACGCCTTCAACCCCACGGCGGCGACGGCCGCCGGCCTCCACGAGTTCGATTCGGAGCTCGAAGAGCGCGGCCCCGACGCCGTCGCGCGCGAAGCGAGGCGGCTGCGCTCCCTGCTCGCGGAGCTGGCGCGCTTCCCCGAGTGGCGGCTCTCGCCCGACGCCCGCTACGACCTCCTCGTCGTTCAGTCGCACGCGCGCGCGCAGCTCCTCGAACTCGAAGACGTGCGGATGTGGCGCCGCAACCCGAACGTCTACAACGAGCTGGTCTCGGCCTCGATAGACAACATCCTGAAGCGAGCCTACGCGCCCATTGAGCGCCGCTTGGACGCCGTGCTCGCGCGCGAGCGGCAGATTCCGCGCCTGCTCGAAGAGGCCCGCCGTAACCTCGACAACCCGCCGCGCATCTACACCGAGACCGCCGTCGAGCAGGCCCGCGGCAGCGTCCAGTTCTTCGAGCGCGTCGTCCCGCAGATGTTCGAGCGCGCGGGCGGCAGCGGGCTCTCGGCCGCCCGCCGCGCCGAGTTCCACGCCGCCAACGACGTGGCCGCCTCAGCCGTCCGCTCCTTCGCCGCGTGGCTCGAACAGGACTTGCTGCCGCGCTCGCAGGGCGACTTCGCGCTCGGCGCCGAGAACTTCCGCCGCAAGCTGCTCTACGAGGAGATGGTCGAGACGCCGCTCGCCGCGCTCACGCGCGAGGGCGAGCGCGGGCTGCGCGAGACGCAGGACCAGATGCGCGACCTCGCCGAAGAGATAGCGCCGGGCCGCGGCGTGCGCGCGGCGCTCGCCCTCCTGTCGCGCGAACGCCCCGCCGCGGACGGCTTAGTTGGTGAAGCCCGCGCCGAGCTCGGACGCATCCGCGCCTTCGTCCGCTCCGAAAACATCTTGACGCCGCCCGCGGGGGACAGCCTGACGGTCGCCGAGACGCCCGAGTACGCGCGCTCGCTCTCCTTCGCCTCGCTCGACGCGCCCGGCGCCTTCGAGCGCGCGGCGGCCGAGAGCTTCTACTACGTCACGCCGCCCGACGCCTCCTGGCCCGAGCAGCGCCGCGAAGAACACCTCGGCCGCTACAACCGCTACTCGCTCACCATCACCTCCATCCACGAGGCTTACCCCGGCCACTACTATCAGGCCATGAAGCTGCGCCAGTCGCCCTCGCGCGTGCGCGCCTCGCTCGGCTCGGCCAGCTTCGTCGAAGGCTGGGCCCACTACTGCGAGCAGATGATGCTCGACGAGGGCTTCGGCGGTAACAACCCGAAGCTCCGTCTCGCCCAGCTCGATGCCGCGCTGCTCCGCCTCTGCCGCTACGTCGCCGGCCTCCGGCTGCACACCTCGGGGATGAGCTACGAGCAGGCCGTGGACTTCTTCATGCGCGAAGGCTATCAGGCGCGCGCCAACGCCGAGCGCGAGGCGCGGCGCGGGACGATGGACCCGACCTACCTCGTTTACACGCTCGGCAAGATGCAGCTCATGCGCCTGCGCGACGAGTGGCGCAGACAGATGGGCGACTCGTTCCGCCTCGGCGACTTCCACGACCGCCTCCTGAGCTACGGCATGCCGCCCGTCAAGCTCCTCCGCATGGCGATGCTCGGCGACGCGTCAAGCGGCTCGGGCGCGGACTCCGCGCAGGACGAAGTTAAAGACGTTGACTTCTCCGTCCTCGCCACCGGGGCCATGAGCGGGCACGAAGGCCCGCGCACCATCCAGCTTATAACCGACGAGGAAGGGTGGCGCCGCGCGTGGTCGGTCATCGGCGGCGGGCGCCCCTTGCCGGATATCAGCTTCGATACGCGGGCCGTCGTCGTCGCATATCAGGGGCAGAAGAATACGGGCGGCTACAGCATCGAGATTACGGGTATCAAGCGCGTTGGCACTGTGCTTGCAACCAGTGTGAGTGAGCGGCGTCCGGCGTCCGGAGACATTACAACGCAGGTCATCACGTCCCCGTTCGTCGCCGCCTCGATCCCGCGCCCGCCGACCGGCACGAGCGTCCGTTTCGCGGACGAACCCGGCGCCGCACCGGGCGCGCAACAGGATCGTAATAAAACCGTTAGACCTCGCGCACGCGGCGCCAGAAGGCGCAAGGGGCGCGGACGCTGAAAGGGGCGAACGGAGTCCCGACGGCGTCTCATCTAAGAACGTGTCCGGGCGTTCGGGGCCGCACGAGATGCGGCGCGCGCCGGACGAAAAAGTTCAGACGCACTCTCCCGCTCCTCCTGCGAGCCGTCTTCCTGGCAGGTGGTTGAGAAGGGGAAGAATTAAGATGATGAATATCAGAAGCAACGCTCGGCGCCACTCGGCATGGCTGCTGGCTCTCTTCGTCCTGATGTCGCCGCTCGCGGCCCTCGCGCAGACGCGCGTCGAGATGCCGAAGAACAAGTACAACGTGAGCGACGACGTGCAGCTCGGGCAGCAGGCTTCGCAGCAGGTCTACCAGCAGATGCCCATCCTGCGCGACTCGTCCGTTGACAACTACGTCGAGTCGGTCGGCCGCCGTCTCGTCAACGCCATCCCGGCCGAGTTCCAGCAGCCCGGCTTCCGCTACTCGTTCGACGTGGTGGACGCGCGCGACATCAACGCCTTCGCCCTGCCGGGCGGCCCGATGTTCGTCAACCGCGGCATGATCGAGGCCGCGCGCACCGAGGGCGAGATGGCCGGCGTCATGGCCCACGAGATTAGCCACGTCGCCCTGCGCCACGCCACCGCGCAGGCCACCGAGACGCAGAAGTTCCAAATAGGTTCGGTGCTCGGCCAGATTGCCGGCGCCGTCATCGGCGGCCCGGCCGGCGCCGTCATCGGCGCGGGCTCGCAAATCGGCTTCGGCGCGGGCGCCCTGAAGTACAGCCGCAAGTACGAGACGCAGGCCGACATCCTCGGCGCTCAGATCATGGCGCGCGCCGGTTACGACCCGCGCGACCTCGCCAACATGTTCCGCACCATCGCCCAGCAGGGCGGAGGCTCGGGCGGCCCCGAGTGGCTTTCGAGCCACCCGAACCCCGGCAACCGCGAGCAGCGCATCATGCAGGAGGCCGCGATGCTCCGGGTCAACCCGGTGAACTCCGACACGCGCGCCTTCCGCGACGTGCAGGCCCGCCTGCGCGGCTACCCGCGCGCCCGCACCATGGAGGAGATCGCGCGCTCCGGCCAACGCTACCCGAACCAGGGCGGCAGCGGCGGCAACTACCCGAACGACACGCGGTATCCGAACGACAACCGCTACCCGGACGACTACGCCCGCGGCGAGCGCGTCGCCTATCCTTCGACCAGCTACCGCACTTACAACAACAACCTCTTCCGCGTCGCGCTGCCCTCGAACTGGCAGCAGTACGGCGGCCAGGACGGGTCGGTGACTTACGCGCCGCAGGGCGCCTACGGCTCGCAGGGCTTCACGCACGGCGTGATGTTCGGCGCGGCGCAGACGCAGAACAGCCGCAACTTGCAGGGCGCCGCGCGCGAGGTCGTCAACGGTCTCTTGCAGGGCGGCAACTCCTACCTGCGGCAGGCGGGCGGCTTCACGCGCACGACGATTAACGGGCGCAACGCGCTCGCCACCACGCTCATCGGCCGCTCGCCTTTGACGGGCCGCGACGAGCGCGTGACCATCGTCGTCACGCAGCTCTCCAGCGGCGATGTCTTCTACATGGCGGCGGTCGCGCCCTCGAATGAATACGGCACGTACCAGAGGGCCTTCGACCAGGCGCTGCGCACGCTGCAACTCAACGACCGTTACTGAGGCGGCCAACCATTGACGGACGAGCGGGCGGCCCCTTCTGACGAAAGGGCCGCCCGCTTCAACTTGAATCCGAAAGGAGGCGCGGCGTGGCGAGGGGCTGGGAGAGCAAAGCCGTCGAGGCGCAACTGGAAGAGAAGAGCGTGCGCGAGTCACAAGTCGGCGACCCGCGCGACCTGACGCCCGAAGAGCGCGAGCGACGCGCCCGCCTCGACTCCCTCAAGCTCTCCCGCGCGCGCACCCTCGAACAGCTCGAACGCGCCGCTGGCCCCGCCCACCGCCAGATGCTCAAGCGCACGCTCCTCGCCCTCGAACAGCAGATCGGCGAGCTGGATTAGAAGTTCTTTTGACCCCGCAGGGAATAATTAGCTCGTGACCGACATCTTGCCGCCGCACTCGGGGCAGAACTTCGGCGTGCCCTCGGGCTGGTGGCCGCAGCCGGTGCAGGTCAGGCGCGGGGGCGCGGTCGGCGCTCCGCACTCGGGGCAGAACTTGGCCTTGCCGACCTCCGTCCCGCAGCCCGAGCACTTCTGCGCGGCCGCCGCCTGTTGCTGCGCCGTCGGCCCCGGCGCCCTCAACGTCGAGCCCGCGCCCATGTCAACGCCTGAGACGTAGTCGGTGGCGCGGGCCTTCTCGTGCAACTGCTCGCGCGTGGCTTCGGCCTTGGCGTGCGCGTGCGACGAGGCCAACTCCTCCTGGTAGTCGGGCGCGCACTCCTCGCACTGACCGGCCGCCGCGTTCCAGCAGACCTCCGGGCAGGCCCACTTGCCGCAGCGCGAGCACTGGTGGAAGTGGGTCTTGCCCTCCTCGACCGCCTTCTGCAAAGCCTCGTCGTGGGCCTTCCCGCCGACGGCGCGCTGCACCTCGTAGGCCGAGTTGCCGGCCGAACTCAGCCACCCGCCGAAGATGTCGCCCGCCGCGCGCAGCAGCGACCCGGCCGTCCCCGTGATCGACGGCTGGAAGCGCGACATGTAGCCGTTGCCGCACTTGTCGCAGTAGAACTTGAACTGGTAGCCCTTGTCCGTCGAGAGGTCGTCGTAGTTGTTGACGAATTGAATCATGCCCATAGTTCGTAAATCGTAAATCGTGAATCGTGAATCGTCAATATTCTTCTATTCGCGGCCTTTGGCCTCCTGCCAGAGTTCTTCCATCTCTTCGAGCGTGGCCTGGCCGGGCTCGCGGCCTCGGGCGCGCAGGCCGAGTTCGATGTGCCTGAAGCGGCGGCGGAACTTGCGGTTGGTGAGTTTGAGGGCGGCCTCGGGTTCGACGGAGAGGTGGCGGGCGATGTTGGTGACGGCGAAGAGGAGGTCGCCGACTTCTTCGCGGACGCGGGCTGACTCGCCCTCGCCCGCCGAGTCGCGGTGCTCGCGGATGGCTTCGCGCAGCTCGTCTATCTCTTCGTGCAGCTTGTCGAAGATGTCTTCGACGCGCTCCCAGTCGAAGCCGACGCGGGCGGCCTTGGTCGTCAACTGGTGGGCCTCCATCAGCGCCGGGGCCTTCGAGGAGACGCCGTCGAGCAGCGAGGCTTCCGGCTCCTGCTTGCCGGCGGCGCGCTTCTCCTCGGCCTTCATCGCCTCCCAGTTGCGCAGAAGCTCCTGGTTGTCGCGCACCTCCACGTCGCCGAAGACGTGCGGGTGGCGGCGCACCATCTTGGAGTGGACGGCGTCGGTCACGTCCCGGATGTCGAACTCGCCGCGCTCGCCCGCGACCTGCGCGAAGAAGACGATTTGGAAGAGCAGGTCGCCCAGCTCGTCGCGCAGCTCTGCGGGGCGGCCCTCGCGCGCCGCCTCGACGGCCTCGAAAGCCTCGTAAGCCTCTTCGAGAATCATGGGGGCGAGCGTGGCGTAAGTCTGCTCGCGGTCCCACGGGCAGCCCTCGGGCGAGCGCAGCCGCGCCATCAGCGCGACGAGGTCGTTGAAGTCAGCAGGCATTCCGTCTTCCCCACGTCTTAAAGATTTTTCGTCGCGGGGATTATAGCGGACCGGGGTTTTCAACACAGAGGACACAGGGATACACAGAGGGCACGGAGAAAGAACTTCTTCCCCGTGCCCCCTGTGTTGAAAACTTCTGCCTGCTAATCTGTCAGAGCGACTTGAGGCTGACGTTGCCGGAGGCGGAGGTGGCGCGAAGCTCGCGGGAGCCGGCGCCGAGCTGGCCGCGGGCGCGGGCGCCGGGGCCGTGCTCGCTCTGCTCGACCTGGATGGGGAAGTTGGTTTCAATCGAGCCGGACATGGTCGCGAGGTGGACGCGCGCGTCGAGTCCCTGCGGCATGCGCACGTTGACGTTGCCGCTGGCGGTGCTGAACCTCATGTCGCCCCCGCCTTCGAGCCGGGTGATTTCGACATTCACGTCGCCGCTCGCCGTGCTGGCGCGCACGACGCCCGCGGCCCCCTTGACGATGACGTTGCCGCTGGCCGACGCGGCTTCGATCTCGCCGCTCACGCGCTCCAACTCGACGTTGCCGCTCGCCGTGTTGAAGTTCAGGCGGCCCGTGATGTTCTCGGCGTGGAGGCTGCCGCTGGCGGAAGTGATCTTGTCGAAGTTGAAGCGCGCCGAGCGCGGCACCCTCACCTCGAAGCGGAGGCTGGCGTCGCAGTTGCAGTTCTCGTCGTACTTCGAGCGCAGGCTGACGCGGTCGGCGGTGCTCAGGTCCTCGACCTGCACCTTGTCGCGGTCGCGCCCCTCCTTGTAGACGGCGACCTCGACGGCCGAGCCTTCGTGGCCCCTGATGTTGATGTCGCCGGAGGCGTTGCGAATCTCGATGGCGCTTCCGGGCGCGAGGTTGTAGCTGCGCCGGAAGTCCTGCGCCGAGGCCGTGGCGGCGGCGAGGAGGGTGAGTAGGAGGGCCGGCAGCAGCCTCGTCCGTGTTTGGCGTCGCATGTTTCTGGTTCTCCTTCGTGCAGAAAATAACCGTCCGTCTGCCGTGTAAACACCGCCCGCGCGCGTTTCGTGGCAGGCCGCCGTAAAAAAAATGCGGGGGTTGGTAAAATGGGCGCGTGAAGCCTTCGCCGAGAGACTACCGCGGGCGCGTCGCGCCTTCGCCGACCGGACTGCTGCACCTCGGCCACGCGCGCACCTTCTGGGTCGCGTACCGGCGGGCGGCCGAGGCCGGCGGCACGCTCATCCTCCGCGACGAGGATTTGGACCCGCAGCGTTCGCGCCCCGAGTACGCGGCGGCCATGATGGAGGACTTGCGCTGGCTGGGGCTGGAGTGGCAGGAGGGGCCGGACGTGGGCGGCCCCTTCGCGCCTTACGAGCAGAGCCGGAGGCGCCGGCTTTATCTCGGCGCGTGGGCGCGGCTCGTCGCGTCGGGACACGTCTACCCCTGCACCTGCTCGCGCAAAGACCTGGCGCGGGCCGCGGGCGCGCCGCACGAGGGGCCGGCGGCCGACGACGAGCCTTTATACCCCGGCACCTGCCGCCCACATCCCGGCCAGCCTCCCTCCCAGGCTCACGAGCCGCGCGGCCTCAACTGGCGCTTCCGCGTGCCCGACGGCGAGGAAATCGTCTTCGACGACGCGCGGCAGGGCCGCCAGTCCTTCAAGGCGGGCGCAGACTTCGGCGACTTCGTCGTCTGGCGCCGCGACGACGTGCCCGCCTACCAGCTCGCCGTCGTCGTGGACGACGAAGCGATGCGCATCACCGAAGTCGTCCGCGGCTCCGACCTCCTCAAGTCAACCGCCCGCCAGCTCCTCCTCCAGCGCGCGCTCGGCTACGCCGCGCCCGCCTACTACCACTGCGACCTCGTCACCGACGAGACGGGCGCCCGCCTCGCCAAGCGCCACGACTCGCTCTCGCTCCGCTCGCTGCGCGCCTCGGGCCTCACGCCCGAGCGGGTGCGCGAACGCTTCGGCCCCGCGTAACCGCCGCTTTATAAAAGGGCGGCCGGGGTGTTACCATCCGGCTTCAAGCAAACGCAGACAACAACGGAGAGAGGGGCGGACGAGTCGCCCTTTGGACGGACATGAGCGAAGAGAAACCCACCTTTAAAGTCACTGACCGGCGCCTCTTCAACCCCGACGGCTCGCCGCGCGAGGACGTGGTGCGCGAGGAGCCGCCGCCGCCCCCCGCCGCCGAAGAAGCCACGCCCGCGCGAGAGCCCGACGCCGGGGCACGGGCCGAGGCCGCCGCGTCGGCGCCCGTCGCCGAGGAAGGCGGCGCGCATCGCGAGGCCGCGGCCGGCAGGGAAGAGGCCGGGGGGCCGGCGGCGGACGACGACCCGCAGGACTTCCTGATGGTCGTCGAGTTCGTCGCCTCGTTCGCGGCCGACGCGCTCGGCATGGTCGAGCACCCGGGCGCGGGCCGCGGGCAGGTCAACCTGCCGCTCGCGCGCCAGTGCATAGACATGCTCCGCACGCTCCAGCGCAAGACGCGCGGCAACCTCTCGCTCGAAGAGCAGCAGGTCTTCGAGATGATTCTCTCGCAGCTCCAGATGCAGTACGTCTCGCTCACCAGCGGCCCGCGCGCGCCCCAACCCGGCGGCGGCCGGGGGCGCGGCCCCGGCGGCTTCAGCGGCGGCGACATCACGGGCGGAAGGTAGAAGTTTGTAGGTCGTGAAGTTCACGCTTCTCGGAACGGGCACTTCGACGGGCGTGCCCTCCATCGGGTGCGAGTGCGAGACGTGCACGTCCGACGACCCGCGCGACAACCGGCTGCGCGTCTCCGTGCTCGTCGAGCACGGCGGCCAGACGGTCCTCATCGACACCTCCTCGGACTTCCGCCAGCAGGCGCTCCGCCACCGCCTCAAACACCTCGACGCCGTCCTCATCACCCACTGTCACGCCGACCACATCTTCGGCCTCGACGACATACGCCCCTTGAACTTCCGCCACGGCGCCCTCGGCGTCTACGCCAACGAGCGCGCGTGGCGCGACATCCGCCGCATCTTCCAGTACATTTTCGAGCCCTCGCACTTCGGCGGCGGGCTCCCGCAAGTTCTCGCGCACACGGTCGGGCACGGCGCCGAGTTCTGCGTCGGTAAGGATTTGCGCGTGACGCCCGTCGAAGTCATCCACGGCCGGCTGCCAGTCATGGCTTACCGCTTCAACGACTTCGCCTACCTGACCGACCTGTCGGAGATTCCGCCGCGCTCGCTGGAGCTTCTGCGCGGGCTCGACGTGCTCGTGCTCGACTGCCTGCGGTTGACCCCGCACCCGACGCACCTCTGGCTCGAACGCTCGCTCGAATACGTCTCGGAGCTGCGCCCCCGCCGCGCCGTCTTCACCCACATCGCCCACGACATCAAGCACGCCCGCGACTCGGCGCTGCTGCCCGACGGCGTCGAGTGGGGCTACGACGGAATGGAAATAACATAGGTGCCGGGTGCCGGGTGTCGGGTGTCAGTAAAGGACCGTCACCCGACACCCGACACCCGACACTCGCTCTTATGCGTCTTTTCCACGGATACGAGAACGCTGAGATCGCGCGGCCGACGGTCCTGACGTTGGGCGTGTTCGACGGGCTGCACCTCGGGCACCAGCTCATCGTGACGACGGTGGTTGAGCGCGCGCGCGCCTCGGGGGCCGTGCCGACGGTCATCACCTTCGACCCGCACCCGCGCGCCGTGCTCCACCCCGAGTCGGCGCCGCCGCTCTTGCAGACGTTGGACCAGAAGGTCGAGGCGCTGGGCGTGCTCGGCGTCGAGCAGACCATCGTCATCCGCTTCACGCCGGAGTTCGCGCACGTGCGGGCGGAGGATTTCCTGACGGACGTGGCGCACGAGCGGCTTCACGCGAAGGAAGTTTATTTGGGTAAGGGCTTCGCCTTCGGCCGGGGCCGCGAGGGCAACATCGAGTTGCTGAGGGCCGTCAGTCAACGCCTGGGCTTCCGCGCCGAGGAGGTGCCGGAGGTGCGCCTGCGCGGGCAGCGCATCAGCTCCAGCCGCATCCGCCAGCTTTTACTCGCGGGCCGCGTGAACCTCGCGCGCCGGATGCTGGGCCGGCCTTACGGCGTCGAGGGGCGCGTCGTGCGCGGCGCCGAGCGGGGCCGGACACTCGGCTTCCCGACGGCGAATTTGCAACCGCAGAACCGCGTCATCCCGAGCCGCGGCGTCTACGTGACGGCGACGCTGATTGAGGGCGCGTGGCGCCGCAGCGTCACCAACGTCGGCGTCCGGCCCACCTTCGAGGGCGCGGCGGAACCTTCCATCGAGACGTTCGTAATGGATTGGGGCGGCGACCTTTATGGCGACGTGGTGCGGGTGCGGTTCCTGCGCCGCCTGCGCGACGAGCGGCGCTTCTCGTCCGTCGAGGAATTGAAACGGCAGATTGACGCCGACGTGGCCCGCGCCCGACAGTTTTTCGCCCGCCCCGGCGTACGCCGCGCGCTGGCGGTCATCTAAAGACCTGAGTTATTGCCCGAACCTTGAAGGCTTGGCGACAGGATCGCCACATGTTTCGACTACGTTTAGCACGTCATGGCAGCTATCGAGCGTAAAGAATTAACCGGCCTGCCGGCCCCGCCTGCTTCCCACCTGTCGCTCGTCAAGCCGGGCCGGGAGCTGCCGCCTTCTTCGGCGGAGGCGAAGGCCGACGAACTGGTGTTCGAGGCGCGCGGCTGGCGCGCGTGGTGGCGGACGTTTCAGATAGCGCGCGTGCTCGGCACGATGGCGCTCTACCTGTTCCTGAACGACTACGACGTGCGCGCCGCCTTCATGAAGCGCGCGGCCGACGCCCGTCTCGGGGAGGCGGAGACTCAAGGCCGCTCCGCTTACTTCCGCGCGTGGGCGCGCGACCTGTTCCTGCGTCGCCTGTTCGACAAACTCGTCCGCCTCACGCGCCACTTCGTCTACCGCGGAGGCGAGGGCACGGCCTCCAAGGAGCGGCAGCTCGAACGGCAGGGCGAGTGGCTGCGCGACAACCTCATCGGCCTTGGCCCCACCTTCATCAAAATCGGTCAGGCGCTCGGCACGCGCGCCGACCTTCTGCCGCTCGCCTACATCAAGGAGCTTTCGACGCTACAGGACCGCGTCCCGCCCTTCCCGAACGACGTGGCCTTCGCGCGCATCGAGGCGGAGTTGGGGCGACCCGCGCGCGAAGCCTTCGCCGAGATTGACGAGGAGCCCGTCGCCTCGGCCTCGCTCGGTCAGGTCTACCGCGCGCGCCTGCACACGGGCGAGGAGGTGGCGGTCAAAGTTCAGCGCCCGCACCTGCACGAGCGCGTCGGCTTCGACATCGCCGTGCTCGGCCGCATCGCGCGGTGGCTGGCGCGCTTCCCCTCGGTGAGCGAGAACGCCGACTGGGAGGGCATGCTCCGCGAGTTCCGCGAAACCATCTCGGAGGAGATGGACTACGCGCTCGAAGGCTCCAACGCCGACCGCTTCCGCCGCAACTTCCACGACTGGCGCCCGGTGCGCGTCCCCCGCATCCACTGGACGCACACGACCCGCCGCGTGCTGACGATGGAGTTCATCCGCGGCACGAAGGTGACGGACGTGGAAGCCCTGCGCGCCCGCCGCATCTCGCCCGTCAAGGTCAACCGGCTGCTCGTGCGCGCTTACCTCAAGCAGCTCCTCGAAGACGGCTTCTTCCACGCCGACCCGCACCCCGGCAACCTGCTCGTGATGGACTCGGGCCACCTCGCCTTCTTCGACTTCGGCATGACGGGCCGCATCACGCCGCAGCTCCAGTCGAGGATGATTGACGCCTTCTTCCATGTCGTCGGCCGCGACGTTGAGGGCCTGGCGCAAGACCTCATCAACCTCAACTTCCTCAAGCCCGGCGTTGACGCCGAGCGCGTCCGCCCCGTCGTCGAGGGCCTCTTCCGCCACTACCTGAACCTCAAGCTCGGCGACGTGAACTTCAAGGAGCTGACCTACGATTTGGCCGAGGTGATGTACGACTACCCGTTCCGCCTGCCCGCCAACTTCACCTACATCATCCGCGCGCTGATGACGCTCGAAGGCATCGGCATCGTCACCGACCCCGGCTTCAGCTTCTTCGACACCGCGCGCCCCTACGCCAAGGAGTTCATGCTCAAGCGCGAGGGCAAGCAGTTCCGCCGCCTCCTCCTCGACAAGCTGACGGGCCGCGACGAGGGGCGCATCAACTGGTCGAAGATGTGGAAGCTGGCGAAGCTCGCCGCCAAGACCTACCTCGAAAAAGACGACGCGCGACGCACCCCGAACGGCGCCGCCCGCAAGTGAGGGGAAGGGTGATGTGTGTCGGGCGCCGGGGTCCGGCTGATGCATACTCTATCCAGAACCCGACACCTGACACCCATCACCCTTTCCCCTTCTTACCCTTCTTCTTCTTTTCATCTCCGCCCAACGCCTCGTGCATCTCGTCCGCGTCGAGGTCGGGCGAGCCCGTGTCCGGCTGGCCGCGCTCCGTGTTCCTGCGCGCCTCGCCCGCCAGCTTCTCGTAGAGGCCGCGGACGCGGTCGAGCTGCTTGTCGTCCAACTCCTCCAAATCCAGCAACGCGAGGTGCGCGCCCTTCGTCACGCGGATCAGCTCGTCGAGCTTGACCTGCACCGCCTCCGTGTCGCGGTTCTGCGTGTTCTGGATGAGGAAGACCATCAGGAAGGTGACGATGGTGGTCCCCGTATTTATGACGAGCTGCCACGTGTCGCTGAACTTGAAGAGGGGGCCGGTGATTGCCCAGACCAGGACGATGCCGGCCGCGACGGCGAAGGCGGCGGGGCGGCCCGTCGCGCGAGCCGTCCACTTCGCGAAGCGCGTGAACCATGAGGGTGATTTTGAAGGTCTCATAGATTCCCTCCGTCTGCTTTTGAAAGACCCGTGGGGCGCCGACTTTTCTTGCCTTGAAAGGGCGGCGGGGCGAGTATACTCGAAGCGCGACCCGAGGTGAGGAGGAGCGAGCGCCGAAGTGATTACGACGACCTGTTTGAACAGCGCCTCGAAGAAGTTCACGAACGACTTCCCGGCCGAGGAGCTGAGCGACTACTGCGGGAGGGAGAAGAACATCGTCTGGGCCGACGTGTCGGACCCGACCGGCGAGGACTTCGCCGAGCTGGCCCAGGAGTTCGGCTTCCACCCCCTCTCCATCGAGGACTGCCGCAACGCCCACCAGCGCCCGAAGATCGAGGAGTACCCCGGCTATTACTTCATCGTCCTCTACGAAGCCGAGCTGACGGGCCGCGAAGACGACTTAGAGCTGCGCGAGCTGAACATCTTCCTCGGCAAGAACTACCTCGTCACCGTCCACAGCCGCCCCATCCGCGCCATCGAGACGGCCAAGCGGCTCTGGCACGAGTGGACGGACCGGGCCGAGCACGGCTCGGGCATGCTCGCCTACCTCCTGATGGACGCCATCGTCGACGACTACATGCCGCTCCTCGACATCCTGAGCGACCGCATGGACGACCTGGAGGACCAGATTTTCGGCGAGTTCAAGCCGGAGTCCATCGAGGAGATCTTCCGCATCAAGAAGCAGCTCCTCTACCTGCGCCGCACCATCACGCCCCTGCGCGACGTTTTCAACGTCATGCTCAGGCGCGAGCAGCCCATCTTCCCGCGCGAAATCTACGTCTACTTCCAGGACGTGTTCGACCACATCATAC
>DASZEK010000194.1:0-13767 GCA_035941045.1 Pyrinomonadaceae bacterium | reverse complement strand
CATCGCCTCGGAGCGCCAGAGCGACTGGAAGTTCCAGTCGTGGTCGCGGAGGTTGCCGACCGCCGACTTGTTCTCGCAGGAGGAGACGGTGCCCTCGTCGTAGATGACGGCGCCGGCCGTGCCCGCGTAGCAGGTCATCTGCGCCTTCTGCTCGCGCTGGGCGCGGTCGATGAGGCCGTGCATGTAGATGTCGATGGCGGCCTTGAAGAAGCCGGCCTCGCCGCCGTAGTTGTTCTTGATGGCGGCGTGGCGCGAGTCGTCGTCAATCATCCGGGCGAGCTCGGCGTAACGCTCGTGGTCGATGTCCAACTCGACGGGGTCGGCCGACGGCGGGCGGATGTAGTTGAAGTTGACCTTGTCGGGCTTCAGCTCGTACTTCAGGAAGTCGTACCAGTCGAAGATGGTGTCCTGGTTCGAGTGCATGAAGCAGGTGCAGGTCTGGATGTCGAGCCGGGGCCGGTCGCGCTTGATGGCCTGAAGCTGGCGGGCCGTGTCGATGGCGATGTCCCACGAGCCGGGCTTCTGCCGAATCTTCTCATGCTGCGCCTTGAGGCCGTCGATGCCTAAGGCGACGGTGACGTTCAGGTTCGGGCACTCTTCGAGGATGCGCGACACGTCCGGGATGATGCGCTTCTGAATCTGCCCGTTCGACATCAGGTAGACCGACTCCAAACGGTTGTTCTCGTAGAAGGCGCGGACGATCTCGGGCAAATCCTTGCGCGTGAACGGCTCGCCGCCCGCCAGGATGAGCACGCCGAGGTTGCCGCCCAGCGTCTCGGAAATCTTCTGAATCTCGTGCGTCTTCATCTGCAACTTCTTACGCGGCCGGTCGTCAAGCTCATCCGTAAAGAAGCAGTGCGTGCACCGCATGTCGCACACGCTCGTCACCAGAATGTTCAACAGCACCGGCGCGAACGGCTGCCCGATGGCGAGTTTCGCGTAGCGCTTTAAAAGCTCTTTGGTCGTATAGTCCATATCAATCCTTCGTACAGGCCCCACCCGGCGGCGCATAAGTGTAACAGACGCGCCACTTATTTCCGAGTTTCGGGCGCCCGCCCCTGCGTCGCGAGGGCGAGAGGCTTTGATGCGCCCCGGCCCCCGCGCGTGGGTCCGTAAATATCCCGAAGCGTTGAAGTTTTTTCAAAGTCAGCCGGTCTGGGCGCGCTCTTCGCGGACGTTGATGCCGAGGGCGCGCATGCGGCGGTAGAGGTGGCTGCGGTCCATGCCGAGGAGTTCGGCGGCGCGGGAGACGTTGCCTTCGGCCTCGGCGAGTTTGGCGCGGATGAAGTCGCGCTGGTGGGCCTCGCTGGCCTCGCGGAAGGAGGAGAAGCGGGGCGACTGGGCGGGCGGCTCGTCGGCGCCGAGCGTCGGGAGGTCCGGGGCCGAGACGCGCGCGAGGGCGTGCATGATGACGACGCGCTCGACCGTGTTGCGAAGCTCGCGGACGTTGCCGGGCCAGGAGTAGCTTTGGAGGGCGGCGAGGGCGTCGGGGTCGAAGCGTTTCGGCCGCTTGTTGTAGGCGCGCGAGAAGCGTTCGTTGAAGTGCTCGACGAGGAGCGGCACGTCCTCGGCGCGCTCGCGCAGGGGCGGAATCTCGAAGGGGATGACGTTGAGGCGGTAGAGGAGGTCCGAGCGGAAGGCGCCGCGCTCGATTTCGACTTCGAGCCGCTTGTTCGTCGCCGCCAGCACGCGCACGTCAACGCGCATCGGCGTCGTCGAGCCGACGGGCTCGAAACGCTGCTCTTCGAGCACGCGCAAGACCTTCGCCTGCATGCGCGGGCTCATGTCGCCCACCTCATCGAGAAAGAGCGTCGCGCCGTCGGCCGCCTCGAACTTGCCGCGCTTCTGCTGGGTGGCGCCCGTAAACGCGCCCTTGGTGTGGCCGAACAGCTCGCTCTCTATCAACTCTTCGGGGACGGCCGAGCAGTTGAGTTCCACGAACGGCGCGGAGGCGCGGGCGCTGCGGGCGTGGATGGCGCGCGCGACCAGCTCCTTGCCCGTCCCCGACTCGCCGTAGATGAGGACGCGCCCCTCGGTCGGCGCGACCAGCCCGATCTGCTTGCGGAGCGCGCGCATCGCGACCGACTCGCCGACCATCACCCACTCGTCTTGCAGCTCGGCCGAGAGCGCCGCGTTCGCCCGCTCAAGCTCGCGCTGGCGGAGAGCGTTCCTCACCGTCAGCACCGTCTTCTCTATCGAGAGCGGCTTCTCGATGAAGTCGAAGGCGCCGAGCTTCGTGGCGCGCACCGCCGTCTCGATGGTGCCGTGGCCCGAGACCATGACGACGGCCGACTCGCAGCCGCGCGCGCGCAGCAGCGTCAAAGTCTCAAGGCCGTCGATGCCTCCGAGCCACACGTCGAGGAGGATGCAGCCGTAGGCGCGTCGCTCGACGGCCTCCAGGCACTCCTCGCCCGAGGCGACCGCCTCCGTCTCGAAGCCTTCGTCTTCGAGCACGGCCCGCAGCGTCTCGCGGATGCCGCGCTCGTCGTCAACGATGAGGACCGAATCTACCATCTGCTTTCGCGTCTTCGGCGACGGGCAATTCAAGAATCATGCGGGCGCCGCGCGGCCGGTTCGTCTCGGCGCGGATGCGCCCGCCGTGCTCGGTCATGATGCGTTGGACGATGGCGAGGCCGAGGCCGGTGCCGCGTCCGCGCGTCGAGAAGTAGGGCTGGAAGAGGCGCGCGAAGTCGGCGCGGGCGATGCCGTGTCCGGTGTCCGCCACTTCGGCGATGAGCAGGCCGCGCGCGGGGTCGTGCCCGGTGGCGACCGTGATGCGGCGGTCCCCTTCCCCTTCGGCGAGCGCCTCGGCGGCGTTCTCGATGAGGTTGACGAAGACGCGGCGCAACTGCTCGGCGTCGAGGAGCGCGGGCGGCAGGTCGCGCCCCAGGAGCACGTCCATCCTCACGCCTTCGAGCCGTTCTTCGTAGAGCGCGACGGCCTGGCGGACGACTTCGTTCAGGTCGCCGTGTTCGAGCCGCGCGTGCGGGAGGCGTGCGAAGCGCGTGAACTCGTCCACCATCGCTTTGAGGCCGGCCACCTCGCGGCCGATGGTCGCCGTGCACTCCTCGACGACGCGCGCCACGCGCTCGCGCTCGGCGGCGACGCCGTTGCCGTTCCCGTTGGAGGGCGAAACAGCCTGCCTCTCGTCCTCGCCCGCGCGGCGGAAGTTGCGCGCGATGCGTTCGGCCGAGAGCTGGATGGGCGTCAGAGGGTTCTTTATCTCGTGCGCGAGGCGGCGCGCGACTTCGCTCCACGCGGCGGCGCGCTGCGCGGCCAGTAGCTCGGACAGGTCTTCGATGACGAGGACGACGCCGCGGCGCGTCTCGCCGGGCCGGGGCGTCAGGGCCGTCGCCGTCAAGGCCACGGGAATGGCGACGCTGGGGGTCGTGCCTTCCGGCGTCGCCTGCGAAGAGCCGCGCGCGAGTTCGAGTTGTTCGGCGGCGCGTCCACGCAGGCGCGCGCGCCAGAGGACGCGCTCCAGGAGTTGCAGGTCTTCGGGGCTGACGACTTCGGAGAGCGGCGTGGCGGGGGCGGGCGCGTGCTCGCGGCGGAGCATGGCGAGGGCGGCCGAGTTGATGGTCGTCACGCGGTCCGACTCGTCGAGCGAGATGACGCCGGTCGAGACCGTTTGCAACACGGTCTCGATGTAGTGGCGCCGCTCTTCGAGCGCGAGGTTCTTCTCGCGAAGCTCCGCCGCGTTGGCTTCGAGGCGGCGGCGGTTCTCAGCGAGCTGCGCCGTCATGTCGTTGAAGGCTTCGGCGAGGACGGCCAGCTCGTCGTCGGCGATGGTCTCGACGCGGTGCGAGAGGTTGCCGCCCGCGACCTCCTTGGCCGCCTCGGCGAGCGCGCGGATGGGCGTGCCGATGCCGCGCGCGAGGTGGATGGCGCTCCACGTCGCGGCGAACAGGAGCATAAGGGTGAGCAGGCCGAGCGTCGTCACGCCGAGCACGCGCACGCGCCGCTGGTTGCGGCGGAAGTCCTCGAAGGTCTGCGCGCTAGCAATCAGTCGGCCGAGGCTCGCGTCGCCGCGCCGCGGGCGCACGGTGACGAGGCGACTTCCCCCCGCCGCCCCCACGGTTGCCACGTCGAGCGTCCCGGCGCGCGTCTGCGCGGTGGCGACGCCGTCGTTCGATGTCACGTGCCTCAGCGCCTCTCGAAAGTCTTCGTCGGCGACGTTCGTCCCTTCGGCCGCGCCCTCGGCCAGCGCGACGCCTTCGGCGGAGAGGACGGCGGCGCGCGCGATGTGGCCGTCGCGCAGGAGCGCGGGCAGCGCGTCATTCAACTCTCCGCCGGGGACGCGGCCGAGGTCGCGGGCGGCGGCGCGCGTGAGTTCGAGCAGGTGCTCGGCCTGCTGGCGCGCGTCGTCCTCCTCGGCGAGCCGCGCCTGCCTGACCACGTCGCCTGGGAAGAAGCTGAACCACTTCTCCAGCGAGCGGTTGAAGAACATGTAGGAGAAGAGCGCCATGCCCGTGATGGGCAGCAGGCTGACGGCGATGAAGTAAACGACGAGGCGCGTCTTGAGCTTCGAGCCGAGGAGGCGTTCGCGCCGCTCGCGCCGCAGCTTCAGGAGGCTGCGGATGAAGATGAAGCTGAAGAGGAAGAAGGCGACGAAGTTGAGGGTGGAGAGTGCGAAGAGCAGGAGCGTGTCGGGCGCGCGGTCGGGCGCGACCGACTCCCAGAGGCCGAAGACCTGTAGGAAGACCAGCGCCGAGAGCAGCACGAGGACGAGTCCCCCGAAGAGCCACGGCGCCCCGCGCCTCTGCGCGCGCCCAGCCCCCTCGCCGCCCGACTCTTCGCGTCTCTCGCTCATACCCTTCGACCGCCGCGCGAGTTTAACACGCGCGCGCCGCCCGCGCGTATAGATGGCCCCGCTCGTGCCGCCCCGAGCTTTTCGGTTATAGTGTCGGCCCGATGGACCTACCTGATTTCTTCGTCAACAGGGCCGGGCGGCTGCGAGCCTTCTGGCGGCTGGCCGCGTTCACGGCCGTTTACATGTGCGTGCTGACCGGGCTCTTCCTCGGCGTGCGGTTCGTGGCCGCGCGGGTGCTGCCGAAGGGGTCGGGGCGGCTGCTGGCGGAGACGGGCTGGGGCTTCGCCGTCCAGTCCGTCATCTTCTTCGCGGCGGCGGCGCTCGTCGGGTGGGCCTGCGCGGTGGCGCTGGAGGAGTTGCCGTGGCGCTCGCTCGGGTGGGCGCTGCACCGCGGCTGGTCGCGCGACCTCGTCAAAGGCTTAATCGTCGGCGCGCTCTCGGTGGGACTGGCGGCGGCGCTCGGCGCGGCGCTCGGCTCTTACCAGTTCTCGTTCGGCGACGGCGGCTCGGGGGCGATGACGCGGACGCTCGTCGTCTCGTGCGTCATCTTCCTGATGGGCGCGGCGGCGGAGGAGATGCTGTTCCGCGGCTACCCCTTGCAGACCACCCTGCGCTCGTGGCCCTTCCGGCTCGCGCTCGTCCCGACCTCGGTCGTCTTCGGCCTCGTCCACATGGACAACCCGAACGTCGCGCCCGCCTTCACCTTCGTCAACACCTTTTTGGCAGGCGTGCTGCTCGTCGTCGCCTACTGGCGGACGCGGAGCCTCTGGTTTCCCTTCGGCCTCCACTGGGCATGGAACTACGCGCAGGGGGCGCTGCTCGGCTCGCCCGTCAGCGGCATCAAGAGCATCACGCCTCACCCGGTCCTCAACTTCGCGGACGCCGGCCCGGCGTGGCTCGGCGGCGGCGCCTACGGCATCGAGGGCGGCGCCCTCTGCACGCTCGCCCTCGTGCTGACGACCGTCTTCATCTGGCGCACGCGCCTGCTCTCGGCCTCGCCCGAGATGAGGCGGTACACCGAAGGCGAGAACCCCGACCACTCGCCCGGCGAGGGCGGGCACCTGAATCTTCAATGAGGCGTTAAGGAGAGCTTATGGACAAGAAGGCCCTGATTCGCGAGTACAAGGAGACGCCGCGCCCGATGGGCGTCTTTCAGGTCCGCAACAAGGTCAACGGGAAGGTCTTCGTCGGGACGAGCGTCAACGTGCCCGCCATGCTCAACCGCCAGCAGTCGCAACTCCGCTTCGGCGGCCACCCCAACCGCGAGCTTCAGAAGGACTGGGCCGAGTTCGGCCCCGAGGCTTTCGAGTTCGAAGTCCTCGACACGCTCGCGCCGCCCGAGCGGCCCGACTACGACCCCTCAAACGACCTGCGCGCTTTGGAAGAGCTGTGGCTCGACAAGCTCTCGCCCTTCGACGAGCGCGGCTACAACGCCCGGCCCAAGCCGAAGTCCTGACGGCGGCCCATTCATCTTTCATCCACGGGCACGTACTTGAGGCCGCGCGCGCCCGTGTACTCGGCGCGGGGTCGGATGAGGCGGTTGTTGGCGTACTGTTCGAGGATGTGGGCGGTCCAGCCGGAGATGCGGCTGACGGCGAAGATGGGCGTGAAGAGGTCGAGCGGGACGCCCATCAGGTAATAGGCCGAGCCCGAGTAGTAATCGACGTTCGGGTAGAGCTTCTTCTCGCGGAACATGGCGGCGCGCAGCGTCTCAAGTATCTCGAACCAGCGCGTCTCGCCGCGCTCCTCGCCTATCTCCTTCGAGAACTTCCGCAGCCACACCGAGCGCGGGTCCTCCGTGCGGTAGACGCGGTGGCCGAAGCCCATAATCTTCTTCTTCTGCGCCAAGGCTTCCTTCAACCACTCCTCGGCGCGCTCGGGGTTGCCGACTTCGAGCAGCATCTTCATGACGTTCGTGTTCGCCCCGCCGTGCAGCGGGCCGGAGAGCGCGGCAATCGCCGCCGTCACGGCGCCGTACATGTCGGCGAGCGTGCCGGCGACGACGCGGGCCGTGAACGTCGAGGCGTTCAGCTCGTGGTCGGCGTGGAGGATGAGGCACACGTCGAAGATGCGCGCCTCGCGCTCGCGCGGCTCCTCGCCCGTCAGCATGTAGAGGAAGTTGGAGGCGATGTTGTAATCGGTGCGCGGCTCGACGGGCTCAAGCCCTTTCCTCAAACGCTCGAACGTGGCGACGACGACGGGGAACTGCGCCGTCAGCCGCGTCGCCGTGCGGAGCGCCCCCTCGCGCGAGAGGTCGCGCGCGCCGCGGTCGTAGAAGGCGAGGGCGGAGACGGCCGTGCGGAGCGCGTCCATCGGCTCGGCGTCGCGCGGGAAGCTGCGCATCAGCGAGAGGACTTCCGCGGGCAACCTCTGCTCGGAGGCGAGCGCCGCGCGCAGCGCGTCAAGCTCTCTGCGTTCGGGGAGGCGGCCGTGCCAGAGGAGGTAGACCGTCTCCTCGAAGGTCGAGTGCTCGGCCAGGTCGTGTATGTCGTAGCCCTGATAGATGAGACGGCCGTTGACGCCGTCAACGTCGCCGACCGACGAGTCGGCCGCGACGACGCCCTCAAGCCCCGCCGCCGACTTCGCCGCGGGGGCCTGCCTGTTATCGGTTTTGTTCATTCGATTTTTTAGCCTTTGCGCTGATGGTGAATTGAACATATCAAACAGCCGCAGTCGGTTACAAGTCACGCGCGGCGCAGGCACCAGATGGGCGCGTCGAAGAGAAACCGCTCGCGCCCCCCGCCCTCGAAAAAGGGCGCGACGCCGCCGTCGAGCCAGCGCCTCACTTCCTCAAGGTCGTCGCCCCGGCCCTCGACGGCCGCGATGACGTTGCTGTGCGTCAGGAGGAAGTCAACCAGCTCGTCCTTCGTGAAGCCGTAAGAGTTCTCGAACCTCTCCTCGGCGCGCAGCTCGAAGCCTTCCCTCCCCGCCTCCTCCGGCGTGAACGACAGCGCGCCCCTCGGCGGGACCGGGAACCTTTGCAGGTACGGCCCGCGGTGCCACTCGCCGAAGGGCCCGCGCCCTTCCATCCTCGCGGTGAAATAGTTGTCGTAGACGACGAGCCAGCCGCCTTCCTTAACGACCCTGCGCGCCTCCGCGAGAAACTTGCCCCGGTCGAGCCAGTGGAACGCCTGACAGATGGTCAGCAGGTCGAACGCCTGCTCGCCGAAAGGAAGTCTCTCGGCGGAGGCGAGGCAGAAACTCAACCCCGCGTCCTTCGGCGCGTGCGAAAGCATCTCGGCCGAAACGTCCACGCCGACAATCTCCCTCGCCAGTTGCTTGAGGGCGAGAGTCGAGAGGCCCGTGCCGCAGCCCACGTCGAGGGCGCGCGGGAAAGGCTCGTTCGTCGAGATGAGTTCGCCGATGCGCGCGACGAGCGGCGGGTGGAAGAAGGGGCGCCCTTTGGCGTACCTGTCGGCCGCGGTTTTGGGCGCGAAGAAGTTCATTTGAATTCGACCGCCGTCCCGCGCCCGGCGCCGAGCACGCGCGCGGCCGAGTCGCGGAAGACGGCTATCTCAAGCAGGCCGGCGCTGCCCCAGATGGCGAAGGGGCGGCTTGCCGAGTCGCCTTCGTCGGCGAAGAAGCGGCGGAGGCCGCGCACCTCGCGCCCGCCGACGAGGATGAGAAGGTCGCCCCCCGGCGTCGCTTCCGGCAGGTCGCACGGCGTGACGTTCGTGACGAGGTTGCCGAAGCGGTCAACGTGGATGACGGCCGCCTTCAAAGTCCCGTCGGGCAGGCGCTCGGGCGCGGCGGAGGGGAGGCGCACGAAGTCTTCCACCTGCGGGCCGAGCTTTTCTATGCGGACGCCGAGCGAGAGGGTGCCGGCGACGGGGGCGAAGATGTCGCGGCCGTGGAAGGTCGAGCTGACGCTCCGGCGGAAGTAGAGTTCATTGGTCAGGTGAAAGGCGCGGAAGTCCGGCAGGCGCTCGTAGACGTGACCGAAGACGCCGTTATCGGGGCCGACGAAGAAGTGGCCCGCGCCCTCGACGGCGAGCGGGCGGCGCGGCGAGCCGACGCCGGGGTCAACGACGGCGACGTGGACCGTCCCCGCCGGGAACGCCTCGAAGGCGGCCCGAAGCGCGAAGGCCCCGGCCTCCACGTCGAAGGCCGGGACCTCGTGAGTGATGTCAACCACCTGCGCCGAAGGGTTGACGGAGAGCACCGCGCCCTTCATCGCGCCGACGAAATAATCGGCCGTGCCGAAGTCGGTGAGCAGCGTGACGATCATGAAAGTTGTCAGTCGTCAGTCATCAGTCGTCAGTTCCGTCTTCAACTGATAACCGACAACTGACGACTGAAAACTTACCGGAGCGGGCGCGACGAGCGGACGCGGAGCTGCTGGCCCGGTTCGAGGCGGATGTCTTTGCCGCGCTGGGTCATGACGCCGCCGGTGGCCGCGCCGCCGCCGATGACGGCGCCGATGGCCGCGCCCTTGCCGCCGCCCGCGATGGCCCCGATGATGGCGCCGATGCCGGCCGCCGCGCCGACCTTCGCCACGTCGTCCTTCGTCGAATCCTTGCCGCGCACGCCGCCCTCGGGGTCAACCTCGCCGACGCCCGTCTCGGCGCCGCCGGGGAGGACTTCGACGACCTGCCCGTTGAACTCGGTCGGGGCCGACGCGCCGGGCAGGCGGATGTGGTCGAACTGCAACTGGAGCAGCGCGCGCCCGCTGGCCTTGCCCGGCCGCTCTATCTGGGCGAGCGTGCCGCTGATGACGGCGCCCTCAAGGTCGCGGGGCTCGACGACGCGCGCCTCGAAGCGGTCGCCCACCTGACTCACGTCGGTCGAGAGGCGGTTCAGAAGCTCGACGAGCAGGACCGTCTCGGAGGGGTTGACGGAAGAGGTGTTGACGGAGCCGCCGCGCGGAGTCGAAGAAGAACTGTTGCCGTCGTCCTCGTCGTCGTCGCGGTTGACGGCGGGGGCGGGCGTGCCGCCGCGGTCCGGGCCGATGCCGTCGGTGACGACGTTCACGTCGGACGTGTCGTTTGAGGCCGCGCCGCGGCGCGAGAGGCCGCCCGCGGGGAGTTGCGAGTCGAAGGCCGCGCGGCCGAAGCCGGCGCGGTAGCCCGCCTCGAAGCCCTGCCGGTAGCCGTCGCGGTAGTCTTCGAGTTGGCCGTAGGAGGCGACGTAAGCGCGGTCCGCGCGCCTGTAGTCGTCCTTGTTGCGGAAGTCGGCGGGCGCGCGCCGCGACTGGTCGCCCCAGCCCGACTGGTAGCCGTCCGAATAGCCCGTGCGGTAGCCGCGTTCGAGCGCGCCGTACTGCTGCTGCTCCTGCCGCGCGAACGCCCCGGGGGCCGCGGCGAGCGCGGGAAGCGGGGCGAGGGCGAGCGCCAGCGCACAGGCGGCGGCGTAGAAACGTTTGCGGGTCCTCATCATTTTCTCTCCTGAAGCGGGGTTGCCGGCGACCTCCGACCGCCTTGACGCTCTCTCCGGCACCGCCTTAGACTCGGCGTGTCTCGTAATACTTTAGCGGAAAACGCGAGGGGAGCAACACTTCCGGAGCCTTTGATGCCGCGCCGGCCGCGGCAGGTTCGCAATAAGTTTCCACGATTTTATGCACCGCGTCTACCTTGACCACAGCGCGACGACGCCCACTGACCCGCGGGTGGTCGAGGCGTTGATGCCGTACCTGACGGGCAGCTTCGGCAACCCTTCGAGCGTCCACTTCTACGGGCAGGAGGCGCGGGCGGCCGTGGACCGCGCGCGGCGCGAGGTCGCGGCTTTGATTGGCGCGCGGCCGAACGAGCTGGTCTTCCTCTCCGGCGGGACCGAGGCCAACAACCTCGCCATCCGCGGCGTCGCCGAGCAGCACGCGCCGCACGGCCGACACATTATCACGTCTTCCATCGAGCACTCGTCCGTGCGCGGCATCTGCGACGCGTTAGAGGCGCGCGGCTTTGAGGTGACGCGCCTGCCCGCCTACGAGGAGGGCGTCGTCCGCGTCGAGGACGTGCGCGCGGCGCTTCGGCCCGACACCGTGCTCGTCACCGTCATGCTCGCCAACAACGAGATAGGGACCGTCCAGCCCGTCGCCGACCTCGGCGCCCTCGTCCGCGAGCGCCGCGCCGCAGGCCACAAGCACCTCTGGCTGCACACGGACGCCGTGCAGGCGCCCGGCCGGATGCGCGTGGACGTTGACGAGTTGGGCTGCGACCTGCTCTCGCTCTCGGCGCACAAGCTGCACGCGCCGAAGGGCGTCGGCGCGCTGTACGTCCGGCGCGGGACGCGGCTCGCGCCGCAGAACATCGGCGGCCATCAGGAGCGCGAGCGGCGCGGCGGCACCGAAGCCGTCCCCCTCATCGTCGCCTTCGGCGAGGCCGCGCGCCTCGCACGTCTTGAGTTAGACGAGCGCGTCGAGCACATGCGCGCCACGCGCGACCGCTTCGAGGCCGGACTGTCAAAGAACGTCTCCGACGTGGTCTTCAACGGCGACCGCCTGCGCCGCCTGCCGCACATCTCCAACGTCTCGTTCCGCTATATCGAAGGCGAGGGCCTGCTCATCAACCTCGACATGCAGGGCGTCGCCGTCTCGACCGGCTCGGCCTGCTCCTCCGGCTCTCTGGAGCCCTCGCCCGTCATCCGCGCCCTCGGCCGCGACGACGAGCTGGCGCGCGGCTCCATCCGCTTCAGCCTCGGCAAAGACACGACCGCCGAGGACATCGACTACGTTTTAGAAGTCCTGCCGCGCGCCGTCGAGAACCTGCGGCGCCTCTCGCCGCTCTACCAGCGGGCGCTCGCCGAGCGCGCCTGCACGACGCCCGCCTGAACGTGGCCTACTCGGAAGCCTTCAAGGACCACCTCGCGAACCCGCGCAACGCGGGCGAGCTGGAAGGCGCCGACGCCGTCGCCGAGCAGACCAACCCCGTCTGCGGCGACCGCCTGCGCCTCTCCCTGCGCCTGCGCGCGGGCCGCATCGAGTCGGCCCGCTTCCTCGCCTACGGCTGCCCCCCGACGCTCGCCTGCGGCTCCGCCCTCACGGAAATACTTGAAGGGCTCACGCCCGAAGAGGCCGCCCGCCTCACGCGCGCACG
This sequence comes from Pyrinomonadaceae bacterium, assembly GCA_035941045.1. Lineage (GTDB taxonomy): Bacteria > Acidobacteriota > Blastocatellia > Pyrinomonadales > Pyrinomonadaceae > QHXN01. The sequence goes on along the minus strand of DASZEK010000194.1, from coordinate 1,923 downwards.
CATCACCGAAGCCCTCGGCGGCCTCCCCCCGCGCAAGCAACACGCCGCCGCCCTCGCCCTCGAAACCCTCCGCGCCGCGCTCGAACAACTGGCCTGACCGGCGGCGCGGAGTTATAAGGGCCTTGACGGCAGGATGAGGGCTTTGAGCTTGGGGCTCCCCTTCCTGTCGAGGACTTTGACTTCGACCTTGGCGCCGGGTTTGGTGTCGGGGGCGGGCGTGTAGGCGACGACGTAGTGGGTGTGGAGGTCGCGGGTGATGTGTTCGACGGCGAGGGGGAGGTCGTCGAGCTTTTCGGCGAGGTAGAGGCGGCCGGCGGTTTCGGCGGCGAGGCGCTTGAGGAGGTGGGTCGCTTTCTCGCGCTTGCTCTTCGCGACGAGGCCGCTGTCGCGTTCGAGCGCGCCTACGAGGCCGATGCTGAAGACTTGTATCCGGGCGCGCTTGAGCAGCGTCAGGAGTTGTTCGGGCTTGTAGAAGCTTGAGCGGTCCTCGCCGTCGCTGATGAGGACGAGCGAGCGGCGGCGGGCCTCGCCGCCCGCGTCCGCCGCGGCCTTCTTCTCGATGTGCTCGGCCGCGAGGTAGACGGCGTCCACGAGCGCCGTCTGCCCGCGCTCGACGTACATCTTTTCGAGGGCGCGGGCGAGCGCGAGCCTGTCGGAGGTGAAGTCTGAGAGGAGCCGTATCTGGTCGGCGGCGACGAAGCGGATGACGAAGGTCTCGTCGGCGGGGCCGTTCCGCTGGGCGATGACGCGGGCGGCGGCGACGACGTGGACCATCTGCGAGCGCATCGAGCCGGAGTTGTCCACGACGAGGCCGTAGCTGGCGGGCGTCTCCACGCGCTCGAAGTGTGTGACGGGCTGCTCGACGCCGCCGACGAAGACGCGCACGTCCTCGCGCCGGACCTCGGCGGGCGGGCGGCCCTCGTCGTCGGCGAAGACGACGTTGAGCCGGACGACATCCGGCTCCTTCACGGGCGCCGACTCCTGCGCGACGGCGGAGGCCGCGGCGAGCAAGAGTGTCAGGAATGAGGCGAGGCTTCTTCTCACCAATGCTCCTTACTTCGGCGGGGCGAAGTAGCCTTCCTTCGTGAGCGCCTTGCGGGCCTCGCCGCCGGGGCCCGCGCTCACGTTAACCCGGATTCGTCTGAACACCTTGTCGCGCTTCTGGTTCGTCGGCGTGTAGGTGACGCGGTAGTTGGCGCCCATCGCCGCGACGACTTGCCGGGCGAGTGCCGCGGCGTTCGTCTTCTTCTTCTCGTAGAAGTAGGCCGCGCCGCCGGTCTCGGCCGCCAGCAGTTCCATGTAGCGCCTGACGCGCTCGGGCGATTGCCTCTGCACCTCCTCCGGTAAGCCGACGACGAAGACCGGCACGCCGACCGCGCGCAGCTTCTCCAGCATCGTCTCCGTCTTGAAGTGGCTGGCGCGGTCCTCGCCGTCGGTGATGAGGACGAGGGCGTAGCGGCGCGGCGACGGCTGCGCGGCCCTGAACGCTTCGACGTGCTCGGCGGCCCTGTAGAGCGCGTCGTTGACGGCCGTCTCCCCGCCCTCGACGTACATCTCGTCGAGCGCGGCCCCGAGCGCCGACTTGTTAGTCGTGAAGTCGCGCATCAGTCGAATCTGGTCGCGGCCGACGAAGCGGAGGACGAAGGCCGACGTGTCGGCACCGCTCTCCTGCAAGAGAAGCTGGCCGAGCCCGATGACGGTGTTCATCTCGAAGCGCAACGAGCCGCTGTTGTCCACGAGGAGGCCGAAGGCGAGCGGCCCTTCGAGCGGCTCCACACTGGCGACGGATTGCGCGGCGCCGTCCTCCGTCAACTGAAAGTCTTCGCGCTTGAGGCCGGCGGCGGGTCGGCCCTGCGCGTCGAGGACGGTGACGTTGAGGCTGACGGAGAAGGGCTGCGCCTGCTCCTTCTTATCCTTCTTCTC
>DASZEK010000193.1:0-6344 GCA_035941045.1 Pyrinomonadaceae bacterium | reverse complement strand
CGAGCCGCCGTAGTTGTTCTCCCAGTGTGAGCGAATCAGCTTCTCCGACAGCCCCTTGAGCTTTGCCGGGTCGAACGGCAGAGGCTTCGGCTGGTGCTGGCCGCGGAATGCCCGCGCCGCCTGCGGGACGGCCGCGGCAGGAGCCTGTCCCTGCGCCGCCACGGTCCCCTGTTCGGCCGCGCCGGCCGTTTCAGCGCCCGTGAGATTCATGAGTGCGAACCCAGCCCCTCCGGCAACAACTTTAGCTATGGCTTCGCGCCTTGAGACTTTCTTCATAAGGTTGTTCCTTTAACCGGCGTACCGCTCTTCGACGGTCGCGGCGAACACTATCGTCCCGATGATGCCTATGACGCCCGCGGTGACGAACGGCGCCTGCGGCTCGACCTTCCACAGCAGCCCGCCGAGGGCGGCCGCGGGCGTGATCGTCAGGCTGCGCACGAGATAATACAGCCCCACGGTGCGCGCACGCAGGTGCGGCTCGGCGAAGTCCACGATCATCGCCTTTCGCGAAGGCTCCCCTATCTCGCGCAGTCCGCCGACGATGAAGGCGACAACCAGCGCGGCGAAACTCTGCGCCAGCACGACCGCCACGGGGAAGAGCGCGAAACAGATGAAGGTGGCGATGACGAACGGCTTCCGGCCGACGCGGTCCGCCACCTTCGCCGCCGGGATGTAGACGAGGATGGCCGTGACCATCTGGACGGCGAAGAGTGCGCCGTACTGCGGGAGGCTGATGCCGGACACGTTCGTCACGTACAGAATGATGAATATCTCGGCCATCCCTTCGCACGTCCTGATGATGATGTCGGAGACGAGGAGCCGCTTGAGCGCGCCGTGAAACGAGCGCCACACGCCCCTGATGTTAGCCGGTGCTCCGATCACCACCGGCAGGTTGATTGCCAGCGTCAGCGCCGCGCCCGCCCCGGCCAGCGCCAGCATGACGACCAGCCCCACTCGTACCCCCGAGATGACCCCGGCCCACGCGATCAGCGCGCCCCCTGCGAGCGGCGCGACGGCCATCGGCACGCGCTTGAGCATCGACTGGAGCGTGAAGCCCATCGCGCGCCGTTCCTTCGGGAGCGCGTCGCCGATGACGGCGAACACCGCCGGGCTCGCCATGCTGTGCCAGCTCATCGAGAGGGCGAGGCCGACGAAGACGAAAGGCCAGGAGGGGCTGAGCAAGTAGACCAGATACCCTAGCGAGGCGAGCCCGATGAAGGTGAGGAAGGCGCGTCGTCGTCCCACACGGTCGGCGAGCCAGCCGCCGGGGTACTGGTAGACGGCGTCGAAGAAGTCCTTCGCCGTCCCGAACAGCCCGATGACCCCCACGCCGGCCCCGAGTGCCTCCAGGTACTTCGGCAGGTACCGCTTCCAAAGCTCCTCGCCGAACCCGAGCAGGAAGACGACGGCCGACACGATGACGACGTTGCGCTCCAGCCCCAAATAATCCGCGGCGCGACGGCCGCGCGTCGTCGCGTTCGCTAACGTCTTCTCTTGTTCTTTGCTCTCCGCCACGGTAAACACTTTCATTATTCAAACTTCGTGAGTACAGTCCAATCGGGCGGGCGGTTAGGAACGGACTGTGCGATCGGGGCGGGAACCGTCAGCCGCCGTCGGCCTGCCGGTGAGGTAAAGATGAAAACGGAAGCGACGCTGTTTTTGACCCGAGGTGAGGTCGCCTCCCTGCTGGGTCTGGACGAATGTATCGACGCCGTGGAGGAAGCCTTCAGGCTGTACGCCGAGGGCTCGGGCCTGCCGCCCGGCGTGCTGGAGACATTGACCGAGGACGGCGGGTTCCACATCAAGGCCGCCGGGCTGAGGCTCGCCGGCGGGAGCTACTTCGCGGCCAAGGTCAACGGCAACTTCCCGCTCAACCAAGAGCGGTTCGGGCTGCCGACCATCCAGGGCGTCGTCGTGCTCTGCGACGCCGAGCGGGGCCGGCCGCTGGCGGTCATGGATTCGATGGAGCTGACGGCCCTGCGCACGGCGGCCGCGACCGGCGTCGCGGCCAGGTACCTGGCGCGGCCGGACTCGAAAGTCGCCACCGTCTGCGGCTGCGGCATTCAAGGACGCGCCCAACTGAGGGCGCTCGCGCGGGTGCTGCGGATCGAGAAGGTCTACGCCTTCGACCGGGACGACGCCCGAGCCGAAAGCTTCGCCCGCGAGATGTCGGAAGAGCTGCGGGTGGGGGTGGAGGCCGCCCCGGACTTGGGGAAGGCGGCCGGCGCGAGCGATGTCTCCGTCACCTGCACGCCGTCCCGGCAGCCCGTCCTGATGCGTGGGGACGTGCGCCCCGGCACCTTCGTCGCGGCGGTGGGCGCGGACAACCCTTTGAAGCAGGAGCTTGACCCGGCGCTGATGGCATCCGGGAAGATCGTGGTAGACATACTTGAGCAGTGCGCGACCATCGGCGACCTCCACCACGCGCTCGAAGCGGGGGCCGTCACCAAGGATGACGTTTACGCCGAGTTGGGCGAGATCGTCGCGGGCAGGAAGCCGGGGCGGGCGTCTGACGAAGAGATCGTCATCTTCGACTCGACGGGCACGGCGCTTCAGGACGTGGCCGCCGCCGCCGTCGTCTACGAGAAGGCCCTCCGCGACGGGGTCGGCATGAGTCTGAATCTGGCGGGCTAGACGAGGTGCTGTTGACAACGCACGAACCGAAAAGCCTTTAGCCCTTCTCCTTCGTACTGGAGGAAGTCAGCCGTGTTCCGGTACAGGTCCCCCGGCCTCAATCGTAGGTCATCACCGTCTTCAGATTCCTGTGCTTCGACACGATGCTGTAAACACGTAAGGGTCCAACATCGTGGTAGTCGTGGACCCTTAACTTATACGGCGAGAGCACGATCACCATCGGCGAAATCAGATGCTTATGCTGCTGCTAGGGTGGCGGAAGAGAGTAGGTTGAATTGGCGTATCGTCCTTTATGATACATCAATCCTTTGACTATGAACTTTGTATTTTCGTTGAGGAAGCAATCTGGCGTGAGACAACGGGGTGCCGCAATTAAGCGTTAAAGACTAACCATACAGAGACAGGCCGTCGGCGGGGTTCTCATGCGGTAAGGCGGGCGAGAAGGTCGCGCAGCCGGTACGGCTCCTCGCCGAGGTAGAAGACCCACTCGCTGCCCCCGACGTTGACCTCCGTGTCCTCCAGCTCTTCGTCGTACTTCTCGGGCATGACGACGAGCGGCGTGTGACCGTCGTACCTCGCGTGCTTGCGCACGTGCCTCCCGACGCCGAGGACTTCGTCGGCCGTCTTCCCGACGAGGTTCACCAGCACGAGGTCGGCGTCGATGCCCCCGCCGCCGATCCTCTCCAGCGCATCCTCTTCGTCGACCGCCACGACCACGCGGTAGCCGTAGCCGCGGAGGTTACTCACCAGCGGTCTTCGCGTCTCCTCGTCCTCCTCGATGAGGAAGATGGTTGGTTGCTTCTTTCGTCCGTCGTTCATCACCGACCTCTGCCGTAGGCTACAACTATCACGCACACAACGGGGTGTCTGTACGATACCGACAGAGGAGTAACTTTCCGTCCGGCGCGGACGGTGAACCGTCCGCGCCGGACGAAGCATGTTACACTGGTTACATTCACACGGACACGCGCGAGTAGACTTCCAATCTTATCCTTAACGCGCCGGGAGGCGTGAGCAAATGAAGAAATTACAGAGCGGGTTTACGTTCGACCCACACGCAGGCGCCACCTACAGTTTCGAGCACATGGCGCTCGCCGACGCCGAAGCGAGGGCGCGCGCGGCCGAGACGCCGCACATCGTCGAGGCGATTAACTGGACGGCGTCGGAGGGCGGCGAGGTGCACTACAACCGCTACTTCGCCCGCGACCTGGACGAAGCCATCGGGCTCGCCGTCAGGCTCCGCATCGGTTTCGAGGAGGGCGTCGAGGAGGTGGTGGCGATCCGCCCGGCCACCAAGGCGGAGGCGGCGCGGGGGCTCAAGGCTTCCGCGCACTTCATGGAGTTGATGCCGCTCGCCATTGCCGGCATCAATCACGAAGAAGCACCCGCGAAGGGCGACGCGGAGAAAGGCGGGGAGAAGTGAGCGCCACTTACGACCAACATCTGACGTGCGCCGACTGCGGCCACGACTTCGTGTGGAGCGCGAGGGAGCAGGAGTTCTACCGCGAGAAGGGCTTCCAGCAGCCTAAACGCTGCAAGGACTGTAACCGCGCGCGCAGGGAGCGCCAGGATTCCGGCGGCCGCCGCGGCGGGGACGCCGAAGGTAACAGGTGAAGAGGCGAAAGCCGGCGGGAGACTCAGCCTCACGCAAGTCTTCAGCCCGCCGGAACGCAAAGTCCCGCGGGCAGGGGCATGTTGTGCTCACCGCCCGCGGGACTTTGCGCGCGGCTTACCGTCACCGGCCTTAGCCCTCGGCCCGCCCGTCTTCTTCGCGGGCCGTGCGCGCGGCTCCCAGTCCCGCCCCCCCTCGGCCGCCACGCGGATGTTCGCGTTGTAGTTGCGTATGCGGCTCCCTTTCATCCGCCGGAGCACCTGTTCCACGTACTCCTCGGGCAGGTCGACGAGCGTGAAGCGGTCGTGAACGTCGATGGCGCCGATGTCCCTTCCGGGCACGCCGCCCTCGTTGGCGATGGCGCCGACGATGTCGGAAGGGCCGACGCGCCCCTGTCGGCCCACGTCGATAAAGAGGCGCACCATCCCGTCGCCGCTCTGCGCCAGTTGCTCGGGCTCCGGCTCCAGCGAGACTTCGAGCGGCCTGTCCCCGCCGGCAAGGCGGACGGCCGCGGCGGCTATCTCGGCCATGTCGCGCCCGCTCTCCTCGGCCAGCTCCTCGACGAGCGACAGGTAAAGCTCCAACTCCTCCGACTCCAGCGTCTTGAGCATCCTCTCCTTGAAGAGCGCCACGCGGCGGGCGGCAACGTCGGCCTCCGTCGGCGCCCGCATCGGCTCGATGCGCTGGCCCGTGTAGTGCTCGACCTCGCGCTTCATCCGCTGCTGCCGCGGCGTCACGAAGAGCACGGCCCTGCCCGCGCGACCGGCGCGCCCGGTCCGGCCGATGCGGTGGACGTAGGACTCAACGTCGTTCGGCATGTCGTAGTTGATGACGAGGCCGATGCGCTCCACGTCGAGTCCGCGCGCCGCCACGTCCGTCGCGACGACAATCTCGACCTGCCCGCCCCGCATCCTTCGGATGACCGCCTCGCGCTGCGACTGGTTCATGTCGCCGTGCATGGCCTCGGCGGCGTAGCCCCGCGCCTGTAGCTTCTCGGTCAACTCTGCCGCCCCGACTTTCGTCTTGGCGAAGATGAGCGCCGCCTCGCCCGCGCCCGACTCGGCCTCCAAAATTCGCGTCAGCACGTCCGGCTTCTGCCCCTCGGAGACGTTCAGGTAACGCTGCTCGACGGTCGGCACCGTGAGCGTCTTGTGCTCGATCTCGACGCCCGCCGGCTCCCGCAGGTGGCGTTCGGCGATACGGCGCACCTCGCGCGGCATCGTCGCCGAGAAGAGCGCGGTCTGCCTCTCGGGCGGCGTGTGCTCCAGTATCCACTCCACGTCTTCAAGGAAGCCCATCCGCAGCATCTCGTCGGCCTCGTCGAGCACGACCGTCTTCAGCGACGAGAGGTCCATGGACTCGCGCCGCAGGTGGTCCATGACGCGCCCCGGCGTGCCGACGACGACCTGCACACCGCCCTGCAAACGCCTGAGTTGCTGGTGGATGGGTTGACCGCCGTAGACGGGCAGGACGCGGACGCCGCCCATGTGCCGCGAGTAGGTGTGGAACGCTTCGGCCACCTGAACGGCGAGTTCGCGCGTGGGCGTCAGCACGAGCGCCTGCACGCCTTTGCCTGCGGGCTCAAGTCTTTCAAGGATGGGCAGGGCGAAGGCGGCCGTCTTGCCCGTCCCCGTCTGCGCCTGTCCGACCACGTCGCGACCTTCGAGGAGCAGCGGAATCGTCTTCTGCTGAATGGGCGAGGGGGCCTCGTAGCCTACGTCGGAGATGGCCTTGAGCAGCGGCTCGCCGAGGCCGAACTGGTCGAATGAATCTGCGCGTACTTCCGCCTTCGCCTTCATCGGAACACCTCTTCGTGAATCAGAGACCGGCCTCCACCTGTTAAGCCGCCCGTCTCTATTTGTACTTGAGCTTCATCCACACGATTGCCGCGGCCGGGGCGGCTCAGCGGACCACCTGAAGGTCGCGTTCGCCGGTGATTCTCCATTCCTGCCTGTCCGGCTTGGTCCGGGACCAGCGAAGCTCCTGCACGACCTCCCCTTGGCGGCGCTTCCCGCCCGACTCGATGACGTACCGCTTCCTAAAAGTCATCACCGCCGTAAGCCCGTCTCGCCCGAATTCGACCGCCGGGTCGCCGACG
>DASZEK010000192.1:0-7699 GCA_035941045.1 Pyrinomonadaceae bacterium | reverse complement strand
GCATCGAGCTCGACGTGAAGGAGGGCGACCGCGTGCTCTTCGGCAAGTACAGCGGCTCCGAGATCAAGATTGACGGCGAGGAATACCTCATCATGCGCGAGGACGAAATCCTCGGCGTCATCGAGCGCGCCGGCGCGGCCTCGGGCGGCAAGAAGGGCGGCAAGTAGTCAGAAGACTACGGCCGCCTTTCCAGTGTCAGGCATCTTTGCAGTCGTGATATCGAAGGAGAAGAGATTCTTATGGCTAAGCAAGTAATTCACGGTGAGGAGTCGCGCGCGGCTATCCTGCGCGGCGTCAACCAGCTCGCCGACGCGGTCAAGATCACGCTCGGCCCGAAGGGCCGCAACGTCGTCCTCGACAAGAAGTTCGGCTCGCCGACCATCACCAAGGACGGCGTCACCGTGGCCAAGGAGATCGAGCTCAAGGACGGGCTCGAGAACATGGGCGCGCAGATGGTGCGCGAGGTCGCCTCGAAGACCTCGGACGTGGCCGGCGACGGCACGACGACGGCGACCGTGCTCGCCCAGGCCATCTTCCGCGAGGGCGTCAAGACGGTCGCGGCCGGCGCCAACCCGATGGCCCTCAAGCGCGGCATCGACAAGGCCGTCGAGCGCGCCATCAAGGAGATCGAGCGGATGGCGAAGCCGGTCAAGGGCGACGCCATCGCGCAGGTCGGGACCATCTCGGCCAACGGCGACCGCACCATCGGCGAGCTCATCGCCGAGGCCATGAACAAGGTCGGCAAGGACGGCGTCATCACCGTCGAAGAGTCGAAGACGATGCTGACCGAGCTCGACGTGGTCGAGGGCATGCAGTTCGACCGCGGCTACTTGTCGCCCTACTTCGTCACCGACCCCGAGCGCATGGAGGCCGTCCTCGACAACCCGCTGATTCTCATCAACGAGAAGAAGATTTCGTCGATGAAGGACCTGCTCCCGCTGCTCGAACAGATCGCGAAGATGGGCAAGCCGCTCGTCATCATCGCCGAGGACGTTGAAGGCGAAGCCCTCGCCACGCTCGTCGTCAACAAGCTGCGCGGCACGCTCAACGTCGCCGCCGTCAAGGCCCCCGGCTTCGGCGACCGCCGCAAGGCCATGCTCGAAGACATCGCCATCCTGACGGGCGGGCGCGTCATCTCCGAAGACCTCGGCATCAAGCTTGAGAACGTCAAGATTGAAGACCTCGGCCGGGCCAAGAAGGTGACGATTGACAAGGACAACACGACCATCGTCGAGGGCGCCGGCAAGTCGTCCGACATCGAGGGCCGCGTCAAGACCCTCCGCGCGCAGATTGAGGAGACCACGTCGGACTACGACCGCGAGAAGTTGCAGGAGCGGCTGGCGAAGCTCGTCGGCGGCGTCGCCGTCATCCGCGTCGGCGCGGCGACCGAGACGGAGCTGAAGGAGAAGAAGGCCCGCGTCGAGGACGCCATGCACGCCACGCGCGCGGCCGTCGAGGAGGGCATCGTCCCCGGCGGCGGCGTCGCGCTCGTGCGCGCGGCCAAGGCGCTTGAGAAGTTCATGGCGAACGAAGAGGGCGAGGGCGACGCGGACGAGCAGATCGGCGTCACCATCGTCAAGCGCGCTCTCGAAGAGCCGCTGCGCCAGATCGTCTACAACGCCGGCAAGGAGGGCGCCGTCGTCGTCGAGCACGTCCGCAGTCAGAAGAAGGAGACCTTCGGCTACAACGCGGCGACCGACACGCTCGAAGACCTGGTCGAAGCCGGCGTCATCGACCCGGCGAAGGTCACGCGCTCGGCGCTCCAGAACGCCTCGTCCATCGCGGGCCTGATGCTCACGACCGAGGCGCTCATCGCCGAGCTGCCCGAGGACGACAAGACGCCCGCGATGCCGGGCGGCATGGGCGGCGGCATGGGCATGTAAGCCGCGCCCGTCTTCCGACGGTCACTTACGAGGGGACACGCGAGAAAGGTTTCGCGTGTCCCCTTCTTTCGTTTATACTCGCCGCTCGCTCGTTGATTCCCGCGGCGAACTCTCTCTCGAATGACCCCCAATCCCACACAGAAGCCCACCGGCTCGGTCCCAAGCGTCTTCCGCTACGGCTGCGGCGTCCTCGCCCTCGTCATGGCGCTCTTCAGCCTCTTCTTCGTCATCGCGGCGTTCTTCGACCTCTTCGTCAAGCGCGACGAGACGCCCGCGGGCGTGCTGGTCGGGATGCTCGTCGTCTTCGGCGGCTTCGCCGTCGGGGGCGTCTTCATCGCCTGGAACATGTTCCGGCGCCGGCCCGTGCCGCCCAACACTGACCTTGAGAACAGGATTCTCCAACTGGCGGAGGCGCGCGGGTGCCGGCTGACGGTGCCGATGGTGGCGCTCCACTGTCGCGTCGGCATCGAGGAGAGCCGGGCGGCGCTTGAGCGGATGGTCACGCAGGGCGCGGCGACGCCGGAAGTCGAGGACGACGGCGGCATCGTCTACGACTTCTCGGACCTGCTGCCTTCGACCCCGACCCGCACGCACACCATCGGCGACTAAACGACTCTCTCAAAGCGCGCGGCGACGACGCCGTCTCGCTCGACGCCGTGGCGCAGCGTCAACTCGGGGTAGGGCGCGTGCTCGGCCTCGGCCGATTCGAGCCCGAGCAGTCTTTCAGCCTCGCGAATCTCCTCTTCCCCTCCCTCTATCTCGGCGAAGAGTCCGAAGGGCAGCTCGTCGAGCACGACCTCGGCGCCCGCGAGCCGCCACGTCGTGCGCCGCTTCTCGTAGACGAGCGAGGGCCTGTAGCCGAGCGCGTCGAGGATGGCGGCGAGCGCCGCGCCGTCCGCCACCTCGGTCTCCTCCTCGCGCTGCCGCTTGACGGCCGAGCCCGAAAGGTCTCGCTCCTTGAAGGTGAAGACGGCGCGCTCGCCCACGCGCCTCAGGCGCAGCACGCGACGGCGCGGGTCGAGCCCCGGCCCCGCGTAGAGCGTGTTCTCCTCGAACTCCTCGCCCTCGCGCGCCGCGCCCGCCTCTTGAAGACGGTCGGGGAGCTGCTCCCACAGTTCCCTCCCGAGGCGATACTTCTTTTCGATTTCAATCGCCATGACGCGAGTTTACGGCTGGCGCACCCAGCGGAGGATTTCGGGGATGGTGGCGCGCTTGCCGTACATGAGCATCCCCGTGCGGTAGATGCGAGCGGCGAGCCAGACCATGAGCACGATGGTCGCGACGCCTAAGAAGAGCGAGAGCGCGATTTGCCAGAGCGGCGGGCGCTCGGTGACGATGCGCACCAGCATCGTCACGGGCGAGAAGAAAGGCACCATCGAGACCCACACGGAGAACGAAGAACTCGGGCTGCGGATGACGGGGAACGCGAGGTAGATGGCGAGCACGGGCAGGAAGCTGACGGGGACGATGATTTGGCTCGCCTCCTTCTCGCTCGTCACGACGGAGCCGATGACGGCGTAGAGCGTCGCGTAGAGGAAGAAGCCGACCATGAAGAAGAGCACCGCGTAGGCGTAAGACGAGACGGGGATGGACGGCAAGCCGACCTCGACGCCGACGCCCGCCAGCGCCACCGCGCCGTAGAGCGCGAGCACGAGGAGCAGCACGGCCCAAATCACGAACTGCGTCAGCGCCACCAGCGACACGCCCACCAGCTTCCCCAGCATCAAGGGAAAAGCGCGCACCGACGAGAACAAAACTTCGACGACGCGCGTCGTCTTCTCCTCGACGACGGCCGAGAGCACCGCCTGCCCGTACATCATGACGGCGACGAGGATGAACGTGCCGACGCCGACGGCGAAGAAGAACTGGCTGCTGCCCGAGTCGCGCTCCGTTCCCCGCTCGGTGACGCGCGAGCTTTCGACCCTCACTTCGCGCGACAGCTCGCGCACGCGCCGCTCGTCAATCCTCTCGTCGCGCATCCGCTGCTCGATGACGGCTCGGCTCAGCCGGTTCTCGATGACGCCGACGCTGAACACGTCGCCCGTGTTGCGCATGTAAAGCTCGACCCGGCCGCGCTCAAGGATGTCGGCGGGCAGGATGAGGTAGGCGTCCAACTCGCGCGCGAGCACGCGCCGGTCGAGCTCGCGCCGGATTTCCTCGCGCGGCCGGCCGGCCGGCTGTACCTCCGTCACGTCGAAGCGCGACTGGAACTGCTCCTCCGCGTCGCGCTGCATGCGCACCTGCTTCTCGGCCTTGCGCTCAGGGTCCGTCTCCTCCGTCTTCGGCCGCATGATGGAGTCGTGGACCTGCGCGTAGAGCCGCCCGGTCTCGTCCACGACGGCGAGCCGCGTGGCGCCGCCCGTCTTGAGGCCCATCAGCATCGTCGGCACTATCATGAGGAAGACGAGCAGCAGCGGCGCCAAGAGCGTCGAGAGCAGAAACGTCTTGCTCCGCACGCCCTGCACGTACTCGCGGCGGATGATAGCCAGCACCTTTCTCATCAGCCCTCCTCCACCTGCGCGATGAAGATGTCGCGCAGCGTCGGCTCGACCTTCTCGAACATCGAGACGCGCGCGCCGCGCTCGATTAAGCGACGCAGCAACGTCTGCGAGTCGGCGCCTTCCGCGAGCAGAACTTCGACGCGGTCGGCCGAAGGCTTGACGGCGGCGACGAGCGAGCGGTCTTCGAGGACGCCGTCGGTGCCTTCGGCCCTCAAGGCCACGGCGTTGCGGCCGAAGCCGGCGCGGACTTCGCGCAGGCTCCCTTCCAGCACCTTCCGCGAGCGGTTGATGAGGCAGATGTCGTCGCAAAGCTTCTCGGCGTGCTCCATCATGTGAGTCGAGAAGACGATGGCGCGGCCCGCGCTCTTCAGCTCCAACACGACCTCTTCCATCAGACTCGCGTTGACGGGGTCGAGCCCCGAGAACAGCTCGTCCAGGATGAGCAGGTCGGGCTCGTGCATGACGGTGGCGATGAACTGAATCTTCTGCTGCATCCCCTTCGAGAGCGTCTCGGTGCGGCTGTCGCGGCGGTCTGAGAGCTTCAGGCGGTCGAGCCAGCGCGAGGCCGCCCGGTCGGCCTCGCGCGCCGTCATCCCCTTCAGCTCGCCGAAGAAGCGGAGCTGCTCGCCGACCTTCATGCGCTTGTAGAGGCCGCGCTCTTCGGGCAGGTAGCCGATGCGGTCCTGCGCGGCCGAGTCGAGCGGGCGGCCGAACAGCTCGACCGTGCCCTCGTCGGGCGCCGTGATGCCGACTATCATGCGGATGGTGGTGGTCTTGCCGGCGCCGTTCGGCCCGAGCAGGCCGTAGATGCGGCCGGGCCGCGCCCCGAGGCTCAGCGCGTCAACGGCCGTGAAGTCGCCGAAGCGTTTGGTGACGCCGTCGAGGCGGAGTGTAGCTGGCTCTTTGCTCAAGGCTTCCGGCGCTCCGAACTTTCGCGGGCAGGGTTTCTGTAAAGTGTCGCCCGGTTATACGGCGGCCGGTTGTAAAAGTTTTGTGAACGGCTTAGAGGCGCCCGCCGAAGCGTGCTAAGATTCGCCCGTCACAGCTCGGCTGTCCCCGGTTTTTCGCTATGCCTTCCCGCGTTGCAATCGCCCTGCAAAGACTCCTCGCCCCGGCGCTCGCCCTCTGCCTGCTCGCGACGCCGCCGCACACGCCCGCGCAACAACAGCCGACGACGCCGCAGCAGCAGGACGAGTCCGACGAGGTCGTCCGCGTCAGTAGCCAGCTCGTGCAGACGGACGTGATGGTCTTCGACAAGTCGGGCAAGTTCGTTGACGGCCTCAAGCCGGAGCAGTTCGAGCTGAAGGTTGACGGCAAGCCTCAGCCCGTCCTCTTCTTCGAGCGCATCGAGGCCGGCACGGTTGACGAGGACGCGCAGCTCGCCGCCGCGCGCGGCCTGTCGAGGCCGGGCTCGCCCGGCTCCAAGGTCGGCCCGCTGCCGCTCGACCGCGGCCGGTCCGTCATCTTCTTCGCCGACGACCTGCACATGGCGCCCGCCAGCGTGCACAGCATCCGGCGCACCCTCCTGCGCTTCGTGGACGAGGAGGTCGGGCAGAACGACGAGGCGATGGTCGCCTCGGCCAGCGGCTCGGTCGGCTTCCTCCAGCAGTTCACGGACAACAAGGCCGTGCTGCGCGCCGCCGTCGGACGCATCGCGCCGCGCCCCACGAGTCTGACGGACATGGAGCGGCCCGCCATGACGGTGTCGCAGGCCGTAGCCATCGACCGCAACGACAGGCAGGTCATCGACTACTACGTCGAAGCCTTGCAGCGCGAGATGATGCGCCTGCCGCGCGAGACGGCCGAGCAGATGGTGAGGACGCGCGCCGACTCCATGCTGCGCCAGACCGCGCAGGTCGCCGTCAACACGCTCGCCTCGCTCGAATCAATCGTCCGCTGGTCGTCGCCCGTGCCCGGACGCAAAATCCTCTTCTTCGTCTCGGACGGCTTCGTCTCGAACACGCGCGACGGGGTCGTGCGCGACCGTCTGCGACGCGTGGCCGACGCCGCCGCGCGCTCCGGCGTCGTCATCTACTCGCTCGACGCGCAGGGCCTCCGCACGAATCAACCCGACTCCTCCTCCGAAGTGGCCTTCGACCCGTCGGGCCGCCTGTCGGCCTCGCAACTCGGCGAAACCTCTCTGATGCAGTCGCCGCTCTACGAGCTGGCGGCCGAGACCGGCGGCCGCGCGCTCCTCAACACCAACACGCTCAACCGCGCCGTCACGGGCGCGCTCAAGGAGACGGCGCGCTACTACCTGCTCGCCTGGCGGCCCGAGGGCGAGGAAGGGCGCGGCAACCCGAAGTACCGCAAGGTCGAAGTGAGCGTTAAGGAGCGGCCGGAGCTGAAGGTCGTCGTCCGCCGCGGCTTCCTCTCGGCGCCGCCGCCCGACCCGCCGCCCTCGAAGCGCGACAAGAAGAAGCAACAGCAGGAGGCGGCCTCCCCCGACGGCGGCGCCAAGTCCGAGATTGAGCGCGAGCTGCGGGCCGCCATCAAGGCCCCCTTCCCGCGCACGGCCATCCCGACTTCGCTCTCGCTCGGCTACGTGAGCGCGCCGAACAACTCCGTGGTGCTGTCCGCCTCGGTCGAGCTCGACGCCGAGGAGGTCAGGAAGGTGGCGGGCGCCGCCGCCGCGCCGACGAAGACGGACATCGACATCGCCGCCATCGTGATAGACGAGAAGGGCAACGTCGTGAAGGGGCTCCAGCAGGAGTGGGCCGTCGCGCACGAGGCGAAGTCCAAGGGGCTGGCCTACACCTACAACTTCGCCCTCCCGCCGGGCCTTTATCAAGTGAGGATCGCGGCCCGCATCCGGCGCGACGGCCGGACGGGGACCGCCGCCCAGTGGGCCGAGCTGCCCGACGTGACGAAGGGCGGGCTGGCCCTGAGCAGCATCTTCCTCGGCGAGCGCACGTCGGCCGACGCGGCGCCGGGCGAGAAGCCGGGCGTCCCCATCGAGAACGTGTCGCTGAACGTCGCGCGCCGCTTCGCGCGCACCTCGTGGCTCCGCTTCGCCACCTACATTTACAACGCCGCCGCGCCGCCCGACGTGGCCCTTCAGGTGCAGGTCTTCCGCGACGACCAGCCCGTCTTCACCGCCCCGCTCACCAAGGTCAGGCACGAGGGACTGCCGGACCTCACGCGCCTCCCCTACGCGGCCGAGCTTCCGCTCTCCACCTTCCCCCCCGGCCGCTACGTCCTCCAAGTCACCGCCATCGACCGCGCCACCAAGGCGCTCGCCGTCCAGCGCACCCGCTTCGACATTGAATAAGGTGACGGGTGTCGGGCGCCGGGTAAGAGCATTGTCTTTACCCG
>DASZEK010000191.1:0-16013 GCA_035941045.1 Pyrinomonadaceae bacterium | reverse complement strand
CTCCTTCTGGATGGCCTTCATCTGCTGGCGCAGGAAGTAGTCGCGCTGCGCCTTCGACATCTCCCCCTGGGCCTCGGCCACGATTTTCGTGCGCAGCTCCATGATCTCTATCTCGCGCGACAGGCGCGCGTAGGCGAGCTGGAGGAGTTCGTCAACCGTGTCGGCTTCGAGCATCTGCTGCTCCTGCTCGACGCCGAGGTTGAGGATGGAGGCGAGGAAGTAGGTGAGCTGCACGGGGTCGTTCGACGAGAGCACGGCCGTCCTTATCTCGGGCGGGACTTCCGGCAGCATGGCGAGCGCGCGCTGGATGAGCGATTGCACGTTGCGGTGGAGTGCCTCGACCGTCTGCTCGTCGCGGCGCTCGGGCGCGGGCAGGATGCGGACGCGCGCGCGCAGGTGCGGGTCCGTTTGCGTCCACTTGACGACGCGGACGCGGTCGGTGCCCTGGACGATGAGTTGCAAGCCCTCGGGCGTGCGCATCATGCGCTTGATGGAGACGAGCGTGCCGACTTCGTAGAGGTCGCTGGGCGGCGTGGCCTCGGCCTCGGGCGAAGTCGTGCGACCCTCGCGGACGGTGACGCAGGCGATGAGTTTTTCTTCCGTGCCGAGCGCCGCCTCGATGGCCGCGACCGAGCGCGGGCGCCCGGCCGCGAGCGGGATGACCGTGCCGGGGAAGAGCGTCGTCTGCTGCAAGGGCAGGACGGCGATCTCGAAGACCTCGCCGCCGCCCTCGCGCTCGCCCTCGCCCGCTTCCGGTATCCCGGCCGCGCGTGCGGCGTCCGCGCCGACGCCCGGCCGCGCCTTGGCCTGCGGCGGCTGTTGCGGCGCCGGCTTGGCTTCGGTGCCGCCGCCCGTCTCGTTCTTCGAAATGTCTTCGGCCATGATCGGGTTTCTAGTCTTCCTTGTCTGGTTCAGTCACACTCCTCCGGCGAGAGCAGGTGGAGGATGAGAAGGCCGTCCTTGTAGCGCGTCCGGAGGCTGGCGCCCTCGATGGGGCAGGGGAAGCTGATGGTGCGCTCGAAGGCGCTGTAGGTGATTTCGAGCTGGTGGAAGGAGACGGACTCGCTGCACGACTCGTCGCGGCGGCTGCCGGCGACGCGGAGCGTCGAGCCTTCGATACGGACCTCCAGCTCGTCGGGCGAGACGCCGGCCAGCTCGATTTTCACCATCCAGCCGTCGCGCGTCTTGTACACGTCGGCCGCCGGCCGCCAGAAGTGCTTCGTGCACCTCACGCCCGTCGCCTTCGGCATCATCCGCAGGTAGTGTTCGATTGAGTGGGCCATAAAAACGGGTGTCTGGTATCAGGTGTCGGGTATCGGTTAAAGGCCGGCTCTTAACCGGCACCTGACACCCGGCACCCGAGACCTGCGTTAGCCGAAGATTCTGTTCCAGAACGACGAGCCGCTGGAGATTTCTTCCAGCGCCTCGGCCAGCTCGCGGTCGTCCTCGGTTTCGAGCGCCACGTCGGCCATCGAGATGATGCCGCGCAACTGGCCCTCGCGGTCGACGATGGGGATGCGGCGCACCTGCTTGTCGC
The DNA here is from genome assembly GCA_035941045.1 of Pyrinomonadaceae bacterium. Taxonomy (GTDB): domain Bacteria; phylum Acidobacteriota; class Blastocatellia; order Pyrinomonadales; family Pyrinomonadaceae; genus QHXN01. Next base: position 14,476 of record DASZEK010000191.1, on the reverse strand, counting down.
CCATCTTGCGAATCGCCTCGATGACGCGGTCGTTGGGCTGGGCGGTGTGGATGTCGGTCGTCATAATCTCTTCGGCCAAGACCTCGCGCGCGTCGCGCCCTTCGGCCAGCGCGCGGACGACAATGTCGCGGTCCGTGATGAGGCCGACGAGCTTGCCGTTGCTGCGCGTGCGCGCCGGGACGCGCTGCACCTCGGTCGTCGAGTCCGACGTGGTCACTCCCGGCTCGACGACCGGGATGACGCCCGTGTCCTCGTCCCTCATCATGCGCGCCACCTCCTGGAGCGTCGTCTCGCGCGTGGCGCACGTCACGTCGCGCGTCATGATGTCGCGGCAGCGGACGTGAGAGCGCGTCGCGCCGCGGCGCTCGCCCGCGCGCCGGTAGTGCTGCGTCTCGGCGCCGCCGCCCCCGCGCCACTCGGGGCGGGGGCGGCCCGCGTTGTAGTCGTCGCGGTAATAGTCGCCGCGGCCTTCCGCGTAGGAGTCGTATTCGCCGCGCGGGCCCCAGCCGGCACGGCCGCGCCCCGCGTCGCGCTCGTCGTACTCGTAGCCGGGCCGCGCGTAGCCGCGCCAGTAGCCGCGCTGCTCCTCCTCCGGGCCGCGCTCCTCCGCGCGCCCGTATTCGCCGCGGCCCCCCTCGTCGTAGCGCCCCTCGTCGGGTCGCCTCCGAGCGCCGCGCTCGCCCCCGTAGAAGTCTTCGTCGTCACGGTCCCCGCGGAATCTGGACATGGCTGCCCTCCTCAAGCACTCTCGCCGGCTTAGATTTAGTCGAGGGGAACTTGGCCCCGATTATACCCCCCCGCGCCGGAAATGATGAGCGACGAATGTAGCGATACGGTCGCGTTTTATTCATCATTCATCACCCTTCTTCGGCCATTCTGCCGCGTTTGCCGCGCCCGCGCGGGGTTTGTTACGATTCGGCGGTAGATGCAGCAGACACCTCCGAGCCACAAAAACCCGCGCCGGCCCGAGCGTTCGGGGCGCGTCGTCAAGGTCGGGCGCGAGGGCGACTTGCCCGAGGGGCGCGGCGCCACGGTCGAACTCGAAGGCGGCAAGGAGCTGGCGCTCTACAACGTGGAGGGCCGACTCTACGCCGTCGAGAACTTCTGCCCGCACAAGGGCGCCCCGCTCGCCGACGGCGACCTCTCGGGCCACTCCGTCACCTGCGACTGGCACGGCTGGCGCTTCGACGTGCGCACCGGCTCCTGCCTCAACCGCTCCAGCGAGGCGCTCGAAACCTACGAGGTCTTCGTCGAGGACGGCTGGATTAAAATCAGGCTCTAGCTAGGCCGCCCGGCTGTTGCGCAAAACGGCCGGGGCGGTTAGGCTAGGCGCTGACTGAATGGTCGTTCATTCAGCCGAGCCTTCAAGAGCCCGACTACGGAGCCGAGACCCCTGATGCGTTCCGCCCGTTCCCTCCCGAGCCCCCCCGGCGCGCGCGCCGCCGCGGGCGACAAGCGCGAGGCGATACTTCGCGCCGCCACCCGCGTCTTCGCCGAGAACGGCTACTTCAACTCGAAGGTGGCCGACGTTGCCCGGCAGGCCGGCGTCGCCGACGGCACCGTCTACCTCTACTTCAAGAGTAAGGAAGAAATCCTCCGCTCCATCTTCGACCGCAACACGACCGAAGCCATCGAGGAGGGGCGCGAGGAGCTTGCGAAAATCGCCGACCCGCGCGAGAAGCTGCGCCGCATCGCGCGCCACCACCTCGAACGCCTCGGCGCCGACCGCGACCTCGCCGTCGTCTTTCAGGTCGAGCTGCGCGGCACGACGAAGTTCATGGAGGAGTTCTCGGCCGCGGGGCTCGCCGAATACCTCGGCCTCATCCGCGAAGTCTTCGAGCAGGGGCAGGCGGCCGGCGTCTTCCGCAGAGAGTTGAAGGCGAAGACGGTGGCGAAAGTCCTCTTCGGCGCTCTGGACGAGATGGCGACCAACTGGATTCTCTCGAAGCGCCGCTACCGGCTGGCGCCGATGGCCGACGAAGTGCTCGACATCTTCATCAACGGGGTGACGGCGCGATGACACAGACCAACGCGCGCGCCGCCGAGTTCACACCCGCCGCCCCGTCGAACGGGCTGGAAGAGCCGAAGACACTCGTCGAAGTCGTCGCGCGCGCCATGCGCGTCCACGCGCGGCCCGACACGCTGAACGTGAAGCGCGGAGGCCAGTGGCGGGCCGTCTCATCCGAAGAGTTCACGCGGCGCGCCCGCCACATCGCGCTCGGGCTTTACGCGTCGGGCCTCCGCCGCGGCGACCGCGCCGCCATCCTCTCCGAGAGCTCGCCCGAGTGGGTGCTCACCGACCTCGGGTGCCTGTCGGCGGGCGTCGTCAACGTCCCGCTCTACCCGACGCTCGCGCCCCAGCAGGTCTGCTACATCCTCAACGACTCGGGCGCCGTCGCCCTCTTCGTACAGCACCGCGAAGCCTACGCCAGAATCCGCCAGGCCGCCGCCGAGTGCCCGGCGCTGCGCAGCGTCATCCTCCTGACCGGCGACGCGGGCGGCGAGGAAGGCTTGACGACGCTCGAAGAGTTGGAGGCCGCGGGCCGCGCGCTCGAAGCGGAGCGACCCGCGCTCGCAGACCAACTGGCCGCGCAGGTCCGCCCCGACGACCTCGCCACCATCATCTACACGTCGGGGACGACGGGCGAGCCGAAAGGCGTCATGCTCACGCACTCGAACGTCGTCTCAAACCTACTGGCGACCTCAGAGCGGCTGGCCTTCAACCCGCGGGACGTGATCCTCTCGGTGCTCCCGCTCTCGCACATCTTCGAGCGCGGCGCCATGTTCATGTACCTGCACCACGGCGCGCGCGTCTACTTCGCCGAAGCCATCGAGAAGATAGGCGACAACATGCGCGAGGTGCGCCCCACGCTCGTCGTCGCCGTCCCGCGCCTCTACGAGAAAATCTACGCGCGCATCAAGGAGAAGGCCGCGGCCGGCGGGAAGTTGAAGGCGGGCCTGCTGGCGTGGGCCGTCGGCGTCGGCAAACACCTCGCGCGACACCGCGTCGAGCGCACCCCGCCGCCGCCGCTCCTCGGGCTGCAACACCGCCTCGCCACGCGCCTCGTCTTCTCGAAATGGAAGGAGGCGACGGGCGGTCGCGTTCGCCTCTTCACCTCGGGCGGCGCGGCCCTGCCCGAAGAGCTGGGTTACGTCTTCATGGGCGCCGGCCTGCCCATCGTGCAAGGCTACGGGCTGACGGAAACGTCGCCGGTCATGTGCGTCAACTCGGCCGAGGACAACCGCATCGGCTCCGTCGGCCGCCCCATCCGCGGCGTCGAAGTCCGCATCGCCCCGGACGGCGAGATTGAGACGCGCGGCCCCAACGTCATGCTCGGCTACTACAACAAGCCGGAGGAGACGCGCGCCGTCTTCACCGAGGACGGCTGGTTCAAGACGGGCGACGTGGGCAGCCTGGATGCGGAAGGCTACCTCCGCATCACCGACCGCAAGAAGGAGTTGTTCAAGACTTCCGGCGGCAAGTACGTCGCCCCCCAACCCATCGAGCAGAAGATAAAAGAGTCGCGCTTCGTCAACCAGGTCGTCCTCGTCGGCGACGGGCGCAAGTTCCCCGCCGCGCTCATCGTCCCCGACTGGGAGATGCTGCGCTCCTACGCCCAGCACAAGGGGCTCGGCGCGCGCAGCACGGCCGAACTCTGCCGCCACCCCCGCGTCCTCGACCTCATGCAGCGCCAGGTGGACGCCCACACCGAACACCTCTCCCGCTACGAGCGCGTCAAGCGCGTCGCCCTCCTCGAAAAAGAGCTGACCATCGAAGGCGGCGAACTGACCCCCACCCTCAAGGTCAAACGCCGCGTCATCGACGACAAATACCGCGACCTCATCAACCGCCTCTACGCCGACGCCGATTCCCCCCCGGACCGACAGACTTAGAACCCTCCGGGGCCGCGATAGAATTTACCCACCCGCCCGAACACCCACCCGCAACGCACAGCCCGTGTCCCCGAAGGGGACGCCGATAATAGCCGGGGGTGAGCGAAGGCGCGTCAGCGCCGCAGCGCCACCCCCGGTAATGACGTGAAAACAATGCCGACCCTGAAAGGGTCGCACCTCAACGCGGGAAAGGAGCGTCAAACGATGTCTCAATCGCTCGTCAGCCTCCTCGTCCACCTCGTCTTCTCGACCAAAAACCGCGCGGACCTAATCACGCCGGGAATCGAAACCGACCTCTTCGCCTATATGTCCGCCACCCTCAAGAACCACGGCTCGCCGTGCCTTGCGATTAACGGCACGATGAATCACGTCCATCTCCTTCTTTCTTTGTCGAAGAACGACGCGTTGGCCGCAGTCGTCCGCGAGTTGAAGAAAAGTTCTTCCAGGTGGATTAAATCGAAAGACGTGAAGTTCAGTGAATTCGTGTGGCAGGACGGTTACGGCGCCTTCTCGGTCGGGCAGTCGAGCGCCGCGGCCTTGAAGCTCTACATCGCGCGGCAGAAGGAGCACCACCGGGAGCGTTCGTTCGAGTCGGAGTTGCTGGCCCTGTTGGAGAAGTACGGCGTGAGGTACGACGAGGAATACCTTTGGCGCTGACGGGTGCAACCCCTTCAGGGTCGGTATGTTTTTCTCGTCGGTTCCGGGGGCGGCGCTCGGACGCCGGCGCGTCCTCGCTAGCCCCCGGCTATTATCGGCGACCCCTGCGGGGTCACTTCACCGGCTGTCGTCAGCGACCCCTCCGGGGTGGCGTCGCATTGGCTGTTGTCGGTATCCCCTTCAGGGACAAAGGCCGCACCCGAGCGGTTCAGACGGCTTCTGACAGGCGCTCCTCGGCCCACTCGCGGACGGTGCCGGTGAGGGCTTCGAGCTGGTCGTCGAAGAAGTGGCCGGCGCCGGGGATGATGGTGAGTCGGACGCGGGCCTCGGGGGGGAGGCGTGAGGCGAGGGCGCGCAGGTCGGCGACCGAGCCGAACTCGTCGCGGTCGCCTTGGACGAGGAGCAGGGGCTTGCGGCAGTCGGCGAGGAAGGAGAAGTCGTAGTCGCGCTCCTTCATGCCGACGGGCGTGCCGACGCCGATGAGGAAGCGGACGCGCTCGTCGCGGGTGCCGACCTCCAGCCCGACGCGGGCGCCGAAGGAGAAGCCGGCGAGGAAGACGGGCAGGCCGGGGTGACGCTCAATCAGATAGTCGAGCGCCGTGCGCGCGTCCTCCTGCTCGCCGCCGCGGGCGTGGTCGTGCTCGCCCGTCGAGTTGCCGGTGCCGCGGAAGTTGATGCGCAGCGTGACGAGCCCGGCGTCGTTCAGGCCGCGGTCGGTGCGGAAGGCGACCTTGTTGTGCATCGTCCCGCCGTGGAGCGGGTGCGGGTGCAGGACGAGCGCGACGCCCCGCGGCTCGCCCGCGCGCGGCGCCTTCAGGATGGCCTCCAGACGCCCGTGCGGCGCCGGTATGAAAAGGTTCCCTGCCGGATACATGAAAGGATTCTCCTACTGCCCGACGGCAACTGTCCACCGCCGACTGTTTTCTTGACTTGTCGTGGCGGGTGAAGTAGCTTCTCGGCGTCAGAGAAAAAAGCGACAGTTAAGCCTTTCGGCCCGGACACCGGATGTTCCCCTGTCCCGGCCGTGCCGCCCTCAGCCTTCGAGTCAGGAGCGATGTCGCACCCCCAAACGACGACCCGCCACGAAGGACGCCCCGCCGCCTCATCGAAGAGAGGCCGAGCCCTGGCCGCTTACGCCCTCGGCGCGGCGTCGGCCGGCGTCGCCACCCTGCTCATGCTCGCGCTCTACGACCTCTTCGGCCTTGAGCGCGGCGCCGTCCCCTTCGTCTTATACTTCGCGGCCGTCGCCGTCAGCGCCCGCTACCTCGGGCGCGGGCCGGCGCTCCTCACCACCGGCCTCTCGGCGCTCGTCGCCAACTACTTCTTCATCCCGCCCTTCGACTGGTTCGCCCTCAGCTTCTCGGGCCTCCTGCAAGTCTTTGTCTTCCTCGTCGTCGCGCTCCTCATCATCCAACTCACGGAGCGCAGCCGCCGCGCCGCGGCCTCCGCCCTCAAGAGCGAGCGGCAACTGGTGACGACGCTGCGAAGCATCGGCGACGCCGTCATCTCGACCGACGCCGAGGGCCGCGTCAGCTTCATGAACCCCGTCGCCCAGAGCCTCACCGGCTGGGACATCGTCGAGGCGCGCGGCCGGCCGCTCGAAGAGGTCTTCCGCATCGTCAACGAGCACACGCGCGAGACGGTCGAGAGCCCCGTCGCCAAGGTCTTGCGCGAGGGCACGGTCGTCGGCCTCGCCAACCACACGGTGCTGCTCGCGCGAGGCGGCCGGGAAATACCCATCGAAGACAGCGGCGCCCCCATCATCGGCGCCGACGGCCGGACGGCCGGCGTCGTCCTCGTCTTCCACGACGTGACGGAGCGCCGCCGCGCCGAAGAAATTTCGGAGAGGCTGGCCGCCATCATCGAGTCGTCCGAGGACGCCGTCCTCGGCAAGACCCTCGACGGCACCATCACGAGCTGGAACGCCGCGGCCGAGCGCCTCTACGGCTACACGGCCGAGGAGGCCGTCGGCCAACACGTCTCACTCATCTTCCCCCCGGAGCGGGCCTCCGAGCTCGACGACATCCTGCGCCGCATCGAGAGGGGCGAGAGCACGGAGAACCTTGAGACGGAGCGCGTCCGCAAGGACGGCACGCGCCACCACGTCTCGGTCACCATCTCGCCCGTCAGGGATGCTTCGGGCCGCATCACCGGGGCCTCTTCCATCGCGCACGACATCAGCGGGCGCAAGCGCGCCGAGGAGGAGCGCGCCGGCCTGACCCGGCTGATAGAGGGCGAGCGGCGGCGCCTGCGCGACCTCGTCGCCAGCGTCCCCGGCGTCGTCTGGGAGGCGTGGGGCGTGCCCGACGTGCGCTCGCAGCGGATTGACTTCGTCAGCGACTACGTCGAGACCATGCTCGGCTACACCGTCAACGAGTGGCTCTCGACGCCGAACTTCTGGCTCTCAATCGTCCACCCGGACGACCGCGACCGCGCCGCGCGCGAGGCCCACGCCATCTTCGATAGCCGCATCGGCGGCACCAGCGAGTTCCGCTGGGTCGGCCGCGACGGGCGCGTCGTCCACGTCGAGGCGCGCTCGACCGTCATCCTCGACGAGCGCGGCGAGCCGGTCGGGATGCGCGGCGTGACGATGGACATCTCGGCGCGCAAGCAGGCCGAGACGGGCCTGCGCGCCTCCGAGGAGCGTTACCGCGAGCTGGCCGAGGCCAACGCCAAGCTCTACGCGCGCGCGCAGGAGGTCAACCGCGCCAAGGACGAATTCCTCGCCGTGCTCTCGCACGAGCTGAGAACGCCGCTGACGCCCATCCTCGGCTGGACGCACATGATTCGCTCGGGCCGCCTGCCCGAGCAGGAAGCGCAGAAGGGCGTCGCCGTCATCGAGAAGAACTCGCAGGCGCTCTCCCGCCTCATCAACGACCTGCTCGACATGTCTTCAATCCTGAGCGGGAAGATGAAGATCGAGCGGACGCCGGTGGAGCTTAACGCCGTGCTGCGCGAGGCGGCCGAGACGGTCCGGCCCGAGGCCGACCGCCGCCGCGTCGCGCTCGAAGTCGAGACGGGCGGCCTCTCGCCCGTCGTCGTCGCGGGCGACCGCACCAGGCTCGTCCAGGTCTTCTGGAACCTCCTGAACAACGCCGTCAAGTTCTCGCAGGAGGGGGGCCGTGTCCACGTCCGTTTGTCGGGCGACCCGCAGGGCGCGCGCGTCGAGGTCGAGGACGACGGCGCCGGCATCGAGCCCGACTTCCTGCCGCACGTCTTCGAGCGTTTCCGGCAGGCCGACATGCGCACGACGCGCGTCCACGGCGGACTCGGCATCGGCCTCGCCCTCGTCAAGAGCTACGTCGAGGCGCACGGCGGACAAGTCTCGGCCGCGAGCGACGGCGAGGGGCGCGGCAGCCGCTTCGTCGTCACGCTCCCGGCGGGCGCCGACGGCGACGGCCGGCGGCCCGAAAGTGCGCGGCCCGCGGCGCGGCCCGAGGAGCACGCCGGCTCGGTCTGCCGCGTGCTGCTCATCGAGGACTCGCGCGACACGCTCGACATGCTGCGCGTCGTGTTCGCGGCGCCCGGCTACGCGGCGACGGCCTGCGGCACGCCCGAGGAGGCGCTGAGCGTTGCCGAGTCGGGCCGCTTTGATATAATCGTCTCCGACATCGGACTCCCTCGCGTTGACGGCTACGAACTGCTCGGGCGCCTGCGCGCCCTGCCGCACCTGGCGAGCGTGCCGGCCGTGGCCCTGACCGGCTACGCCGCCGCCAAGGACGCGGAGGCCGCCTTCGCCGCCGGCTTTGACGCCCACGTCCCGAAGCCGGTCGAGCCCTCGGCGCTCGCCGCGCAGGTCGAGCAGCTTTTAGAGCGCAAGCGCAACTCTCCCTGAAGCACAGTCGTCGAGTCGGGGAAACTTTTTCAAGGGGGGGATTTTCGGCCCTCGCCGAAAGAGCAAGGTGATGTCTGACATTCAAGAACAGGGCGGCGCGTTTCAGGACGGCGCCGAAGGGAACAACGTCTGCCGCCGCGCGCTCGTCGTGGACGACGCGCCCGACGTGACGGAGATGCTGGCGATGCTGATGCGCTTCGCCGGCTACGAGGTGACGATGGCCTTCTCCGCGAAGGACGCCCTCGGCGCCGCGAGCCGCGACCACTTCGACATGGTCGTCTCCGACATCGGCATGCCCGTCATGAACGGCTACCAACTGGCCGAGGCCCTGCGCGCCCTGCCCGACTACCGCGGCGTCCCGCTCATCGCCGTCACCGGCTTCTCCCAGTTCGACGACCGCGCCCGCGCCCTCAGCTCCGGCTTCGACGACTTCCTGACCAAACCCATCAACCCCAACGACCTGCTCGACGTAATCAAGCGCCTCTGCGGGTAGAGGCGCGAGGCGCTTCGCCCGCGGCGGCGGCCCGTGATATGGTTTCCCCTCACTCTTCCGGGTGAAGAATCTTCCTGAGAGGAACACGGGTTTGGTCACGGAGAATGTCGAAGGCGGGAGCGTGCCCGCCGAAGCAACGGCGGAGGCGCCGGCACGCGCCGTGGAGGCCGGGGGCGGCGCGCTCGCCGGGATAGCGCGCGGGCGGGGGCTGCTGCTCGCGGCCGGGGCGCTCCTCATTGGCGCCGCCTTCTGGTACTTGCAGTTCTCGACCGCCTCCATCTGCTGCGGCGACTTCGACTCCTACTATCACTTCCGCTGGAGCCAGATGCTCCTCGAAGCCGTCCGCACCGGCAACTTCCCGCCCTCGTTCAACGCCCTGCCGCTGACGACCTTGAACCCGCGCGACTACGTGGACCACCACTTCCTCTTCCACGTCCTTCAAATCCCCTTCACACTCTTCCCCGACTTCCAGAAGGGCGCCAAAATCGGCACCTGGCTCTTCGCCTCGCTCGCCGTCTTCTCGTGCTTCTGGCTGCTCGTGCGCCACCGCGTCAGCTACCCGCTGCTCTGGCTCCTGCTCATCCTCGGGAGCGCCAGCCCCTTCCTCTACCGGATGCACATGGGCAAGGCGATGAGCGTTTCAATCGTGCTCCTCGTCGTCGGCATCCACCTGCTGTTCGAGCGCAAGTACCGCTGGCTGCTGCCGCTCGCGTTCGTCTTCGCGCTCACCTACGACATGTTCGCGCTGCTCGTCGTGGCCGCCGGCTTCTGGACGGCCGTCGTCCTCTGGACCGAGCGACGGCTGGAGTGGCGCCCGCTCGTCTTCGTCGCCGTCGGGTCGGTGCTCGGCTTCGTCATCAACCCCTACTTCCCGCACAACTTCCAACTGCTCTACGAGCACCTCGTCATCAAGGTCACGGCCAAGGACTTCTCGACCTCGGTCGGCAGCGAGTGGTATCCCTATTCGACGTGGGAGTTCCTCGGCAACTGCGGGACGGCGACCGTCGCCATGATTGCCGGCTACCTAGCCTTCCGCGACTCCGCGAAGAAGGAGCAGCAGCGGGCCTTCTTCCTGCTGCTGTTCGCCACCTTCCTCTGGGTCTTCAACGCGCGCTGGCGCCGCTTCTCGGAATACTTCCCGCCCTTCGCCGTCCTCTTCGCGGCCTTCGCCATCCAGCCGCTCGTCGCGCGGGGCCGCGCGCGGCTGTTCGGCGAGGCGGGCGAGGCGGGCGAGGTGGAGGCGCGCGGCGAGAGCGGGCGCGTGTGGGAGTACGTGCTGGTCGGGACGGCCTTCGTGCTCTTCGCCGCGCCGATGGTCTGGTACGCGCGCATCACGCGCGACGACATCCGCGGCATGTTCCATCCCGACTACTACCGCGGCGGCATGAAGTGGCTGAGCGACAACACCTCCAAGGGCGAGCTCATCTTCAACAGCGACTGGGACGACTTCCCCAAGCTCTTCTACTACAACCCCGACCTCGCCTTCGTCTCCGGCCTCGACCCGACCTACCTGCTTGATAAGGACAAGCGGCTCGCCGACCTCTACGTCAAGGTCAGCGCCGGCACCGACATGTCGGACGAGGAGGTGGGCCGCATGGGCGAGATGATCCGCGACAACTTCTGCGTCGGCGAGGGCGACCGGCGGCGCTGCGCCCGCTACGCCTTCACCGACCACGAGCACAAGGACTTCTACAACAACGCCCTCGACAGCGGCTGGTTCGACGTGGCCTACGAGGACGACGACTGCGTCATCTTCCGCCTCCGCGAGCAGAAGGGCGACCCCATCCCCGACAACCAGCCGCCCGAGAACGGCCCCCCCGACGAAGGCGGCGACGACGAACCGGACGCGGAAGAGGCGCCCGCGAACTAAGGCACGAGGACGAGCTTGCCGAACTGCGCGCGGTCTTCGATGAGTTCGTGCGCGCGGCGGGCTTCGGCGAGCGGCAGGGCGCGGTCCACGACGGCGCGGATACTTCCCCGCTCGACGAACTTCATGGCGTCCAACAGCTCGGCCTTCGAGCCCATGAAGGAGCCGAGCAGCGAGAGGTGGCGGTAGAAGACCTGACGCAAGTCGGTCCGCGCGTCGAACCCGCTCGTCGCGCCGCAGGTCACGAGCCGCCCGTCGCGCTTGAGCGAGAGAACGGAGCCGGGCCACGTCTCCGCCCCCGTGTGCTCGAAGACTACGTCCACGCCGCGCTTGTCCGTCAGCCGCCTCACCTCCTTCGGCCAGTCGGCGCGCGTGTAGTTCACCACCTCGTCGGCGCCGAGCGCCCGCGCCTTCTCAAGCTTCTCGTCCGAGCCCGCGGTCGCAATCACCCGCGCCCCGCGCAGCTTCGCCACCTGAATCCCTACCGAGCCGACCCCGCTCCCGGCCGCGTGAATAAGCACGTCCTCGCCCGGCTCGACGCGCGCGCGCGTCACCAGCATGTGCCACGCCGTCACGGTCACGAGCGGCAGCGCCGCTGCCTCCTCCCAACTCAGGGAAGCGGGCTTCGGTATGCAGTTGACGGCGGGCGCGGCTACCAGCTCGGCGTAGCCGCCGTCGCGCTGGTAGCCGAGAATCTGGTAGCGGGGGCAGAGGTTGTCGGCCCCGCGCAGGCACTCGTGACAGTGGCCGCAGGAGACGCCGGGCTGCAACATCACCTCGTCGCCCGGCGCGACCCAGTCCACCAGCCCGCCGCGCTCGCGCACGACGCCCGCCACGTCGTTTCCCAAGATGTGCGGCAAAGGAATCTCGACGCCGGGCAGCCCGCGCCGCGCCCACACGTCCAGATAGTTGAGCGCGCAGGCGCGCACCTCGACTAAGACCTCGGTGGCTTTAATGGTCGGGTCGGGCCGCTCGCCGTGGCGGAGCACTTCCGGCCCGCCGTGCTCCTCGAAGAAGACAGCTTTCATGTTTTTTATCCCGTGCCTTTAATATAACCCGGCCGCGGGCGTGGAGGGAAAGAGGATGGGAAGAGTGCTGGTCGGAGTCATGGGGCCGGGTGGCGGTGCGTCCGACGAGGATGAGAAGGCCGCTTACGAGCTAGGGCGTCTCATCGCTTCCGAGGGGTGGGCGCTGCTGACGGGCGGGCGCGCGGCGGGCGTGATGGAGGCGGCGAGCCGCGGCGCGCGCGAGGCAGGCGGGCTCACGGTAGGCGTGCTCCCCGGCGAAGACGAGTCGGGCGCGTCAGAGTTCGTTGACGTGGCGATAGTGACGGGGCTCGGGCAGGCGCGCAACAACGTCAACGTCCTTTCGAGCCGCGTCGTCGTCGCCTGCGGGATGGGCGCGGGGACGGCGGCCGAGGTGGCGCTCGCCGTCAAGGCCGGCAGGCCGGTCGTGCTCCTTAACGCGGGTGACGAGGCCGAGGCTTTCTTCAAGTCGCTCGGCGGCGAACGAGTCTCGACGGCGACGACGCCGGCCGGGGCGGTCGAAGAAGTCAAGAGGCTGCTCGGCCTTTACTGCTGACTCTGCGGGATGGGGAAGACGAAGTCTCTGGACTGCTGCGAGGAGTGGCATTCGAGGCAACTGCCCTTCTTCTGCCGCTCGCGCAGGCGCTTCAACTCGCCGTCGAAGACGAGGAACTCCCAGTCGCCGCCGGCCGGGTTGAAGTCTGGCCCGCGCTTAATCATGACGGCGAGCAGGTCGGGCTTCGTCGCTTCGGCGTGGGAGAGTTTTTCGCGGACGATGACGGAGCCGACGGGGAACTTGCCCGGGGAGAGCGAGAGCAGGACGCGCGCGGCGGGCTCGTTGGCGTAGACGACGCCGAAGGCCGTGGCGTGGTCTTTCTTCTGCTTGACGGGGGCGGGCGGCGGCGCGGGCACGCCTTGCCGGACCGCGCCGCCCGCGAGTCCGAACTGCGTCGTGCCGCCTGCACTGTACTTGACCCACGCGTCGCCGACGCGTGTCGCCTCGGAGGCAATGCCTATGTCTCAACCCCCGCCGAGCGACGAGAGGTCAAACGGGACGGCCCTCACCGTCACGCGCGACCAGCCCTTGTAGCCGGCCACCTCGGCAACCGCCCGCTGCTTCGAGTCGTCGCGCGAGTTGCCGAACGCGGCGCCGACGAACGTAAGCGCCGCCGCGCAGGCGAAGAGTTTAAGGGGCGTGCTTCTCATCCGTGTTCCCCCGTCTAAGCGGCGCCGTCGGTCTGCTGCCGCGCGTGGTAGGAGGAGCGCGTCAGCGGGCTCGACTCGACGTGCTTGAAGCCCATCTCCAACCCGACCTCACGCCAGCGCGCGAACTCCTCGGGCGTCACGTAACGCTCGACGGGGAGGCGGCGCGCGTGCGGCTGTAGGTACTGGCCGATGGTCATGATGTCGCACGAGACGGAGCGCAGGTCGCGCATCAGCTCGACGACCTCGTCGAAGTGCTCGCCCAATCCCACCATGATGCCGCTCTTGGTGAGCATGCCGCGCCGCTCGCGGTCGCGCCGCTCGCCCGCGCGGCGCAGAAGCTCAAGCGTCTGCTCGTAGCGCGCGTCGGGCCGCACGCGCTTGTAGAGGCGCGCGATGGTTTCGGTGTTGTGGTTGAGCACGTCGGGCTCGGCGTCCAGGACGGCGTTCAAGGCGGCCTCGTCGCCGTTGAAGTCGGGAATCAAGACTTCGACGCGGCAGCCGGGATTAAGCTGACGCACCTGCCGGATGGTCTCGGCCCAGTGGGCGGCGCCTCCGTCCGGGAGGTCGTCGCGGTTGACGGAGGTGATGACGGCGTGCGCGAGGTCGAGCGTGCGGACGGCCTCGGCGACGTGGCGCGGCTCCTCCAAGTCGAGCGTGCCGGGCTTGCCCTTGCCGACGGCGCAGAAGCCGCAGTGGCGCGTGCAGATGTCGCCGCCGATCATGAAGGTGGCGGTGCGGTCCGTCCAGCACTCGAAGATGTTGGGGCAGCGCGCCTCCTGGCAGACCGTGTGCAGGTTCAGGTTCTCTATCAGGCGCTGGACGTAGTTCTGGTTGGCGGGGTCGCCGAGGCGGACCTTCAGCCACTCGGGCTTCGGCCCGCGCGGCGGCGCGTTCGAGCAGCGTTAAGGTCTGCCTGTAGTTCGCGTCGGGGCGCACGCGCCTGTAGAGGCGCGCGATGGTCTCGGTGTTGTGGTTGAGCACGTCGGGCTCCGCGTCGAGCACGGCGTCCAGGGCGCCCTCGTCGCCGTTGAAGTCGGGGATGAGCACCTCGACGCGGCAGCCGGGGTTAAGCTGACGCACCTGCCGGATGGTCTCGGCCCAGTGGGCGGCGCCGCCGTCGGCGAGGTCGTCGCGGTTGACCGAGGTGATGACGGCGTGCGCGAGGTCGAGGGTCTTCACCGCCTCGGCGACGTGGCGCGGCTCCTCCGGGTCGAGCGGGATGCCCGCGCCCTTCGAGACGGCGCAGAAGCCGCAGTGGCGCGTGCAGATGTCGCCGCCGATCATGAAGGTCGCCGTCCTGTCCGTCCAGCACTCGAAGATGTTCGGGCAGCGCGCCTCCTGACAGACCGTGTGCAGGTTCAGGTTCTCGATGAGTTTGAGGACGTAGTTCTGGTTCGAGGGGTCGCCGAGGCGAACCTTCAGCCACTCGGGTTTCGGCCCGCGCGGCGGGCGGGTTGCGGGCGGGTTGTTCAGGACTCTCAGCTCTCGGCTCAAATTAT
>DASZEK010000190.1:0-4412 GCA_035941045.1 Pyrinomonadaceae bacterium | reverse complement strand
GCTGTCTGATGCTGCTCACGCGCGCCCTCTGTGTTGTTCGTCGGGGCGATGCCTTCGTGCGCGTTAGTAGACGAGCACGTCGCGGACGACCATGCCGGCCTGAAGTTGGTTGAAGTCGGCGAAGGGGTTGGACTGCTGGGCGGTCCTGATGCGGCGGCGCTCGGGGACTTGAATTCTGGTGATCTGGTTGGAGCCGTTCTCGCGCACGGTGATGGTGCGGGCGGCGCGGTCAACGCCGATGATGGTGCCGGTCAGAAGGCGCTGCTGCTGCGAAGGGGTGATGGCGAGCGCGCTGCCGGAGGCGGCGACGAGCATGATGGCGAAGCCGAAGCTGATGATGGCCTTATGAAGTCTCTTCATTACAAGCTCCCTTTCAGTCGTATGAGTTCGGGTTGACGCGCGCCGCCAAAGCGACGGGAGCGAAGCTCGTCGGCTTAATCGCCGCCGTCTCAACTCCGCTCCATAAACGCGGCCCCCGCGAGTAAAGTTCCCGCGCTCCGAAAAAAAAGAGCCGAAAAAATAATCGAACTATCGAGGCAGGGGTGAGGAATAAAACGGATGGCAGAAAGGGTTTCGGGTGTCAGGTTTCGGGTAAAGACAAGTTGCTTTCACCCGACACCTGACACCCGGCACCTTCTGTTTAGTGGAGGACGAAGTTGTAGGTGATGACGCCGGAGACCTTGACGGGTTGGCCGCTGAGCGTCGTCGGCGTGAAGCGCGCCTGGTAGGCGGCCTGGACGGCGGCGGCGTGCAGGAGCGCGTTGCCGTTCGTCGCCTTGGCCGAGACGACGCGGCCCGACTCGTCAACGAGTATCTGCACGGTGACGGTGCCCGAGATGTGCGCCGTCTTCGCGACGATGGGGTAGGCCGGCGGCGGCTTGACGATGGCCTGCCCGTTCATGACGCCGCCCGAGACGGTCGTCGTCTTCTTCCTCTCCACGGGCACGGGCGTCGGCGCCGCTTTGACTTCGCGCGCGGGCGGGGGCTCTTCGTCACCGCCCGTCACCTTCGGGCCGGCGGGGCCGTGATCGTTGCCGCCGGGGGGGCCGTAGCCTTGGCCGTGGTTCGGGACGCCGACTCCGCCTGACGGAACGTCGTTGACGCTGCTGATGACGTAGGGGACGCCGCGCCCGAGCACCGGCGTGTCTTCGCGCGCTATCTGGCGCGAGGGGACGTGCGGCGCGATGACGGCCACCTCAGTGACCTTAGCGTATTGCGCCTGACCGGGCTTGGCGGCCGCGGCGGCGCGGCGCGGCGCGCTCTGCCTCTCCGGCTTGGCCTGCTCGGCGTTCGAGGGCGCGAACTTCATCAGCGCGTACACCTCCAGGCCGTCATCCTCGACGCGCGCGTTGTAGGCGTAGATGCTGCCCACCCCGGTCGCCGCCAGCAGCAGGCCGTAGAAGGCGAGGGTGCCGACGAAGAAACCGCCTTTCCGCTTGAGGTCGGCCGCGTGCGAGCCCGACTCGACAAGGTTGCTGAACATCTTCCAGTCTCCTCCTTCGTGCCGGTGCCAACGGGTCAAGCCGGAGACGAAGCAATAGACCCCGCGCCGCTTCCGTTTGTTCCCGAAAAAGTCCGAAGTTGAAGACACGCCTTCCTCACTTCGGATACAATGTGCGCGTCCGAGCCGGAAAGGATGCGCGTGATGGTTCAAGCCAAGGGCGAAGCACAAGAGGAGTTGAACCCCTTCCGCATCGCCCAGCAACAGTTCGACGCGGCGGCCGACCACCTCGGCCTCGACGAGTCCATGCGGCAGGTCTTGCGCAACGCCAAGCGGCAGCTCGTCGTCTCGGTCCCCGTCAAGATGGACGGCGGCGAGGTGCGCGTCTTCGAGGGCTACCGCGTTCAGCACAACATCGCGCGCGGCCCCGCCAAGGGCGGCATCCGTTTTCATCCCGGCGTCACGCTCGACGAGGTCAAGGCGCTCGCGTCGTGGATGACGTGGAAGTGCGCGACCGTCGGCATCCCTTACGGCGGCGGCAAGGGCGGCGTGGTGTGCGACCCCAAAGCGATGTCGTGCGGCGAGCTGGAAAGGCTAACGCGCCGCTACGCCTTCGAGATCGCGCCCATCGTCGGCCCCGACCGCGACATCCCCGCGCCCGACGTGTACACCGACGAGCAGACGATGGCCTGGATCATGGACACCATCTCGATGGTGCGCGGCCACACGGAGTTGGCCGTCGTGACGGGCAAGCCCATCGCGCTCGGCGGCTCGCAGGGTCGCCACGAGGCGACGGCGCGCGGCTGCCTCTACGTCGTGAGGGAGGCGGCGCGCGTGAAGGGTTTGAGTCTGCCGCAGGCGCGCGTCGCCATCCACGGCTTCGGCAACGCGGGCGCCAACTTCGCGCGCCTCGTCTCGGCCGAGGACGGGGCGCGCGTCGTCGCCGTCGCCGACTCGCGCGCGGGCGCCTACAACGAGCACGGCATCGACGTGCAGGCCGCGCTCCGCCACAAGGCCGAGCGCGGCACGCTGGAGGGCCTGCCGAACGCCGAGCGGATGCGGGCCGAGGAGGTGCTGGAAGTCGAGTGCGACGTGCTGCTGCCGGCGGCGCTTGAGAACAGCATCACGCTTGAGAACGTCGGGCGCGTGCGCGCGGGGCTGGTCGCAGAGCTCGCCAACGGGCCCGTCACGCCGGGCGCCGACCGCGTGCTCTTCGACCGCGGCGTGATGCTGCTGCCCGACATCCTCGCCAACGCGGGCGGCGTCACCGTCAGCTACTACGAGTGGGTGCAGGACCAGTACTCTTACTTCTGGACCGAGGAGCGCGTCCGCGAGACGCTTGAGCAGACGATGCGCACGGCCTTCGCGGGCGTCTACGCCGCCGCCGAGCGTTACGGCACGGACATGCGCACCGGCGCCTACGTCCTCGCCGTCGGCCGCGTCGCCGAGGCCACGCGCGTCCGCGGCATCTTCCCCTGAGAGGTTAAAGATGACAGACAAAATCACCGTCTACGAGAAGCCGACTTGAACGACGTGCCGGGAGACGGACCGCCTGCTCCGTGAGAGCGGCATCGCTTACGAGAAGGTCAACTACTACGTCGAGCCCTTGGGCGAGGCGAAGCTCCGCGAGCTGATAACGAAGATGGGCATCAAGCCCCGCGAGCTTCTGCGGACCGGCGAGGCCGTCTACAAAGAACTCGGCCTCGGCTCGCGCGACGTGTCGGACGACGAGCTTGTCAACCTCATGACGCAGCACCCCGAACTCATCCAGCGCCCCATCGTCGAGCGCGGGCCGCGCGCCGTCCTCGGCCGCCCCGCCGAGCGCGTGCGCGAGCTTTTATAGCCCGATGTCAAGCCGAACGGGCTTACCCGGCATGCCGCCCCGCGGACCCCGTCCCGCCCCCCTGCGGTAAAATATAGCCGTCGGAAAATCTTAATGTGCGGTGAGGAGTTGTAAGTGGCGAAGGCACCGGCGACCGTCTACGTCTGTCAGCAATGCGGGCATCAGGAGCGCAAGTGGCTCGGCAAGTGCCCCGACTGCGGCGAGTGGAACTCGTTCGCGGAGGAGCGCGCCAAGCCGGCCGCGACCGCGACCAAGGGCATGGCCGCGCGCGGCGGCTTCCGCCTGCGCGAAGTCAAGCCGGTCCGCTACGGCGAGATCGAGTCGCAGGACGACGCCCGCGTCTCATCCGGCGTCACCGAATTCGACCGCGTCCTCGGCGGCGGCATCGTCCCCGGCAGCCTCATCCTCATCGGCGGCGACCCCGGCATCGGCAAAAGCACCCTTTTGCTTCAGGTGGCCGACCGTTTGAGCGGGCAGGGGGCGCGGGTGTTGTACGTGTCGGGCGAGGAGTCGGAGCGGCAGATTAAGATGCGGGGCGAGCGGTTGGGGGTGGTGGCGGAGAACCTTTACCTGCTGCCGGAGACAAATCTGGAGAACATTCTGGACGAGGTCGAGCGGGGCGAGCCGGGCGCGATTATCGTGGACTCGATTCAGACCGTCTTCTCGTCGAAGATCGAGTCGGCGCCGGGCTCGGTGTCGCAGGTGAGGGAGGTGGCGGGGCAGTTCCTGATGCTGGCGAAGAACCGGACGCTGCCCGTCTTCCTCATCGGGCACGTCACGAAGGAGGGGAGCATCGCGGGGCCGAAGGCCCTGGAGCACATCGTGGACACCGTCCTCTACTTCGAGGGCGAGAGCTCGGTGGACCACCGCGTGCTGCGCGCGACGAAGAACCGCTTCGGCTCGGTGGACGAGATCGGCGTGTTCCGGATGACCCAGGGCGGGCTCGTCGCGGTCGAGAACCCGTCGGAGCTCTTCCTCGGCGACCGGGTGAACGCGGCGTCGGGGAGCGCCGTCACGGCCCTCCTGGAGGGGACGCGGCCGGTGCTCGTCGAGATCCAGGCGCTCGCCGCGAAGGCGGGGTTCGGCACGCCGCAGCGCGTGGCCACCGGCTACGACGGGCGCCGGCTC
>DASZEK010000189.1:0-3539 GCA_035941045.1 Pyrinomonadaceae bacterium | reverse complement strand
GCCCGCCTTCATTATCATCCGCGTGAACTCCTCGGCCGAGCCGTCCATGATGGGCAGCTCAAGGTTGTCCACGTCCACGTAGCAGTTGTCCACGCCGAGGCCGCGCAGGGCCGAGAGCAGGTGCTCGACGGTCGAGAGCATAACGCCGGTGCGCATCAGCGTCGTCGCGTAGGAGCAGTGGGCGATGAACTCGGCGCTGGCCGGAATCTCGAAGTCGTCGAGGTCGGTGCGGACGAAGACGTGGCCGGTGTCGGGCGGCGCGGGGCGCAGGCGGAGGCGGACGGGGGCGGCCGTGTGCAGGCCGAGCCCGCTGGCCTCGACCGGCGAGGCGATGGTCGTCTGTTTTATCAAGGCTAAGGTGTGAACCTTTCGCTTCGTTGATGAAGAGCGACCTTTTAAGGTGCAAAGGCCGTGCCGCCTTAAGGCGATAAGAAAGCTGCGGAAAATGGGCCGGGCTGAACAAGACTGTGGCCGAAGCGCGTCACAAAAGGGCGGGTCGTGTCGCGCTTCGGCCACAAATTCTGTCTTTACATTCTCAACGCCTCTCGGAGACGTACGTGTCGCCGCACCGGCAGCGGTAGACTTCGGCGACGTGTGCGTGGGCGTGGGCGTGGGCGTGGGCGTGCTTGCTGCCCCTGCGCCCGAAAAGCCTCTTGAAAAGCCTGACCATCTCGACCTCCTTGTTCTAGCCGGCCCGATTCTCTCGGCCGGCGTTCAATTAGATGCGCGGCCCGCCGACGGGGTTTCGCCGCCTCACACTTGCCGCCCGCCGCCGTCATTCCTTATCATCGCTGCAAATGCCTCCGAAAAAATCAGCCAGGCCGAAGGAGCCGACCGAGCGGGTCTTCCTGATAGACTCGTTCTCGCACATCTTCCGCGCGTTCTTCGCCCCGATGGGCGGGCGCGCCGAGCCCCTGACGACGAGCGGCGGCCAGGTGACGCAGGCCGTCTTCGTCTTCACCAACATGCTCCGCAAGCTCCTCTCGGACGAGCGACCGCACTACATCGCGGCCGTCTTCGAGTCCGGCGTGCCGACCTTCCGCCACGAGATGAACGTCGGCTACAAGGCCAACCGCGTCGCCCCGCCCGAAGACCTCGAATCGCAGATTCCCTACATCATGCGGGTCTGCGAGGCGTACAACGTCCCCATCCTTAACGCCCCCGGCTTCGAGGCCGACGACGTTATCGGCACGCTCTCGAAGCAGGCCGCCGAGCAGGGCTTGCAGGCCGTCATCGTCTCGAACGACAAGGACATGTGCCAGCTCGTCGAAGACCCGTGGGTCGTCTGCATGCGCAACAACTCGCAGAACGTCAAGCGCAAGGAGCCGGTCCCGCCCGTCGAGTGGTGCGACGAGAAGTGGGTCGAGAACAAGTTCGGCGTCCCGCCCAAACAGATAGTTGACCTGCTCGGCCTGATGGGCGACGCCGTCGACAACATCCCCGGCGCCCCCGGCATCGGCGCCAAGGGCGCGGTCCAAATCGTCAGAGAGTTCGGCTCCATCGAGAACGCCTTAGACCGCTGGGAGGAGGTCAAGCACAAGACTTACCGCGAATCTTTGCGCGACAACCGCGAGCTGATCTTGCAGTCGAAGGAGCTGGCGACCATCAAGTGCGACGTTAACATCAAGCTCGACCTCGACCGCCTGCGCTGCAAGGCGCCCGACCGCGCCGCCGCCTACAAGCTCTTCCGCGAGCTCGAATTTCAATCCCTCACGCGCGAGTTCGCCGACGCCGCCTCCGAGGCCGGCGCCGAAGTCGCCGCCAAAAACTACCGCAAGCTGCGGACCACCTCGGAACTGGAAACGCTCACGCGAAAACTCTGGGACGTGGAGCACTTCGGCCTCGCCCTCGCCGACTCGACCCCCGCGGGCGCCGGACAGCAGACTTCGGTCCGCGGCGACGACCCGCCCACGGGGATAGCCATCTCCTACGCGCCGAACAGCTCGCACTTCATCAACTTCGAGGAGTTCGAGGGAGGCCGCGAGCAGGCCCTCGCCATGCTCCGCGACGTGCTCTCGAACGGCCTGCTCTCGAAGTCCGTTCACGACCTCAAGCGCGCCGTCGCCCTGCTCGCCTCCGCAGGCGTCGAAGTCGAGGGCGTCGAACACGACACGCTCCTGGCCGCCTACCTGCTCGACCCCGTCCGCAGCACCTACGACCTCGGCGCCCTCGCCCGAGAGGCCGCGGGCGTCGAAGGCTGGAGCGAGCCGCGCGGCGAAGGCTGGACGCCCGACGAGTGGCGAGCCGCCGAGGCCGCCGACTTCACCGCCCAAGCGGCTGACCACCTCCACGGCCGCATCCTCGAACAAGGGCTCGAAGCCATCTACAAAGAAATCGAGCTGCCCATCGCGCCCATGCTCTACCGCATCGAGCGCGCTGGCCTACGCGTGGACACCGCCGTGCTCGGCGAGCTCTCCGCCCTCTTCGGTGCGGAGCTTGAAAAGCTCACGGCGCAGATTTACAAGGAGGCCGGCCGCGAGTTCAAAATCAACTCGCCGAAGCAGGTCGGCGAAGTCCTCGAAGAATTGAACCTCAGCACCAGCCGCAAGACGGCGACGGGCCAAGTCTCGACCAGCCGCGCCGTCCTGGACGAGCTGGCCGCGCAAGGCTTCGAGCTGCCGCGCCTGCTCATCGAGTTCCGCGAGTTGGACAAGCTCAAGGCCACCTACACCGACGCGCTTCCCCCGCTCATCGGCCCCGACGGGCGCATCCACTCGGAGTTGAATCAGACCGTCACCGCGACGGGCCGCCTCTCAAGCTCCAGCCCGAACCTGCAAAACATCCCCATCCGCACCGAGCTGGGCCGCCGCATCCGCCGCGCCTTCGTCCCCGACAAGGGGAACGTCTTCGTGGCGGCCGACTACTCGCAGCTCGAACTGCGCCTGCTCGCCCACGTCACCCAGGACCCCCAGATGCTCGACGCCTTCCAGAAGGGCGAAGACATCCACGAGCGCACGGCCCGCCTCGTCTTCGGCGCCAAGACGAAGGAGGAGCTGAAGGACAAGCGGCGCTTCGCCAAGATCGTCAACTTCGCCATCGCCTACGCCGTCGAGCCCTTCGGCCTCTCGCAGCGCGTCGGCATCTCGCGCAAGGAGGCGCGGCAGGTCATCGACGACTACTACAAGACCTACACGGGCGTCCGCCGCTTCATGGAAGAGGTCCCGGAGCAGGCGCGCGAGACCGCCGTCGTGCGGTCCATCTACGGCCGCATCCGCCCGGTCCCCACCATCAACGACCGCAACGGCAACATCCGCGCCCGCGCCGAGCGCGAGGCCATCAACATGCCGATCCAGGGGACGGCGAGCGACATCGTCAAGATCGCGATGCTGAAGGTGGACGAGGCGCTGCGGTCGGCGGGGCTGAAGGCGCAGATGGTGATGCAGGTGCACGACGAGCTGCTGGTCGAGGCCCCGAAGAAGGAGGCCCGGCAGGTCGAGGAGATTCTCTGCCGCGAGATGGAGACGGCCGTCGGGCTCGACGTGCCGCTCGAAGTCGAGTCCGGCGTCGGCGACAACTGGATGGAAGTTAAGAAGTGAGCG
>DASZEK010000188.1:0-15027 GCA_035941045.1 Pyrinomonadaceae bacterium | reverse complement strand
TTAAAATTCACTTTTAACTTGTCGCCCGTCTCTTTCACTGTAGTCATATGCCTTTCAAACTCCGCTCCGAATTCAAGCCGCAGGGCGACCAGCCGCAGGCCATCGACGCGCTCGTGCGCGGGCTCGACGAGGGCGCCAGGGACCAGGTCCTTCTGGGCATCACCGGCTCGGGCAAGACCTTCTCGGTCGCCTCCGTCATCGAGCGCACGCAGCGCCCGACGCTCGTCATCGCCCACAACAAGACGCTGGCCGCGCAGCTCTACCAGGAGTTCAAGTCGTTCTTCCCCGAGAACTCCGTCGAGTACTTCGTCTCCTACTACGACTACTACCAGCCCGAGGCTTACGTCCCCGCCTCCGACACCTACATCGAGAAGGAGGCGACGATTAACGAGGAGATAGACCGCCTCCGCCTCTCGGCCACGCGGGCGCTGTTCGAGCGCCGCGACGTGATCGTCGTCGCCAGCGTCTCATGCATCTACGGCCTCGGCGACCCGGACGCCTACTACAACATGATTCTCTTCGTCGAGCCGGGCCAGCGCGTGACGCGCGAACAGCTCTTGCAGAGGCTCGTCGAGTTGCAGTACGAGCGGTCGGATGTCGAGTTCGACCGCGGGAGCTTCCGCGTCCGCGGCGACACCGTCGAGGTCTACCCGTCTTACCAGGACCGCGCCTACCGGATTGAGCTTTGGGGCGACGAGGTCGATTCCATCTCGACCATCGACCCGCTGCTCGGCGAGGTCCTTGAGAAGCACACGTCGCGCCTCCCCATCTACCCGAAGACGCACTACGTGATGCCGAAGACCACCATCAAGCGCGCCATCCAGACGATTAAGAAGGAGCTGGAGTGGTGGGAGCCGAAGCTCATTCAGGAGGGCAAGCTCGTCGAGGCGCAGCGCCTCCACCAGCGCACGATGTACGACCTTGAGATGATCAAGGAGATGGGCTTCTGCCGCGGCATCGAGAACTATTCGCGCCACCTCACGGGCAAGCCGCCCGGCTCGCCCCCGCCGACGCTCTTGGACTACCTGCCCGACAACACCATCGTCGTCATCGACGAGTCGCACCAGACCGTCCCGCAGGTGCGCGGCATGTTCAACGGCGACCAGTCGCGCAAGAAGACGCTCGTCGAGTACGGCTTCCGCCTGCCCTCGGCGATGGACAACCGCCCGCTCAACTTCGAGGAGTTTCAGGCGCGCATCGGCCAGACCATCTACGTCTCGGCCACGCCCGGCCCGTACGAGTTGACGAAGACGGGCGGCGAGGTCGTCGAGCAGATTATCCGCCCGACGGGCTTGACCGACCCGGTCGTCGAAGTGCGCCCCGTCAAGGGCCAGATTGACAACCTGCTCGAAGAGTGCCGCGTCCGCGCCGAGCGCAACGAGCGGGTGCTGGTGACGACGCTGACGAAGAAGATGGCGGAGGACTTGACCGAATACTTCGCGGAGGTCGGCGTCCGCGTCCGCTACCTGCACTCGGACATCGAAACTTTAGAGCGCATCCGCATCCTCCGCGACCTGCGGCGCGGCGAGTTCGACGTGCTCGTCGGCATCAACCTTCTGCGCGAGGGCCTCGACCTGCCGGAAGTCTCACTCGTCGCCATCCTCGACGCCGACAAGGAGGGCTTCCTCCGCTCCGAGTCCTCGCTCATCCAGACCATCGGCCGCGCCGCCCGCAACGCCCGAGGCACCGCCATCCTCTACGCCGACAACATGACCGATTCGATGCGCCGCGCCATCGGCGAGACCGAGCGCCGCCGCCAGATTCAGATGGACTACAACACCGAGCACGGCATCACCCCGCAGACCATCATCAAGCCCGTGGAGGCCACGCTCGTCACCGCCTACGAGGCCGACTACTTCAAGGTGCCTCTGGACCTCGACCGCATCGAGGAGTACACGGCCGGCAACATCGAAGCCACCATCGCCCGACTCGAACAGGAGATGCGCGCCGCCGCCAAGAACCTTGAGTTCGAGCGGGCGGCCGAGCTCCGCGACCGCGTCAAGTATCTGCGCGAGCGCGAGCTGCAACTGACCTGAGACGCCGGATGGAAATCATCGCCGAAACCGAAAGACTCCTGCTGCGGGAGTGGCGGCCCGAGGACGCCGGGGTGCTGCTCTCGATGACGGGCGACCCCGACGTGATGCTCCACATCGGCGACCGAAGGCCGTGGGAGAGCATCGAGCGCGCCGAGGCGTGGCTGGGGCGCGTCGAGGCTTCGTACAGGGAGCGCGGCTACGGCTTCTGGGCGGTGGTCGAGAAGTCGAGCGGGCGCGAGATTGGGAGTTGCGGCTTCGGGCCGCGGCCCGGCGCGGAGACGGTCGAGTTCGGCTACCTCTACGCGCGCCACGCCTGGGGCCGCGGCTACGCGACCGAGGCGGGGCGCGAGGTGCTGCGCCATGGCTTCGAGAATCTTGGTTTCGGCGAAGTCATCGCCTGCACGACTCCGGAGCACGCGGCCTCGCGGCGCGTGCTGGAAAAGCTCGGCTTCGAGTTCGTGGGAATCAGCGTGATGGAGGGCGAAGACGAGGAGTCGGCCGTCTACAGGCAGTTTAATCCGAAGGGGCGCGGGGAAGACGACGGGAAGCATGCTGATTAAGACGAACGCCGACGAGATGCAGTCGTTCCTCGCCGACGCCAGCAACATGGCGGGCGGGCACGCCGAGCGCGTCCTCGTGCCGGAGAGCTCGGGGGAGGTGGCCGAGGCGCTGGCGCGGGCTTCGCGCGAGGGCACGCCCGTCACGGTCGCGGGCGCGGGCACGGGCGTCGTCGGCGGGCGCGTGCCGCGCGGCGGCTGCGTGCTCTCGACGCACAGGCTGAATCGGATTAAGGAGATTGTTAAGGAGCCTTCAGGGGGCGGGCGGGCGACGGCCGAGGCCGGAGTCGTCCTCGCCGACTTGCAGCGCGAGGCGCAGGCGGAGGGGCTGCTCTACCCGCCCGACCCGACCGAGCGCAGTTGCTTCCTCGGCGGCACCGTCGCCACCAACGCCTCCGGCGCGCGCACCTTCAAGTACGGCCCGACGCGCTCCTACGTCAGACGCCTCGAACTCGCGCTCGCGACCGGCGAGCTTGTTGACATCAGGCGCGGCCAGTTCTTCGCG
Source organism: Pyrinomonadaceae bacterium (assembly GCA_035941045.1). Taxonomy (GTDB): domain Bacteria; phylum Acidobacteriota; class Blastocatellia; order Pyrinomonadales; family Pyrinomonadaceae; genus QHXN01. The sequence continues at coordinate 11,929 of DASZEK010000188.1, read as the reverse complement.
GACGGGGACGGGGGCTTTGCCCTCCCCGTCGGCCGCGGGCGGAAGATAGAAGGCAGGCTTCCTTCACTCCGCATGCCCGCGACGCGCAAGCACGCGGCGGGCTATTACGTCGCGCCGGGCATGGACTTGATTGACCTCTTCGTCGGCAGCGAGGGCACGCTCGGCGTCATCACCGAAGTCGAAGTCGCGCTCCTGCCGCAGCCCGAAGGCGTGCTGAGCGGCGTCGTCTTCTTCAAGACGGAACAGGGCCTGCTCTCCTTCGTCCGCGAGGCGCGGGGGCGTTCGCTGAAGGCGCGGGCGGGCGGGTCGAAGGGCCTCGACGCGCGCGCCCTCGAATACTTCGACGCGGAGGCTTTGAAGTTCCTGCGCGAGCGTTACCCGCTCGTCCCCGGAGGCGCGGCGGGCGCCGTCTTCTTCGAGCAGGAGGTGACGGCCGAGACTGAAGACGAGTTGATGACGGAGTGGCTGGAGCTGCTGGAAGCGAACGGCGCGATGGCCGACGACTCGTGGTTCGGGACGGGCGAGGCCGACCGCGCCGAGATGCGCGCGTTCCGCCACGCGCTGCCCGTGATGGTCAACGAGTGGCTGGCGCGGCGCGGCCAGCGCAAGGTCTCGACCGACATGGCCGTCCCCGACGAAGCCTTCTCGGGGATGCTCAACTTTTATAAAGAGACGCTGCGCGCCTCGGGGCTCTCCTACGTCATCTTCGGCCACGTCGGCGACAACCACGTCCACGTCAACATCCTGCCGCGCGACGACGTGGAGCAGTTGGCGGCGCGCGAGATTTACATGAAGTTCGTCCGGCGGGCGGTGAGCTTGGGCGGCACGGTCTCGGCCGAGCACGGCGTCGGCAAAATCAAGCGCGAGTACCTGCGCGCCCTCTACGGCGACGCGGCGCTCTCGGAGATGGCGGCCCTCAAGCGCGCCTTCGACCCGGCGCGCGTGCTCGGGCGCGGCAACATCTTCGGCGAAGAGTTCTTGTGAAGCACACCTTTCAGGAGCGCGGCGTCTCATGGTAGAAGATTCGGCGGGCGGGCCCGTGGTGCTCTACGACGGCGTGTGCGGCTTCTGCAACCACGCGGTTCAGTTGATACTGAAGTACGACCGGCGGGGCGTGATGCGCTTCGCCGCGCTCCAGAGCGACTACGCGCGCGGGCTGCTGGAAAGGCACCCGGAGCTGCGCGGGCTCGACACGGTCGTGCTGGTCGAAAACGTCGGCACGGCCGGCGAGCGCGTCTACGTCAAGTCGTCGGCGGCGCTGCGCATCGCGCGCCACCTCGGCGGCTTCTGGAAAGTTTTTCTCCTCGGCCGCGCGCTGCCCGCGGGCTTGCGGGACTACCTCTACGACCAGTTCGCGCGGCGCCGCTACAAGTGGTTCGGCAAGCGCGACGCGTGCATGCTGCCGCCGCCCGACGTGCGCGCGCGGTTCCTCGACGCCTGACGTTTTCAGATGTTCAGATTCACCACAGCGGGAGAGTCACACGGCCGCGCGCTCGTCGCCATCGTCGAGGGCCTGCCGGCGGGCGTGCCCGTGGACGCCGAGAAGATTAACCGCGAGCTTGAGCGCCGCCAGTGGGGCTACGGGCGCGGCGGGCGGATGAAGATCGAGCGCGACCGCGCGGAGATTTTGAGCGGCGTCCGACACGGTCTTTCACTCGGCTCGCCGGTCGCGCTGCTCGTCGAGAATAAGGACTGGGCCAACTGGACCGACGTGATGGCGGCCGAGCCGCGCGAGGTGCCAGAAGGGAAGTCGCGCCGCGTGAAGCGGCCCCGGCCCGGCCACGCCGACCTCGCCGGGGGGCTTAAATATAACGCCCGCGACCTGCGCGACATCCTTGAGCGCGCGTCGGCCCGCGAGACGGCGGCGCGCGTCGCCTGCGGCGCGGTAGCGCGTCAGTTGCTCTCCGCCTTCGGCGTCGAGATTCGCAGCCACGTCGCGCAACTCGGCGGCGTGCCCGAAACGCCAATCGAGGCGAGCTGGGAGCAAATCAATTCCGTCCCGGACGACGCGCCCCTGCGCTGCGCCGACGAAGACGCACAAGCGCGCATGGTCGCCCTCGTTGACGAAGCGAAGCGCGACGGCGACACGCTCGGCGGCGTCTTCGAGGTCGTCGCGCGCGGGCTCGTCCCCGGCCTCGGCTCGCACACCTCGTGGGAATCAAAACTCGACGGGCGGCTGGCGCGCGCCCTGATGTCCATCCCCGCGGTCAAGGCCGTCGCCGTCGGCGCGGGCGTCGAGGCGGCCTCGTGGCCCGGCTCGCGCGTGCACGATGAAATCGGGTACGACGACGAGGGCCGCGCCTTCACGCGGCCGACGAACCGCGCGGGCGGCCTCGAAGGCGGCGTCACCAACGGCGAGGAGCTTCGCCTGCGCGGCTTCCTCAAGCCCATCGCCACGCTGCGCCGCGCGCTCTCGTCCGTGGACATCGACACCAAGCAGGAGGAGCGCGCCGCCTTCGAGCGTTCCGACGTGACGGCCGTCCCGGCGGCCGGCGTCATCGGCGAGGCGATGACCGCCCTCGTCCTCGCCGAAGCCGTGCGCGAGAAGTTCGGCGGCGACAGCCTCGAAGAGATGCGGCGCAACTTCGACGGCTACAGGGAACAGTTGCGCGGGTACTGACACCACCTCTCATGGGCCTCGGCGACATCGAACACATACTGGCGCGGCTGTCGGCCGACGAAGCGTTGAGGGCGCGCTTCGTCGAGAACCCTTTCGCGCTGGGGCGCGAGCTGGGCCTGAGCGCCGCCTCCACGCGCCAGCTCCGGCGCGAGGCCGCGGAGCGCTTCGACTCGTTCGCCGCGACGCCGCGCGAGCGCCGCTTCGTGCAGGTCAACAAGCTGCTGCCGCTGACGCACCGCGTCCTGCGGGGCCGCTTCAACATGTACTTCGACCGCTACGTCGCCGAGCACGGCGAAGTCGCCATCGAGCATCTGTTCGCCGACGTGCTGCGCTTCGCCGAATACCTCGAACAGCAGTTGCGCGACGACTACCTCGGCTCGGGCTGGACGCTCGACCTGCTGCGCTTCGAGAAGGCGCGCGTCAAGGCGGCCGACCCCAACCGGCGCTTCGTCGTCGCCTACTTCCGCCACGACATCAGCCGCCTCGTGCGCGGCGTCGCGCGCAAGGACCAGGCCCCCTTGCTTGAGGTCGTGGTCCGCCGCTCGGTCGCCCTCTGGTGGCGGCCCCGGCCGCACGCCCCCGTCCGCTACTCGGTCATCGCCGCGCCCAGACTCTTCAGACGAGGTTCTTGAAACATGGACACCAACGACAAACTGCTCGTCACGCTCGACGACGGCGTCAAGCGCATCACCTTCAACCGGCCCGCGCGCCGCAACGCCGTTGACTTCGAGATGTTCGAGGCGTTCGCCGAGGCCGTCGCCGAGACGGCGCGCGACGACAGCCGCGTCCTCGTCATCACGGGCGCCGGGGACTCCTTCTGCTCCGGCCTCGACCTCTCCTCGCTCGACCAGCGCGAGCTCGTCGGGATGGACATCGCGGCCCGCGTGCGCGAGCTCATTAACCCGCCCGTGCTGGCCCTGCGCTCGCTTGAGAAGCCGGTCATCGCGCGCGTCCACGGCCCGGCCGTCGGCATCGGCTACAGCTACGTGCTGGCCTCCGACATCCGCCTCGCCTCCGAGGCCGCGACCTTCAGCCAGACCTTCGTCCGCGTCGGCCTGATGCCGGACGGCGGCGCCACGCACTTCCTGCCGCGCCTCGTCGGCTACGCCAAAGCCTTCGAGCTGATGGCGACCGGCGCGCAACTCTCGGCCGAAGAGGCGCTGCGGCTCGGCCTCGTCAACCGCGTCCTGCCCTTCGAGCAGCTCGACGCCGCCGTCGAAGAACTCGCCCGCCGACTCGCCGCCGGCCCGCGCCCCTCGCTCCGACACATCAAGGCCGCCCTCGCCCGCGCCGAGCAGGAATCCCTCCGCGCCGCCCTAGATTTCGAGGCCCAATGTCAGGCCGAGTGCTTCCGCTCGCCCGACTTCCTCGAAGGCGTCGCCTCCTTCATGCAGAAGCGCCCGCCGCAGTTCGGAAAATAGCCGCGCCGTTGGTAGAATGTTCGGGCGGGCACGCCGCCCGCGAAAAGGGAATCATTACCGATGGCACTTCTGGAGATTGTGAAATACGGCGAGCCCGTGCTCGAACGCGTGGGCGACCCCGTGACGGAGTTCGATGACGGGCTGAAGCGGCTCGTCTCGGACATGTTCGAGACGATGTACGCGGCGCGGGGCGTGGGGCTGGCGGCGCCGCAGGTCGGCGTCTCGAAGCGGCTCTTCGTGATGGATTGCTCGGGCGGGCACGACCCGGAGGCGCGCGTCGCGCTCGTCAACCCGGTCGTGCTGAGGGTCGAAGGCGACCAGACCGGCGACGAGGGCTGTCTCTCGTTCCCCGGCGTCTTCTTCCCCGTCAAGCGCAGCCTCCGCGCGGTCGTTCGCGCGCAGGACCCCGACGGCGAGGAGTTCGAGTTCGACGGCATGGAGCTGGAAGCCCGCTGCATGCTCCACGAGACGGACCACTGCGACGGCATCGTCTTCCTCGACCGCACCACGCCGCTCAAGCGCGAGCTTGCGCGCCGCAAGATCAGGAGGCTACAGAAGGCGGGCCGCTGGGTGTAAGGCCCGACAAAAAGTGTGTGCCGGCGCGGCCTCGCGGGGTTAAAGTCCCGAGGCCGCGCTTTTCGTTTTCGGTTGTGATAGCATTCCCCCCAAACAAACCTTCATAAGTCCATTTTAAGGAGCAAGACATGCAGAAGTTGCAGCAGGACGAATTCCGCAACGAGGCGTTCACTGACTTCGGCGTCGAGGAGAACGCCCGCCTGATGCGCGAGGCTTTGGAGCGCGTGCGCGGCGAGCTGGGGCGCGAGTACCCGCTCGTCGTCGGCGGCGAGCGCGTGACGACGGGCGACCTTCTCGAAAGCTTAAACCCCGCGAAGAAGACCGAGACGGTCGGGCGCTTCCACAAGGCGACCAAGGAGCTTGCGAACTCGGCCGTCGAGACCGCCGCCGAAGCCTTCAAGACGTGGAGCCGCGTGCTGCCGCACCAGCGCGCCGACCTCCTCTTCCGCGTCGCCTCGCTGCTGAGGGAGCGCCGCCACTACTTCTCGGCGTGGATGGTCCACGAGGTCGCCAAGACGTGGCCCGAGGCCGACGCCGACACGGCCGAGGCCATCGACTTCTGCGACTTCTACGCGCGCGAGATGCTGCGCTACGCGGGCGAGCAGCCCTTGACGCGCATCGAGGGCGAGGACAACCGGCTCGAATACATCCCCTTGGGCGTCGGCGTCGTCATCCCGCCTTGGAACTTCCCGCTCGCCATCATGGCCGGCATGACGGTCGCCTCGGTCGTCACGGGCAACACGGTCGTCCTCAAGCCTTCGTCCGACGCGCCAGCCATCGCCTACAAGTTCTTCGAGCTGCTGGAGGAGGCCGGGATGCCGCCCGGCGTCGTTAACTTCCTCGTCGGCGCGGGCTCGGAAGTCGGCGACGTGATAGTTGACCACCCGCAGACGCGCTACGTCGCCTTCACCGGCTCGAAGGAGGTGGGCCTGCGCATCAACGAGCGCGCGGCGAAGGCGCAGAAGGGGCAAATCTGGATTAAGCGCGTCGTCGCCGAGATGGGCGGCAAGGACGCCATCATCGTTGACTCCGACACGGACTTGGACGATGCGGCCGACGGGGTCGTCGCCTCGGCCTTCGGCTTCCAGGGGCAGAAGTGCTCGGCCTGCTCGCGCGCCATCATCCACGGGGACGTGTACGACTCGATGCTCGGCCGCATCGCCGAGCGCACGGCGCGTCTCAAGGTCGGCGACCCGACGGACCCGACGACGAACATGAGCGCCGTCGTCAACGAGAAGGCTTTCAAGACCATCAGCCGTTACGTCGAGTGGGGGCAGGAGGACGGCGGGCGCTTGATAGCCGGCGGCGGCAGCGACGGCGAGCAGGGCTTCTACATCGAGCCGACCGTCCTCGCCGACGTGAAGCCCGGCGACCGCGTCGAGCAGGAGGAGATATTCGGCCCCGTCCTCGCCTGCATCCGCGCCGAGGACTTCGACGACGCCCTGCGCATCGCCAACGACACCGAGTACGGCCTGACCGGCGCCGTCTACACCAACGACCCGGAGAAACTGGAACGCGCCCGCCGCGAGTTCCACGTCGGCAACCTCTACCTCAACCGCAAGTGCACGGGCGCGCTCGTCGGCGTCCACCCCTTCGGCGGCTTCAACATGTCCGGCACCGACTCCAAGGCCGGCGGCCGCGACTACCTCGGCCTCTTCATGCAGGCCAAGGTCGTCTCCGAAAAAATCCGCCCCGGCTACTCGAACAAGGAGAAGCGGGGAGCCATCTGAGCGGGTGCCGGGTGCCGGGTGTCGGGTGCCGGAAACAATCCCCCGACATCCGGCACCCGGCACCCGACACCTTCTTATGCGCTTAATCTTCATGGGCACGCCGGAGTCGGCCGTGCCGACACTGAGGCGTTGCGTGGAGGACGGCCACGAGGTGGCGGCCGTGTGGACGCAGCCCGACCGCCCGGCGGGGCGGGGGGGGAAGCTGAAGGCGCCGCCCGTGAAGGAGTACGCGCTGGCGCGAGGGCTGAAGGTGCATCAGCCTCCGAAGATAAAGACGGCGGAGGCGTTGGAGTTGTTCGAGTCGGAGCGGGCGGACGCGGCCGTGGTCGTCGCCTACGGGCGCATCCTGCCGCCGACGTTCCTCCGCTCGCCGCGGCTGGGTTGCGTGAACGTCCACTTCTCGCTGCTGCCGAAGTACCGCGGCGCCGCGCCCGTCAACTGGGCCCTCGTCCGCGGCGAGCGCGAGACGGGCGTCACGACGATGCTCATGGACGAAGGGCTCGACACCGGCCCCGTGCTCTTGCAGCGGCAGACCTTCATTGGCCCCACCGAGACGACGCCGCGACTGCTCGAACGCCTCTCGCACGACGGCGCGGAGCTTTTAAGTGAAACCCTCGCGCGCTTCCACGAGCTGGAGCCCCGGCCGCAGGACCACACACAAGCGACGCTCGCCCCCATCCTCAGGAGGGAGGACGGGTTCATCGACTGGACGCTCACGGCCGCCGATGTCGAGCGGCGCGTCCGCGGCTTCCAGCCCTGGCCGAACGCCCACACTACTCACGACGGCCGGCGTCTCATCATCTGGCACGCGACGCCGACGGACGCGGGCGACGGCGAACGCGCGGCCGGCCAAGTCATCAAGGTGCACGGCGACGAGCTGGTCGTCGCTTGCGGGGGCGGGACCGCGCTCGTCGTCGAAGAGTTGCAGCCCGAGGGCAAGCAGCGCATGAGGGCGCGCGACTTCCTGAACGGCGCGCGCCTGAACGCGGGCGAAAGGCTCGGGTGAAGTGACCCAGCGCGCGCGGGCGGTAAAAGGGAAGCGCGAGGGCCGCGAGGTGTCGGCGGCGCGGCGGGCGGCGTTCGAGATTCTGAGGCGCGTCGAAGAGGAGGGCTCGTTCGCGGCCCCGCTGCTGGCGACGGCGACGGGCGCGCTCCAGCCGGACGACCGCGGGCTCTGTTACGAGCTGGTGCTGGGCGTGCTGCGCCGCCGCCTCTGGCTCGACCGCGCGATTGAACACTTCGCGGGCCGCGCCGTCGATAAGCTCGACCCGCCTGCCCTTCGCGCGCTGCGGCTCGGGCTCTACCAGCTCAGGTTCCTCTCGCGCGTGCCTGCGCGCGCCGCCGTCAACGAGTCGGTCAACCTCGCGCACCTCCACCGCCTGCGCTCGGCCGCGCCCTTCATCAACGCCGTCCTGCGCCGCGCGACGCGCGAGACGGAGTTCGACCCCTCGACTCTTACCAGCGACCCTCTTGAGAAGATTGCCGTCGGGACTTCTCACCCGCTCTGGCTCGTCCGGCGCTGGGCCGCCGAGTTCGGCGCGGCCGACGCGGAAGCCTTCGCCCGCGCCAACAACGAGCCGTCCCCGGCGTCGTTCCGCGTGAACAGTCTTAAAGAGGGAAGCGAGTCGGTCTTGGAACGCCTGCGCGCGGCGGGCCTCGGCGTCGAGCCTTCGCGCATCGCGCCGGGCGCCTTTCGGGCCGGAGGCGACGCGGCGGGCGCGGCCCTGCGCGCGCTCGCGGCCGAAGGGTTCGTCTACTTGCAGGACGAGGCGTCGCAGCTCGTCGCGCACGTCCTCGGCGCTGGCGCGGGCGAGCGCGTGCTCGACGCCTGCGCCGCGCCCGGCAGCAAGACGACTCAGATTGCCGCCTTGGCCGAAGACGGCGCGCGCGTCGTCGCAGGGGATTTGCACGAGCACCGCTTGAGAATCGTCGAGGAGGCTTGCGCGCGGCTGGGCGTCGGCGGCGTCAGGACCGTCGCGCTCGACGCGCTCGCGGGGCTACCCTTCGAGGACGGCGCCTTCGACCGCGTGCTCGTGGACGCGCCGTGCACGGGGACGGGCACGCTCCGCCACAACCCCGAAATACGCTGGCGGCTGCGGCCCGAAGACATCGCCGAGCTTTCCAAAGTGCAGCGCGGGATTCTCTCGGAAGCCGCGCGCGTCGTCCGCCCCGGCGGACGCCTCGTCTACTCGACCTGCTCCGTCGAAAAGGATGAGAACGAGGCTGTCGTGGCCTCCTTCCTCGACTCGCGCGCGGACTTCAAACGGGTCAAGGCTTCGCCCGCGCCCGACTCCGTCCTCCTCCCCGACGGCTCCGCGCGCACGTGGCCCCAGCGCGACGACGCCGACGGCTTCTACGTCGCCGCGCTCACCCGCGAATAACGATTTACGGTTCCTTGCGGCCCGTGCGGGCGGGTGTTAGACTGCCGCATCTGGTTGCAGGCCGCGCGTTTGCGCCGCGCCGAAACCCCCCAGCGGAAAGCGAGAAAGGCAATAAAAGGTTAGTGGCTTTGAGTAAAGTCCTGTCGGCGTTCGGCAAGCTCGCGGTCGTCGGCCTCGTCGCCATCGCCTTCGCCTTCGGACTGCTTTTGACGGTCTACCTCTCGCTGCGCAGCCCCGACATCCAAGTCCCCGAGGTCGTCAACAAGAGCTACGTGGACGGCGAGAGTGAGCTCGCCCGCGCCGGGCTCGACATCCGCGAGCGCGCCAAGCGTTACAAGCCGGACGTGCCGGCCGGCGTCATCCTCGACCAGTCGCCGCGCCCCGGCGAGGTCATCAAGGCCGGACAGACCGTCGCCGTCGTCGTCAGCCGCGCCCCCAAAGAGGGCGAGAAGCCTCCCGACGAGGCGGTCGCCGAGGAGCGGCGCGAGGAGCGCGGCACCGAAGCCCTCGTCGAGAACAAGAACGGCAACTCCAACAGCCGCCGGCCCCGGAACACGAACCGCAACTCGAACGCCAACTCAAACGCGGCCTCGAACTCGAACCGCGCCACGACGAACGGCTCGCAGCGCAACTCGGGCGGCCCCGCGAACTCAAACGCGGCCGGCCCCCGCAACTCGAACACGAACGCCAACCGGCCGCGCCCCGTTAACATAAACTCGGCCGCGCCCCGCAACACCAGCCCGGCCCGGCCAGCCAACGCCAACCGGCGCCCGAACCCCTAAACGGCCCGCGGAGAGAATTCGAGATGGTCGAGATAGCGCCTTCAATCCTTTCGGCCGATTTCACGCGGCTCGGCGAGGAGGTCGCGGCCGCCGAGCGCGGCGGGGCCACCATCGTCCACGTTGACGTGATGGACGGCCATTTCGTGCCCAACATCACGCTCGGCCTGCCCGTCGTTCGCTCGCTCGCCCGAGCCACCCGTTTGCCCCTCGACACGCATCTAATGATTTCCGAGCCGGGGCGGTACGCGGAGCAGTTCGTCGAGGCCGGGGCGCGCATGGTCTCCGTACACATCGAGGTTGACGCCCACATCCACCGGACCCTGACGAGCATCCGCAAGGCCGGGGGTAAGGCCGGCATCGTCATCAACCCGGCGACCCCGCTCTCGGCGCTGGACGAGGCCCTGCAATTCGCGGATTATGTCCTCGTCATGTCGGTCAACCCCGGCTTCGGCGGGCAGCAGTTCATCCCGACCTCAGTGGAAAAAATCCGACGCCTTAGCCAGACCATTCGCGAGCGTGGCCTTGAGGTCCGCATTGAGGTGGACGGCGGGGTGGACAAAGAGAACATCGGCCGGCTGGCGGCCGCCGGGGCGGAAATCTTCGTCGCCGGCACCTCCGTCTACGGCCAGGGAGACCCGACCCGCGCCGTTCGCGACCTACTCAACGCGGCGGTCCAACTCGTCTGATAGTTTTTGGAGGTTTTACTGATGCGTTTTCGCAAAGTCGTTCTGCTCGTCCTGTGCGCCGTGATGGCGGCGGGGGCTCTGCCGGCGCCTTCGGCCCTCGGCCGCGCCGTGCGCCAGCAGTCGCAGCTCTCCCACATGCAGCGCCTCGAAGTCCTGCGCTCGCGCCTTGAGACCATGCGCCGCACGCTCAACAGTGCCATCGCGGGCCTCAACGCGAAGGACGCCGGGCAGGACGCCTCCGGCGACGACCCGCGCCTGCGCCTCGGCGGTCTTGAGAAGGAGGCCGGCTCGCTGCTGAGCGAAGTCAACGACCTCCACTCCAAGCAGCAGAAGGCCGAGCGGTACGACACCACCGACATCGACCGCCTTGAGACGGCGCTCACCGACCTCGACACGCGCGTCCAGGTCGCCATGCGCGACACGGCGCGCGACCGCCGCACCAACGCGGCGACGGCCGCCGCCAAGCCCGAGAAGAAGAAGAAGGGCTTCTTCGGCCGCATCCTCGGCCGCGGCGGCGACGAGAAGTACGACGAGCTGGTCGGCACCGTCGCGCCGGGCCGCGACCGCGAGCTGTTCGAGGAGGCCACCAAGGAGGCGCGCGACGACAACTACGAGACGGCCCGCTCGCTCTTCGGCGTCGTCATCAACACCTACCCCGACTCGGTCTACCTGCCGCTCGCCAAGCTCGCCATCGCCGACACCTTCTACCTCGAAGGCACGACCAGCGCGCTCATCCAGGCCGGACAGGCTTACCAGGACTGGGTCACGTTCTTCCCGACGCACCCCTTGGCCGACGACGTGATGCTCAAGATGGCCGAGGTCGAGATGCGCCGCATGGGCCTGCCCGACCGCGAGATGGGCCCGGCGCGCAAGGCCGAGCAGCGCCTCAAGGCGTTCATGCAGCAGTTCCCGAACTCCTCGCTCCGCCCCGAGGTCGAAATCCGCTTGGACGAGGTTCAGGAGAACCTCGCCATGCACAACCTGCTCGTCGGCAACCACTACTACGAGAAGTTCTACCGCAAGGCCGCCAACAACCTGAAGGGCGCGCAGTCGCGCTACCGCGAGATAGCCGAGAAGTACCCGCACTTCTCCCGCATGGCCGAAGTGCTCTTCCGCCTCGGCACCACCTACATGGAGGAGGAGGAGCCGGACGAGGCCGCCAAGTACTTCCAGCAACTCGTGCGCACGCACCCGAACAGCGACTTCACCGACAAGGCGAAGGAGCGCCTCGCCACCATCGGCGCGCAGGTGCCCGACACGGCCAAGGACGCCGTCCTCGACGAGCCCGAAGGCCCCGGCTTCTTCGGCGGTCTGATGCAGGAGATCAGCGGCGTCGTGCCGAAGACGGTGGACAAGAACGGCGTCATCATCAGCACGAGCAGCAAGGGCAACGACATCATCGCCGACGTGATCGCCAACGGCGGCACGCTGCCCGCCAACTACAACACCAACCCCATCCGCCGCACCGCGCCCGCGCGCGACGTTCGCCCCCTGCCGCCGGCCACGCAGCCCAAGCCGGCCGACACCAAGAAGGAAGTCAGCGTCGAGCCGACGCGCCCCGGCCCGCCGGCCTCCGGCAGCGACCCGACCCGCGCCCCGGCCACGCAGCCGACCACGCCGGCCACGCCCCCGCCCGCCGGCAGCGCCAAGCCGTAAAAAAAAGTGATGGGTGATGAGTGATGGGTGATGAGTAAGAACCAGTCTTCTACTCATCACCCATCACTCATTACTCG
>DASZEK010000187.1:0-10814 GCA_035941045.1 Pyrinomonadaceae bacterium | reverse complement strand
AAAAGGTGCCGGGTGCCGGGTGTCAGGTGACGGGTAAAGACAATCTGCTTTTACCCGTCACCTGACACCCGGCACCCGGCACCTTTTTCTATTCGTACCTGAGTGCTTCGATGGGGTCGAGGCGGGCGGCACGCCACGCGGGCCAGAGGCCGAAGACGAGGCCGACGGTGGCCGAGATGCCGACGCCGACCAGTATCGCCCACAGCGGCACGAAGGCCGGCAGCGGCGAATACTTGTTCATCAAAAGGCTCGCCGCCTCCCCCACCAGCAGCCCCGCCACGCCCCCCAGGCCCGTCAACACCACCGCCTCCGTCAAGAACTGCCACAGGATGTTGGCGCGCGTCGCGCCGACCGCCTTGCGGACCCCTATCTCCTTCGTCCGCTCCGTCACCGACACCAGCATGATGTTCATCACGCCGATGCCGCCAATCATCAGGGCGACGAAGGAGATGGCCGTCAGCACGAGCCACGTCGCGCCCGTCAACTGGTTGTAGAAGTCGAGGAGCGAGTCCTGCGACGAGACGCCGAAGTTGTTCTTCTCGCCCGCGGCCACGCCCCGGCGCCGGCGGAGGATGTCCGTTATCTCGTCGGTGGCGGCGGCCACGTCGGCGCGCGAGTGCGGGCGGACGATGATGAAGAAGACGACGAAGGGCGGCTCGATGTCCTTCCAGTACTTGTCGAAGGTGGCGAGCGGGATGAAGACGGAGTTGTCTCTCGACTGGCCGAAGAAGTTGCCGAGCGTCTCCATGACGCCGACGACGCGGAAGGGGCGCCCCTCGATTTTAATCTCCTTGCCGAGCGGGTCCTCGTACGGGAACAGCGCCCGCACCACGTCCTGCGCGAGCACGGCCACGTTCTCGCGCCCCGCGATGTCGGGGTCGGTGACGAAGCGCCCGCGCCCGACGTACTGCGAGAGCGTGAACTCGTACTCGGGCGTGACGCCGAAGAGGATGGGCGTGTCGGTCTCCTTGTCGGCGTAGCGGACGTTCGACGCAATCTTGCGGCGGATGGGGGCGACGCTGGCGACGCTGCGCGCCGTCTCCGCGCGGATGGCCTCCGTGTCCTCCAGCGTGATGTCCTTGCGGTGCAGCTCCTCCGAGTTCGGCGGGCGCCCGAAGCTCGGGTCGAACTTCGAGACGAAGATGGTGTTCGAGCCGAGAGATTCAATCTGGTCGGCGAAGGCTTTGTTCAAGCCCTGAATGATTGACACCATGAAGGTCAACGTCACGACGCCGATTGCCACGCCCAAAATCGTCAGCGACGACCGCAGCTTGTTAGCCCTCACGGTCGCCACCGCCATCGCCGCAGACTCTTTGATGTCGTCGAAGGTCATGGAATCACGCGCCGCAAAAGAAGCCCGCCCGCCGCCCAGAGGAGGACCGAGACGAGCAAGAACTGCCAGAACTCACGGGCGAACCTAACGGCCGCCTCGAACCCATGACTCGGCACGCTATCCGGGCCTAACCCGTCGCGGAATAACAAGGAGATGACCACGCCCGACAGGAACATCACCGTCCCGCAGCCGAGGAGCAGCAGGCCCAGAAGCTTTTGCACCAGTCGAAGGGCGTCTCTCATACAGGACCCTCACTCCGCCCTCAAAGCTTCGATGGGGTTCAGGCTCGAAGCCTTCCACGCGGGCCAGAGGCCGCTGACGATGCCGACGCCGGAGGAGACGGTCACGCCGAGGACGGCCGAGCCGACGCTGAAGAGCAGGGGAAAGCCCATGGCGAGCGCGAGGCCGAAGGCGAGCGCGAAGCCGACGCCGACGCCCAGAGCGCCGCCGATGGCCGTGATGACGACGGCTTCGATGAGGAACTGCATGAGCACGTCGCGGCGGCTGGCGCCGACGGCCTTGCGGATGCCTATCTCGCGCGTCCGCTCGGTGACTGAGACAAGCATGATGTTCATGACGACGATGCCGCCGACGACCAAGGAGATGGCGGCCACGCCGACCGTCACGATGTAGATGTTCGAGGTCGCGCTCTTGTAGAGGTCGATGAACACGTCCTGCGTCTCCAGGGAGAAGCCGTCCTCCTCGTCGCGGAAGGTCTTGCCGCGGCGGTTGCGCATGATGGCGCGGGCCTGGTCCTGCGCGGCGGCCATCTCGGAGTCGTGCGGCACTTGTATAAAGACGATGAGCGAGCTGTGCGTGCCGAAAACCTTCTTGAAGGTCGGGTAGGGAATCTGCACGAAGTTGTCGCGCGAGAAGCCGAAGATGGAGCCCAGCCGCTCGGCCACGCCGACCACCTCGTAGGTGCGCCCCTCGACGCGGATGTCGCGGCCGACGATTCGGTCGAGCGGCGCGCCGTCGAAGAGGTTGTCGACCACGTCGGCGCCGATGACGGCCACGTCTCTTCCGGCGGCCTCCTCGGCGTCGGTCCACGCGCGGCCGGCCTCGATGTCGGTGTCCTCGATGGCGTACATCGAGAGCGTGACGCCGCGGACGCGGACGTTCTCGGACGACTTGTCGCCGGCCTTGACGGTGGCCTGCGCGTTGGCGGCGATGCCGGTGCGCCAGCAGCGGTTGCAGAGGCGGGCGATGGCGTCGGCGTCCTCCTCCTTCACATCCTTGCGCTTGTTAAAGCGGAGGAAGTCCTCGCGCGAGGTGATGACCTGCGGGCGCTTCGAGATGGTGAAGACGGTCGAGCCCTGCGAGGAGAAGGTGGACGCCACCGTCTGGTCGAGCCCCTTGATGATGGTGACGACGGCGATGACGGCCGCCACCCCGACGACGACGCCGACGAGCGTCAGCGCCGTCCTCAGCTTGTTCGCCCGCAAGCTGGAGAGCGCGATGCGGAACGACTCCCAGGTGGTGTGGAAGAAGGGCGGGAGGCGCGAGCGGCGGCGCGGGCGCGACTCGCCGAAGGGCCGCGGCGGGGGCGGCCCCTGCTCGGTGCGGGCCGGCTCTGTGAGCAGTTCGGTTGCCATCTAAAAGGTTTCGGGTGCCGGGCGCCGGGCGTCGGGTGAAAGCAACTCGTCTCCCCCCGGCACCCGACACCCGACACCCGACACCCGTTCTTATTTGATCCGCTCGTCCTTCTCGATCTGGCCGTCGCGGATGGAGATGACGCGGTGGGCTCGCGCGGCGATGTCGTGCTCGTGCGTGACGAGGATGATGGTGTTGCCGGCGTCGTGGAGCTGCTGGAAGAGGCCCATGATCTCGTAGCTCGTCTTGGTGTCGAGCGCGCCGGTCGGCTCGTCCGCCAGAAGTATCGAAGGGTGGTTGACGAGCGCGCGGGCGATGGCGACCCTCTGGCGCTGGCCGCCGGAGAGCTCGTTCGGGCGGTGCGTCATGCGGTCCGACAGCTCGACGTTTTGCAGGGCGCGCTCGGCCTGCTGGCGCCGCTCGGCGGCGGGGATGCCGGCGTAGACGAGCGGCAGCTCGACGTTGTGCAGGGCCGTGGCGCGGGCGAGCAGGTTGAAGGTCTGGAAGACGAAGCCGATCTCCTTGTTGCGGATGCGGGCCAGCTCGTCGTCGTCCATCTGCGCGACCATCTTGCCGTTAATCCAGTAGTCGCCCTTGCTCGGCGTGTCGAGGCAGCCGATGAGGTTCATCAGCGTCGATTTGCCCGAGCCCGAGGGGCCGATGATGGCGAGGTACTCGCCGCGCTGCACGTCGAAGGAGACGCCGCGCAGCGCGTGCAGTTGCTCGGCGCCCATCTGGTAGGTCTTCCAGATGTCGCGCATCGAGATGAGCGCGGAGGGCGGGGCCGACGAGCGCGGCCGGGCGGTTGACGCCTCGGCCCGCTCGCTCGTGACGCTCTCCGCGGGCGGGGTCTCAACGGGAGGCGCCTCGGTCATTTCTTCTCCTCGCCAGGCTTGTCGCCCTGTCCGGGCTTGCGCTCGTCCTTCTTGACGGGGTCGCCTTCCTTGAGCGTGCGAAGGATGCGGCTCGGGCCGGTGATGACCTCCATGTCCTTCTGGAGCCCGCTCGTGATTTCGATGTCGCTCTCGCCAGTGATGCCCGTCTCGACGGGGACGAACTTGACCTTGCCGCCGTCGAGCACGAAGACGCCCTTCACGTCTTTCGGCTTCTCCGTCGGCGAGGGGGCCGGCGCCTGCTGGCCGCCGGGCGGCGTCGGGGTCGGCGTCGGCGCCTTCTCGACGATGGCCTGAAGCGGCACGGCCAGCACGTCGGTCTTCGTCTTGGTGGTGATGTTGGCGGTCGCGGTCATGCCGGGGCGGAGCGAGTTGCGGATTTCGTCGGTCAGCCCTTTCAGCTCGATGACGACCTTGAACTCCTTGGCCTCCTGGACGTTGACGCGGTTCGAGATGCCGCCGCTCGTCGTGTCGCTGCGGCTGATGGCGAGCGGGTTCTTCTGGAGGACGGTGCCGTCGATTTCGTGCTCGCCCATCGCGTCAACCTTGACCTTCGCCGTCTGCCCGACCTCGACCTGCGCGATCTCGGTCTCGTCCACGTTGACCTCGACGTTGATGGTCGTCATGTCGGCGATGGTCATCAGCGACGTGGTCGAGGTGCTGGCGAGCGTGAACTGGCCGACGCGCGCCGGGATGTCCACGACGACGCCCGTCAGGGGCGAGTAGGTGGTGGCCTTGTAGCGCAGCGAAGAGGTGCCGCGCAGAAGGGCCTGCTGCTGGTTGGCCCGCGCCTCGCTCGACTGGACGCTCTCGCGGGCGCGCTGGACGCCGATCTGCGCCTCGCGCACGGCGACCTTCTGCTGGTTGACCCGCGCCTTCGACTCCTCGACGGCGATTTGGGCGGAGCGCAACTGCGCCTGCGCCGTGCGGAGTGAGACTTGAGCCTGCTTGAGCCGGTCGCTCGCCGTGTCGTACTCGGAGCGCGAGGCGACGCCCGACTCGATGAGCTCGGTCGTCCGCTTCAGCTCGCGCTGCGCGGTGGCGAGGTTGACCTGCTCGCGGTCAACAGAGGTCTGCGCCGTGTCCACGGCCTGCCGCGACTGCTGGAGCGAGACCTCGGCGGTGGCGAGCGCCTGGTTGGCCTGCGCGACGTTGTTCTCGGCCGAGAGGACGGTGGTGCGCGCGTTCTGCACGTCGCTGATGGAGGCTTGGGCGGCGGCGGCCTGCGCGGCGGCCGAGGATTCGAGCTGCGTGGGGTCCACGCGCACGAGCGGCTGGCCGGTGGTGACGGGGTCGCCGGGGTTGACCGATATCTCTTCGATGCGGCCCTGGACCTCGCTCGTCAGGTTGACGAAGCGGATGGGGCGGACCTCGCCGGGGGCCGTGACGGTGGACTTCAATTCGGGCCTGACCTCGACTTTGACGACCGTGACTTCGGGCTGCTCCTTGCCCTTGGCGAAGATGCTGATAACGACGATCATCGCCAGCACGGCGGCGGCCGCCACGGCGATAATAACTTTCTTCTTACGGCTGATAGCCATCTGTAGAACGTCCTTTTCCGGAATAAAAAGGGTTGAAACGGGTCGGGCCGGCTTCGTTCGCGCCGATGCGCGCGGCTTCACTCTAACTCCAAGACTCCGCTCACCTAAAAGCCTGCGCCGGCACATCTTCTACGTGCAAAGCGCCGGGCCGGTTTCAGAAAAGCCAACGAATCGTGACAACTCTTAGATGCACAAGAGTCCGGAGTCCGGGGTCCGGGGTCGCGGAGTCTAAACAGCAACTTCTTCATCATCTTGCCCGACTCCGAGACTCCAGACTCACAGACTTTTCTTGGCGCGGATTTACGCGGTACAATGACGCCCCGGCGCCCGCGGCGCGCGGCCCGACTGCGAGCGGCGGCGCCGAGACATCTCCGGGGCGTGCCGGCCCGCACAGTCAGGCTCAAAGAAGAGGAAGAAGATGATCACCTGCGAGAGGTGTCACACGGAGAACATCGAGGGCTCGCAGTATTGCGACGAGTGCGGGGCCATCCTGCCGGCGTCGGCGCCGCCGAGGAAGGGCGCGATTGTCGCCGCCGAGACAGACGGGCCGGACGAGGGGGCGACCCCTTCGGCCGCCCCGGCTTCGACGCCCGACTCCGCGCCCGAGCGCCGGCGCTCCGAGGCGGCCGGCGTCGCCTCGGGCCGCCAGTCGCAGGTCGTGACGCCCATGCACACTTCTCTCGCGGGACAGCCGCAGGCGCTCGGCCACGCGCGGGGCGAGCCGTCGCCGCCGCGCGCGTCCGAGTCGAAGGCGCACGCCAAGCTCGTCATCCACCGCGGGCGCTCGGTCGGCAAAGAGTTCCCCTTGAACGAGGACGAGGCCCACATCGGCCGCTGGGACGCCGACGGCGGCATCTTCCCGGACGTGGACCTCGACAGCGACGACCCCGAGGCCAAGGTCTCGCGCCGCCACGCGCGCATCACGCGCCGCGCCGGGCAGTACTACATCGAAGATTTGGGCTCGACGAACGGCACCTTCGTCAACCGCGGCCGGCGCCTGCTGCCCGGCGACCGCCAGCCCCTCCGGGACGGCGACGAGGTCATCGTCGGCAAGACTTTCCTGCGCTTTCACGTGCTGGCCGGCTGACCGCGAGGCCCGAGTCTGGAAGTTAAATCGAAGTGATCGTCTCCTGCGTAAACTGCGGCGCCGAGGTCGCCCCGGAAGACCGCTTCTGCGGCAACTGCGGCCTCGCGCTCACCCCCTCGAACCGCCGCGAGTCGGCGGAGGGCGAACCCGCGCCCGCCGTGGCGCCCGACGCGGGCGAAACAACCTCCCCTTCATCCACACTCTCCGCCGCGCCGGACGAGCCGCCTACGCAAGCGCACGGCACGGCCGACCTGCTCGACGTGGACGCCGACGAGCCCACGGACGAAGGCCATCACGAAGAAGACGAAGAGGGCGAAGAGGATTACAGCGAGCAGTTTCAGCCGACGCTGATTGACGCGGCCGGGCCGCAGGCGGCCGCCCCGGCCCCCGCGCGCGAGCCCGTGCACGACACGTCGCCCCCGGAGGCCCCCGCCTCGGGCCAAGTCCGCGAGCCTATCTCCGGCCTGATTACGGGCGAGCCGACGGCGCCCCCGGCCCCCGCCCCCTCCTCCGGCCTCGAATCGCACACCGGCCCGCAGGACGAGATGCCCCGACAGGGCGCGCGCGCGGGCGGGCGCGGCACGGGCGACGTGCCCCCGATGGCCTACAGCCGCACGGGCGGAGGGCACCGCTCCTCGCGCCAGCTCGAACCCGGCACCGTCCTCCACGCCCGCTACGAAATCACCAAGCGCATCGGCGGCGGCGGCATGGGCGCCGTCTACTACGCCCGCGACCGCAACCTCGGCGACGCCCCGCGCGCCGTCAAGGAGATGATTCAGTCGCACCTCGACGAGTCGCAGCAGGAGAAGGCCATCGCCGACTTCAAGCGCGAGTCGATGCTTCTGGCCTCGCTCGAACACGCGAGCATCCCGACCATCTACGACTACTTCTTCGAGGATAACTCGGGCCGCTTCTACCTCGTCATGAAGTACATCTCGGGCGGCGACTGCCTGGCGCGGCTGCGCAACGCGCCCGGCGGACGCATCGACGAGCTGACCGTCACCGACTGGGGCATGCAGGTCGCCGACGTGCTCGACTACCTGCACAACCGGCGGCCCCCCATCATCTACCGCGACCTCAAGCCCGCCAACCTGATGATTGACGGCAACACGGGCCGCGTGATGCTCATCGACTTCGGCATCGCCCGCTGGGTCTCGCCGCAGGAGAAGGGCGTCACCGCCGTCGGCACGATGGGTTACGCGCCGCCGGAGCTGTTCAGCGGCAAGGTCGAGCCGCGCTCGGACATCTACTCTCTGGGCGCGACGATGTTTCACCTTATGACGGGCTCCGACCCGCAGGACCAGCCCCTCCTCGTCTTCGACTTCACGAAGAACCCGACGCCGCGCCAGATAAACCCCTCGCTCTCGAACGAGATGGAGCGGATACTGATGCGCGCCGTCGAGTACGAGCCGGAGAAGCGGTTCCGCTCGGCCGCCGAGATGCGCGAGACGCTCGTCCAGCACCGCGACCGCCTGCGCGCCGGGGCCGTCAGCTACGGCGCCGTCCCCGCCCACGGCACGCCCGGCGGCAACCACCCGACGACCGGCGACGTGAAGACGACGGCCGTCGAGATGGTCTACTGCGGCTTCTGCGGCAAGACCATCTCGGCCGACGACGTGTTCTGCGCCCACTGCGGCGCGCGCCAGCCCATCGCCGCCGCCAGCGCGTCCTTAAGGGCCGCGCGCGCCACGGCCCGCCTCGTCGTCATGGGCACGACCGAAATCACGGACGCGACTTTCACCTTGAGCAAGGAGAGCAACCTCGTCGGGCGGACTGACCCGCAGTCGAACATCTTCCCCGACATCGACCTCTCGCGCTTCGACCCCGAGACCAAAATCTCGCGCCGCCACGCGCGCATCTGGCGCCACGGCGACACCTTTCTGCTGGAGGACTTGGGGAGCGTCAACGGCACGGTCGTCAACGACGCCGTCCGCCTCGGCCCCCGACAGCCGCGCCCGCTTGAGAACGGCGACCGCCTCCGCCTCGGCGAAACCACGCTCCACTTTGTCGTAGGATGAAAGGCAGTAGACAGTAGCCAGTAGTTGCTGACGCTGAAACCCCTGACGATTTGATGGCGTAAGGTTTTTCTACTGACTGCTGACTACTGACGACTGTCTACTTTTCCAATGTCCCTTCGAGTAGAACAAGAGGCGGCGCGGCCGAGGCCGGCGCGGGCGGCGGAGGTCGCGGCGGCGAGGCCGCGCGCCGAGCTTAACTTCGAGCGGCTGCGCGCGCCCTTCTCGCTGCGCTGCGGCGCCCTGCTCGTCGATTACATCATCCCGGTCGCGCTGCTCGCGCTCTCGACGCTGCTGGCCCGCGCCTTCGGCGACGCGCGGCGCGGCAGCTCGGCCGTACTCACCGCGGGCTATCTCGCGTCGGCCGGCGTCGCCGTCCTGAACCTCGTCTTCGTCGCGGGGCTTTCGGGGCGCACGCTCGGCAAGTGGGTGGCGGGCCTTCGCATCGAGCGGCGCGACGGCGTGCCCTTGAGCTTCGGCCGCGCGCTCGTGCGCCACCTCGTCGGCTACCCCCTGACGCTTTTGACGGGCGGGCTCGGCTTCCTGCTCGTCGCCTTCGACTCGAAGGGGCGCGCGCTGCACGACCTCTTGGCCGGCACCGTCGTCGTGCGCACCCGCGGCGCCCGCCAACAGGTGCCCGCGCGCCCGCCCGAGAGACCCTAGAGGGATGCCGAACACCTGTCCCATCTGCGGCGCGGAGACTTTCCCCGGCGCGCGCTTCTGCCGCCGCTGCGGCGCCGTGCTGACGGCGGCGGGCGCGGGCGAGCAGGTCTCGCCGCGCGCCTCGACCATCCCGCTCAAGGAGGACGCGGCGCGCGCGACCGAGGGGCTCGCGCCCGAAGACGCGGCGCGCGCCTCGGCCGACACCTCGCGCGTCAGCCGCGCCGAGCTGGAACGCCTCCTGCGCGAGCACGACACGGGCGAGCGCGCGGGCGCCGACGGCCGCCAAGACGGCGCGCGCACGCGCCCCGGCACCGACTACGACCCCGACGCCACCATCGTCACGCCCGACGAAGAATTGACCGTCACGGTCCCGCGGCACGTCACGCCCTTCGACACGCACGAGACATCGGCGGGCCTCGGCGCGACGCGCGAGACGGGCGCCGTCGGCGGCGGCCCGACCGAAGTCTTCGACGACTCATTCGCCGCGGCTTCGACCGACGCGCACGCGGCCCCGGCCCCGACGACTCCCCCGGCGCCGAAGAAGAAGACGTGGCCCGTCGTTGTCGCCGTCTGCGCCTCGGTCCTCGTGCTCGTGACGGTCGCGGCCCTCGTCGCCGTCCGCTTCTGGCGCTCGCAGTCGCCGACGGATGCGGCCTCGCAGGCGCCGGTCCTGTTCCCGCCCGCGCCCGACGCGAAGCAGGTGTTTGAAGAGAAACTGGCCGAGGCCGAATCGCTCCTCGCGCAAGGGAACATGGAGGGCGCGCTGGCCCGACTCCGCGAGGCCAACGCCGTCGACCCGTCGAACACGCGCGGCCGTCGCCGCCTCGCCGAACTGTTGGTGGCCGCGGGCTCGCGCCGCGAGGCCATCGAAGAATTAAAGGCGGTGGCGCGGCTCGCGCCGGAAGACTTCACGGCTTGGCGGCAGCTCGCCGCGGCCCAGTACGCCGAAGGGCTCCACCGCGACGCGGCCGAGAGCTACCGCCGCCTCGTCTCGCTCGTCGGCGAGTCGGCGGCCGACCCGAACGACCTGCTCTCCTACGCCGACGCGCTCAGGCTCTCGGGCCGGGTTGACGAGGCGCGCTCGACCTACCAGCGGCTCGCCTCCAACGCCTCGGCCGACGTGGCGGGGTCGGCCCGCCAGAGGCTCGCGGAGCTGACGCAGCCCGCCCCGACGCCCGCCGAAGGCTCGCGCCCCGGCGAGGCCCAGCCGGGCCAGCCGCAGCCGCCGGGGCAGGGCGAGACGGCTTCCGCTTCGCAGCCCGCGACGCCGAGCGCGCCGCAGGCGGCGCCGACGCCCGCGCCGCAGTCGCTGCCGCCGCAGCCTCCGCAGCCGCCGTCCGACTCGACGCCCAACGCGCGCTACAGGCGCGGCGTCGAGCTTTGGTCGTCGAACCGCGCCGCGGCGCTCTCGGAGTTTCAGGCCGCGGCCGGAGCGGGACTGCCCGACGCGCACTACTACCTCGGCCTCAACTACGTCGAGGGCAAAAACATCAACGGGCTGAAGCGCGCGGAGGTCGTCGCCGCGCTCCAGCACTTCCAGCTCGCGCAGCGCGGAGGCCGCAACGCCGACCAGGCCCGCCGCTACGCGCAGCAGCTCGAAAAAGAGTTCGACAGACTGAGAAGACAATAAGGGTGTCGGGTGCCGGGTGTCGGGTGACGGTTAAAAGCGACTTGTCTTTAACCGTCACC
>DASZEK010000186.1:0-19034 GCA_035941045.1 Pyrinomonadaceae bacterium | reverse complement strand
AAGCTGAAGGCGTAGAAGAAGCGCGCGTACTCGGGCGGCTGCGCGCGCAACATCTCCGACACCGCCCCGGCGTCCTCGACCCGCAAGGGCCTTATCGTCAAATCCGTCGAGTTCAAGACAGTCCTTTCAGCCGGGGCACGCGGCCTCCCCCTCGTGCGCAAAACGGGGTCCGTATTCGCCGAGTTATAACACCGATGCTCCCGACTAAGCCAAGACGCATCCCGGACGGCAATCGCCGCCGGGCGGAAATTTCGGCTAAGATGTTGACCTCGGCCTTAACACGGTGCTCTACAACTACGTGGGGGAGCTAGCATGAGTAAACTCCGCATCTTTGTCGCCGACGACCACCAGATCGTCCGCGAGGGGCTGAAGGCGCTCATCAACTCACAGCCGGACATGCAGGTCGTCGGAGAGGCCGAGGACGGCAGGGCGGCGTGGCTGCTGGCGAAGCGGCTGCTGCCGGACGTGGTGGTGATGGACGTGTCGATGCCCGACATGAACGGGGCGGAGGCGACCGAGCGGCTGCGCGCGGAGTGCCCGCAGGTCAAGGTGCTGGCTCTCACCGTCTACGAGGACAGGGGCTACCTGCAACAACTGCTCAAGGCGGGCGCCTCGGGCTACGTCCTCAAGCGCGCGGTGACGGAGGAGCTGGTGCGCGCCGTCAGGACGGTGGCTCGCGGCGGCTCTTACGTTGACCCGACCCTGGCCGGCAAGCTCGTCAGCAGCTACATCAGGCAGGACACGGGCGGGGGCAAACAGCCGGGCGTCGAGTTGAGCGAGCGCGAGGAACAAGTGCTGCGCCTCGCCGCGTGGGGTTACAGCAACAAGGAGGTCGGCGCCAAGCTCCAGATCAGCGTCAAGACGGTCGAGACCTACAAGGTCCGCCTGATGGAGAAGCTCAACCTCCGAAGCCGCGCCGACATGGTCCGCTACGCGCTGCGACAGGGCTGGTTGCAGGAAGACTGACCCGGACACAACGCTCACGAGTGCGAAGCCGTGTCGGGGAATTCCCCGACACGGCTTCTGATTTTTCCGACAGCGCTATGTGTGCTTCCCCACACACGCCCTCACTCTCCCGGTCTACAATCCGCGCATTCCCCCGGACCCCTTTGCACCTCGCAAAGCTTCGACCAAGGCCACGCGTTAATTCGCCCACGGCCGTAACTCGGCACGTGCGAGTAAAGCGAAGGGGCAGGCCGGCGTGTCGCCCACAGGAGGACGCCGGCCCGCAATCTTCAGCAGGTTCCATCAGAAGGGACAAGGGGCGCCCCCATAAGCGCCCCGGAACAGATTTACCGCGCGGGATTTTTTCAGGAGCCCGGTGAACAGCGCGCGGCGGGCCATCCGGGCCAACTACAGGGAGGGAATAAAAGTAATGCGAAGGTCGCCACGTAAAACACTGCTCGCCGCCGCGCTCTGCATGCTCGGCCTGGTGATAGCCTCCGTGCCCTCGGGGCTGTTCGTCGCCGAGGCGTCGAGCCACCGCGAGGCCCCGCTCATCTCGGCCGACCCGCTGGCCGACAACACCGACGTTTACGCCTTCGTCAGCCCCGACCGGCCGAACAGCGTCACCGTCTTAGCCAACTTCATCCCGCTCGAAGAGCCGGCCGCCGGCCCGAACTTCTTCAGGTTCGACGACAACGTGCTCTACCAAGTCAGGTTCGACAACAACGGCGACGCGCGCGTGGACCTCGCCATCGAATTCCGCTTCCGCACCGTCGTCGGCAACGGCGACACGTTCCTCTACAACACGAACACCATCGACAACCTCTCCGACCCGGACTGGAACGTTAAGCAGTTCATGGACGTGACGGCGCGCATCCGCCAAGGCGACCCCAACAACCCGACCTTCACCACATTCACGCTCGGCACCAACCTTCCGACGCCGCCCGTCAACATCGGCCCGCGCTCGACGCCGAACTACGAGACGAACCTCGCCGAGCCCTCCATCAGCACCGTCCCGACCGGCGCCGGCGACATCAAGGTTTTCGCCGGCCAGCGCGACGAGGGCTTCTACGTGGACCTCGGCTCGGCCTTCGACCTGCTCGGCCTGCGCCCGCTCAACTCGGCGCACCTCGCGCCGCTCCCGAACTCGAACGGCGTTGACGCCACGGCCGGCTACAACGTCCACACCATCGCCATCCAGATTCCGACGGCGCTCCTGACGGCGACGGGCGCGCTCCCTTCCGGCCCGTCGGACCCGAACGCCATTATCGGCATCTACTCGACGGCCAGCCGCCCCTCGACGCGCGTGCTCAACACGAACGGCACGCAGACGCAGACCGGCACCTGCGCTAACGGGCAAGGCATCCCCGGCGCCGACGCCACCTGCGTGCAGGTCTCGCGCCTCGCCAATCCGCTCTTCAACGAGTTGTTCGTCCCGATGGGCACCTCGCCCACCGTCTCCGAGAACGACAAGGACCTCTACAACTCGCAGCTCCCGGCCACCGACGTTAACCGCCTCGACTACGTGCGCGGCACGGCGTCGCGCGGCGTCGAGCCCGTGAGGCTGATTAACCTCCTCTATCCGCCTGTGCTCGACGCGCCGACCTCCGGCCGCAACGACCTCGTCCGCGTCTTCCTGACCGGCGTGCCGGGCGCGACCCGCCCGCCCGTCCAGAACGACCCGGCGGACCCGAGTGCCGGGCCGGGCGCGGTGCCTTCGGAGCTGATGCGCCTGAACGTGGCGGTGCCCGCGACTGCGCCGGGGAGCGTTAACCGGCTCGGCGTCATCGGCGGCGACCTCGGCGGCTACCCGAACGGCCGCCGCGTCGGCGACGACGTGGTGGACATCACCTTCCGCGTGGCCGCGGGCGTCCTGCTGCCGGGCAACGCGTGCGCGGGCGGCACGGCTAACTGCAACCAGGCGCCGAACAACCAGCTCGGCGACGGCGTCACGCAGAACGACAAGCCGTTCCGCACTTCGTTCCCGTACCTAGCGACGCCCTGGAGCGGCTACGAGAACCCGTTCCACGGCCGCGAGTGCCAGAACGGGGCGACGGTGGACGGCCCGTGCCCGGCGCCGAGCCCCACGCCGAGGCCGTAGTGATCCGGCGGACGGGACAAGCGTAGAGGGTTTCGTCCCGAACCTTTAAACGACACGAACGCGGCGGGGGCGTGTGGAGCTATCACATGCCCCCGCCCCATCCACTTCAAGCGGGTCTTATGTCAGAAAGAATTTTCCTCGCCGCCCTCCTCGCTGCCTCGTGCCTGCTCTCGGCCGCCTGCTCTTCGGCGGGCGGGGCGAGCCCCGCGGCCGACGTGCTCTTACAGCCTCTTCCCGCCGAGTCAGAGCGGCCGACCGCCGCCGACCGCCAACTACGCGCCGCCCGCGCCGCCGTCGAGCGGGAGCCTAAACTTGCGAAGGGCTACAACCTGCTCGCCGCCGCCCTCATGCAGAAGGCGCGCGAGGCCGAGGACTTCCACATCAACGCGAGGGCGATGGAGGCTCTCGACCGCTCGCTGCGGGTCGCGCCCGACAACTACGACGCGCTCAAGTTGCGCGCCAAGCTCCTACTCACCTTTCACCGCTTCGAGGAGGCGCTCGAAGTCGCCCGCCGCGCCGCGCAGCTTAACCCGCGGGACCACGACAACTACGGCGCGCTGACCGACGCCCTCGTAGAACTCGGCGAATACCCGGCCGCCGTCGAGGCCGCGCAGAGGATGGTAGACCTGCGTCCCGACACTTCTTCTTACGCGCGCGTCTCCTACCTGCGCTGGCTGCACGGCGACGCCGACGGGGCGATAGACGCCATGCGTCTCGCCGCTCAGGCCGCCAGCCCGAAAGACCCCGAGAGGGTCGCCTGGTGTCACGTCCAACTCGGCGACGCGCTCCTCAACAAGGGCAAGACAGCGGAGGCCGAGCGTGAGTTCGAACGCGCCCTCTACGTCTTCCCCGGCTACGGCGCGGCGCTCGGGGCCAAGGCGCGTGCGCGCGTCGCCGCGGGCGACCCCGAAGGCGCCCTCGCCATCTACGCGCGCGAGTACGAGGGCGAGCCTTCGGCCGACACCGCGCTGGCGCTCGGCGACCTGCACGCGAAGCTCGGTCGCGCTGAGGAGGCGGAGAAGTTCTACAAGTCCTTCAAGACGCTGGAGCGGGAGAACGCGGAGGCTGAGAACGACTGGCACCACTTCGTCCACTTCTGGACCGACCACGACCGCAATCTCGACGAGGCGCTCGCCCTCGCACGCAAAGAGCGCGACCGACGCAAAGACATCTACACCTGTGACGCGCTGGCGTGGGCACTCTACAAGAAAGGGCAATACGCCGAGGCCAAGGCGGCGATGGACGAGGCCCTGCGTCTGAAGACGCGCGACCCGCGCCTCCTCTATCACGCGGGGATGATTGCGAATGCGCTGGGCGACCGTCGTGCGGCAGGGGACTACCTGAAGGCGGCACTCGAACTCAACCCTTCCTTCGATGTCCTGCACGCCGAGGCCGCGAGGCGGGCGCTCCGCGAGGTCAACGGCTAACGGTTAACGGCCGAGCAGAGCCATCCGGTCTTAACCACGCAGCACAGGGAGACAGCCTTGCAAAACGACAACGGACGCCCGACCGTCTCGGTGGTCGTGCCCACATACAACAGGAGGCACTCCGCTCGACAAACGGTGGAATGCCTCCTCAGACAGTCGCTCCGGCCCCACGAGATTATCGTCGTTGACGACGGCTCGACCGACGGCACGGCCGAGACCTTGCGGCGGACCTTCGGCGATGCCGTCAAGGTCCTTTCGAGGCAGAACGGCGGCCCCGCGTCGGCACGGAATTGCGGCATCAGGGCCGCCGACGCCGACTTCATCGCCTTCACTGATAGCGATTGCCTGCCGGACGAGACGTGGCTCTCGGAGCTGTTGAAGGGCTTCGACTCCCCACATGTGGCGGGGGTCGGCGGTGTAGTGAGGCGGGCCGACGCGGACCTCGTGAGCGAATACGTGGACGCGACCGGCATGCTCAACCCGCTCATCAGGGACGGCGTGGTGGATTACCTCGTGACGGCCAACGCCTGTTTCCGGCGTGAAGTGCTCTTCGAGGCTAACCTGTTCGACGAACGCTTCGTCAAACCCGGAGGCGAAGACACGGAGTTGTCCGTCCGTGTCAGGAGCCTCGGCTACGAGTTGAAGTTCAACCCCGAGGCGGTCGTCCTACACCACCACCGGCAGACGCTCCCCGCCCTTCTGAAGACGATGAGCAATTACGGCCAAGGCTGCTACATCCTCTTCGAGCTGTGGCCGGAGCGGAAGACGCAGTTCAGCCCGCTCGCCCGGTTGATAAAGAGCACCGTGGCTGTGCGCAACATGTTCCGCCGGTGCGTCGTCTACAGCAAGGATTACGGCTTCGGCAAGGCTCTCCTCTTCACCCTGCTCGAACACTACGGCTACACGGCGCAGATGTGGGGCTACCTGAAGGAAGAACGGCGCCGCGGTCGAATGCGTCCGGCCGAACACCCGACCCCCGCCGAGAGGAAGACGAATGTCAGTCGAGCTTGATTTCCAACAGGACGCGGGCGCCGGCCTCAGGGCACCCGGCGACGCGAAGAGGCGCATCCCCGTCGCCGCGCCCATGCTGGTCGGCAGGGAGAGGGAGTACGTCCTCGACTGCGTGGACTCGGGCTGGGTCTCGTCGGCCGGCAAATACCTCGACCTGTTCGAGGCGAAGTTCGCGGAGTTCTGCGGCGTCAAACACGCCGTCGCGTGCTGCAACGGGACGGCGGCCGTTCACCTCGCCCTGCTCGCGCACGGCGTCGGCCCCGGCGACGAGGTCATCGTCCCGACGCTGACTTTCGTGGCGACCGCCAACGCCGTCACCTACTGCGGCGCCCGCCCCGTCTTCGTGGACTCCGAACCGAAGACGTGGAACATCGACCCGGCCCGCGTCGAGGAGAAGATCACGCCGCGCACCCGAGGGATTGTCGCCGTCCACCTCTACGGCCACCCCGCCGACATGGACGTGCTCCGCTCCCTGGCGAGCCGCCACGGTCTCTTCCTCGTGGAAGACGCCGCCGAAGCGCACGGCGCGCTCTACAGGGGGAGGCGCGTGGGCGCGTTGGCAGACGCCGCCGCCTTCAGCTTCTACGGCAACAAAATCATCTCGACCGGCGAGGGCGGGATGGTGACGACCGACGACGACTCGCTGGCCGCAAGGGTCCGCCTCCTGCGCGGACAGGGCATGGACCCGGAACGCCGCTACTGGTTCCCCGTCGTCGGCTACAACTACCGGATGATGAACCTTTCGGCAGCCCTCGGCCTCGCGCAGATGGAGCAGGCCGACTGGCACCTCGGCCGCCGCCTCGAAATCGCCGCGAGGTACAAGGAGGGGCTGCGCGATGTCGGGGCGCTCGCGTGGCAGAGCGAGCAGACGTGGGCCGCCCACGCGTACTGGATGTTCACCGCCATGCTCCGCGAGGGGGACGCCTCCCGGCGCGACGAGGTCATGGCGCGGCTTGAGGGGCGCGGCGTCGAGACCCGCCCTGTGTTCTACCCCGTCCACCTCCTGCCGCCTTACCGCGAGGGGGCGCTCGGCGCCGATTGCCCCGTCGCGGAGCGCCTTGCGGCGAGGGGCCTGAGCCTGCCGACGTGGGCCGGTCTCGCGGACGAGGACGTGGATTACGTGATTGAAAGCCTGGTCGAGTGCCTTGCGTAACCCGAACTCAGCAGACATGAACTCACAAAGCAACCAGTGGGCGAACGCCCTCGCCGGCAAGAAGATTTGCGTGACGGGCGGCGAGGGCTTCCTGGGTCGCCGCGTCGTCGCTGCCTTGCGCGAGCGCGGCCACCGCGACGTGTTCGTGGTCCGCCATTCCGACTACGACCTCGTGCGCGGCGTGGACGTGAAGTGGCTATACCGCGACGTACGCCCGCAGGTCGTCATCCACTTGGCGGCGGTGGTCGGCGGCATCGGCGCGAACATGGAAAGCCCCGGACGGTTCTTCTACGAGAACCTGATGATGGGCGCGCAGCTCTTGGAGGGCGCGCGCCTGCACGGCGTCGAGAAGTTCGTGCAGGTCGGCACTATCTGCTCTTACCCGAAGCTCACGCCCGTGCCGTTCGACGAGAAAAACCTGTGGGCCGGCTACCCCGAGGAGACGAACGCCCCGTACGGCATCGCCAAGAAGGCGCTGCTGGTGCAGGGGCAGGCGTATCGCGACCAGTACGGCCTCAATGCCGTCTACCTGCTGCCGACTAACCTCTACGGCCCCGGCGACAACTTCGCCCCGGAGTCTTCACACGTCATCCCCGCCCTCATCCGGAAGCTGACCGAGGCCGTCGAGGCGGGCGCGCCCTCCGTCGAAGTCTGGGGCACGGGCCGCGCGACGCGGGAGTTTCTGTACGTCGATGACGCCGCCGAGGGCGTCGTGCTCGCGGCCGAAAGGTACGACGGGCGCGACCCCGTCAACCTCGGGGCCGGCGGCGAGATCAGCATCCGCGAGCTGGCGTACCTGATCGCCACGGAGACCGGCTTCCGCGGGGAACTCGTCTGGGACCACTCCAAGCCCGACGGCCAGCCGCGCCGCGCCGTGGACTCGACCCGCGCCTGCGAGCTGTTCGGCTTCCGCGCACGTACCGAGTTCGCGGCAGGTCTGCGCCGCACAGTCGAGTGGTACAGGTATGCCGCGGCCCACGACCAGCCCGTCTTTGACTTGAGGACGCTCCCGCGGCGGGACTTCGGGGATGAGTTCGAGGGTGAGGCCGTTGTTACGTAAATTAGTTACATCCTGTCTGGCCGTGCTCTGCGTCGTGGCGGGCGCGCTCGCGCAAGCCCCCGCCGGGCTGACGCGCGTCGTGTCCGGCGTCGTCGTTTCGCCGTGGGGTGAATTTGTATCGGGTGTGATGTTGGTCGCGCGCTCGCGTTCCGGCGAGACGCGTACGATGAGCGATTCGGAAGGCGGCTTCCGGCTGGTGGCCCCGGACGAAGACCTGACCCTGAGCGTCGAGGGGCAGAACGTGGCGCCGTGGGAGCGCTGCCTCCCCCGCGGGGAGTCTACGGAGAACCTGCAAGTCAGGATCACCTTCGTCGTCCCGACCGTCCACGAGAGCGTGGTCATCGTGTCGTCCGTGAGCGACCCGGGCGTCGAGCGGCGCAACGGCGCGGTCTTCTCGGACGGGCTGTTCGCGCGCGACGATCAGTTGTTCCACACCCTGAACGCCGGAATCAACGCCGGCCAGCACGAGGGCGGCGGCAAGTCGCTTGAGGTCCGACGCTTCGGCTTCAACGCCGACCACGGCGGCGTCGGCGGTGGGCTGAAGGTGCTGGTTGACGACGTGCAGCAGAACCAGGCGTCGCAGGGCCACGGGCAAGGCTACCTCGGCTCGCTCAAGAGCCTGACGCCTGAGCTGGTAGAGGATGCTGATATCCTCAACGGGCCTTTCAGCGCCGAGTACGGCGACTTCTCCGGCCTCGGCGTCGTCCACATCCGCACCAGAGAGACCCTGCCCGACGCGCTCACCGCCCGAATACAGGGCGGGTCGTTCGATTCCTTCCGCGGCTTCCTGGCATACAGCCCCGCGCTCAAGAGCGCCGACGCTTTCGTGGCCCTTGAGGGCTCGCGCACGGACGGCCCTTTTGTCAATCCCCTCGGCTACGTGCGAACGAACCTTACGGCCAACTACACGCGCCACATGGGCGGCGACTCCGCCGTAGGGTTCAAGCTGAACGCGGGCCGCAACGACTTCACATCTTCGGGTCAGTTGCCCCTCGACCTAGTGTCCGCGGGGCTTCTCGACCGCTTCGGCTTCGTAGACCCTGATAACGGGGGCCGCGTGCGCGCGGGCACCTTCGCCGCCTACTACCGGAAGGAAGACGCGGGGGGGGGGGTGTTCAAGGCCGGGGCTTACCTGACGCGTTCGCTGTTCGACCTCTGGTCCAACTTCACTTTCTTTCTTAACGACCCGGAATACGGTGACGAGATTCAGCAGCACGACTCGCGCCTGCAAGAAGGGCTGAACGCGCAATACCTCCGCCCCTTCAGGCTTGGCCGCGCACGGGGGCTCCTCGTCGCAGGTGGCAACCTGCAAGCCTTCCAGACGAACGTCGGACTCTACCCTTCGGTCGGGCGCAACCCTAACCGCGCCTTCGTCAACCGACTCGACCCCGTCGCCTGTCCGGCCAACGACGGCGAAGCGCCCGACACGGCTTGCTTCCTCCTTACCAGCGCCGACGCCAAAGTCACCAACACGGCGGGCTACGTGCAACAGTCGCTCGACCTGCTCGGCGGCCGACTGCACCTGACCGGGGGCTTGCGCTACGACCACTTCCGCTTCGACCTTGAAGACAAAATCCGGCCCGCCCTCTCCGGCCTCAAAGGCGCGGGGCGATGGCAGCCGAAAGCCGGCCTCGCCTACGCGCCCTCAAGCCGCCTGCCCCTGACGCTCCACTTCAACTACGGGCGCGGCATCAGCAGCCAGGACGCGCGCGGCGTCGTCCGCCGGCCCGAGAGCCCGAGGGTCGCGACCACCGACTTTTATCAGGCCGGCACGTCGAGCAATTACAAGCGGTTCTCGCTGACGGCCGACCTGTTCCTGATAGACCAATCGAACCAGCAGGTCTACGTCCCCGACGACGGGAGCGTCGAGTTCGCGGGGCCGAGCCGCGCTTACGGCTTCGAGGTCAAGAACTCTTTCCGCCTGACCCGCCGCCTCTCCTTCGACGGCGGGCTGACGCGCGTAATGAACGCCTTCTACCGCGGGACTCGCCCGCGCGAGTACGTCGAGGGTGCTCCCCACACGGTCGCCAACGCGGGCCTGACGCTCTCCGACTTCCGCGGCTTCGCCGGCTCGCTCCGCTACCGGCACGCGGGCGGCTACAGGCTCGACCCGCTCGACGCGCGGGTCCGCGCCTCCGGCCTCGACGTGGTAGACCTTTACCTGTCCCGACGGCTGACGCGCTCACTCGACTTCAACCTCGCCGTCGATAACCTCTTCGACCGCCGCTACTTCGAGACGCAGAACTATTTCGAGTCGCGCGTGCGCCCCGGCGACGAGGCAATCGCGCGCATCCACGGGACACCGGGCCAGCCCGTCGGGTTGACGCTCGGCCTGACCTTCAGATTTCTCAGGAAGTAATTCTCCAGCGCGAATATGTGCGGAATCAGCGGGCTCATCAGTCGAGGGGAAATCACGCCGGGCGACATAGAACGGGTCGCGGCGATGAGCAGCGGGCTGCGCCACCGCGGCCCCGACGGCGAAGGCGAATACCACTCGTCGCACGTCGCCCTAGCCGCCCGCCGCCTCTCGATCATAGACCTTGAAGGCGGCTCACAGCCCCTCTACAACGCTGACCGCTCGCTCGCCCTCGTCGCCAACGGCGAGATTTACAACCACGCCGAGCTGCGCCGTCGCCTCGAAGCCCTCGGCCATCGGTTCACTACAGGGAGCGACTGCGAATCCATCCTCCACGCCTACGCCGAATACGGCACCGGCTGCGTCAGACATTTGCGCGGCATGTTCGCCTTCGCCCTGTGGGACGACGCGAGGGGCCGGCTGATTCTGGCGCGCGACCCCTTAGGCGAAAAGCCGCTCTACCTCTACGAGAAGGCGGGCCGCCTGCTCTTCGCCTCCGAGATGAAGGCGCTGCTGCGCTCGGGCGAAGTTCCCTTCGAGCTGAACGAGGAGGCGGTCAACCTTTACTTCCATTACCAGTACGTCCCCGAGCCGCGGACGCCGCTCAAGGGGGTGCGCAAGCTGGACGCCGCGCGCCTGCTCGTCGTCGAGGTCGAGCCGTGGAGGGTGGTGGAGGAGTGCTACTGGCGGATGGACGATGCGCCGCCGCTGGTCGGGGACGCGCCATCGGCTATCCGCGAAGTGCTCGAAGAGGTGAGCGGGCGCGTGGTGCGCGCCGACGTGCCCGTCGGTGTCGCCCTGAGCGGCGGCCTCGATTCCAGCGCCGTCGCCGCACTCGCCGCCCCTCACTACGAGGGCGACCTGCACGCCTTCAGCGTCGGCTATGCCGGACGACCCGACGGCTTGGACGAGAGAGACGAGGCGCGCGCCGTCGCGCGCCACCTCGGCCTCCCCTTCCACGAGGTCGAGGTCGAAACGAGTGAGGTCGTCGAGTTCTTCCCCGAGCTGAACTACTGGCGCGACGACCCGGTCGCAGACTACTCGGGGCACGCTTACTACGCCGTCATGCGGCGCGCGCGCGAAGAGGGCGTGCCTGTCGTGCTTCAGGGTCAGGGCGGCGACGAGTTGTTCTGGGGATACCCGCAGCTTCAGCGCGCGGCGCGCGAGTCCATGGAGAAGGAGGCGCTGCGCTCGCGAGGCGTACGCGGCTCTCTTCACTACCTTTCGGTCGGCGCGCCGCCGTCGCTGTCCCGCGCGGGGCTGTCGGAGTGGGCGCGGGACCTGGGCGGCGCGCGGTCTGGCTGGCGGCGCAGGCGAGACCATAGCGCGACGCCCGCCGGCCAGCTCGTCTTCTACGATTTGTCGCCCGACTTCCGCTCGGCGCGGGAACAGGCTGGCAGGCTCTACGGCAGGGAGTTTGCCGAACATCTCGCCGGGGCAAGCCCGGCCGACATGTTCACCATCCCACTTCCCTGGCCTAGGGTTGACGTGACCCTGACGCGCCTCGTGAGCGACACGTACCTGCGCGCGAACGGCGTCGCCCAAGGGGACCGGCTCGCGATGGCGTCTTCCGTCGAGATGCGGCTGCCGCTGCTCGACCGGAGACTGGTGGAGACGGTCATCGGCCTGCGCAAAG
The DNA here is from genome assembly GCA_035941045.1 of Pyrinomonadaceae bacterium. GTDB lineage: Bacteria > Acidobacteriota > Blastocatellia > Pyrinomonadales > Pyrinomonadaceae > QHXN01. The sequence continues at coordinate 7,345 of DASZEK010000186.1, read as the reverse complement.
GGAACACGGACGTGCGTCTGCCGGCGAAGACCTGGTTGAGAGAAGCGATGAGGGGCGTGCTGCCCGAGTGGGTCTTGAGCCGGCCCAAGCGCGGCTTCGCCCCGCCGGTCGCGGAGTGGCACGCGGCGCTGTTCGCGGCGCACGGCAATGCCTTGCGAGGCGGCTACCTCGTGCAGTCGGGCGTCCTCAGTCCGGAGGGCGCGGCACGCCTTGCGCTCGGCCCCACCGAGCCGGACGTGACAAGTCCCGTCTCATTCAAGGCGCTCGTGCTCGAACACTGGTGTCGCCGGATGAGTGCCGTCGCGCGTACTGAAGCCGCGAAACAGTCTCACTAATTTTTTTGGAGATTCTATTGCAGGAAAGTCTCCGAGTCGCCATCAACGCGCAGATTGTGCCTGGCACGGGTACGGGCGGGATTGAGACTGTGCTCCGCGCGCTGACGGCCCTCGCGCGCCTCGAAGACGGTCCTGAGGAGTACGTCTTCGTCGGCCCCCATGAAGACCCCGAGTGGCTGCGCGCTCTGCTCCCGCCGGGGCAGACGCTCGTTCGCGGACCCGCCCCCCAAAGCGGGTGGGAAGTTGATAGATTGGAGCCCTTCAAGCGTGCTCTCGGGCCTCTGCGCCCCGCGGCCCGAAACTTCAGGCGCATCCTTTTGGGCCAGGCGTCGGGTGCGGGCGCGGCTGTGGCTGTGAGCGAACCGCGCTCCGCCGCGTCGAGGAATTTTTATCAGGGCCTCGGCTGCCACGTCGTCCACTTCCCCTTCCAGTACTTCGAGGCGTGCGGGCTGCCGAGCGTCTACAATCCTCATGACCTACAGCACCTCCACCACCCCGAGTTTTTTACCCCGGCCGAAGTAGCCCGCCGCGAGGCACTGCACCCGTCCGCCTTCCGCGAGGCCCACACGGTCGTCGCCGCCTCCGAGTTCGTCAAGCGCGACATCGTCGGGCGCTACGGCGTCGGCCCCTCGAAGGTGCAGGTGATCCCCTGGGCGCCGCCCCCTTTAGAGCACAGCGAGCGGAGGACCGCCGAATATTCGGCGCCGGCGGTCAGAAAGAAGTTCGGGCTGACGGATCGCCCCTTCGCGCTCTACCCGGCGGTGACGTGGGAGCACAAGAACCACCTCCGCCTTCTCGAAGCTCTCGCGTTCCTGCGCGGGCGCCACGGGCTCGAAGTGGATTTCGTCTGCACGGGTTTCAAGACAGACTTCTGGCCGCACGTCGAGCGGCGAATGAGGGAGCTGGGGCTCGAAGGGCAGGTGAAGTTTCCGGGCCTCGTCTCTCAGGATGAATTGAGGTCGCTCTACTGCGCGGCGCAGTTCGTCTTCGTCCCGACGCTGTTCGAGGCGGCGAGCGCGCCCATCTTCGAGGCGTGGCAGTTGTGCGCGCCGGTGGCTTGCTCTGCCGTCACGTCGCTGCCCGAACAGGTGGCGGGGGCGGCCCTGCTTTTCAACCCCTTCTCAGTCGAAGAGGTCGCCAGCGCGCTGGCGCGCATGGCTACTAACCGGGGGCTGCGCGCCAAGTTGCGAAGGCTCGGCGCGCGCCGCCTCGGAGACTTTAGCATCGAGCGCACGGCCAGGGCGTACCGTGCGGTCTACCGCCGGGCCGCGGGCTACGCCCTCGACTCGGAGGACCGACGCCTCCTCGGCTGGGATTGGATGCGTGAATCGAACGGCGGAGACCATACAAGCGACGGGAAGAAACATGAATAGAAAACATCTCGCAGCATCATTCATCTTTTACGCGGCACTCGTCCTCAACGGATGCGGCGGGGCCGGCAACGCCTCGGGCGGCAGCGGCAACACTGTCAGCAACACACAGCCCTCCGGCGCAGTCGCGAACGCGACGCCCGCCGCCAAGACCACGCAGGCGCTGACGCCTCCTTCGGCCGGCAACACCGCTCCGGCGGCTGTCGTGACGACTCCGACCGGGGCCGGCGGCGTCGTCGAGAAGACGAAGGCGGCCGACGTGCCCCGGCCGCAGATAGGTTCCGGCGGCAACGACCTGTTCCTATTTACGCAGGCCCGCGCCGCGCTCGGCTCCGACGCGGAGCTGAAGGGCGCGAACCCCGTCGTGGAAGTTAAAGACGGCGTGCTGACGCTGAGCGGCACTGTCGCCACCCCCGCGCAGAAGTCGCGCGCGGAGCAGGTCGCGCGGGGCGTCGCCGGCATCAAGGCCGTCAGGAATCAACTGCGGGTCTCGGCCGGTGGTTAAATCACTCATACCGCACGTGCTCACACCGGCGCCGCGTGACGAGGCGGCCGAAAGGTAAAGTTCATGAGGAAGACGTTAAAGTGCTTTTTAGCTTTCGCAACTGGCGCGCTTGTATTCACCACCACGCCCACGGTTATCGCGCAGGAGAAGAAGGGCGGGGAGCAAAAGCCAGACAGCACGGCGGACGCCTGGCGGCGGGCGCTGCCGCCGGAGGCCGAAACCGAAAGACCGGCCAGTGTCGAGGATTCAAGTGGCACCCCCGCGCGCCCCTCCCGCGAGGAGATCGAGAGGAGCCTGCTCGCGCTTGAGACGAAGTGGATGGATGCGCTCAAACATCGCGACGCCAGCACGCTCGGTCAGGTCGTCGCCGACGATTTCGTCTCGGTCAGCCCGCGCGCGGCCGGCGTCGTCAGCGACAGGACTAAGTATCTTGACCATGCGTTGCGCGAGCTGAAGCTGACCTCCTACGAGTTCCAAGACCTATCGGTGAGGCTCTACGGGAGGATGGCCATCGTCAGCGGGCGCCTGACGCAGACCGCCAGCGCCGCGAACGACGAGAACTTGGGCGGCAGCTACTTCTTCACCGACGTTTGGGTCAGCCGCGACGGCGCCTGGCGCGTAGTCAGCCGCCACGCCAGCCCGCTCACCGCCGCGAAGTAGGCGGGGCCGCGCTCTGACCTCTCGGGCGGCATGGCGTTAACGAGGAGTGTGAAAAGCAGGTGCCCGCGATTTCCATCGCCGACCTCCCGGCGCCCCCGCCCGGGCTGTCCGGGTGGCCTTGGACGGAGGCGTCCGTGCCCCTCGCCGACTCGCCGCCGGGCGGGCAGGAGTGGCCCTGCATTACAGTCGTCACCCCTTCCTATAACCAGGCAGAGTTTCTTGAACGCACCATCAGGTCCGTGCTGCTGCAAGGTTACCCACAGCTCGAATACATCATAATCGACGGCGGAAGTGACGACGGCAGTCGTGAAATCATCGAAAGGTACGCGCGCCACCTCTCATACCGGGTCAGCGAGCCGGACCGCGGTTACGTCCACGCCATCAACAAAGGCTTCCAACGGGCCACGGGCGAAATACTGTGCTGGCTCAACAGCGATGACTTCTACCTGCCCGGGACGCTGCGCTGCGTAGCCGAGCAACTGAAAGCCTCAGCCGCGACGGCCGCCATCGCCGGCCACGTTCTGAAGGTCTACGCCGACGCCCGCCCGCCGCAGAAGCTTGAAGGGCGCTACGCCGGGATGGGGCGCCTGTTGAAGTTCTGGCTCGGCTACCAGATGCACCAGCCGTCCATCTTCTGGCGGCGCGAGGTGTATGAAGAGGTCGGCCTTCTGGATGAAGAGAAAGACCTGATCGCGGACTTCGACTACTGGGTGAGAATCGCGCGGCGCTTCCGGTTCACAAACGTGGACCGCATCCTCTCCTGCGCCACCTACCACGAGCGGGCCAAGACGGGCGACGGCTACCGGCGCTACCACGAGGAACTGAGGAGGCGGGCGCCCGAGTACTGGCGCGAGTCGCCCTCCCCGCCCTACTGGCTCCTAAAGGCTTCGATGCTCAACCATTACACACTGAAGCCGCACCTCCAGACCATCCTTTGGCCTCTCAACTACCTCTACCTGGCATCACGGCGACGACTGAGGGGATGGGCCCGAGCCGATTAAGTAGTCGGCTAGACTCCGGGGCAGAAAGGCTTTACTCAGAGGTGGGGCCTCTCCCCTATAACTAACTCCCATTCAAGTGTTCGAGGAGGGTAAGTGTGCCGGACAGGACCGTGCTCGTCGTCGAGGACTTCGACGACACCCGCGCCATGATCCGGGGCTTGCTGGGGGGGTGCGATTCGGAGGGGATTATGGATGCGCCGAATTTGATAGCTAGTTTAGAGGCCGCACCCGGCATCATCATTGGCCTCGTCCGCGAGGTGCCGTGGCAGAACCTCAAGCGCCGCCCTGCGCCGAACAAGTGGTCCGCTCACGAGCATGCCTGCCACATATCTACCGGGCACACGGCATGCGCCCGGCCCCGAATCAGCGAGTCTCCGAGCGGACGCAATTGAGCTTATAAGACTCGACTGTCACCGCCCTTCGGTGCCGCCGCCCGTAGGCCGCGCGGCACAAGTACCCCGACCGCTAACTTTGACTTCCCCGCCGTGCCAAGTTGGCTACGACGACCACCAGTTCGGTCAACTCCACGGGCTTCGAGACGTGCATCTCGAACCCCGCTCGCATCGCCCGCAGTCGGTCCTCAGTCCTCGCGTACGCCGTCAGCGCGACGGCCGGCGTCCCCCCTCCGCCGCCGGCAGGTAGCGCCCTCACCATTCGAATCAACTCATAGCCGTCCTCGCCCGGCATCCCGATGTCGCTGACCAGGACGTCGAAAGCCCCGCCCGCCATGGCCCTGAGGGCCTCGTGCGCTGAGGAGGCGGTAACAACCTCCGCCCCACATTGACCCAGTCCCACGGCCAGCAACTCCCGCGCGTCCGGCTCGTCGTCCACGACGAGCACCCTTAACCCGTCGAGCCTCTCCGGGCACTCGTGCGCGGGCAGCGTCTCAATTGCCGCCGGTCGGGCGCCCTCTTGTGCCTCCTCCCTACGATGGATAGGCGCGACCGGCAGCGATACGGTAAACGTCGACCCCGCCCCTTCACCCCCGCTGTCGGCGCGGACCGTGCCGCCGTGCAGCTCCACCAGGTGGCGTACGATGGCGAGCCCAAGTCCCAGCCCCCCATGCTGGCGCGTCGTCCTCTGGTCGGCCTGCCGGAACCGCTCGAAGACGTGGGGCAGGAACTCCGGGTCTATCCCCGCGCCCGTGTCCGTCACCGACATCTCGACCTGCGAGTTGACTCTCTCCAGCCTCATCTGCACGAGCCCGCCGCGGGGCGTGAACTTGACGGCGTTCGTCAGCAAGTTCCACACGACCTGCTGGAGGCGGGCCGGGTCCACCATGACGGTCTGTACGCCGGTGTCAATTAGCTTCTGCAACCGCACCCCCTTGGCCTCGGCCGCGGGGCGCACGGCTTCGACGGCCGCGTCGATGAACGTGCTCGGGCTGACCGGCACGACGTCGAGGCGGAGCTTGCCGGTGACGATGCGCGACACGTCGAGGAGGTCGTCGATGAGCTGCGACTGCGACCGGGCGTTGCGCTCGATGGTCTCAAGTGCCTTACTCACGGCCCCCGCCTTGAGCCCCCCGCCGCGTAGAAGGTGAGCCCAGCCGAGTATTGCGGTCAGCGGCGTGCGCAGCTCGTGCGAGACGGTGGCGAGGAACTCGTCCTTCAGGCGGTTCGCCTCCTGCGCCTCTCGCAGGAGCCGCTCGCGCTCCTCCTCGGCCCGCTTGCGCTCGGTGATGTCCGACGCCTGGACGATGAAGAACTCGACGCGGCCGTCTGAATCCCTGACGGCGGTGACCGAGGCGTCCGCGATTCTCGTGCCGTCAGCGGCCCGGTACAAATCCACGGTGAAGACAGGGCCGTCGGAGCGCGCGGCCTCGGCGAGCCGTGCGGGCCAGCCCGCCTGCATCTCCGGGAGGCCCTCCCACCACGGCGTCTCCCAGAACAGCCTGCCCAGGACCTGCTCGCGCGTGACGCCGGCGGCGCGCAGCGGCAGCTCGTTGACGTCGAGCAGTACGCCCTCGGGCGAGAGGATGGCCATGAACTGGAACTGCTGGTTGAAGATGAGGCGGAAACGCTTTTCGCTCTCGCGCAGCGTCTGCTCGGCCTGCTTGCGTCGGGTGAGGTCGCGGACGACGGCCTGAAGCGCGGGCCTGCCCTGGTAAAGTAGGGGGGCCGAGGCCAATTCCCCGTAGAGTTCCGTCCCGTCGAGCCGGACGAACTTGATCTCCGCCGGCGGCGACGCCTCTCCGCGGCTCGCCTTCTCGATCCGCCCGCGGATGATCTCGTGGTAGTCGGGGTGAATCAGCCCCGCGATTGGTTTGCCGACGATCTGCTCGGGGCCTTCGGCGCGCAGGAGTTTCGCCCCGGTGGTGTTGATGAAGAGCACCACCCCTTCGGCGTGGACGGCGATGGCGTCGGGCGAGAGCTCCACGACCCGCTGGAAGCGCTCCTCGGATTCGCGCAGCCTCTCCTCGGTCAGCTTGGCCTCGGTGTCGTCGCGCAATATCTTGGCGAAGCCCCGCGCCTCCCCGCGCCCGTCTTTGAGCAGCATGAGGAAGCCGTCGGCCCAGAAGCGGGAGCCGTCCCTGTGCAGGTGCCAGCGCTTGTCCTCGGCCCGCCCTTCGCGCAGCGCCGTCTCCATCTCCGACAGGTGTTCCCCCTGCTCGCGATCCTCCGGCGTGAAGATGATCGACGCGTCCCGGCCGACCCACTCACCTTCGGCGTACCCGAGCAAGCTTTCGACGCCGGGGTTCCAACTGAGGACGCGACCTTCCGGGTCCGTCATGAAGACGGCGAAGTCGCGGACGTTCTCCGCGATCAGGCGGAAGAGGTCCTGGCTGTCCTGAGAAATCTCTTTTGTCATTACTCCGAAGCGACGGCCGAAGCCGCGTCACGCGACCTCGGGCGCGTAGCGGCCGATGATCTCGTCGAGGAGCCCGAACTCGATGGGCTTGCTGAAGCAGTCGACGGCCCCGGCGGCCAGCGCCTCGTCCCGCCAGTTACCCTCGCAGTGGGCCGACATCGCCACGATGGGCACGCGGCGGGTCTCTGACTGCTCGTGGATGAGGCGCGTGGCCTCCACCCCAGTCATGACCGGCATGCGCAGGTCCATCAAAATCAAGTTAATCTCGGAGCCGCGGGCGGAGGCGGCGTCCACGGCTTCCCGGCCGTTAACCGCCTCCAGGACACGGCAGCCTTTCATCTCCAGAAGCAGGCGGATCATGGCGCGGGTGTCGTCGAAGTCCTCGACGACGAGCACGGTCCTGTCGGGCACACTTACCCTCCCTGAGAGTTAAAGTTGGGGATATGACAGTTCGGGGGTTTTAGGACCGCTCCAGCCTAAAACCTTTCGGCTGCGGAGTCTAGGCCGGCACGGCCGGGTTCTTAAAAAGAGTGAAGGCGCTGCCCAAGGGGTGGGAGAGGAACGGGGTGCCTCAGGTATGTTATTGCCCTGTTAGACTGTCTTTTGCTCTCTCCGGCCAGATTCTGGAACGCGGGGCGCCTGCCGGCGGGAGACATGCTGTCT
>DASZEK010000185.1:0-3085 GCA_035941045.1 Pyrinomonadaceae bacterium | reverse complement strand
GGGGCCGGCGCTTCAGCACGCCGGCCCCCGTTCGTTTCCTGCTGAAGACTGACTACCGTCGGCCGCCCTTTCTTACAGCAGGCCCCTCGTCTGGACGCGCGACTTCATGCGGTGGCGCTTCTTGTGCGCGCCCTGCCCGCTGCCCCAGACGGTCTTGAAGCCGCCCTCGTCGCCGCGCCGCTCCTCGTAGATGTCGGCGTAGCACTCCTTGAGCGCGGCACCTTCGAGGCATGGGAGCGCCTGACGGGTGAGACGCCCGAGTCGGTGCTCGACCTGCTCGAAGTCGAAGGCGTCGGCCTGAAGACGGCCGCCACGCTCTACCAGCAGTTCAAAGTCTCCTCGCTCGAAGACCTGCGCAAGTTCGTGGACGGCGGCGGCCTCGACCTCGTGGACGGCGTCGGCGAGAAGTCGGCCGAGCGCATCGCGCGCAGCGTGCGCGACCTCACACGTTAGAACTCCCTACAGCAACCCCCTCGTCTTGATGCGCGACTTCAGCCGGTGGCGCTTCTTGTGGACGCCGCTGCCGCTGCCCCAGACGGTCGTGAACCCGCCGCGCTTGCCGCGCCGCTCCTCGTAGATGTCCGCGTAGCAGCCCTTCAAGACCTGGAAGGGCTTGGTCAGGTGGCCGAGGTGGTCGAACTTGCGCGAGCCCTCGGGCCAGATGTGCTCGTACCACTCGGGGTAGACGAAGTTGGTGACGAGGATGCCGTCAATCTCGTACTTGACGCACTGGACGGGGTCGCAGACCTCGTAGAAGTAGCCGCGCGCGGGGCGCGTGCCGTGGCCGGGGCGGTAGGCGTAGAGGTTGACGGCCGGGTCCACGAGCATTTCCAGAATCTCGTGCGAGAGCGTGTCGCTGATGGTGCCGTCGTCGTTCATGTCTTCGAGGGCGAAGATGGTGGCGACGGGGTTGCCGTCGGGCGAGAAGTGGTAGCCGAGGTAGCCGGCGTCGGCCGCGTCGCGCGCCTTGTCGAAGACGACTATCTCGTAGGCCTCCTTCGGCACGGCGCGCTCGGCGAAGATGATTTGCGCGTGGACGCCCCAGGCGGGCTGGAAGTGCTCGGTTATCTGGCGCTGGAGCGCGGGGATCATGCGGACTATCTGGTAGTCGGTCAGGACGTTGTTCGACTGGTTCTTGATGGCGATGAGGGGGTTGGCGCGCGAGCGTTTCAACTGGTCCTCCTTCCGCGGGCCGCGGGGTGGCGGGCGCGTGTCAGAAAAAGGGTGCGGAGAACGTGAGAGTCTTCGGGGCTTGTGGGGCCGCCGCGCGGTTAACGGGCGGCGGCCTCGCGCTTGACGATAAGGAGCGTGATGTCGTCCACGGCCGGCGTCCCTTGCGCGAAGGCCGAGAGCGCCGACTCTATCTTGTCGCGGATGCCGGAGGCCGTGCGGTCGGTGTTCTGCTGCACGACCGATTGGAGGCGGGCCGGGCCGAACTCCTCGCCCTTCGGGTTCTGCGTCTCGGTGACGCCGTCGGAATAAGCGACGAGCACGTCGCCGGGGTGGAGCACGGTGCGCCCCTCGCGGTAGTCGCCGTCGGGCAGGATGCCGAGCGGGAGGCCGCCGGGGGCCAACTGCTCGACGGTGCCGGCGCCGTGGGCGATGAGCGGCGGGTTGTGGCCGGCGTTGATGAAGGCGAGCGCGCCGGTCGCGGCGTCCAGCTCGGCGTAGAAGAGCGTGACGAAGCGGTTGCCGGGCGTGTTGTCGGCGAGGTAGCGGTTGACGGCGCGGATGGACTCGCCCAAGGGGCGGCTGGCGGCGACCTGCGCGTGGACGGCGGCGTGCAAGCTCGACATCAGGAGCGCGGCCGACGTGCCCTTGCCCGACACGTCGCCTAGGGCGACGACGAGGCGGCCGTCCGGGCACTTGATGAAGTCGTAGTAGTCGCCGCCGATTTGATACGAAGGGAAGCTGATGCCCTGTAGCTCGTAGCCCTCGACGTGGGGCGGCGAGGTCGGCTGGAACCGCTGCTGTATCTCGCGCGCGAGCTGCAACTCCCTCTCAAGCGACTGCTGTTCGAGGTGCTCTTCGAGGAGGCGCGCGTTCTCGACGCGGATGGCGGCGACGGAGCCGAGCGTCGTCAGGACTTTCAGGTGGTCTTCGGTGAAGCGCGACTCAGTCAAAGGCGAGTCGGCGTAAATCATGCCGAAGATTTTCTGCTCTTCGGTGCCGGGCGGGGTCGGGGCGTTCGGGTCGGCGCCGACGCCCAAGGGGACGGCCAAGACGGAGCGGATGCCCTGGAACGTGACCGTGCTCGACATGAAGCGCGGGTCGTGCTGCGCGTCGGAGGTCAAGACGGAGCGGCCCTTGTTGACGACCTCCTCGACGATGGCGCGGCTGACGCGGACCTCGCCCACGTCGGGCTTTCTGGTGCGCGTCTCGGCGGCGCGCACCTTCAGCTCGCCGCCCTTGTCGCGGAGCATGATGAGGCACCGCTCGGCCGGGACGGCGTCGAAGACGAGGCGGGCGACGCGCTCCAGAGTCTCGTCGAGCGTGGCGGGCGCCAAGAGCGTGACGCCGACCTTCGAGATGAGGGCGAGCAGGTCGCCCTGCTCGACGGCGCGCTGCGGAATCATGGTGGCGGCCGACGAGTGGCGGCCCGAGGTCTGCGTGCGCGCGCCCTCGATGGCTTCGAGCAGCCCCGAAGTGGTGTGGTGCGTCGAGTCGAAGGCGATGGTGGCTTCGGGGACGGGCGCTCGCGCCTCCTCGATGGTGGGCGCGGCCAGCTCGGCGACGGCCGGGTGGTCGCGGAAGACGATTTCGGTCTCGCCTATCTGGATGCGCCCGCCGTTGGTGAGCGCGATGGGCTGCTCGGCGCGCGAGCCGTTGTAGTAGGTGCCGTTGGCCGAGCCGAGGTCTTGCAGGACGTACTGGTCGCCCTCGCGGCGGACTTCGGCGTGGACGCGCGAGGCGAAGGGGTCGGGGATGCACACGTCGTTGCGCGCCGAGCGGCCGATGGTGATGCGCAGCCGCCCCAGCGGCAGAGGCTCGGGCGCGCGCCCGTCCGGGTAATGGACTAGTAGCTCAGGCATAACTTTGAGGCCGGGCGTCGGGTGCCGGGTGTCGGGTGACGGTTAAAGACAAG
>DASZEK010000184.1:0-25904 GCA_035941045.1 Pyrinomonadaceae bacterium | reverse complement strand
CGCGTCGGTGAAATTGTTTCCGCGCCGCAGGGAAGTCCGGAGTGAAGAGAATGAAAATCAGGGTGGGCATCTTCGGGGGGTCCGGGTACGGCGGGGCGGAGCTTCTGCGCATCCTGCTCTCCCACCCGCACGCCGAGGTCGTGCTCGTCACGGCCAACGAGCACGCGGGCAAGGCCGTCGGCGATGTCCACAGGAACCTCTACGGGCTGACCGGCCTCAGCTTCGTGAAGGCCCCCGAGGAGTTCGAGAGCCTTTCCGTGCTCGACTGCGTCTTCCTCGCGCTGCCGCACGGGCAGGCTTTGGAAATCGCGCCGCGCCTGCCGTCGAACGTGAAGGTCGTTGACCTGTCGGGCGACTTCAGGCTTTCGAGCGCCGAGGAGTTCGCCGCCCACTACGGGCGCGAGCACACGGCGATTGATTTGCAGCGCGAGTTCGTCTACGGGCTGACCGAAGTCAACCGCGAGCAGATAAGCCGCGCGCGCCTCGTCAGCAACCCCGGCTGCTTCGCGACGGCGACGCTGCTGGGCCTCGCCCCGCTCGTCTCGAATAACTTGGTCGAGGGCCGCGTCGTCGTGGATGCGAAGACCGGCTCCTCCGGCTCCGGTATCAAGCCTGCCGCCAACACGCACCACCCGCAGCGGTCGAACTCTTTCTATGCTTACAAGCCTTTCACCCATCAGCACGTCCCCGAGATAGAGCAGACGTTGCGTCGGGTCGGAGACTGGACGAACGAGCTGGTCTTCATGACGCACTCGCTGCCCGTCTCGCGTGGCATCTTCGCCAGCATCTACGCCGAGGCCAAGTCGGAGACGACGGCCGAGAGCTTGCGCGCCCTCTACGAAGAGTTTTACCGCGGCAGCTTCTTCGTCCGATTAGTGCCCGGCTCGCCCGACATCAACTGGGTGAAGATGACGAACTTCTGCGACCTCGGCTTCGCCGCCCGCGGCCGCCAGCTCGTCGTCTTCTCCGTCATCGACAACCTCGTCAAAGGCGCCGCCGGGCAGGCCGTGCAGAACATGAACCTGATGTTCGGGCTCGAAGAGAAGACCGGGCTGATGCTCGTCGGCGGCAACCCGTAACGGACAAGAGATGACTCAAGAGACGACGACCAGTTTCGACGAAATCGCCGCGCGCGAGGACGAGTTCCAGCTCGCGACCTACAAGAAGTTCCCGTTCGCCGTCGAGCGCGGGAGCGGGTCTTGGGTCGAGACGAGCGAGGGCGAGCGTTACCTCGACTTGTATGGCGGGCACGCCGTCGCGGCCACGGGCCACAGCCACCCGCGCGTGGTCGCGGCGCTCGCCGAGCAGGCCGGGCGGCTGCTGTTCTACTCGAACCTCGTCTACTCGGGCGTGCGCGCGCGCGCCTCGGAGAGGCTGGTCGGCGTCGCGCCCGAAGGGATAACGAAGGCGTTCTTCTGCAACTCGGGCACAGAGGCCAACGAGAACGCGATGCGCATGGCGCGCATGAGGACGGGCCGCGAAAGCGTCATCACCTTCACGGGCGGCTTCCACGGGCGGACGGCCGACTCGATAAGCGCGACCTTCCTCGGCAAGTATCGCGACCTCGGAAAGCCGAACGTGCCCGGCCACCTGTGCGCGGAGTTCGGCTCGATTGAATCGGTCGAGTCGCTGGCGGACGAGACGGTCGCGGCCGTCATGTTAGAGCCCGTGCAGTCGATGTCCGGCGTCCGCGTGGCGCCGCCCGAGTTCTACTCGTCGCTCAGAAAGCTCTGCGACGAGCGCGGCATGCTCCTCATCTACGACGAGGTGCAGACGGGCATGGGCCGCACGGGTAGTTGGTTCTTCGCGGGGAGCGAGGCCGGCGCAGGGATAGTGCCTGACATCATCACGCTGGCGAAGGCTTTGGGGAGCGGCGTGCCCGTCGGCGCGTGCCTGACGACGGAAGAGGTGGCGGGCTCGATTAAAGAGAACGATTTGGGGACGACCTTCGGCGGCGGGATGCTGGCGATGGCGGCCGTCGTGGCGACGCTCGAAGCGATAGAGGCCGACGGGATGCTCGCCAACGCGCGCGCCGTCGAAGGCTTCCTGCGGGAGAGCCTTGCCGGAGTGCCCGGCGTCAGGGGCTTGCGCGGCGTCGGCCTGCTGCTCGGCGTCGAATTTGAAGACGCGGTCGCGGCCAAAGCGCAGAAGGCTCTGCTCGAACGCCGCATCATCACCGGCACGTCGAGCGACCCGAAGGTGCTTCGGCTGCTGCCGCCGCTCTGCCTGACCGTCGAAGAGGCCGGGCTGTTCGTTGACGCCTTGAAGGCCGCGAAACTCGATTGAGCCTGATGCCGAGACACTTTCTGACGACCGCCGACTGGACGCGCGAGGAGCTTGAAGGCTTGCTCGACGCGGCGCTGCGCCTGAAGCGCGGCGAGGACCGTTCGCGCCCGCTCGAAGGCCGCTCGGTCGGGCTCGTCTTCTTCAACCCTTCCTTGCGGACGCGCGCCTCGATGCAGGTCGGCATTTACGAGTTGGGCGGCAACGCCGTCGTGCTCGAACCGGGCGGCACGAGCTGGACGCTTGAGCACCGCGAGGGCGTCGTCATGGACGGCGACAAGACGGAGCACGTCGCCGAGTTCGTCCGCGTGCTCGGCCGCTACTGCGCCGCCGTCGGCGTCCGCACCTTCGCCGCCCTCAAAGACTGGAAGGAGGAGCGGCGCGACCCCGTGCTCTCGGCCTTCGCGAAATACTCCGAGGTCCCAATCGTCAACCTCGAATCGGCCATGCACCACCCCTGCCAGTCGATGGCCGACATGCTCACCGTCCGCGAGAAGCTGGGCGGGGGGCGCAAGCGCGTGCTGATGACGTGGGCGTGGCACCCGAAGCCTCTGCCGATGGCGGTCCCGAACAGCTTCGCGCTGGCCGCCGCGCAGATGGGGCACGACCTGACGATTGCGCACCCGCCCGGCTACGAGCTTGACGAAGAGTTGATGGCGGAGATTAACGGCCGGGCCTTCGACGCGGGCGCGACCGTCAGCGTGACGCACGACGTGGAAGAGGCTTTCGAGGGCGCCGAGGTCGTCTACGCGAAGAGCTGGGGGAGCCGCGAGTTTTACGGCTCGCCGCAGGACGACATCGAAGAGCGCGCGCCCTACCGCGGCGAGTGGATTGTTGACGCCGCGAAGATGCGGCGCACCGACGGCGGCCTCTTCATGCACTGTCTGCCCGTCCGCCGCAACTGCATCGTGACGGACGAGGTCATCGACTCGCCCGCCTCCGTCGTCATAGACGAGGCGGAGAACCGCCTCCACGTCCAGAAGGCAATCCTGTCAAAGTTGCTGGGAGGAGTCGAAGGATGAGCCAGCGGCGCCTGGACATTCTGCGCGAGGCTTTGCCCTACATTCAACGCTTCAAGGGCAAGACCTTCGTCGTCAAGCTCTCGGGGAAGGTGACGGACGAGCACGAGTTGCTCGCGTCGCTCGCCGAGGAGTTGGCGCTGCTCCATCAGGTCGGCATCCGCGTCTGCGTCGTCCACGGCGGCGGGAAGCAGTTGACGGAGCTGGCCGTGCAGTTGGGCGTCGAGCAGACCATCATCAACGGCCGCCGCGTCACCGACGACGCGACGCTCGACATGGCGAAGATGATTTTCGCCGGCAAGATCAACACCGACATCCTCGCCGTGCTGCGCCTGCGCGGCATCCAGGCCGTCGGGCTCTCGGGCGTGGACGGCAACATCGTCGTCGCCGAGCGCAGGCCGCCGAAGGACGTTTTAAACCGTGAGACGGGCCTCAGCCAGCGCGTTGACTTCGGCCACGTCGGCGACGTGGTTGACGTGAACGACCGGCTGCTGCGCGTCCTCTTAGACCACGACTACTTGCCGGTCGTCTCTTCCCTCGGCGCCGACGCCGAAGGGCGCGTCTTCAACATCAACGCCGACACCATCGCCGCCGAAATCGCCATCCGCCTCGGGGCCGAGAAGCTGGTCATGCTCTCGGACGTGGACGGCATCTACCTGCGCCACGGCGACCCGGCTTCGAAGCTCTCGCGCCTGAGCATCGAGGACATAAACAGGCTCATCGGCGAGGGCGTCGCCACGGGCGGCATGATTCCCAAGCTCCAGAACATCGCCGACACGCTCGCCCGCGGCGTGCGCAGCGCCCACATCATCGACGGCTCCGCCCGCAACGCCATCCTCTCCGAAGTCTTCACCGACGAGGGCACCGGCACGATGATTGTCGCCTGAGAGCGGGTGTCGGGTGACGGGTCAAAGCAACTTGCCTTTACCCGTCACCCGTCACCCGACACCCGGCACCCCTTCTTATTCCTGCCTCTTCGGCCGCTTGAGGTAGAAGACGGGATGGCTGTCGCCGTTGCCTTCGCTCAGCTTGAAGGTCTCGCGGACGGCGACCAGTTCCCAGCCGTCTTCGCCGAGGCGGGCCAGCGCGTTGGCGATGGCGAGTTCGTGGGTCCCGCCTTCGACCTCCTCCGGCGCGTTCGGGAGACAGTGGATGACGGCCGCCGGGACGGAGCGCGTCGAGAGCCCGACCTCTCTGGATTTGAAGGCGTGGCCGGTGAGGGTGCAGTACTCCCACTTGAGCGGGGCCGCCGGCTGCGACTTCTGCGCCGCGGCCGGCTGCTGTTGCTCGTCGGCCGGGGCGCCCTCTCCGCGCGGGAGCTTGATGACGGGGCCGGCGGCGGGGCCGCGGGGCCTGCGGGGCACCTCCTGCTCCTGAGCCCGCGCGGGCGCCGCGGCGGCGAGGGCGAGCGCGGCGAGCAGGAGCGAGACGGCGAGCGGGGCCTTGAGGGGCGTGCGTCCGGGGTTCATGCGTGTGTTCTCCTTCGTCGGCGGGGAGAATGGCAAGAGTGCCTTCGTGAATATAACGCCGGGGGGCGTCCGCCGGTGCCGAAAGTTTAGCCGACCGGTCGGGGCGTCGGATTCTTGCCTTGGGCGCGGGGGCGGTTTAAATTCGGGGCATGAAGTTACTTCCCGCCTTCGCGCTGCTCCTGCTGCTCGCCCCGGTCGGCCTTTCGCAAGAGCGCGGCTACGCGGGGCCTTCGGGGCTGAAGGGCGTCAGGCGCGTCTTCGTGGACGCGGGCGCCGACCGGAAGAGCCGCGAGCGAATCGTCAACAAACTAAAGGGGTCGAAGGCCGGCTTCGAAATCGTCGCGGCGCGCGAGGCGGCCGAGTTCGTACTTTCGTTCTCGGCGGACAAGGTTAAGACTCCGACCGGGGCGGAACTGCCGCGGGATTACGAGCACCACCTGCCTCAGAAGCCCGTCTACACGTACGGCGACATGGAATTCGGCTTCGGCTCGGCCTACGTGCCGACGCCCGACGGCGGGCGGCGCGTCCTCTTCAGTTGGGAGGGCGAGAAGAAGCTCACTTCCGGGTCGGCCGCCCGCTTCGCGTCGGCGTTCGTCAGGGAGTATAAGAAGGCGAACGGCCTCAGGTAAGCACCCGCCTCAAATTTAAAGCCAGTCATAATCTTCGCGGCCCGCGCTGTATACTCGGCGGATGCGGTCGCGCCGGGAGAGGGGAAGCTTGAGCGGCTTCGCGCGTCGCCTGTCGGGCGAGTGGCGGCGGCGCGGTTGGGCCGTGCGCGGCGAGTCGGTGCTGTTGGCCGTCTCGGGCGGGGCCGACTCTCTGGCGTTGATGCTCGGGGTGGAAGAGTTGTTGAAGGCGGGGCTGTTGGGAGTTGAAGTGACGGTCGCGCACCTGGACCACGGTTTGAGGGGCGAGCGCGGCGCGGACGACGCGCGCTGGGTCGGGGGGCGCGCGGGGGAGTCGGGTTTTAAAGTTTTGACGGGCCGCGCGAGCGTCGGGGGGCGCGACAATCTTGAGCAGGCGGCGCGGCGCGCTCGCTACGAGTTTTTGGCCGCGGCGGCGAGGGAGGCCGGCGCCTCGTCCGTGCTCGTCGCGCACACGCTCGACGACCAGGCCGAGACGGTCCTGCTCCGGCTCCTTCGCGGCAGCGGCGCCGACGGCCTCGCCGGGATGAGCCCGGAGCGCACGCTGGAAGGTGAAGTCACGCTACGTCGCCCGCTTCTCGCTTGGGCCCGCCGCGCCGACACGGAGGAGTATTGCCGCGCGCGCGGCGTCGTCCCGCGGGCCGACGAGATGAACGAGGACGAAGGCTTCGCCCGCGTGCGCGTCCGCCGCAGGCTCCTGCCGCTTCTGGAAACCTTCAACCCTCGCGCCACGGAAGCCCTCGCCCGCGCCGCCGACCTGCTGCGCGAGGACGCCGCGGCACTCGAATCTGCCGCCGCCCGCCTGCTCGAAGAGGCCCGCGCCGACTCGGCCGAAGGAGCGGCCGAAAGGGGCGGGCCGCTGCGCGTCGAAGTGCTCAAAGCCGCGCCCGCCGCGCACCGCCGCCGCGCCCTGCGCCGCTGGCTCGCGGACGGGCGCGGCGACCTGCGGCGGGTCGAGATGGCGCACTTACTCGCCGTCGAGCGGCTGCTGGAGGGCGCGCGCGGCGGCCGAGTCGCCGAGCTGCCGGGCGGCTCGCGCGTCGAGAGGCGGCGCGGCCTGCTCCTCTTCCACCCGGCGGCGTGAGGAACAGCGCGTTGACACCCGCGGCCGGCGGGTCTAGTCTGTGGCCGCCGCCGCCGCCTCGCGTCCCGCCGGACCCGACCCACCCGCCGCGGCCGGCCTCACCCGTCGGTTTAGGAGGGACATGATGAACGCTCACAGACTCCGCGCACTCCCCCGAGGCGGTAACTTCTTCCCGCTGGTTTTCACTCTGCTGTTTCTGGTCGTCGTCGCGTTCGGCTTCGCGCTCGGCGGCGCCCAGCCCCGGCAGGAGGGAACCCCGGCGAACGAGAGGGAGTTCAAGAACACTATCCCCGACCACGTCCTCATTAAGGTGAAGCTCAAGAGTGAGAAGTCGTTCAAGGACTTGAAGAACAAGGGCTGGGCGCGGGAGCTGGAGATAGAGGTCAGGAACACCGGCACCAGGCCCATCTATTACCTGTACGTAGTAGTGCACTTACCGGACTTCGTCCTCGCCGACGGCAACCCGGTGGGCTTTAGAGTGAAGTACGGGAAGGGGACTGTTAGTGCGCTTAGAGACGCCTCTTGAGCCGGACGACAAGCCGATCCTGCCGGGCGAGAGTGTTACGCTCAAGATTCCGGAAAACCGTGTCCGTGGCTATGAGGCCATAAGGGAGAGGGATAAGAAGGAGGACGCGAAGAAGGTCGAGTTCGACCTACAATTAATTAATTTCGGGGACGGCACGGGCCTACAAGGTAAAGACGGGCACCGCATACCAGTTCCTACCAAGAGGTCATCCCAAGATGTGCCGCTTCCGAAAGAGCCCTCCGGCGCCTGCCGGCCCGAGCCGGCCCTGCGGAGGCCGGGTGACTCCGCCGCGATTCTCAGCGCAGCTTACTTCACAGAACCCGCAAGAGCCTTGCGGGTTGATTTTTCTCCGCCCGGCACCGGTCGCGCCTTCGTTCGATTGCAACTGTCAGAACATCCCCGGCTGCTGGCAGGGCAGAATAGACTGTTCGTATCATTGTCCCTGCGACAACTTCTGTGATTTCCCCGGAGTGGTCGCGACGGGCTCTTGCAGCATCGGCTCATGTATCCGGTCCCGAACCGAAAACGACACCTGCGAGACCGAATTTAACGGCCAGCAGCCGTGTCAATATCAAGAAGTTGTGGGCTCCTGCTCCGTCGGAGACCCGTTGCCCGACCCTTCGCCCGACGAGTCGCCGTCGCCGGCCCCGACACAATCGCCTTCGCCTTCGCCGACGCCCCCCTGCCCCTACGAGAATTACCCCGAATGCTGCGACAAGTGCTTCCTGCATCCGGGCACCGCCAATACCTGGGGCGTCGAGTGCAACAAATGCCAGCCGGGCACGACCTTCCCCGACGGCTGCTACAAGAAGTTCCCCGACAACCCCTGCCCACAGGGCACGACCGAGTCGCCCACTTTCGGCGGCCTCTGCTGCCCGCAGGCGGCCGGCACCGGCGTCGAGGGCTTCGGCGGGCACGCCGCCTGATGCGACATCGAAGTCCCGCCCTCCTGCTCCGACGGCATTGATAACGACAGCCAGGCGAACTGCACACGCTCCAGTCGCTCGACGTGGCGCGCATCAGCCTCGACTACAAGGAGTCGAAGCGCGTGGGCGAGCACGGCGACCGCTTCCGCTACCGGGCCAAGGTGGACGACGCGCGGGGGGCGAAAACCGGCCGCTGGGCGTGGGACGTGTTCCTCGTCGCGGGGCCTTGACGCGCCAAGGCCCCGCCTCGCTAAACCGCCCCGCAGTCTGGAATAAGGGTGCGGGGCGGTTTTCTTCGGGAAAGAGGTTGAAAAAGGCGGACCCGGCCCCTACAATCGAATCGGGGCGGGGCTCTTTCAAAGGCACAACTTGGGGTGCCCGGCGGGCATCCAAACCGTGCCCGAGTACCGTATAAATTTACGAATCGCTCACCGCGGGCGGCCGGGCGCGGCAGGTTCGAGGGGGTTTCGGCGGGAGCGACAAAAGGCGCCGGATGGGTTATTATCGGCGCCGGAGGCGTAGAAGAGATTTGAGTTCCACAGCAAGACAACTAATTTTTTGGGTGCTCATCCTGGTCGGCGCCGTGATGCTCTACCAATTCGTCGTCAACAAGCAGGGCCGCAACGCTCAGGAGAAGAACATCACCGAGCTGACGGCGATGATTAACGACGCGAAGCTGGACAAGCTAACCTTCAGGGCGACCGAGGTCATCGCCGTCGAGAAGGGCTCGAAGAGCGAGGTCCACACCAAGCTCGGCAACTCCGACCAGCAGAACGACTTGATGAACCTCGCCAAGTCGAAGAACATCGCCGTCGAGGACGAGACGGCCGCCGGCAACAGCATGCTCTGGTCGCTTCTGGCGTGGTGGGGCCCGGTCCTCCTGCTCGTCGGCTTCTGGATTTTCATGCTGCGGCAGATGCAGTCGGGCGGCAACAAGGCCCTCTCCTTCGGCAAGTCGCGCGCCAAGCTCCTGAACAACCAGCAGAAGCGCGTCACCTTCAAGGACGTGGCCGGCGTTGACGAGGCCAAGGAGGAGCTTCAGGAGATTATCGAGTTCCTGAAGGAGCCGCAGAAGTTCCAGAAGCTCGGCGGCCGCATCCCCAAAGGCGTCCTTCTCGTCGGCCCTCCGGGCACCGGCAAGACGCTGCTGGCGCGCGCCGTCGCGGGCGAGGCCAACGTCCCCTTCTTCTCGATTTCCGGTTCGGATTTCGTCGAGATGTTCGTCGGCGTCGGCGCCTCCCGCGTCCGCGACCTCTTCGAGCAGGGCAAAAAGAACGCCCCCTGCATCATCTTCATCGACGAGATTGACGCCGTCGGCCGTCACCGCGGCGCCGGCCTCGGCGGCGGCCACGACGAGCGCGAGCAGACCTTGAACCAGCTCCTCGTCGAGATGGACGGCTTCGAGTCGAACGACGGCGTCATCATCATGGCCTCCACCAACAGGCCCGACGTGCTCGACCCCGCGCTGCTCCGCCCCGGCCGCTTCGACCGCCGCGTCGTCGTGCCCCGTCCGGACGTGCGCGGCCGCGAGGGCATCCTTAAAGTTCACACGCGCAAGATTCCCTTGGGTGAGGACGTGGACGTGTCCGTCATCGCGCGCGGCACGCCAGGATTTACAGGCGCCGATTTGGCGAACCTCGTCAACGAGGCGGCCTTGAACGCGGCGCGCTACAACAAGAAGATCGTCAACATGGCCGACTTCGAGCTGGCGAAGGACAAGGTCCTGATGGGCGCCGAGCGGAAGTCGATGGTCATCACCAACGAGGAGAAGCGCACGACCGCCTACCACGAGGCCGGCCACACGCTCGTCGGCCTCAAGGTGCCGAACGCCGACCCCGTGCACAAGGTGACGATTATCCCGCGCGGCATGGCGCTGGGTGTGACGCAGCAGTTGCCCGAAGGCGACCGCCACAACTACACGAAGGAATACCTGCTCGGCCAGATAGCCATCCTGATGGGCGGGCGCATCGCCGAAGAGACCTTCCTCGGCAACATCACGACCGGCGCCTCCAACGACATCGAGCGCGCGACGGAACTCGCCCGCGCGATGGTCTGCGAGTACGGCATGTCGGACCTCGGCCCGCTCACCTTCGGCAAGAAGGAGGAGCAGATTTTCTTGGGGCGCGAGATTTCGCAGCACCGCGACTACTCCGAAGACACGGCCATCAAGATTGACCAGGAGGTCAAGAAGCTGGTCGGCGAGCAGTACGAGCGCGCGCGCCGCATCATCGAAGAGGAGCGCGAGACGATGATTCGCCTCGCCGAGACGCTGCTCGACCGCGAGACGCTCGACGCCGTCCAGATTCGCCGCATCATCGCGGGCCTCTCGCTCGACGACGACGGCCCCTCGCCCGACAACGACGATCAGGGCCGGCCGCAGCTCAAGGAGCCCGCGGCCAACCCGCTCAAGCCGATACTGCCGCCCATCACGGGCAGCAACCCGGCGACGGCTTAAAAGGCCGCGCGCAGAAGTGAAGGGAAAGGGGGAAGGGTTTTAAAAGCCTCTTCCCCCTTTCGCTTTGTGCCCTCTCCTATGACTCGTCAGTGGAAAATCGGGCGCCGCTCGCTTGAGTACGGCGGGCGGACGCTCGTCATGGGCGTCCTCAACGTGACGCCCGACAGCTTCAGCGACGGCGGCGAGTTTTCCGACCCGCGCCGGGCGGTCGAGCGCGCCGAGGAGATGGTCGGCGAAGGCGCCGACATCATCGACGTGGGCGGCGAGTCCACGCGGCCCGGCGGCGCGGCCGTCTCCGAAGAGGAGGAGACGAGGCGCGTCGTGCCCGTCGTCGAAGCCGTCGCCGCCCGCGTAGGCGTGCCAGTCTCGGTTGACACGACGAAGGCTTCGGTGGCGCGCGCGGCTCTGGCGGCGGGCGCCGAGATTGTCAACGACATCTCCGGCCTGCGCTTCGACCCGTCGCTCGCCGACGCGGCCGCCGGCAGCGGCGCCGGCCTCGTCCTCATGCACTCGCGCGGCGAGCAGAGCACCCTGCACGCGCTCCCGCCCGTCAGCGACATCATGCCCGAGGTCGTCGCCTCGCTCCTGCAAAGCGTCGCCGAGGCCGTCGGGCGCGGCGTCTCGCGCGAGTCAATCGCCGTTGACCCCGGCGTCGGCTTCGGCAAGAGCCCCGAGCAGAACGTCGAGCTGGTGGCGCGCCTCGCCGACTTCGCCGCGAGCTTCCCCGAACACCCAATCCTCGTCGGCACCTCCCGCAAATCCTTCATCGGCCGCCTCCTCGGCGGCGCCCCCGCCGACCGGCGCCTCCACGGCACGATGGCGACGGTCACGGCCGCCGTCCTGGGCGGCGCACACATCGTCCGCGTCCACGACGTGCGCGCGGCCGTCGAAACCGCGAAGGTGGCAGACGCGATAAAGGCGGCCTCGCTTGTCACGCCGTGACGCTTTGTCGTATCGTGCAACTTCCTTTTCCGAAGTGACTTCCGCAAGGTGAACAATCGCACGATGCCATCCATCCGAAGAGTTTTCAGCGTGGCCGCGCTGGCGGCGGTCGTCCTTCTGGCGTCCGGCTTCCGCGGCTGCTACAAGCCCGTCGGCCGCGCCGGCCTCCCCACGCACATCCGCACCATCGCCGTCCCGGCCTTCCAGAATCAGGCGTTGCGCTACAAGGTCGAGACGCGCTTCACCGAGGCCGTGATGAACGAAATCATCCGCCGCGGCAAGGGCCTGCGCGTGCAGAGCGACCCGAAGGGCGCCGACGCCGTCGTCGATGGCACCATCAAGGGCTTCAGCTTCTACGGCGTGCTGCTCGACTCGCGCGGCCGCGCCCGCATCTTCGAAGTCACCATCACGGCCGCCGTCACCGTCCGCGACCGCGTCCGCAACCGCGTCCTCTACGACAACCAGGACTACGTCTTCCGCGGCGAGTTCGAGTTCACCGACGACCCGCGCAGCTTCTTCAACGAGGAAGACCCGGCCGTCGCACGCCTCGCCCGCGCCTTCTCCGAAAGCCTCGTCTCCACGCTCGTCAACGGCTTCGGCGTCAACGAAGAGCCGTAAGCGGACCCCCCATGGCTAACGTCACCCGCGAGGAATTGAAGCGGTCCCTGAAGGCGGGCAAGGTGGACCCGCTCTACCTCCTGCACGGGCCGGAGGGCTATCTGCGCGAGGTGGCCGCGCGCGCCGTCGCCGACGCGGCGCTGAAGGGCGCGGCGCTGCGCGAGTTCAACGAGTCGTCTTTCAGCCTCGCCTCGGCCGACGTGCAGCACGCGCTGGCGGCGGCCGAGCAGCTCCCCATGATGGCCGAGCGCCGGGTGGTGCGCGTCACTGACTTCGGCCGGCTGCGCGAGTCCGACGAGGAGGCCATCGCCCGCTACGTCTCGCGCCCTTCGGAAACGTCGGTCGTCATCTTCGTCGCGGATGATTTGGACAAGCGCCGACGCCTCAGCAAGACTCTTATCGAAGCCTGCACGAGCGTGGAGTTCGCGCAGCTCCCGGACGGCGAGCTGGCCGCGTGGGCGAAAGAGCGTTTGCGCCAACTGGGCGCGACCGCCGACGAGCGCGCGCTCCGTCAGGTCATCGCGCTCGCCGGCCCCGGCGTCCGTCAGGTGGCGACCGAGCTTGAAAAACTCTCGACCGCCGCGCTCCCCGCCGGCCACATCTCAATCGAGCTGGTGGACGAGCTGGTCGGCCGCTCGCGCGAGCTTCCAAACTTCGAGCTGACGGACCACCTCATCGCGCGCGACCGCAAGCGAGCCCTCGAAACGCTCGCCCGCCTTTTGGACGACGGCGCCGAACCCGTCATGCTCATCGGCCTGCTCGCCAGCAGCTACCACCGGCTCGCGCTCGCCAAGGACCTGATGTCGCGCGGCGCGCCCGAGCAGGAGGTCTTCCGCGTCGTCAACATGCCCTTCAGCCAACGCAAGGAATTCCTCGCCACCGCGCGCCGCGCCGACGCCGACGGCCTCGCCCGCCGCATCCGCCGCATCGCCGAGGCCGATTTCGCCATCAAGACCTCGCGCGCCACGCCCCGCCTCCAACTAGAACTGCTCGTCTGCGAGCTGTCGGCCTAAAAGTCCAAAGGCTTCAAGTCCGGCTCCACCCAGCCGCGCCTCGCCTCCTCCGTGTCAATCAACCCCTTGCTGAAATAGTCGAAGGCGAGCCGCGCCTCGCCGCACTCCTTTGCCAACTCGTTCGCAAGCTCGCCGACGGGCCGGCCGCGCCCCGCGCGCTCGACAAAGGCGCCGACGCGCCGCATCCAGAAGACGGTCAGCGTCTCGTGGTAGACGGGCGCGGGGTCTTCGCCGTGCGCGCGCAGGAACGAGTGAATCCCGTCACGCATCCGCCGGTGCGCCTCCTCGGGCGCGTGGCGGAGCAGGTAGACGAGCGCGACCGTCAGGTGCTCGCGGTGCTTGAACGCCTCGACGGGCAACTCGCCCGACTCGAACTTCACGAAGACCTCCTCAACCTCCCCGTCGTCGAGAAACGGCGTGTGGCTCATCTCCTCGAATCCTTTCCGGCGACAAAAAGCGGGGGCGGGCCGAACTCACTCGGCCCGCCCCCGCTTGAAGGCTCGCTGTCGAACTCTGAAAACTTTTACTTTTGCCCGGCCTCGTTCACGCGCGCCGTCAGGCGCGACTTGTAGCGCGCGGCGGCGTTGCGGTGTAGCGCGCCCTTCTGGACGGCCTTGTCGATGAGCGAGACGGTCTCGGGCAGGAGCCCCTGGACGGCCGCCTGGTCGCCCGATTCGAGCGCGGCGCGCAGCTTCTTGATTCCCGTGCGCAGGCGGCCGCGGTTGTTGCGGTTGATGACGCGGCGCTTCTCGTTCTGGCGCATCCGCTTCTCGGCAGACTTGTGATTCGGCATCGCTTTACCCTTAACTCCGTCGTGTCTTTCTATCTTCGTTTCTGCGCCCCGGCCCACACAGTGAGGTATCCGGGCCATCGCGCAAAGGACAGAGTATAGGGGCCTTCGTCGGGGGCTGTCAAGGCGGGGCCGTGCGCGTCCGGCTGCGCGTTGACACCCCGCGGCCCCGTGTTGTAGCGTCAGTGGCGTGAGCGCGAAAACGGCTTCCCCCCACCCCGCCCGCACCCGCGGACTTCCCCCGCCGGAAGGAGAAAAGACCGCCTTTTGAAGAAGATTGAGCTTCCGCCGCGAGCCGTCGAGACGCTGTTCGGCGTCCACGACCAGAACATCAAGTACCTCGAATCCCTGCTCGACGTGCGCGTGGACGCGCGCGGCCAGGACCTCTCGATTGACGGCGAACCGCAGGACGTAGAGACCGCCGAGCGCATCGTCGAGGACTTCGCCGCCCTCTTCCGCGAGGGCAAGACCTTCACCGACCGCGAGCTGCGCGAGGCGTTCGCGCAAATCGCCGAAGACCGCGCCTACAGCCTCCGCGACTACTTCACCAAGGCCCGCTTCAACCCGGCCGGCAAGAAGCAGGTCGCGCCGAAGTCCGCCACCCAGCGCCGCTACATCGAGGCCATCCAGTCCAGCGACATCGTCTTCGGCATCGGCCCGGCCGGCACCGGCAAGAGCTACCTCGCCGTCGCGATGGCGATTCAGGCGCTCACGCAGAAGCAGGTCAGCCGCATCGTCCTCGCCCGCCCGGCGGTCGAGGCCGGCGAGCGCCTCGGCTTCCTCCCCGGCGACTTGCAGGAGAAGGTAGACCCCTACCTCCGCCCCCTCTACGACGCCCTCTTCGACCTCATGGACGCCGAGCGCGTCACCAAGATGCTCGAAAAGCGCATCATCGAAGTCGCCCCCCTCGCATTCATGCGCGGCCGTAGTCAACCGCTGCACAGCCGGATACTAACGTCTTCGGGCTGGCGCACGATGGGCAGCCTCTCGCCCGGCGACTACGTCATCGGCTCCGAAGGGACTCCCATCCGGGTGCTCGGCGTCTTCCCGCAAGGGAAAAGGGAAGTCTACCGCCTGACAATGACCGACGGGTCGAGCACACTCGCGTGCGCCGAACACCTCTGGGCCGTGCGCACGATGGAAGACAAGCGCCGGGGCAAGCCCGCGCGTGTACTCGAAACGCGCGAGATGATTGACAACTACCGCCGCAATCATCAATACCGCTACGAGCTTCCGCTGATCTCCGCCCCCGTGAGTTGGCCGCGCCGCGAAGTCCCACTCGAACCATATTCGCTCGGACTCCTGCTCGGAGACGGCTGCATCACCGACAAGACTTCGCCCGCCTTCGCCACGTCCGACGCCGAGCTCGTCTCGTCGCTCGAACTCGCGCTCGGCGGCATGAATCTCTCTTTCCGTCGCAAGTCGGCCGTCGATTACGTCATTACAAACCCCGCCGCCGGCCGCGGGGGCGTCATCGTTCGCAACCCCCTTACGCAAGCGTTGCGCACTTTAGAACTCGCCGGAACCTATTCGTCCACAAAGTTCATCCCCGAACTCTATCTCTACAACTGCGCCGAAATCCGCCTCGCCCTCCTGCAAGGACTGTTCGACACCGACGGCGGGCCGGTTCTACAGGAAGGCCGCACGTGCCGCATCCAGTACACGACCACGTCCGAACAACTCCGAGACGGCGTCGTGTTCCTCGTCCGCTCGCTCGGCGGAGTCGCCTACTGGCGCCGTCGCGAAGCAGAGGGTCGCAAGCCGGGCTTCGCTAACGGCAGAGAAGTCGGCTACCGCAACGACTCCTTCGTGATGGACATCCGCCTGCCCGAAGGCTTGGAGCCCTTCCGCCTGAAGCGCAAGGCCGATATCTACCGCGCGCACGGCGGCGGGCGCCCCATGCGGTTCATTAAAAACATCGAACCGGCAGGCGTCGAAGAGACTCAGTGCATCAGCGTCGCCGCGCCCGACTCGCTCTACGTCACGGACGACTTCATCCTGACGCACAACACGCTCGCCGACGCCTTCATCATTCTCGACGAGGCGCAGAACACGACGAGCGAGCAGATGAAGATGGCGCTGACGCGCATCGGCTTCGGCTCGAAGGCCGTCATCACCGGCGACGTGACGCAGATTGACCTGCCGACGGGCAAGCGCAGCGGCTTGATCGAGGCCGAGCGCATCCTCTCCGGCGTCGAGGGCATCGACTTCGTCTACTTCACCGAGAAGGATGTCGTCCGCCACCGCCTCGTCCAACTCATCATCAAGGCCTACGAGTCTCACGCCAGCAAGAACCCCATGTAGCTATGCCAACGATTCCGCTTGCCACCGCGGGCCGGGCGCAAAATGATTGAAGTCGTGAACCGCCAGCGTAAAGTCCGGCTGGACGGCGAGCGTTGGCGCGCGTTCGTCGAGAAGGCTCTAAAAGTCGTGCCGGCAGAAGGGGCGGGGGCGACGGTGGCGTTCGTGTCGGATAGGGCGATGCGGGGGTTGAATCGGCGTTGGAGGGGGAAGGGGGGGACGACGGACGTGTTGTCGTTCCCGGCGGGGCAGGACGAGTTCGAGATGGCGGCGGGGGCGAGTCTGGGGGACGTGGTGATTTCATTGGAGCAAGCCGGAAGGCAGGCCGCGGAGCACGGGTTGACGCTTGAGAATGAGGTGGAGCAGTTGATTCTGCACGGGTTGCTCCACCTGTGCGGGTACGACCACGAAACGGACGAGGGACAAATGAACGCGCTGGAACTCTCGCTGCGCCGCCGTCTTGGAATATAATCTCGTGAATCGTACATCGTGAATCGTTAGGCGATTCACGGCCTTTTATGGAGATGGGTTTAGAAATCGGGGCCACGTGTCTGTTGCTGTTGGCGCTGGCCTTCGTGGGGGCGCTCGACGTGGCCTTGAGCCAGTTGAGCGACGTGGGGCTGCGGCGCCTCATCACCGAGCGCGAGGACGGGGGGGCGCGGACGGCCGACTTCCTGGCGCGCGTGCTCGAAGACCGGGCGCGCTTCGGCTTCACGCTCGACGCGGCGATACAAATCCTGCTCATCGCCGTCTCCGTCCTGACGACGGCGCTCTCGTACGTCTGGGTGGGCGCCGAGCGCAGCTTCCTGCTGGTCGCGTTCGTCGGCGCGCTGGCGCTGACGGTGCTCTTCAGGCAGGTGGTCCCCCGCCTGCTGACGGCGGGCAACCCCGAGCGCGCGCTGCTCGCGCTGCTGCCGCTCTACCGCCCGCTCTACGGCGCGCTCTCGCTCGTCGTGCCCTCGGGGCAGGCCGCGGCCGAGCGGCAGCGGCGCGAGGCGGCCGCCGCCGCCCACGTCACGCAGACCGGCAACGAGTTGCCCGAGCCGGACGACGACGGCACGCAGCCCGCCGACCTTCAGGCGCTCATCGACGTGGGCGAGCAGGAGGGCATCCTCGAAGAAGAGGAGGGCGAGTTAATCCAGTCCATCATCGAGTTCGGCGAGACGCGCTCCGGCGAGGTGATGACGCCGCGCACCGACATCGTCGCGCTCCCCATCACGGCCACCGTGCGCGAGGCCCGCGACTGCATCATCGAGTCGAAGTACTCGCGCCTGCCCGTCTACCGCGAGCAGATTGACAACGTCGAAGGCATCGTCTACGTGCGCGACCTGATGGCCGCCCTCGCCGAAGGCCGCGAGGAAGAGTCCATCGAGCCGCTGCTCAGGCCCGCCTACTTCGTCCCCGAGACGAAGACTGTGGACGAGCTCCTGGAGGAGATGCAGAAGGCGCACGTCCAGCTCGCGCTCGTGATAGACGAGTACGGCGGGCTCGCCGGGCTCGTGACGGTCGAGGACATCGTCGAGGAGATCGTCGGCGAGATAGAGGACGAGGACATCGAGGCCGAGGAGGTCGTCGAGATAGTCGAGGGCGACGAGGGCTACTACGAGGTGGCCGGCTCGACCGAGGTCGGGAAGATCGAAAGGCTCTTCGACATGGAGATCGAAGACGACGACTTCACCACCATCGCGGGCCTCGTCATCAGCGAGTCGGGGCGCGTGCCCGCCGCGGGGACGCGTCTCAACTTCCGCGGGCTCGACGTGGAAGTCCTCGAAGCCGACGAGCGCCGCATCAACCGCCTCCGCCTGCGCCGCGCGGAGGCCAACGGCGCCGACGGCGCCGACGAAGATTAGCTCTCTCATCAAGAGGTGGAAGTCAGCAAAGGGGCCGGATGGCGACGAAGAAGAAGCTGAGTAAATACCTTTCGGGGCGGAGGATTGACCCGCGACCCGTCAGCGGCGGCGAGACGGTGGCCGACCTCGTGGACGAGACGTTTCTGGCCTACAACGCGGCGCGGCTGCGCGAGGCGTGCCAGCTCTTCGCGCGCAAGATGCTTGAGCCGGACGTGACCGTCGGGCTCTCCATCACGGGCGCGCTCACGCCCGCCGGGCTCGGCATCTCGGCGCTCATCCCGCTCATGCGCGCGGGCTTCGTGGACTGGATCATCACGACGGGCGCGAACCTCTACCACGACACGCACTTCGGCATCGGCCTCTCGCTCCACCAGGGCTCGACCGCCATCTCGGATGTCGTGCTGCGCGAGGAGGAGGTCGTCCGCATCTACGACATCTTCTTCGACTACTCGGTCCTGCTCGACACCGACGCCTTCTTCCGCCGGCTTATCGAGGGCGAGGAGTTCCAGCGGCCGATGTCCACGGCCGAGTTCCACAACCTCTGCGGCAAGTACGTGCTGGAGCGCGGGCGCAAGCTGGGCCTTGAGAACAAGTCGTTCCTCGCCGCCGCCTACGAGTACGGCGTCCCGCTCTACACCTCCTCGCCGGGCGATTCGTCCATCGGCATGAACGTCGCCGCGAAGGCTTTGCAGGGCAACAAACTCGCCTTCGACCCTTCGGCCGACGTGAACGAGACGGCGTCCATCGTGCTCGCCGCCAAGCGCGGCGCCATCCACGGCCGAGGCGACAAGGGGAAGAAGCACGGCGGCAAGTCGGCCGTCTTCATCCTCGGCGGCGGCAGCCCGAAGAATTTCATGCTCCAGACCGAGCCGCAGATTCAGGAAGTCCTCGGCATCGACGAGCGCGGCCACGATTACTTTTTGCAGATTACAGACGCCCGCCCCGACACGGGCGGCCTTTCGGGCGCCACGCCGGGCGAAGCCGTCTCGTGGGGCAAGGTTGACCCGGAGCGCCTGCCGGACGCCGTCGTCTGTTATGTTGATTCGACCATCGCGCTGCCGCTGATAACGTCTTACGCGCTGGCCCGCCACGAGCCGCGCCCGCTCAAGCGGCTCTACGACCGGCGGGCGGAGTTGATGGATTTGCTGCTCGAAGAGTACGCGCGCTCGGAAAGAAGGTGAGGCAAGGATGGTGAAGACGATTAAAGACGACCAGCCGCGCGTCTACTTCGACTGCGGCAAGTGCCCCGCCTTCTGCTGCTCCATCTACGAGCGCGTGCAGGTGACGAAGCGCGACCTCGCGCGGCTCGCCAAGTACTTCGGCGTCTCGGTCGAGACGGCGCGGCGCCGCTACACCACGAAGTGGGAGAACGAGCGCATCCTGCGCCGCGTGGACGACGTAATCTTCGAGAAGACGTGCATGTTTCTCGACCAGGAGAAGCGCGCCTGCACTATCTACCACGGGCGCCCGGCCGTCTGCCGCGAGTACCCGGACCGCGTGCGCTGCGTCTACTACGACGTTCTCCAGTTCGAGCGCCGCCAGCAGGCCGACGAGACGGTCGTGCCGCTCGTCCAGATAACTTTCCGCGAGGTCGAGAAGAAGGAGAAGTGCACGGAGAACGGCCGCGAGCAGGTCTGGGAGTGGGAGCCGGAAAAGAGGTGAAGAAGATGCGAGAGCTACTGGTGAAGATGGTGGGGAAGAAGGTGGACCTGTTCTGCGGGGGCGTGTCGAGCCTGCGCGGGAAGGTCGTGAAGGTCGAAGAGTCGGTGGCGCATCTGGTGGACGAGAACGACCACATGTTCTACGTCTCCATCGAGCGCGTCATCGTGCTCAGCGAGACCCGCGACGCGGAGCAGCGCGCGGGCTTCGTCACGGGCTTCCGCAAGTAAGCTGCACCGTCAGCAAAAGGAGAAGGCCGGCGCGGACCCCTTCCGAGGGGCGCGCCGGCCTGTTCTTGCCTTGAAGTCGGTCGCGGCCCTATCTGCCGGAGGCGGAGGCGACGGCGAGCGAGTTCATTTCTTCGACCGGCACGCGGCGGAAGCCGTCGAGGCGGCGGAGCCAGTAGTCGCTGAAGCGCGAGTAGACGACGCCCTGGCTCGTCGAGGCGTGGTAGAAGCCCTCGGAGTCGGCGACGATGCCGACGTGGTGCAGGTTGTTGAAGAAGACGAGCGTGCCGAACTTGTAGCGGTCCTCGCCGTCGACGGGCTGGAACTTCGACCAGAGCGTGCGCGCCGTGCTGCGCTCGAAGCCGACGCCGGCCTGCTGGAAGACGCTCCACACGAACCCCGAACAGTCGAAGCGGTAAGGCCCCGTCGCGCCCATCCTGTAAGGCACCCCCAGACGCTCCTCGATGGCCGACAGCATCACGCGCTCGGCCGAGCCGAGCCGCGCGGCGGTCGCCGGCGGCGCCTTCACCGCCGAACCCGCCTCCTCAGCCGCATCGGACTCGGAGACGACGAACACGTCGTTTTCGAGCCGCGGTAGGGCGCCGGACTGCTGCGTCGTCGTGGTGGAGAGCGTGCCGGTCTGGCGCGGGCGGGTGGTGGCGGCGGTCTGCGCGTTGGCGGCGATGGCGGCGAGGCCGAGCGCCGCGCAGGCGGCGAGCAGACGGGGGAACAGTTTGGACAAAGACATCTAGGGGAACAGTCTCCTCTAACTAATCTCGAACCTTGCTTGTAGGGTATTGCTTTGTAATGAGGGACGCTGCAAGCCCTCGGGGCGAGCGCGTAAGACCATCCTACTGAACAGATACAGACGCCGCAACAACCAATGTGACTGTTTCGTGACGAAGCAACGAAGATTTCGCGGCATCGGCCCAAAAGGGGACGTAATAATCCGTTCATATTGAAGACTTTGTGCCGAGTTGGTACGCATCCTAACCACCCGGTTGAGCCAAACAGGGGAAAATCTGGAAATAAATAAGCCCGGCGTGATAGCATTCGCGGCCGTCGGAGGGGCAAAAAATATGCTGTTCGTCGAAACCAGGACCGCCGGAAGGTTCGTCGCCGGGCCGCAGCGCACGGTTCTGCTCGAAGCTTTACAGGAGCGGGGCTTCGTGCCGGTCATACGCTCGGCGCGGCTCGGCGCCTTCGAGCAGGCGCTCGGCGGCGGCGAGTACGTCGGGGAACTGGAGCGGGCTCTGGCGGCCTGGTCAGACGAGGAGGGCGACACGCCTTACGTCCGCGGCGACGTTTTCTGCTCCGACGGCCACGCGCACTTTCTCATCTTCGGCGACGAAGGCGAGGGCGCGGCCGGGCTGCGGGCCGGGCTCGTCTACACGGCCGAGACGCAAGACGCGGCGGGCAAGCTCGAAGCCTTCTGCCGCGGCGTGGCGGACGCGCTCGGCGGTGGGCTCGAATGGGGCGGGCGCGGCGGCGAGGTGTCTGAGACGTTCGCGAGACTCAAGGGGGCGGGCGGGGTCGAAGAGTCGGCGGCGCTGCCGGCGGCTCGCGGGGGCGACGCGGCGGAGAGGATGCGGGCCGCGGAGCTTCTTGAGGACGTGGTGGCGCGCGACTTCCTGCACCGTCTGAGCGAGGCGCACGCGGACGGGCGGGCCGCCGAGATGCTCGCCTCGGGCGGGCGCGAGCCGGCGCGCGACGCGCTGGTGGCGAGGCTCGCGGGCGCGGGGCTCGTCAGGCGCGAGGTGCAGGTCAGTTGCCGGCAGAGCGGGCGGTCCATCTTCCGCCTGCCCTCGACGGAGGCGCTGTCAATCGTCACCGCCAGCAACGCCGTGTGCAGCGATTGCGGCGGGTCGGTCGCCGACGAGCGTGCCGAGGAGCTTGCGATGCCGACGCCGCTCGCGGCTTCGATGTTGAAGGGCGGGGCGTGGCTGACGAACAGCATGAGGGGCGTGCTTGCAGGGATAGGGATACCGGCGGGCGAGATTGTCACGCGGCGGCCGGGCGGCGACGACGAGACGCAACTGCTCGCCAACGTCTCCGGCGAGCCCTTCCTCTTCTTCGTCCGCGACGGCGACCTGACGGGCTCGGACGCCCGCCGCGCGCTCGAAGCCGAGGCCGAGACGCACGCCACGCGCCTCGTCGTCGTCTCGACGGGGAAGATTCAGGACGAGGCGCGCGCGCGTCTGCGCGAGCACGCGCGGCGCCGCTCGCGCGCGGGCGGGGCCTCCGAGGTCGTCTTCGTCGAGGGGCTTGAGGCGGCGCCCGTCGAGCTGCGCCGCGCCGTCGAGCGCGCCTCGCGCGAGGCCCTGACGCGCGAGCTGTTCGAGCTTGACCAGAGCGCGGGCTTCAACGTCGGCCTCATGCTCGCCGAAAGCTTCCGCCTCGCGCGCTCGAAGCCGGCGCTCCCCGACGTGGCCGCCTCCGCCGCGGGCGCGCTCGCCGGAAGCTTGCAGGAACTTTGAAATAGGGTGCCGGGTGTCGGGTGTCAGGTGCCGGGAAGAGCAACTCGTCTTTACCCGACACCTGACACCCGTCACCCGACACCCTTGAATCGTTACCGTCCACGTCTGGCAATTTGATTGACGTGGGCGGTTAGGTGTTGACAACCCGCCACCCGCCTTGCGAATCTTAGGGCAAGTCCGGCGCGCTCCCGTTGGCCGCCGGAAATCCTACAGCCCCAAAGATTGAAGATGAACAACCGCTCTTTTCTCGTCATGAGTTTGACGGCCGTCGTGTTTGCGCCCGCGCTCCGGGCTTCCGCGCAGGAGCCGGCGCATGTCCACACGCGACCCCGCACCGTCGCCGCCGCGCAGCAGACCCCGACGCCCGTCGCCGTCAGCCCGTCGCCTTCGCCGACTCCGCGACCCGTCGCACCCCCAATCGGCACGCAGCCGACGACGACTGCGCCGCAGTTCCCGACATCTGTCCCCGCGCCGCAGCCGACGCCCTCGGCCGCCGAGCTTGCGTTCGTGGGCGCCTCGCCGCTCCAGCCGGCGAAGCCGATGCCGGTCGCGAGGTTCCGCCAGCGCACGTCGGACGCGCAGCGGCAGTTGAAGTCGCGCCTTCAGTTGACTTCGATGACGCCCTCGACCGGCACCGTCACCGTCGCCGCGCTCGACCCCGACTCGTCACAGATACACCTGCTGACGCTCTTCAAGGACACGTTCCTCAAGCGCGGCAACGAGGTTTACATGACGACCTCGCTCGGCACGCACGTCCGCTTGCAGGTCGTGCGCTCGAACTACGTCAACACGGCCGTCGTCATCTCCGACCCGAAGGGGCGGCAGTTGACGCCGCTCGTCGTCGAGTACCCCATCGAGAAGGGCGGGCGCTTCCGCGAGATGGCCTACTACACGTCGGCCCACCCGGCGCTGATGTCGCCCGACGTGGTCAAGCACGGCAAGGATTACGTGCGCAACATGCTCGACCTCGCGGCCGGGCGCCTCAAGGACAAGGGCAAGGTCATCGCGCCCGAGATAGTTGACATCGCCGAGCGCCTCTGCGTCGTCGAGCACGTTGACCACGACCGCTTCCGGCGCGAGGACCGCGGGCGGCT
Source organism: Pyrinomonadaceae bacterium (assembly GCA_035941045.1). Classification (GTDB taxonomy): domain Bacteria; phylum Acidobacteriota; class Blastocatellia; order Pyrinomonadales; family Pyrinomonadaceae; genus QHXN01. Next base: position 2,527 of record DASZEK010000184.1, on the reverse strand, counting down.
CTACGAGGAAATCTACTCGCTCTTCGGCCTCAACGAGCTGGACACCTACCGCTACTCGGTCAGCTCGGCGGGCGCGGGCGGCATGGTGCAGATGATCGCGCCGACCTACCAGATGGTCCGCCGCATGCACCCGGCCGTCGGCCTCAACCCCGACTTCGTCGCCGGGATGCGCAACCACGGCAACGCCCTCGAAGCCATGCTGCTCTACATGCAGGACACGTGGAACGACATGGCTTTGAATGAAGAGGTGCTGGAGGCGTTGCGGACGAACACGGCGTCGCGTTCCGAGCTGATGGCCGCGGGCTACAACTCGAACCCGGCACGCCTGCCGCTCTACCTGCGCCGCGGCGGCACGGGCTGGCGCTCGCTCATCCCGCGCGAGACGCAGATGTATTTGCAGATTTACTCGTCGGTCGAAAGCCTCGTCCAGTTCAAGAACCGCGGCTCGGACCCGAAGCCCGCCGCGCCGCGGCTGGCGCCGGCCCCCTCGCAAAGTAACTGAAAGCGCGAGCGAAAGAGATGGAAATCGGAGGGCGCGGTGAGTTCACTCACCGCGCCCTGCGTGTTTGTTGAGAGGTAGGCTGGAGTCAGTCTCCGAACTGGAGGCTGTCGCGCAAGGCCGGGTCGGGGAGGGCTTCGCCGCGCGAGTCGTCGGCGTACTGGAGTTTGTAGAGGCGCCAGTAGAGGCCGCGGGCGGAGAGGAGTTGCTGGTGCGTGCCGCGCTCGCGCAGCTCGCCGTGGTGGAGGACGATGATTTGGTCGGCGCGCTGGACGGTCGAGAGGCGGTGGGCGACGACGATGGAGGTGCGGTCGCGCAGCACCCGCTCGATGGCCTGTTGAATTAGTTGCTCCGTCTCGGTGTCGATGGAGCTGGTCGCTTCGTCCAAAATCAGGAGCGCGGGGTCGAAGGCCAGCGCGCGGGCGAAGGAGATGAGCTGCTTCTGGCCGACCGAGAGGCCGGCGCCGCGCTCGCGCACCTCGGACTTGTAGCCTTCGGGGAGGCGTTCGATGAAGCCGTCGGCGTGGACCTCGCGCGCCGCCCAGCGGACGCGGTCGTCGGCGATGTTCTCGCGGCCGAGCCGGATGTTGCTCTCGACGGTGCCGCTGAAGAGGAAGACATCCTGCAAGACGACGGCGAAGTTCTCGCGCAGCGATTGAAGCTCCCAGTCGCGCACGTCCACGCCGTCGAGGAGAATCTGGCCGCGCTGCACGTCGTAGAAGCGCATGAGGAGGTTCGTGATGGTCGTCTTGCCCGAGCCGGTGTGGCCGACGAGCGCGGCCGTCTGCCCCGGCTCGACCGTGAAGGAGACGCCCTTCAGCACCCACTCCTCTTCGTTGTAGGCGAACCACACGTCGCGGAACTCGATGTGGCCGCGGGCGCGGCCCCGCTTCTTCGGGTCGGCCGGGGTCGTGACCTGCACGGGCAGGTCGAGCGTGCGGAAGATGCGGTGCGAGGCGACGAGGGCCGCCTGGAAGACGTTGTACTTGTCGGAGATGTCGCGGATGGGCTGGAAGAGCCGCTGCGAGTACTGGATGAAGGCGACGAGCGCGCCGATTGACAGGACTTCGTTGACGGGCGTGTTCTGCATGACGCGCCAGCCGCCGTACCAGATGATGAGGGCGACGCCGAGCGACCCGATGAAGTCCACGAGGGGGAAGAAGACGGCGTAGTAGTAGATGGTTTCGATGTGGGCGCGGCGGTGGTCGTCGTTCACGGCGTGGAACTGGCGGAGCGACTTCTGCTCGCGGTTGAAAATCTGAACGGTCGCCGCGCCCGAGATGTGCTCCTGAAGGAAGGAGTTGATGCGGGCGAGCTTCGTGCGGACGAGGTCGTAGCCGCGGCGCGCGTGCTTGCGAAACCATGTCGTGGCGGCGAACAAGAGCGGCACGGTGACGAGCGCGACGAGCGTCAGCCGCCAGTCCATCCAGAGCATGAAGGCGACGATGGCGAAGACCATCACCACGTCGCCGAGTCCCTCGATGACGCCCGAGGTGAACAGCTCGTTGAGCGAGTCAACGTCGGACGTGAGGCGCGTCATGACGCGGCCGACGGGGTTGCGGTCGAAGAAGGCGACCTCCTGCCGCTGAAGCTTCTCGTAAAGCTCGGCGCGCAGGTCGTACATGACGTGCTGGCCGACGGACTGGAGCAGCACGGTCTGGAAGTAGGAGACGGCGAACTGCACGAGCTTGACGCCGAGCAGCGCCAAGGCGATGAGGCCGAGGCCGCGCACGCGCTCGTCGGCCGAGAGCGCGCGCAGCGCCTCGTCGGTCGGGCCGATGTACCAGTCAATCGCGTACTGGAAGAACTTCGGCTCGACGACGCCGAGCGCGTTGACGACGAGCGTCAGCACGAGCGCGGGGATGATCGTCCCGCGGTAGGGCTTGAGGTAGCGCAAAAGCCGCCGCGCGCTCCCGCGGTCGAACGTCTTGAGCGCCTCCTCCTCGTGATACTGTTTCGCGTCTGCCGACATTCTTTCTTTCTTCTAAAGCCCCGCGCGGCCCGGAACCCCCGGCCTGTAATACGCCG
>DASZEK010000183.1:0-35591 GCA_035941045.1 Pyrinomonadaceae bacterium | reverse complement strand
CAAGTAAGCGACTCGACACACGCCGGCGCGCGCCTGACCGGACTATCGCAATGCTCAAGCGACCAAGCGAATTGATTTCGCGGAGCAACATCACCGGGTTCCACCCAGCGTCCGACGCCCGCCGCCACCGCTCGCTTCAATCGTTCTGTAACTTCAATCAGTCTTCGGTTTTCGCCTGCCAGTTTCCGGGCGAAAGGCCGGCCGCTGATTGCTTTAGCGGGAGACAATAACCATTAGTACCGTACACGGGAACACGCAAGGGTTAAAGCCAAATCAGCTTCGCCGCATCGAGAAGCTCTACTCGCGCCGCATCGCACCGCACCAGATCGTGACGCCGGAGTTCGCGCGCCAGATGACGGAACTCTCGCACGAGACGCGCCGGCAGATCGGCGCGCTGATCGACCGCAAGGGCTACGTCGAGCACGTGGTGGTCGGCGACGCGCGGCGCATAGAGTGGCCGGACCTGAAGCGGACGCGCGTCGCGGCCGACCGCTTCCGCGGCCTGCGCGGCGTCCACACGCACCTGCGCGGCGAGGAGCTGACGCAGGACGACCTGAACGACCTCGCGCTCCTGCGGCTCGATTTGATGGTCGCCGTTGACGTGGACGAGCGCACGGGCCTGCCCGGCCGGGTCCGCGGCGCGCACCTCCTGCCGACGACGGCCGACCAGGTCGCAGACGACGGCCACGTGGCCGACCGCGCCGCCTACTCCTTCTTCGAGGCGCCGGCCGCCTCGCAGCTCGACATCAACTTCGTCGAGCTCATCAACTCGCTCGAAGAGGAGATAGCGCGCAACCGACGCGCCGGCCGACGCGCCGAGGTGCGCGACCGCGCCATCCTCGTCGGCGTCACGACCGGCTCGCCGAGCGAGGCCGAAGAGTCGATGGCCGAGCTGCGCGAGCTGTCGGCCTCGGCCGGCATCGTCGTCCTCAACGAAATCATCCAGCGCCGCCAGGCCATCGACCCGCGCACCGTCCTCGGCCGCGGCAAGCTCGACGAGCTGATCGTCCGGGCGCTGCGCCTCGGCGCCGACCTCATCGTCTTCGACCGCGAGCTTTCGCCCGCGCAGGTCCGCTCCGTCACCGAAGCCACCGACCTCAAAGTCATCGACCGCGCCCAGCTCATCCTCGACATCTTCGCCCAGCGCGCGCAGACGAGCGAGGGCAAGATTCAAGTCGAGCTGGCGCAGTTGCGCTACATGCTGCCGCGCCTCATCGCCGGCCAGGACTCGGCCTTCTCCCGGCTCGCGGGCGGCATCGGCGGCCGAGGCCCCGGCGAGACGAAGCTGGAAACCGACCGCCGCCGCGTCCGCGACCGCATCAACCGGCTGGAGCGCGAAATCGAGCGCCAACGCCAACGCCGTCAGGAACGGCGAAAGGGCCGCGCGCGCCGCGAGCTTCCCGTCATCTCGATTGTCGGCTACACGAACGCGGGCAAGTCAACGCTGCTCAACACGCTCACGTCTTCCGAAGTCCTCGCCGAGCAGCGCATGTTCGCCACGCTCGACCCGACCTCGCGTCGCCTCCGCCTTCCGCGCGAGCAGGAAGTCATCATCAACGACACGGTCGGCTTCATCCGCGACCTGCCGCCCGACCTCATCGCCGCCTTCCGCGCCACCCTCGAAGAGATTGACGACAGCGACCTTCTCATCCACCTCGTTGACGCCTCGAACCCGCGCTGGCATCAGCAGGTCGAGTCGGTCGAGACGATTCTGACCGACCTCGGCCACACGGACCTCCCGCGCCTCGTCGCCTTCAACAAGACCGACATCCTCGCCCCCGAGGATGTCGAAAGCATCTTGCGTCAGGCTTCGCAGAACGGCGCCCGCGAGTGCTTCGCCGTCTCGGCGCTCAAGCCCGCCACCTTGCGCCCGCTGCTCGAACGGGCCGGCGAGATTCTCGCCCGCGACCTCGTCTTCGAGAATCGCCCCGAAGACTCCGAGCCCGACCCCTCGGAGGACGCGAAGGCCGTCGCGCACTAGGACCATAGATGAAGAGACACGGACGCCGCCCCCGCTTCACGAGTCCCCTGACAGACGCCCGCAACCGCGCGGCCGAACTCCTCGGGCGCCCCCTGCGTCGGCTCCGGCCCGCGACGCGCCTCGTCATCGGCTTCTTCGCCCTCTCCCTGCTCAGCACCGCCCTGCTCGCGCGCACCGGCCCCGCCATGCCCGCCTCCGAGGCTTATCAGGAGGGCGACATCGTCAGCGCCGACGTGACCTCGCCCGCCGACATCTCGACCGTGGACGAGGGGCAGACCGCGCGACGCCGCGACGCCGCGCGCCACGCCGTCGCGCCCGTCTGGACCTACGACCCCGCGCGCATCGAGCAGGCCCTCCAAAGCTTCCGCTCTTCGTGGACGACGCTGCGCCAGCAGGCCGAGTCCCGCGCCTCGGACGCGAACTCGAATAACGCCCCCTCGCCCGGCGACCTCGTCTGGCCCGGCCCCGCCGAAGACCCCGTGGGCGCGGCCCGCGCCGTCGCCGCCCACCGCTTCGACCCGTCCGCGCTCGAAGCCCTCACGCGCATCCTCCGCGAGCAGGGCGGCGGCTTCGTCTACGACGAACGCGACGCGGCGCATTTGAAGCAGGAAGGCCAGATGATCGAGGTCCGCGGCGGGACGCCCCCGAGCGTCAGCGTCTCGCAGGCGGGCTTCTCTTCGGTCTCGGCCGCGCGCGAGAGCCTGCGCCGCCGCGTCTCGCAGCTCGCGGGCTGGACCGCGCAGGAGCGTGAGTCAATCGCCTCCGCGCTCGTCCCGCTGCTGCGCCCGAACGTCTACTACGACGTGCCGGCGACCGAGTCGGCGGCCGAGGCCGCGGCGCGCGCCGTCGCGCCCGCCGTCGTCACGCTCAAGCGCAACCAGACCATCGCGCGCGAAGGCGACACCGTCACGCCTCACATGCTCGGACAGTTCGCCGCCGTCCGCCGCTACAGCCAGACCGAGCGGAGGCCGCAACTCTACATCGGCCTCTTCCTGCTCGTCTGCGCGCTCTACTGGGGCGCATGGCGCTTCACCGAGTACCGCAGCACGATAACGACGCTGCCGCTCGCCCCGCGCCGCGCCTTCGCCCTCGTCGGCATCTCCGTGCTCTACGGCCTGCTCCTCATGCGCGTCGGCTTCGCCCTCGCCGAGTCCATCGCCGCGCAGTCAACGCACGCGCCGACGAACGACGTGGGCCTCTGGACCTTCGCCATCCCCTTCGCCGCCGCCGCCCTGCTCGTCACGCTGCTCGTTGACACGCAGTTGGCGTTGATAACGGCCGTGCTGACGGCCTTTTTCGCCGGGCTGCTCGCGCCCGGCTCGATGCTCACGTCCTGCTTCGCGCTCGTCTCCTCCTCAGCCGCCATCTACGGCATCGGCCGCTACCGCGAGCGCCAGTCGGTGACGAAGGCCGGCCTGCTCGTCGGCGCCTTCGGCGTCGTGCTCGCCGTCGCCGTCATGCTCACGGCGCAGAAGCCTCTGACGCTCAACGCCATCCTCCTCGCCGCCGCCTGCGCGCTCGCCGGGGGCATCCTGACGGCCATCTTCACGGGCGGCCTGCTCCCCGTCAACGAATCCTTGTTCGGCATCCTGACGGACGTTCGGTTATTAGAATTGTCGAACGCCGACCTGCCCGTCCTCGGCCAACTGGCACTTCGCGCGCCCGGCACCAACCAGCACTCGCACGCCGTCGGCCAGCTCGCCGAAGAAGCCTGCCGCGCCATCGGCGCCAACACCCTGCTCGCGCGCATCGGCGCCCTCTACCACGACATCGGCAAGCTGGCCGCGCCCGAATACTTCGTCGAGAACCAGTCAGGCTACAACCCGCACGACCGCCTCCGGCCGCAGCAGAGCGCGCGCATCATCACCAGCCACGTCACCTACGGCCTCAAGCTCGCGCGCGAGATAGGGCTGCCTCATCAGATCGCCTCCTTCATCCCCCAGCACCATGGCACGCGCACGCTCCACTTCTTCCTGCGCAAAGCGCAGGCCGAGGCCGCCGAGGGCGAGACGGTAGACGAGAAGGAGTTTCGCTACCCCGGCCCCAAGCCGCAGTTCAAGGAGGCGGCCATCATGATGCTCGCCGACTCCTGCGAGGCCGGCGCCCGCAGCCTCGCCCGCCCCGACCCCGAGAGCGTCCGCACCATCGTCTCCAAAATCTTCGACGCCGTCGTCAGCGACGGCCAGCTCGACGAGTGCGACCTCTCCCTGCGCGAACTGACCAAGGTCCGCGAAGCCATCACCGCCTCGCTCGTCGCCATCTACCACGCGCGCATCGACTACCCCGGCTTCAACCCGCCCTCGCTCGACCCCGCCCAAGCCCCCCACATCCCCCCCGCCGACTTCGACAGCGAAGAACGCGGCTACCGCCGCCCCATCGAAGTCCCCATCAGCCGCGGCGGCGAAGTCGAAGACGAAGCCCTCTCCGGCGACATCAAGAAGTGACGGACCGACGGACATTGAGAGAACGAACAACGGGTAGACCGATGTGGGAACTTCGAGCCTGTAAGCGCCTCCTCACCCTCTTCTTCATCCTCCTCATCCCGACCTGCACGCGGACGCAGAACTCCGTTCAGACGGCGCCGCCCGCGCGCACCGTCATCAGGGCGGCGCGGATGCTCGACGTGGGGGCGGGGCGCGTCGTCAGCGGGGCCGTCATCATCGTCGAGGGTGACAGGATAGCGGCCGTCGGGGCCGACTTACCGGTGCCGGAGGGGGCGCAGGTGTTGGACCTCGGCGACGTGACGCTGCTGCCGGGGCTCGTGGACGCGCACACGCACCTCACTTATCACTTCGACGAGGCGGGGCGCTTCGGCGTGACGAACGACCCGACGCCCGAGGTTACGCTCAAGTACGCCGCCGAGAACGCGCGGCTCACGGTCGAGGCGGGGATAACGACCGTCCGCGACTTGGGCTCGGGCCAGTTGGTGGGCATAAGGCTTCGGGACGAGATTAACCGCGGCGAGCGCGTCGGCCCGCGGATGCTCGTCTCGGGCCCGCCGCTCACGCCGCGCGACGTATCGCGCGCCACGTTCGGCAGCGAGCGGCGGGCGATGGTGCGCGAGTTCGTCCGCGCGCGCGCCGCCGAGGGCGCCGACGTGATTAAGATTTTCGAGAGCGTGGACGCGCGCGGCGAGCCCTACTTCAACGCGGGCGACATAGAAGAGGCCGTGAAGGAAGCGGCGCGCGCGGGGCGCCGCGTGGCCGTCCACGCGCACGAGGCCGCGGCCGTCAGGGTGGCCGTCCGCGGCGGCTGCGCCTCGGTCGAGCACGGAACTTTTCTCGACGAAGCGACGATAAAACTCCTCGCCGCGCGCGGCACGGCGCTCGTCCCCACGCTCTACCTGCCGACTCACTACATCGAGCACAAGGCGCAGTTCCCCGCCTTCAGCGCGGGGACGTGGGCGTTCTTCGAGCGGCTGCGCGGCGGCAACCTCGCGAACGCGCAGCGGGCGAAGAAGGCCGGCGTTTGGATAGTCGCCGGGTCGGACGCGGTGGCGGGGCTCCACGGCACGAACGCCCGCGAGATTGAATGGCTCGTCAAGGCGGGCCTCACGCCGGCAGAGGCTTTGCGCGCGGCCACGTCGGACGCGGCGCGGCTGCTCGGGCTCGAAGGCAAGGTGGGCGAGTTGAAGCCGGGCGCGTTCGCGGACGTTATCGCGGTCGCGGGCGACCCGCTCGCCGACATCACGAGCGTCGGCCGCGTCAACTTCGTCATGAAGGGCGGCAAGGTTTTAAGGCGAGACTAGAAGCGCGGGCGGAGTCTTTCGTAGGTGGTGCGGAGGTCTTCGGGGAGGACGCGCGTCTCGCCGACGGTGGTCATGAAGTTGGCGTCGCCGGACCAGCGCGGGAGGAGGTGGAGGTGGAGGTGGTCTGAGACGCCCGCGCCGGCCGCGTTGCCTAAGTTCATGCCGAGGTTGAAGCCGTGCGGGCGGTAGACTTCGCCGAGTATGCCCTGCGCGTGCTTGGCGAGGTCCATCAGCTCGTCGGAAGTTTCCTTGGCTAGATTTTTGAAGTCGGCCGTGTGCTCGAAGGGGACGACCATGAGGTGGCCGCTGGTGTAGGGGTAGATGTTGAGGACGACGAAGTTGTGGCGCGCGCGGTGGAGGATGAAGGTCTCGGCGTCTTCGTCGCGGGCGGCGACGGAGCAGAAGACGCAGCCCTCGCCGTGGCCGGTCTTCTCGCCGCTCGACCCCTTGATATAGTCGTAACGCCAGGGTGTGTAGAGCCTGTCCACTTCCCCCTCACCCGCCTTGCTCTTTAAAGCCCGCTCACATCAGCGGCGGAGTCTGCCCGCCGCCAGCGTCGCCCCCGCCCTGCGGCGCCGGGAGGCCGCCGCCGCCCGCGTCCGCCCCGCCGGTCGAAGGGGGCGCGGCGCCCGGCTCCTCGTTAATCAACTCCTTCAGCTCCTTGCCGGGCTTGAAGTAGGGCACGCGTTTGGCCGGGATGTCCACGGGGGCGCCGGTCTTCGGGTTGCGGCCACGGCGGGCGCCGCGCTCGCGGACGCGGAAGCTGCCGAAGCCGCGCAGCTCTATCTTCTCGCCGTGGTTGAGGGTCTCGATGATGCTCTCGAAGACGATTTCGACCAGGCGCTCGGCGTCCTTCTTGGTCAACTCGGCCGCGCGCGCAACGTCCTCGACCAGTTCTGCTTTCGTCATGGGGTCATCACCTCAAAAGGTTTTACGCCAACGGATTGCGGCCGGAACCTCCGCCGGAGGTCAAAGGGATTCATTTCTCGGGAGCCAAAAGACCGGGCTGTAACTTAGCAGAAATCGCGAGCGCCTAGCAAGGGTAAAACGTCCGTGCAGCCAACAGTTTAGGGCGACCGACGGGGCGCGAGCCGGACACAAAAAAGCGCCCCCGTCATCTCTGACAGGGGCGCGAGTTTGTACGTTAGGGCTCTTAGGCGGGCGCGTGACGGCCTAGCGGCTGCCGCCTTCGCCCTCACCGCCGCCGCCGCCGCGCTTGTTGAAGAAGTCGGCCAGCTCGCCCAGAGAGGCCATGCCGCCGCCGGCCTCGGACGTGTAGCTCTTCACGTCAACGACCGGCTCGTCGTGCTTGGCGGCGCGGGCCGACAGGCCGATCTTCTTCGACTCCGGCTCGATGCGAAGTATGCGGAAGTCAATCTCCTGCCCTATCTGCGCGGCGTCCTCGGGGCGCTCGACGCGCTCCTCGGAAAGCTCGGAGACGTGGCACAGACCTTCCAGACCTTCCGCCAGCTCGACGAAGGCGCCGAAGTTGGCGAAGCGCGTGATCTTGCCGCGCACGAGGTCGCCGGGCCGGTGCTCGTTGATGAACTTGTCCCACGCGCTCGGCTCCATGTCCTTGATCGAGAGCGAGAGGCGGCGGTTGTCAACGTCGATGTTGGTGATGACGGCCTCGATCTCCTGCCCCTTCTTCAAGACTTCGCCGGGGTGCTTGATGCGCTTGTTCCAGGAGATGTCCGAGACGTGGACGAGCCCGTCCACGCCGTCTTCGACTTCGACGAAGGCGCCGAAGTCGGTCAGGTTGCGGACGCGCCCCCGCACGTGGTCGCCGACGTGGTAACGCTGCGGGAGCGTCTGCCACGGGTTCGGCTGCATCTGCTTCATGCCGAGGCTGATGCGGCGGTTCTTCGGGTCAACGCCGAGGACTTCAACGTCAACGCTCTGGCCCGGCTGGACGAGCTTCGACGGGTGCTTGACGCGCTTCGACCACGTCATCTCGGAGACGTGAACCAAGCCCTCGACGCCCGGCTCAAGCTCGATGAAGGCCCCGTAGTCGGTGACGGAGGCAATCTTGCCCTGCATCCGCTGGCCCGTCGGGAAGCGCTCCTCGACCGACTCCCACGGGTCGGGCAGGAGTTGCTTGAAGCCTAAGGAGACGCGCTCGCGCTCCTTGTCGAACTTCAAGACCTTGACCTGCACCGTCTCGCCGACTTTGAACATCTCGGCCGGATTCTGAAGCCGGCCCCAAGACATGTCGGTGACGTGCAGCAAGCCGTCGATGCCGCCGAGGTCCACGAAGGCGCCGTAGTCGGTCAGGTTCTTAATCTGGCCTTCCACGATGATGCCTTCTTCGAGGCGGTCGAGCGTCTCGCCCTTGCGCGAGTCGTTCTCGGCTTCGAGAATCGCCTTGCGCGAGAGCACGACGTTCGACCGCTTGCGGTTGAGCTTGATGACCTTGGCCTCGATCTCCTGCCCGCGCAGGGATTCGAGGTTGCGGACGGGCCGCACGTCAACCTGCGAGCCGGGCAGGAAGGCGGCGACGCCGTCAACGTCAACCCTCAGGCCGCCCTTGACGCGCTCCATGATGCGGCCCTTGACGGGGACGCCGTCGCGGTAAGCCTTCTCAAGCTCGTCCCAGGCGCGCATGCGGACGGCGTCGGCGCGCGAGAGGACGGGCTGGCCCTCCTGCGACTCCATGCTCTTGATGAGCACTTCGACCTCGTCGCCGCGCTTGACCGTAACCTCGCCGTTCTCCATGAACTCTTCGATGGGGACGGCGCCCTCCGACTTGAAGCCGAAGTCGATGACGACCGCGCGGTCGTTGACGCCGACGACGCGGCCGCTGACGACCGAGCCCTCCTGAAAGGCGGCCTGCTCCTGCTCGTACTGGTCGAGCATGGCGCCGAAGTCGAAGTCGGACGAGCCGCCGCGCGAGTCCGTCTCGTCGTCGTCGTCTTCGGCCTCGGGCGCGGCCGTCTGTGCGCCCGTGGGCGCGGATGAGGGTGAGGCGGTGGCGCCGGCTGCCGCCGCCGCGGCCTGAGCCTCCGGCTGCTGCGGCTGCGGGGCGGCGGACGCCTCGCCCGTCGTCGCCGCGCCGGCCTCCGGCTGTTCGTTGGTGTTGTCGTCGCCGCTGGTGGGCTTGTTATCTTCGGTTGACATGAACTCCTGTCGGACTCCTGCTGGATTTTGGTGGTGCGAACCGGACTCCCTGCCCCGCACCCTCGGCGGCAGACTTCGTACGCGCGTCCGAACGCGTGCCCGACATTTTACGTCCGCAAACGGACGCTGGGGTCTGCCGAAGAGTGGGTCGCGATGATTGACGGATGGAGGATTAAAGGCGGGGTGTGAGCCGCTGCATCAGAGAAAAAGAGGCTAAAAGTCAATCTTTCCTCATGCCCGTGGATCACCCACGTGATCCGCCAATCACCTTGCTCTTCTGCCAGGCAGGCCAGCAATTTACACATGCTTACAATCGCGTGTCAAGGCGCAAAGCGGGGCGCGAGGCAAAAAAAGAGGGTGCCGGGTGTCGGGCGCCGGGTGCCGGCGGCTACTTCTCCCCGGCACCCGGCACCCTACACCCGGCACCCTTCGGTGCCTTATCTTTACTGGCTCGCCGACACGGCCGAGGCGCCGCGGCGCGCGACGTAGACGCCGGCCGAGTGCGAGCCGACGAAGATGCGGCTGGTGTCGCGCGGGTCGAAGGCGAGCGCCCAGACGCGGCGGCTCGGGAGCATCGGGTCGAGGCGCTGCCACGTCATGCCGGCGTCGGCCGAGCGGAAGACGCCGCCGCCCTCGGCCGGCGTGAAGACGCGCCCGCCGCGCTCGTAGGCGTTGCCGACGAAGACCTCGTCGGTGTTGTCGGGGTTGACGAGGACGCTGGTGAAGCTGCCCAAGGGCAGGTTGCCGCCGCGGCGCAGCCAACGCTGACCGCCGTCGTGCGAGACGTAGAGCGTCTGCGTGGTGCCGACGTAGACGCGCTCGGGCCTCTTCGGGTCGCGCTCGATGACGTTGACGGGCGCCTCGGTCGGGATGCCGCGCGCCTGCTCCCAGGTCTTGCCCGCGTCGCGCGAGACGAGCACGCCCGAGTTCGAGGTGCCGACGAAGATGGTCTCGGGCTCGGCGGCGCTCGTCGAGACGCAGAGCGTGCGCGGGTCGAGGCTCGCGCCGTAGTAAAGCTTCTCCCAGCCTTTCGTCAGGTCGTAGCTGCGGAAGAGGCCGGCGTTGGTGGCGGCGAGCATGCCGGGGCGGCCGTCGCGCTGGTCGCGCGTGTAGGCGAGCGAATTGATGGTGTCAACAAGGAAGACGGGCGCCGTCTGCACTGAGTCGGCCCCGGCCCCGGCCGACTGCATCCCGCCCGCGAGGCCGAGCGCGGCCAGCGTCGCCTCGTCAACCTTGCCAGAGACGGGGATGCCCTTCGCCGCCTGATACTTCCTGAGCGCCGTGACGGTGCGCGTGCCGGCGACGCCGTCGGGCGTGCCCACGTCGTAGCCGGCGACGTTCAGGGCTTCCTGCGCGCGCTTGACCGAGTCGTTAGGCGTGGGGCGGGCGGCCACCGTCGGCTGCGCGACCGAGAGGCCGTCGCGCGAGGCGGCACCCGTCGAAGGTACCCCTGCCGCCGTGCGTCCGCGCGCACGCGCGCGACCCTTACGAGGCGCGGCCTTCGGCTTCGGCGCCCCCATCGGGGCCCACGAAGCGCCTCGGTCCTCGGAGCGGTAGAGGCCGTAGTTGGTGCCGAGGTAGATGACGTTGCCGTCCTGCTCATCCTGCAAAATCGAATAGGCGATGAGGCGGTTCGGCATGTTGCGCGCCGAGAGCTGCCAGGTTTCGCCGCCGTCGTTGCTGACGTAGAAGAAGCCGCCGCCGGTCGCCGTGTTGATGGTCGTGGCGTAGACGCGGCCGGGCTTCTCGCGGTCGGGGAGGACGGCGTAGGCGCGTCGGCCCGAGTAGCCGCCGTTGGACGGCGCCCAGTTGCGGCCCCCGTCGCGCGAGACGAGCACGCCGTAGTTGTTCGTCCCGATGTAGACGGTGTCGGGGCTCTTCGGGTGGACGGCGATGGCGTTGACCTCGAAGCTCTGCCGGTTGGTCGTCACCTTCCAGTCGGCGCCGCCGTTCACGCTCAGCCAGAAGCCTTCGGTCGTGCCGGCGTAGATGGTCTCGGGCTTCGCCGGGTTCTGGAGGATGGAGCGCGTGCGGCGCGACTGCGAGGGGATGCCGTTGACCTTGCGCCAGTTGGCGCCCGCGTTCTTAGTCTCGTAGATGCCGCTGCAAGCCGACATGATGACGTGGTCGGGCTGCGCCTCGTCAATCTCGATGGCGAAGATGTCGGAGTCGTCGATGATGCCGGTCTTCGTGATGCTCCACGTCCGGCCGCCGTCGGTCGTCTTATAGGGCAGATACCACGTGCCTGCGTAGATGACATCGGAGTTGCGCGGGTCAACGGCCAGCGACTCGACGTTGACGAGGCCGGGCGTGGCCGCCGTGTCGAGCTTCTCCCAGGTGTCGCCCGTGTCCGTCGAGCGCCAGACGCCGCCGTTCGTGCCGGCCAGCAGGATGTCGGGGTCCTTCGCCGACTGCGTCAGCGCGTGGACGCCCTCGCCCTTCAGCTTGTCGGACTCGCGCCACGTCTGCCCGCCGTCCGTCGTCTTGAAGAAGCCGCCCGCCTCCTTGTGCCTGTGGGCGGCGACGAACATGACGCGCGAGTCGCGCGGGTCGATCAGGATGTTGTCGATGAGCAGCCCCGGACGGTTGAAGCCTTCGAGACGCGCCCAGCTCTCGCCGCCGTCCCCGGAGGTGTAAATCTGCCCGTCAATGGTTCCGAAATAGATGCGGCGCTGGTCCTGCGGGTCGATGACGAGCGAGCGCACGTCGCCGCCGAAGGGGCCCGTCACCTCCCAGCTCAGGAGCCTCTGGCCGGCCGAGTCGGGGTCGGTGTTGGAGCCGGCGCGGGCCGCGGCGGGCAGGGCCGAGCCGGTCACGAGCACGGCGAGGAGCAGGAGCAGCGAGCAGAAACGTTTCATCGGGTTTTTTGTCATCCGGGATTCCATAAAGGGCTTTGAAAGTTTAAGACCGGCGGGGCCGTACGCGGCAACTCCCCGCACGGGACATTATCTATACCACACAAACGCGCCCGGCCGAGAACCCCGCACACGCGCCCCAACCGGCCTGTTTACGATGCCGGGCCGCCGGGGCCAGTTGTACAAACGTGCGGAGGGCGTAAAAGGGCGCGGGCGGCGCCCCTTGTGGAGAGGCGCCGCCCGCGTCGTTGGTGTCAGGCCGGGGACGCGTGCGCCCCCGGCGGTTTAGGGTTGGTGTTTACTCCTCGTCGTCGTCGCGGCCGCGACGGCGCGAGCCGCGGCGGGCCGGCCGGGTCGGCCGGACCTCGCTCGGGTCCACGGTCGGGCTCGCCGTCGGGGCGGCGGCGCCGGCCGGGGCGATCCAGAGTTCGACCGTCAGCTCCTCGCGGTAGCCGCCGTCGATGGTCTGGATGCGGTCGGCCGAGATGCCGCGCGTCGTGACGAGGTAGTTCTTGGCGCGCTCGCAACGTGCCTGCGCCTCGCCGGTGCGGCCGCGGCGTCCGCCGTAGCACACCAGGTAGCCGGTCGAGGTCGGGTCGTTCTGCAACTCGATGGCGTAGTTGTCGAGGCGAGCCTTCTCGTCGTTGAACCGGATGTTGCCGTACTCGTCAACCTTCCGGGCTTCCTGAGGCCGCGGGAAGTTGACCGTGCAGCTGTTAGAGGTCGAGCAGCTCCGGTCGTAGCCGCCCACGTCAACGGTGGCCGTGATGGTGGACCCGCCGGCGACGCCGGTCGTGTCAACCGTGATCGAGCTGGTGCCCTGGCCGCTGCTGATGGTGCCGGCCGAGACGGTCCAGTTGAAGGTCGGCGTCACGTTCGGGTCGCCGCCCGAGACGTTGGCGGTGAAGGTGACGGGCTGACCGATGGTGCCCGTGTCGGGGCAGCTCACCGTCACGGTCGGGCACGTCGGCGTCGGGGTCGGGATGACCTCGCAGTCGCAGCGCGTGACCTCGACGGTCGTCGAGGTGAAGGCGATACAGCCGCAGCCGTCGTCAACTTCGACCGTCACCGTGTAGGTGCCGGGGGCGACGCCCGTCAGATCAAGCGTCGCGTTCGGGCCGTCGCCGGTGACGCGGCCGCCGGTCGTCGAGTAGGTGTAGAGCAGCGTGTCGCCGTCCGGGTCGGTCGCGGTCGCAGAGAGCTGGACGGTGCCGGCGGTCGGCGTGCAGTTCGGGTTCGGGCGCTGGCCCGGCGGGCACTCGGCGGCCAGGACGACGCGGCTCGAAGAGGCCGAGAGCGTCACGGTCGGCGGCTGGTTCGGGAAGACCGTGGGCAGGCGCTCGTTGCGGCGGCCGGCGAAGATCTGGAAGCCGAAACCGTGCGGGTCGTCCGAGCGCGTGAACCCGTTCGGGAAGCCGGGGTCTTCGTTGAACAGGCGCTCGCCCTGCTGGTTCAGGTGCGCGCGGTACCAGGCGCTGATGCCCCACCAGCGGGCCGGGAAGATGCGGATGCCGCCGAGGAAGTCAACCGGGTGGTTCTCGAACGCGTTCGGCGTCCGGCCGCCCACGTAGCGAATCGACTTCAGCTCGGCGATGGGCTGGAAGTGCTTGTTGATGGGGAAGTCGAAGCCGATGCCCGTGATGAACTCGTCGGGCCGGTCGAGCAGCGTGGCCTCGCTGGAGCCGAAGGCGTCGCTCGTCGGGTTCGAGTTCAGGATGTAGGTGGCGTTGACCGACAGGTTCACCGAGCGCGAGAGGCGGCCCGAGACGAAGCCGCCGATGCCGATGTCGCCGAAGTTGCCGCCGGGGCTGGCGCCGCGCTGGAGCTGGTTGAAGCCGGACGCGTCGTCGGCCTTGTCCAGATACCAGCGGTAGAAGGCCAGCATGCCGACGCCGAGCGGGTTGTTCGGGCCGGTGAAGCGAATCTTGGCGCCGGCCTGCATCGTGCCGAACGAAGACTCGCCGTAGAGGCGATTAACGAAGGGCGCGTCGGCGATGTAGGTCGGGCAGACGGTGAACAGGTCCGGCACCCTCAAGGTGTTGAAGGTCAGGTTGGCCGGGATGACGCGGGTCGTCAGCACGACGCCCGGCAGGATGGAGCCGCAGGGCGAGCCCATGCCGGGGAAGGCCGAGGCGGCGCCGAAGTTACCCGAGTCGCCGCCCGTCGGCGAGCCGATGCGGGTGACGAGCGGGACGGCGCTGGTCGGCGGGCCCGTGACGCCGAAGTTCGGGCCGGCGCTGCCGACGAACGGGAACGGAGTCAACGGCTGGTTGCCGATGGGGCGGAAGAGGACGCTCCCGGTCGGGAGGTTGGTGCCGCTGATGCGCACCGGCGGGAGGATGATGGCGCCGGGGACGCGCAGGTTGGCCGTGCCCGCGCCGAAGTAGAGCTGCGAGTTCGGCAGGTAGAAGCCCGAGAGGTTTACGGGGTTGTTGACGTTGACGCCCCGGTAGCCCTCAGTGCTGAAGAAGAGCTCTAGATGATCGCTGAGGCCGATGTTGAAGCTCAAGGGGACGGCGACGATGTCAACGTTGCCGGGGTCGCGGTCGTAATTGCTGTAGGCGATGCTGAAGGTGAACTCCCCCTTACGCAGCGTGTCGCCGTCGTAAATGGTGAAGAGTCCCGTCGGCCCGCCCGGCGTGCCGCCCGTGCCGACGGTCGGAGCCTGATTGCGGGGATCGTTGCCCGGCCTCAGGGTCTGGGCTGACACGGCCGACACTAGGATCAAGGTGGCGAGCGCGGCGAATAGCGCTCTTCTCGCGAATCTCATCGCATTCCTCCTGCGAAATGAGTTTAAATTTTTGCGGAAGGGGGCGACCCGTGCTCCCCGAAGTCTCCGCCCGGCCTCGCGCGCCCCCTTGTACCTGGGCGCGGCCCTTGTGAGGGGCCGGCTTTGGGGGATTGCGGTGGGGGGCGGCGTGCTCCTTTCGACAGGGGCGCGCGTCGCTCCAACTACAAGCGTAAACCCGTAAGTCAAAGAAACTGCTACCGCCCTCGAACGTTAACGTCTTGTAGATGGAGCGGAGCAGCGAGAGGTGCCTGAACGCCTTTGTTCAGGACGTTCGCGGGCGCTCTTGCATTGCCTCTACAGCGCCTCTCAACTGGTGAACTGAAGCTTTGGTTTCGAGCGCCCCTGCTTATACGAAAACAGGTGCGCCACTGTCAACACTGCGTCGGTGCGCCCTGGCCTCGCGTCCGCGCTGATAAAAAACGGACGACTACCCCAGCGTACCAATTTCCGCCAGACCATACTCCAAGCGGGCGCGGAAATCAAGACTTTTTCGCTACTTAGCAGGAAAAAGTCTACACATTTTTGTCACGCGTAGATGCCGCGCATCCGCGTGTCGTAGGCCACGCGGTCAATCGCCAGCATGTAGGCGGCGGTGCGCGTATCCACGTTGTGCGTGTCGGCGTACTTGTCTACGTCCTGGAAGGCGGCGATCATCATGTAGGAGAGGCGTTCGTTGACGACATCCTCCTGCCAGAAGTAGCCCATCCGGTCTTGCACCCACTCGAAATAGCTGACGGTGACGCCCCCGGCGTTGGCGAGGATGTCGGGGATGACGTAAATCCCCTTGTTGTGGAGGATTTCGTCGGCGGCGGCCGTCGTCGGGCCGTTGGCGCCTTCGGCGAGAATGCGGCACTTGACGCGGTCGGCGTTCTCCGACGTGATCTGGTTCTCGGTGGCGCAGGGGGCCAGCACTTCGCAGTCAATCTCCAGCAAATCCTGGTTGCTGACCTGCTCGGCGCCGGGGAACTCCTGGAGCGACTTGGTCTGCTGGAGGTGCTGGAGGGCGGCCGGGATGTCGATGCCTTCGGGGTTGTAAATCCCGCCGAAGACATCCGAGATGGCGACGACCTTGTAGCCGGCCTCGTGCAGAAGCTTGGCGCCGATGCCGCCGACGTTGCCGGAGCCCTGGACGACGACGCGGGTGGTGGGCGGCGAGAGTTTGAACTTCTTGAGGGCCTCGTTGATGACGAAGAGCAGGCCGCGCCCCGTGGCCTCGCGCCGGCCCCGCGAGCCGCCGAGCTCGACGGGCTTGCCCGTCACGACGGCGTTGACGGTGTGACGGGCGTGCATGGAGTAGGTGTCCATGATCCAGGCCATCGTCTGCTCGTTGGTGTTCATGTCGGGTGCGGGCACGTCCTTCTCGGGGCCGATGAAGTCAATCAGCTCGGCCGCGTAGCGGCGCGTCATGCGCTCCAGCTCGCCGAAGGACATCTGGCGCGGGTCGCAGACGACGCCTCCCTTCGCGCCGCCGAACGGGACGTTGACGACGGCGCACTTCCACGTCATCCACGCCGCCAGCGCCCGCACCTCGTCGAGCGTCACGTCGGGCGCGTAGCGGATGCCGCCCTTGGCGGGGCCGCGCGCGAAGTTGTGCTGGACGCGGTAGCCCTCGAAGACTTCGAGACGGCCGGAGTCGAGCCGGACGGGGATGTAGACCTTCAGCTCGCGGTTCGGGACGCGCATCACGTTGTAAAGGTCTTGATTCAGATTCAGAAGCCTGGCGGCGCGGTCGAAGCGCTCCATCATTGACTCGAACGGGTTCTCCTCCCGGATGCGCCGCGGGTCGTCCATCATCGCCTTCGTCATAATCTTCTCCGAAAGATTGTCTACTTCCTCTTGAGCACTTCGTTCATCGAGCCGGTGCGGTAGCCGTGCAGGTCGAGCGTCACGTAGCGGAAACCGAGCGCCCGGAAGCGCCGCGCCAACTCGTCGGCCACCTCGCGCCGCAGCGCACGGTCCAACTCCGCGGGCGCGATTTCGAGGCGCACCAGCTGGTCGTGGTGACGCACGCGGAACTCGCGGAAGCCGAGGCCCCGCATAATCTCTTCGCCCGTGTCCACGGTCCGCAGCCGCTCGATGGTGACGGGCGTGCCGTAGGCGATGCGCGAAGAGAGGCAGGGGCTCGCGGGCTTGTCCCACGTCGGCAATCCCCTGCGGCGGCTGAGCAGCCGCACTTCTTCCTTACTCATCCCGACTTCGACGAGCGGGCTGCGGACGCCTCGCTCGCCCGCCGCGGCGCGGCCGGGCCGGTAGTCGCCGAGGTCGTCGGTCGTCGAGCCGTCGAGGACGAAGGCGAAGCCGCGCTCGTGCGCCAGCGGCGCGAGCTTCGAGTAGAGCTCCGTCTTGCAGAAGTAGCAGCGGTCGCCCGCGTTCTTTAAATAGCGGGGGTCGGCCAGCTCTTCCGTCTCGACGGCTTCGTAGTTTAAGTGGAAACGTTCGACGAGTGATTCGATCTCGGCGCGCTGCGAGGCGGCGAGGCTCGCCGAGATGCCGGTCACGCAGAGGGCGCGCGCGCCGAGTTCCTGCGTGGCGACGTGGGCGACGTAGGTGCTGTCCACCCCGCCGGAGAAGGCGACGAGTGCCGAGCCCATGCCGCGGAGGAGCCCGCAGAGCGCCTCCTCCTTCTCTAAAGCCGCGGCCTCCGTGGCTTCCCTACAACCTTCTTCGACGGCCAGACTGTCCACTCTTTCCCTTCCGCCGCGCCGCACGCGGGTGGACCCCTGCGGCCTCTGGCGCAACCTTCTCCGATGAAGTTGATTAGAAGAAGCTTCCGGGCGCGCATGTTATCCCATGCGTTCAGAGCGCGCAACCCGCACCCGTGGACGGCCCGCGGCCCGCGTGCTATATTTCGCTCGCGTGACGCGCGCCAGTTCCCCACCGCGCACGCGTCCCTTTTAACTTTCGTCTCCCTGATAAAACCGGCACGCGCTCCCATGCTTTCGCGCACCAGCCAAAAGGCTTTGGTCTTCGCCTCGGCGCTCGCGCTCGCCTTCGCGCTCCTCTGCGCCCGCCCCGTCGCGGCGCAGGACGTGGACGAGTTCGGCGACGCCGCGGCCGACCCCGTCAAGCTCTTCAACCAAGGGCAGGACGCGCAGTCGAAGAAGGACTACGGTCGCGCGCTCGAACTTTATGAAGAGGCTTTGAAGCTTCGTCCCGAGTTCCCCGAGGCGGAGTTTCAAAAGGCGAGCGCGCTCGTCGCCCTGAAGCGTCTGGACGAGGCCGAGAAGTCTTACAGGCGGGCGCAGCAGCTCAAGCCCGAGTGGGCGCTGCCGCCCGCCGCGCTCGGCCAACTGCTCCTGCTCACGCCGGGCCGTGAGCGCGAGGCCGAGCCGCTGCTCAAACGCGCTTTAGAACTCGACCCGAAGAACCTGCGCGCCGCCGCCGCGCTTGCGGACTTGCGCGAGCGCGCGGCAGACTGGCCGGGCTCGCTTGAGTTCCGCCGCCGCGCGACGACCATCAAGGACGCGGACGCCTCGCTCTGGCTCGCGCGCGCGCGGGCCGAGCGCGAGTTGAAAGACGCGGCGTCCGCTTTGAAGAGTTTCGAGCGCGTGCTCGCGCTTGAGCCCGACAACGCCGAGGCGCGTCTCGGCCGCTCCGACATCCTCTTCGAGTCCGGACAGGCGGCCCGCTCGGACGAAGACTTGCGCGCCCTTGAGCCGGCCGCGAAGGCGGACGCGAAGCTCGCCCTCGCCGTCGCCAGCCGCCACCTCTCGCGCGGCCGCGCCGACGAAGCGCGCCGCGTCTACGACTCGCTGCCCGACGGGGCCAAGAATTCTTCCGAAGGTCGCGCGCTGCTCGCGGCCTTCACGCCGAGCTGCGAGAACACGCCCGAGACGCGCGAACGGCTCGAACAGCTCGTCGGCCGCGACCCCGAGAACGCGCCCGCCCTCGCCTGCCTCGGCGTCATCTTCCGCACCGAAGACCCGCAACGCGCGCTCGGCTACTTCGAGCGCGCCGCCCGTTTGAAACCGGCGAACGCCGACTACGCGACCGGCTACGCCTCGGCCCTGCTTCAACTGCGGCGCTTCGACGAGGCGGCCACCGTCCTCCAGCGCGTCGTGCGCGCGGAGCCGGACAACTACGCGGCCCACGCCAACTTCGCCGCCGCGCTCTACGAACTAAAGCTTTACAAACCGGCCATCGTGGAATACAAATGGGTCGCGAGCGCGCGGCCCGAGCTGGCGGTCGTTCACTACTTCATCGGCATTGCGCACGACCGCCTGGGCGAGTTCGAGGAAGCTCTCGCCGCGTACGAGACTTTTCTCTCCCGCGCCGA
Organism: Pyrinomonadaceae bacterium; assembly: GCA_035941045.1. Taxonomy (GTDB): domain Bacteria; phylum Acidobacteriota; class Blastocatellia; order Pyrinomonadales; family Pyrinomonadaceae; genus QHXN01. The sequence continues at coordinate 16,823 of DASZEK010000183.1, read as the reverse complement.
CGCACAAACCAACGGGCTCGAAATCGAAAAGGTTAACTTGCGCCTCCCGACCCTGCGCAATCAAATCAAGCGGGGCGAGGGCGTCAAGAAGAATAAGAGGGCGCAGTAATGAATCCGAAGTGCAGCACGCCGCACACGCCCGCACGCCTGCGGGCCTCTTCCGCGCGCACCCTCTGCGCGCTCGCGCTAATCGCCCTGGCCTGCGCCGCCGCGCAGGCGCAGGACGAGGCCCCCGCCAGACGGCAGAACCTCGAAGACGGCGAGCCCCCGCCGATGCGCTTCATCCCTCAGGATGTCCGCTCGAAGCTTTCGACGGCGCGCGACGACAAGGAGCGCACACGCGTCTGCATCGAGCTGGCCGACGAAAGGCTGACGAACGCGGCGTCTTACGCCGACGCCGGGCGCTTCGAGAAGGCGACGGCCGAGCTGGGCGTCTACGAGGCCATCGTCAAGGACTCCATCTCGCATCTCCAGCAGGGCATCTCGGGCCGCGTCAGCAACAAGAAGCGCGACCTCTTCAAGCGACTTGAGATGACCTTCCGCTCGCACCTCACGCGCATCGAGACCATCCGGCGCACCCTCCCGGCCCACTACGTCGGCAACTTCCTCAACACCCTCGACTTCGTCCGCGGCGCGCGCTCCGAGGCGCTCAACGCCTTCTACTCCGACACCGTTCTCCGCGAGGACGAGGACCGCGGCTCGCGCGCGGCCGAGGGCGAGCGCGCCGGCAGCGCCGCCGCCGCGCAGCCCGACAAGAAGCCGCAGCAGTAATCGTCTATGAACCGGCACAGCCCCCACCGAACCTCCTCGCGGCTGCTCCTCGCGGCCCTCCTCGCGGGACTCGCCGCGCTGCCCTTCGCCGCGCCGGCCGCGGCGCAGAACCGCGACCACCTGACGCCCGAAGAGGTCGAGCTGATTCGCGACAATCAGGAGCTTGACAAGCGCACGGCCGTCTTCGTCAGGGCCGCCGAGCGTCGCCTGCTCGCCGCGACCGACCCGGCCTCAGCCGCCAAGCAGGCCGAGAAGGAGCGCGAGAAGTGGGGCGAGGTCAAGGGCTCGCGCGCGGACCTGCTCTACGACCTGTCGAGGATTCTCGACGAGGCGGTCGTCAACGTGGACGACGTGGCGGCGCGCACGCCCGAGAGCCCGCTCATCAGAAAGTCGCTCTACGCGCTCTCGCAGGCCGCCGGCAAGTTCCTGCCCCTGCTCCTCCCCCTGCGCGACTCCACGCAGGAGGAGAAGGAGCGCGACTACCTTGAGCGCGCCATCGAGACGGCCGAGGAGATTGTCGAGGCCGCCAAGACCCACGCCGTCACCGCCGAAGACCTCAAGACCAAATCCACCGGCGGCAAGAAGGGCAACAACTAAGCTTCAAAACATGGACAGCAGATACTACCCCGGAGTCGAGGCCGACGTGTTGCAGCTTATGAAAGAACTGCGCACGCTCTTCGACTCTGACCCGGCCTTCGAGGTTCAGACCATGCAGGTCTCCTCGACGGCCGTCCTACAGGCCCGCAAGTCGAGCACGCTACGCGACCTGGCGGGCCTCTCGGCCGCCCTCACCATCAAGGTCACGCCCGAGCACGGCGGCACGCGCGTCGAGATAGGGATGCAGAAGTGGTTCGACAAGGCGGCGCTCGCCGCCGTCGCCGTCATCCTCTCCTCGGGGCTGCTGCTGGCGCTCCCTGCCCTCGGCGCCTACTGGCAATACAGGCTCACCGAGGACGCGTGGAAGAAGATCGAAGACCACATCGCGCGCAAGGCCGGCGGCTACGTCCCGCCGATGCCCGGCCACTGTGGCACCTGCGGCTCGGCCGTCACCTCCGCCTCCGACTTCTGCTCCGGCTGCGGCGCCAACCTGCGCGTCACGCGCACCTGCAACTCCTGCGGCGCTCAACAGAAGGACTCCGCCGCACGCTTCTGCAACCGCTGCGGCAAGCCCCTCAACTGATCGCGGATTTACGATTGCGGATTGCGGAGTTAGCGGGTCAAGAGTCGTCAACTCCGCAATCCCCAATCCCCAATCCGAAATTTCTCGTCCGCCCGTTGCATTGCGTCCGCGAACCGATTAGATTGGTCCGCCCATGACGCCGACGCGCCCCGAAGACCTGACCATCCTCGTCGTCGAAGACTACGAGGACACGAGCCTCGCCATGCGGCTCGCGCTCGAAGACCAGGGCTACCGCATCATCGAGGCGGCCGACGGCGCCCGCGCAGTCGAGATGGCCGAGACGGTCCGGCCCGAAATCATCCTCATGGACCTCCACCTGCCCGGACTCGACGGCCTCGAAGCCACGCGCCGCATCCGTCAGCACCCGGAACTGCGCGACACCGTCATCGTCGCCGTCACGGCCCACTCGGACCAGGACTACCGCTCGCAAGCCCTCACCGCCGGCTGCAACGCCTTCGTCTCCAAGCCCATAGATTTCGACTTCCTCAACGACCTGCTCACAAACCTCCTCCCCTGACTCGTATTGATTCCGCATACCGGACAGGCACTCCAAACACACCTCTTCGTGTACTAGCGCCCGCCCGCACGGCGCTTTAACTTCGGTTTTTGTAAGTTTCTTCTCATCTCCACCCGTGGCACGCCGGTTGTTACTTGTCCCTGCGTGTTTCGCAATATCGCGAAACCCGGAATGATTAGACTGAAGGGGAGATTAGTATGAAAAGCAACCGACGAATCAAAATGAGCATGACGGCGCTGGCCTTCGGCCTTTTCCTGGCTCTGCCGTCGGCGACTTTCGCGCAGACCGGCTACTGGGGTCAGGATACCCGCCGCGAGCGCCGCGAGGAGCGCCGGGAAGACCGACAGGAGCGTCGTGAAGAGAGGCGCGAGGAGCGCCGTGAGCGTCGCGAAGAGCGCCGCGGCCGCGAGTGGGGCAACTACGGCGGCTGGGGCGGTTCCTACCAACTCCGCCAGACGGCCCTGAATGCCGGCTACAACCAAGGCATCAAGGAAGGCCGCAACGACCAGCGCCGCGGCGACCGCTTCAACTACACCGACGAGAGCGATTACCGCAGCGCCACCAAGGATTACAACTCGCGCCTCGGCGACCGCTCGCTCTACCAGCGTTTCTTCCGCCACGGCTTCGAGAACGGCTACCGCGACGGCTGGAACGGCTACTAAAAGCGGGCCTAAAGTCTTTGGACACAACGAGGGAGCGGGGATTTCAAAGTCCCCGCTCCTTTTCTCTTTCCTGCCCCCCGAAAAAAAATTTCGTTTCATGGCTGAAACAGGGTTTCATTCTCGCGTGGAACGTGCTATAGTGCGCGGCGTCTGGCAAGGGCTGCTCGCAGAAGCAGTTGGGGACGCAGAGTTAATGTCGGCCCGCAAGGGGCCGTCTTCCGAGACATTTTCGCCGCGCGCGGCACAAAAGAGGTGAGAGTGATGAGCAACACGACCAAACCGAGAATTAACCCCTTGAGCCGCAGGCCCCGTCAGCAGCGTCTGGTGATGGCCGTCCGCGGCGGCGCCGGGGCGGGCAAGAGCTGGTTCCTGCGCTCGATGGCAGAGGCCGGCCTGGGCCGCCTCTGCATCTTCGACGTGGAGCGCAAGACGCGTCTGCTGCCCGGCGTCGGCAACCATTTCGACGGCATCGAAGTCGAGACTTCGGACGAGTTGCCCGAGTTCATCGACTGGGCACTCTCCGGCGAGGGACAGGAGCAGAACTACGGCTGCTTCGGCCTCGACTCGTGGGCCGCCTACTTCGGCGCCAAGCACTCCGAGACCATTCGCGCCGTCCGCGAGCGCACAGGCGACCCGCTCGCGCAGCCCTCGGCCGAGGAGTTAGCCGCCGACCAGATGGTGCTTCAGGGTGTTCTGCGCCGCCTCTGCATGGAGTCGGGCAAGTCCGTCGTCATCGTTGACCAGATTCCCGCCAAGGGCAAAGAGTCGAAGGAGGACAACGAGGTCGGGCGCGTGCTGCCGATGACGGCGTCGGGCCTTGAGTACTTCGTGGACGTGATGGTGGAAGTCTCCTTGCAGGAGCGGGACGGCGAGATTGTGCGCGTCTTCCAGGTGGTGAAGTCGAACAGCCCGGCCTTCGAGGTCGGCTTCGAGCTGACGGGCAACATCACCTTCAAAGACTTCCTCGACGTGATGAAGCGCGAGCACGGCACGGACCTTCCGGTCGAGGCGCCGAAGCCTGCGTCCGTGCCCGAGACGATTGAAGACAAGCAGCCTTTGACGCTCGTCCAGCCGACGATGACCGTGCAGGAGTTGGTCGCCAAGGCCGAGCGGCTCGGCTTCAAGCAGGCCGACGTGGTGACGGGCGCGCGCGTCTACCACAACCAGCCGAACATTTACCGCCTGAGCCCCGAGCAGGTCGCCGACCTCGACCGCCGCATGACGGCCCGCGCCGAGCGCATGAAGATGGCCGAGCCGCCCGCGGAAGAGGACAAGCAGCCTGCCGCCCGCGCGCAGGCCGCGCGCAACCTCAAGCGCGCCTGAAAGAGCCCCCCAAAGCCCCCCAAGGCGGCGGCGGGCGGCGGAGGTTAAAGCCTCCGCCGCCCGCCGTTTTCCGTCTCAAGAAAATCTTGACAGTTAAACTGGCAATCCGTGCCAGGGCACGCCTATAATCCTTCCGCACTTAAAACCCCCTGAATCAGTTGCCCCCGAAAAAAGTTTCGCGCCGACGTGTGCGAAGAACAAGCGGGAGATTTGATGGCTACAAAATCTAGTAAGAAGAGTGCGAAGAAGTCCGCGAAGAAATCTGCGAAGAAGGCTGTGAAGCGTGGGGCGCCAATCGGCGTGCAGGAACAACCGGAGTCGCCGATGCCGGCGCAGCACTTGGAGAAGCCGGGGCTTGAGTCTGAGCTGAAGTTAAAACCCGAGTTCGAGGCGCCGCTCTACCGCGGCTCGGGCAAGTTGGAGGGCAAGGTGGCGCTCATCACGGGCGGCGACAGCGGCATCGGCCGCGCCGTGGCCGTCCTGTTCGCGCGCGAGGGCGCGGACGTGTCAATCGTCTACCTGCCCGAAGAGCAGTCCGACGCCGAGGAGACGCGCCGCGCCGTCGAGGGCGAAGGCCGCAAAGCATTGCTGACGCCGGGCGACGTGCGCGACTCGAACTTCTGTAAAGAGGCGGTCGAGCGCACGGTCGAGGAGTACGGCCGGCTCGACGTGCTCGTCAACAACGCCGCCTTCCAGCAGCACCAGAAGACGCTCGAAGACGTGACCGAGGAGCAGTTCGACCGCACCTTCAAGACGAACATCTACGGCTACTTCTACATGACGAAGGCGGCGCTGCCTCATCTCAAAGAGGGCTCGGCCATCGTCAACTGCGGCTCCATCACGGGCCTCGAAGGCAGCAAGGAGCTTCTCGATTACTCGGCGACGAAGGGCGCCATTCACGCCTTCACCAAGTCGCTCGCGCAGAACCTCGTCGAGCGCAAAATCCGCGTCAATTGCGTCGCGCCCGGCCCCGTCTGGACGCCCCTGAACCCGGCCGACAAGCCGGCCAAAGAGGTCGCCGAGTTCGGCGCCGACACGCCCTTCAAGCGCCCCGCGCAGCCCGAAGAGATTGCGCCCGCCTTCGTCTTCTTCGCGTCGGAGGCGGATTCGAGCTACATCACGGGCGAGGTGCTGACGCTGCTCGGCGGCGACACGACGGCCGGTTAAATTTTCCAAACCACAGGGAGGAATCATGTCTGAGAAGACGAGGAAGAAGAAGGACGGACAGCGCAAGGACAAGAAGAACCAGGCCCGCCGCGAGAGCGAGAATGAGGTGGTGCAGGAGGCCAACTCGCCCTTGCAGGTCCGCGACCAGTCGAACCGCACGGACGCGCAGCCCGGCCCGGCCGACACGCGCGAGGGCGGCAACCGCGGCCGCTGAAAGAGGAGGTGAAGAGGCGAGATGGCAGACCCGGTCGATACTGACAGGAAGAAGTGCGCGCACCAGAAGTGCGTCTGCATGGTGACGGGCGAGAAGCGTTTTTGCAGCCACTACTGCGAGGACGCCAACGACTCCGACCCGACCTCCGAATGCACCTGCGGTCACCCCGGCTGCGGCTGATTAGCGGGCCGGAGGTTTCGACACAGAGGACGCGGAGTTTCCGCAGAGGGCACAGAGAGGAATCATTGTCTTCCTCCGTGCCCTCTGTGTATCCTCTGTGGCCTCTGTGTTAAAAACTTTGACAGCCAATTGGGAGGTGACGTAAAGACCGATGACCTACGTTGTGACTGAGGACTGCGTCGACTGCAAGTACACCGACTGCGCGGCGGTCTGCCCCGTCGAGGCTTTCCACGAGCTGCCCGACCGCCTCTACATCAACCCCGAGACCTGCATCGACTGCGACGCCTGCGTGCCCGAGTGCCCCGTCGAGGCCATCTTCGCTGAGGCTTCCCTGCCCGAGCGGTTCGCCGACTGGCTCCCGTTGAACGCCGAAGCCGAGAACTACCCCGTCATCAGCGGCAAGATTCCGGCCCTCTTCGGCCCGACCTGCAAGGGCAACCCCGAAACTTAAGCTCCCGGCCTCACTCGCCCGCCGCCCGCTCCAGCCGCCCGCGGTCGAGGATGGAGACGCGCTTCCTCCCGATGGAGATGAGGCCGGCCGCCTTCAGCTCGTTCAGGGCGTTGGTGGCCGTCTCGCGGTAGACGCCGAGGCGCTCGGCGATGTCCTGATGCGAGAGTCCGCTCAGCTCGCCGCCGTCGCCCGCTTCGCGCAGGATGAGCGCGGCGACGCGCGCCGTCATCCCCTTAAACGCGATGTCTTCCAACTGCCGCTCGGCCTCGACGACGCGCCGCCCGAAGGCTTCGAGGATGCGGCGCGCGACGGCCGGCTTCGTCGCCAGCAGGCGTTCGAGCACGGCGCAGTTCATCAAAACGACCTGCGAGTCCTCCGTCACCTCGGCGTAGGTGTCGTACATGCCCTGCCCGATGCAGCTCATCTCGCCGAAGAAGGAGAACGGCAAAAGGTGCGCGATGACGAGTTTGCGCCCCTCCGGCGACATGCGGTAAATCTGGACGGCGCCCTCGCGCAAGAGGAACAGCGCCTCGCCCGTCTCGCCCGGCGAGTAGAGCACCTGCCCCTTCCTGAAGGCGCGCGTCTGTGTCACGCGCTCGACCTCGCCCAGCTCCTCGGCCGTGAAGCCCTGAAACAAATCGGCCGCCGCGACCCCGTTCGCCGTCTGATTCGACATTCTCCCACCTCCGCACGAGTCTGATGCTCCCCCGCCCCCGCGCGTTTGTAATCGCGATTACTGACGGGGGCGGGCGGCTCTGTCAAACTTACGCTCGACGCGGTCCGGCCCCCAAACGGGCGCGGCGCGAATTATACGAGAGGTGGTGGCGACAATGAGCAAGTTTGTGTCGGAGGTGACGGACGGGACGTTCGAGCAGGAGGTTTTGCAGTCGAGCGTGCCTGTGGTGGTTGATTTCTGGGCGGAGTGGTGCCCGCCGTGTAAGGCTTTGGCGCCGACGTTCGAGAAGCTGGCCGAGTCTTACGGCGGCGCCGTCAAGTTCGTCAAGCTCAACATCGACGACAGCCAGACGGTTCCGCAGCGTTACGGCATCCGCAGCATCCCGACGCTCGTCCTCTTCCAGAACGGGCGCGAGGCCGAGCGCGTCGTCGGCGCCGCGAGCCGCGACGCCCTCGCGCGCGTCTTCGACAAGTACGCGCAGCCGGCCGTCGCCTAAGACCGGCCGAAGTAGAAAGATTGGCGGGCGGCGCCGGAGGTCTACGCTTCCGGCGCTTCTCTTTTCCCGCGTCTGTTATAAAATCTCGCCGCCTTACGGACACGCGCCCGAGGAGGTGGCCGAGAAGATGAACACCGCGACAGTCCCGCCCTCCGAGATGACGCTCGAAGCCCTGCGCTCCGTCCCCCTCTTCTCCTCCTTGGACGACGAGGCGGCGGGGGCCTTGCGCCGCCTGCTCGGCGTCGAGCACAGGCCGGCCGGCGCCGTCCTCTTCCGCGCGGGCGACCGCGGCGACCGCCTCTACCTCATCGAAGCCGGCCGCGTCCGCATCCACGTCCGCGACGCCGAAGGGCAAGACCTGACGCTCGCCGAACTCGGCGGCGGCGACTTCTTCGGCGAGATGTCCATCCTCGACGGCAAGCCCCGCTCCGCACAGGCCACCGTCATCGAAGACGCGCGCCTCGCCGTCCTCTCGCACGAAAACTTCCTCGACTTCGTCCGCCGCACGCCCGAGGTCGCCTTGAGGATGCTCTCGGCCATCACCGAGCGGCTGCGCCGCACGGACGAGCTGCTGCGGATGCGCGTCTCGCGCAACCTGAACGAAGTTGATAACGAGCGGATGACGTGGGCGGACCGCATGGCCGACTCGCTCTCAGAGCTGAGCGGCAGTTGGAAATTCCTGCTCGGCACCTTCGCCTTCATCATCCTCTGGGTCGGCTACAACTCCCTCTTCAGGAACGGCGACGGCTTCGACCCCTACCCCTACGCCTTCATGGACGTGGTCAACGGCTCGGTGGCCGCCATCCTCACGCCCATCATCCTCATCTCGCAGAACCGCGAGGCCGACAAGGACCGCCTGCGCGCCGACCTCGACTACCAGGTCAACCTCAAGAACGAGCTGGCCCTCTCCGAAATCATGCGCCGCCTCGACGTGCTCGAATCCGAACGACTCCCCCTCCTCTTCGCCGAGCAGAACGAGAAGCTGAAAAAGCAGTAGCCGGTAGTCAGTAGTCACTAGGCGCCGCTCGTTCTTCTACCGACTACTGTCTACTGGCTACAGGCTACTGCTTTCGCTTACAATGCCGTTGCTCTTATCCACTACAAGCAAAGTCCGCGCCGGGGATTCATGATTCAGGCCGTATTCTTCGACTTCAACGGGATCATCATCGACGACGAGCCGCTGCACATGAGGGCCTACACGGACGCCCTCAAGGAAGAAGGCATAGAGCTGACGCGGGAGGACTACATGGCGTCGCTCGGCATGGACGACGTGACGTTCGTGCGCGCCGCCTACGAGCGCGCGGGGCGGGAGGGGACGGACGAAGACTTCCGCCGCGTCATCGAGCGCGAGGCGACCATGCACCGCGCTCTCATCGAGGACGAGCTGCCGCTCTTCCCCGGCGCCGTCAACTTCGTCAAGGCCCTCTCGCATCATCACCCGCTCGGCGTCGTCAGCATGGCGCAGCGCGGCCAGATAGACTACGCGCTCGAACGGATGGGCCTCGCCGGCAAGTTCTCCGTCGTCGTCAGCGCCGAGGACGTGGACGCCTGCAAGCCCGACCCCGCCTGCTACCTGAAGGCTTTGGAGCGTCTGAACAAGCAGCGCGGCGAGGCCCACGTCATCCCGCTCCGCGCCGACGAATGCCTCGTCATAGAGGACTCGCCGCCCGGCATCCGTTCGGGCCGCGCGGCCGGGATGCGCACGCTCGGCGTCACCAACACCGTCCCCGACTCCGCGCTGCGCGAGGCCGGCGCCGACATCGTCACGCGCAGCCTCGCCGACTGGACCGTGGACGCCCTGCACCACGTCTTCGACACGAGTTGGGGAAAGAAATGAACGCGCAGCCATGACTCCAGCCGACAAAATCGCCGCGGCCGAAGTGCGCGCCCTCTTCGCGCAGGAGGCCGGGCGGGCGGAGGAAGAGATCGGCCTGGCCCGCGCGGCGCTCCTCATCGCCGCCGAGGAGGAGCCGCGGCGGGTGGAGGTGGCGCGCTGCATGGCGCGCATCGACGAGCTGGGCGAGACGGCCCGCGCCCGCGTCCTCGCCGGGCACGAGGGCGGGGTCGCGGCCCTTAACAAGTTTCTCTTCGAGGAGCAGGGCTTCGCCGGCAACGAGGCCAACTACTACGACCCGCGCAACTGCCTCCTCAACCACGTCCTCTCAAGCCGCCGCGGCATTCCCATCACGCTCTCCATCGTTTACCTCGAAGTCGCGCGGCGCGCGGGCATCTCGGCCGAGGGCGTCGGCCTGCCCGGCCACTTCATCGTGCGCGCGTGGGACGAAGAAGGCGGGGCCGTTCTGGTTGACCCGTTCTACGGCCGCCGCATCGAGCGCGAGGAGTGCCAGAAGCGACTGGACACGGTCTACGACGGCAAGGTGAGGTTGACGGAAGAGCACCTGCGCGCGGTCGGGGCGCGCACCATCCTCGCGCGCGTCCTGAGCAACCTGAAGGCCGTCTACGTGCAGGCTCAGCTCTACGTCCGGGCGCTGGCCGCCGTCGAGCGCATCCTGCTCATCACGCCCGACGACATCGACGAGCGGCGCGACCGCGGGATGCTCCTCGCCCAGACCGGCCGCCTCCACGAAGCCGTCGCCGACACGCAAGCCTACCTCGCCCTCTCCCCCGAAGCGCCCGACGCCGAAAGCGTCCGCGAACAACTCAAGAAGATGCACCTCCGCATCGCGCTCCTCAACTAAAGCAAAAGGGAGAGCCCCCGCGGGAGCCCTCCCCTTGCCAAACTCTCTTCCGGCCGTCGGCCGTCTAAACCACCTTGTACTCCGAGTCCACGTCCTCGTCGGCGAAGGCGACGCGGTAGTTGGGCGACTGCTTCTGCTTGGTGATGAGGAGGTCGTCCTTCGTCTTCAAGAGGTCGGCGCGCGAGTAGACGGAAAGCTCGAAGTTGAAGCCGTGGGTGATGGCGTCCTTCGGGCACGCCTCGACGCAGAAGCCGCAGAAGATGCAGCGGCCGTAGTCGATGTTGTAGACCTTGGCGTAACGCTCGTCTACGCCGACGCGCTCCTCGGGCGCGCGCGGGTCGTCGTCGGCGACGATGTAGATGCAGTCCGAAGGACACGCCGCAGCGCAGAGGTAGCAGGCGACGCACTTCTCGCGCCCGAGCTCGTCCACGTGCAGGAGGTGCTGGCCGCGGTAGCGCGGCTGGAGCGTGACGGGCTCGTCCGGGTACTGGACCGTCCACTTCTCCCTCGGGATGTAGGCGAAGGTGGTCGCCATGCCCTTGATGATGGCCCTCGTTGACTCGATGATGTCGCCGATGATTGACATAACGCCCTCGGTGCTTAGACGAATTCCAGCCGGCTGAAGAAGTAGGCCAGCTCTATCTGCGCGTTCTCCTCGGAGTCGGAGCCGTGGACGGCGTTCTCGCCGATGGAGTTGGCGAACTCCTTGCGCAAAGTCCCCTCGTCGGCCTTGGCCGGGTCGGTGGCGCCCATCAGGTCGCGCCACGCCTTGACGGCCCCGTCCTTTTCGAGCGCGAGCACGACGCACGGCCCCGACGACATGAACTGAGTGAGCTCGCCGAAGAACGGGCGCTCGCGGTGGACGGTGTAGAAGCCTTCGGCCTCGGGCCGGGTCAGGTGGATGAGCTTCATCGCGCGGACGCGGAAGCCCGCGTCGAGTATGCGCTGCAAGACGGCGCCCGTCTTCCCCGAGCGCACGGCGTCGGGCTTGATGATTCCGAAGGTGAGATTGCCTGCCTGTTCTGCCATTGGTTCCTCTGGGTGGTTTGATTTTCAGGCCGCGGCGCGCGAGCCGAGGGCGTCTGCCATCGCCTGCCCGATGTCGGCGGGAGAGTGAACGACGCGGATGCCTGCCTCTTCGAGCGCGCGCATCTTCTCGGCGGCGGTGCCCTTGCCGCCCGCGATGATGGCCCCGGCGTGGCCCATGCGGCGGCCCGGAGGCGCGGTCTGCCCGGCGATGAAGGCGACGATGGGCTTCGTCACGTTGTCCTTCGCGAAAGCCGCCGCCTCTTCTTCGGCCGTGCCGCCGATCTCGCCGATCATGACGATGCCTTCGGTCTCGGGGTCGTCCTGAAAGAGCGCGAGCGCCTGCAAGTGCGTGGTGCCGACGATGGGGTCGCCGCCGATGCCGATGGCGGTTGACTGGCCGAGGCCGAGCGCCGTCAACTGCCCGACCGCTTCATACGTCAGCGTGCCCGAGCGCGAGACGACGCCGACGCGCCCCTCGCGGTGGATGTGGCCGGGCATGATGCCTATCTTGCACTTGCCGGGCGAGATGACGCCGGGGCAGTTGGGGCCGATGAGCCGCGTCGGCTTGTCGGCGAGGTACTCCTTGACCTTCACCATGTCGAGGGCCGGGATGCCCTCGGTGATGCAGACGACGAGGGGGACGCCCGCGTCGGCGGCCTCCATGACGGCGTCGGCGGCAAACGGCGGCGGCACGTAAATGACGGAGGCGTTGGCGCCCGCTTCCTTCACGGCGTCGGCGACGGTGTTGAAGACGGGAATGCCTTCGTGAGTCGTCCCGCCCTTGCCGGGCGTGACGCCGCCGACGACGTTCGTGCCGTATTCCACCATCTGCTTCGTGTGGAACGTGCCCTCCTTGCCGGTGATGCCCTGCACGACAAGGCGCGTGTTCTTATCAACGAGAACGCTCAAGGCTGCTGCTCCTCGGTTTGATGTGACTGATTGCTTGCTGCTTGAGCCGGGAGTATAGCACAGGGGCGCGCCGCGCCGTAGCGGCGGACAACTCCCGGCGGCGCTCCCCGCATCAGCCAATCGTCTTCCCCGCGGGAGAGCCAATCTGTCACGCCAACTCGAACTGTTAAGGAGAACTTTGATGATGAGAGCCCTGCTTCTTTCCCTGTCGGTCTTCGTGTGCGCGGGCGCCTGTTTCGCGCAGGTCGGCGGCAACGTCGTCTACTCGCAATCGGGTCGGCCCAGCGACGCGGCCCGGCAGAACGAGCGCCAGAAGCGCGCGGAGTCCGGCGCGCCCTCGGGGACTTCCATGTACGTCGAGGCGAGCGTGCTGATGAACGTCAAGGCCGACGAGCACGTCGCGGTCTTCGCCATCGCGCGGGAGTGCACGGAAGTCCCTCAGTGTGACCAGAAGGTGGGCGCGGCCGTCGGCGAGTTCTCCGCCGCGCTGCGGCAGCTCGGCGTCGGCGCCGGAGACATCTACGTGGACTTCACGGCGCAGAACAGAATCTACGGCTTCGAGCTGGTGGAGACGGCCGCGCGCGAGAAGCTGACGGGCTTCGAGCTTAAGAAGAACGTCGCCGTGCGCTACAAGGACAAGCTGCTGCTCGACAGGATGGTGAGCGCGGCGGCCCGCGCGGGCATCTTCGACCTCGTCAAGGTGGACTACGTCGTGACCGACCCGAGCGCCGTCCAGCAGAGGCTCTACGAGGAGGCCGCGAGGATCATCAAGCAGAAGTTGGCGCGGCACGAGGCGCTCCTCAACGTCAGGCTGCGCCAGCCGGCGCAGGTGCTCGCCGAGAGGCCCAGCGTCTACTACCCCACGGAGATGTACGACTCCTACGCGGCCTTCGAGACGGAGAACATCAGCCAGCCTTACTACGACCGGCAGAAGTATACCGTCCAGAACGCCCGCAAGAGCCGGACCTTCTTCTTCAACGCCCTCGACGCCGACGGCTTCGACCACGTCGTCAACCCCGTCGTCCTCGAACCCGTCGTGCAGTTCACGCTCTTCGTCAGGATGAAGTACGAGATCGAGCAGCAGTTGGCGAGGCCGTAGCGGAAGGCCGGCCGCGCCTCCGGCATTCACGCGGCCGGCTCACAGAAGCTCGACCGTCTCTCCGTACTGCGGCGCGTCCACGCGCCAGCCGAAACGCTGGCGGATGTGCTCGGCCATCGCCTCGGCGGCCTCGGGCTCGCCGTGCGTGGTGAAGACGCGGCGCGGCGCGGTCTGTAGAGGTTCGAGCCAGCGCAGGACTTCCTTCCAGTCGGCGTGCGCCGAGAGGCCGCCGATGCGCTCGACGTGGCAGCGCACGGGCACGTCCTCCTTCATGACGCGCACGTAGCGCGAGCCTTCGAGAATCTTGCGCCCCGTCGTGCCCGCGGCCTGGTAGCCGACGAAGAGGACGGTGGCGCGCTCGTCCGGAAGGATGCGGCGCGCGTGGTGCAGGACGCGCCCGCCCGTCATCATGCCGGAGGCGCTGATGAGGATGCGCACGCCGCGCTCCTCGTTCAGCCGCTTCGACTCCTCGCGCGTCGAGGCCGTCTGCATCGAGCGCGTCTTCAAGGGGTGGCGCGGCTCGGCCATGACGCTGGCGTACTCTTCGTCGTGCTCCTCGCGGATGCGGTGATAGATGGCCGTCGCCGAGGCCGCCATCGGCGAGTCCACGCGAACGGGGAGGATGGGGATGCGCCCCTCGTCTTCAAGCTCGCGGATGTGGTAGATGAGTTCCTGCGTGCGGCCGATGGCGAAGGCCGGGATGAGCAGCGGCCCGCCCCGTTCGACCGCCTCGTTGATGACGCGGGCGAGGGCGTCGCGCGGGTCTTCGGGGTCGTGCAGGCGGTCGCCGTAGGTTGACTCGACGAGCATGTAATCGCAGGCGGGCGGCGGGTCCGGGTCGCGGATGATGGGCTGGTCGTAGTGGCCGAGGTCGCCCGAGAAGAGCACGCGCCGCCCCTTCGCGTCTTCGCCCGCGCCGTCAACTTCCAACAGCACGAGGCTCGAACCGAGGATGTGCCCGGCGACCTTGAAGCCCGCCCGTATCCCTGCGGCGACCTCCGTCGGCTCGCCCGTGTTCGGGCACGTCTTCAGGAGCTTCAACGTCTCTCGCGCGTCCGCCTCTGTGTAGAGCGGCAGCGCGGGCTGGTGGCGCGAGAGGTTGTGCCGGTTCCTGTACTCGGCCTCCTCCTCCTGCAACCTCGCCGAGTCCGGCAGCAACAGCTTCAAAAGCTCCGCCGTCCCCTTCGAGCAATAAACCGGCCCCTTAAATCCCAGCCTCACCAGCCGGGGCAAATAAGCCGTGTGGTCCACGTGCGCGTGCGTGATGACGACGGCGTCAATCGACTTCGGCTCGAACGGCGGGTCCTCCCAATTCCTCTCCCTCAACTCCCTCAACCCCTGAAACAACCCGCAATCCACCAGCACCCGGCTCCCGCCGCTCTCCACCAGATACTTCGACCCCGTCACCGTCCCCACCCCGCCCCAGAAACTAAGCGTCGCCATCTCGCCTCCGTCGGAAATCTTCTTGACTTTGAAAGGCGGGCCGATTCTACACTCCGCGCGCGAAGCGTGCGAGGCTCAGCCGGCGACGGGGCTTTCGTTAGTTTCGGTCTGACGCAGCCGCGGGAGGGCGAAGAAGACGAGGGCACAGGGGAGGAGGAGGGCGAGGTTACGGAGGGCGGTGGAGACGCCGAGTTGGCTGGCGATGAGGCGGCCGAAGCAGCCGCACTCCAAGGGCTCGCCGTGGAGGACGTAGACGTAGTAGAGGGCGTAGGCGGCGAAGCCCGTGAGGAGGAGGGCGGCGAGGGCGGCGCCGGCTCGGGCGGTGCGCGGGATGATGAGGAGGGCGCCGGTCAGGAGTTCGGAGGCGATGACGGCGGCGGCCGTCGGCCAGACGAGGCGCTCGGGGACGAGGTTGGAGAGGCTGACGGCGAAGTCGGAGAGCGTGAAGAGCTTGGCGCCGGCCGCGAGGAGGAAGAGCGCGGCGAGGCCGAAGCGGCTGAGGTGGACTAAAAGACGTAGAAGCGTGCGGCGTTTCATCGGACTGTCTTAAGGCTTCGGGGCGGTGCTCCGAAGGTGCTTGGTCGTGGCGTCGGTGACGCTGAAGTCGGGGGGGAGGAATTCGTTGGTGTCGGCGGAGCGGAGCGCGTGGCCTTCGGCGGCGCCGCCTTGAAGGGGAGGCGCGTCGGCCTGTTGGTGCTTGATGACTTCCGCCTGCTTCCTGCTGACGACGAGGCCGTTGAAGATGAGGGCCAGCCCGACGAAGAAGGGGATGATGCCGGCAATCCAGATGCGGCTGATGATGGCGGCGTCGCTCGGCCCGACGCCGCTCAGGATGACGCCCTCCATGAAGACGTTGAGGAAGATGGCGAGGCCCAGGCCGACGCAGGCCACGATGACGCCGGCCTTAATCTCGTTGTAGCGTTTGACCTCGGGCGTGATGCCGCGCCGCCGTTCCAACTCCTCGTTGCGCCGCTTGCGCTCGCCTTCGGAGAGGAACATGTCGGCGACCCAGGTCCGGCTCCAGTCGAACTTGTCGCCGGCCTCTTCGATGCGGCGCAACGCCTGCAAGTTCGCGCCGCAGGACTTGCAGAAGTTCAACTCGCCGGTCTGGGCGGCCCCGCACTTCGGACAGAACATACGCCACTCCTGTTCGGACGATTTTCAACAGCAATGATACGAACGGCGCGGGCGCGAGGTTCTAAAGCCGACTGCGCCTTCGCGCCTTGGCGGGAGATTTAATCACGCAAAGGCGCGAAGGCGAAGCGAGACGTTCTGAAAGTTCTTACGCGGCTTGCTGGTTGGCTAGCTGGACGACCTTCTCGGCGGCGTCCTTCATGCCGTGGCCGACGGTGAAGTTCATGCCGGACTCGGCGATGAGGCGGCGGCCCTCTTCGACGTTGGTGCCTTCGAGCCGGACGACGATGGGGACCTGCACGCCGATGGACTTGGCCGCTTCGATGACGCCGCGGGCGACCATGTCGGTGCGGACGATGCCGCCGAAGATGTTGATGAGCACGGCGCGCACGTTCGGGTCCGCGAGCAGGATGCGGAAGGCCGCCTCGACGCGCTCCTGCGAGGCGCCGCCGCCGACGTCCAAGAAGTTGGCCGGCTCGCCGCCCGCGAGCTTGATGATGTCCATCGTCGCCATCGCCAGTCCCGCGCCGTTGACCATGCAGGCGATGTTGCCGTCGAGTTTGATGTAGTTGAGGTCGAACTTCGAGGCTTCGATCTCCAGCGGTTCCTCTTCGTTGAAATCGCGCAGGGGCGCGAAGTCCTGATGACGAAACATCGCGTTGTCGTCGAAAGTGACTTTCGCGTCGAGCGCCATGAGGCGTTTGTCTTTCGTCAGGAGGAAGGGATTGATTTCCAGCAGCGACGCGTCCATCTGCTCGTAGGCCGCGTAGAGCGCCTGCATGAACTTGGCGGCCGGGTTAATCAAGTCCGACGGCAGGCCCAGCCCGAACGCGAGCTTGCGCGCCTGAAAGGGGCGGAAGCCGACGGCCGGAT
>DASZEK010000182.1:0-2420 GCA_035941045.1 Pyrinomonadaceae bacterium | reverse complement strand
TGCGTCGTCACCAGCACGGCGACGCCGCGGTCGGCGAAGGAGTTAATCATCTTCCAGAAGGCGCGGCGCGCGAGCGGGTCAACGCCCGAGGTCGGCTCGTCTAAGAACAAGACCGAGGGCTCGTGCATGACGGCCGCGCCGAAGGCGACGCGCTGCTTCCAGCCGCCCGGCAAGGAAGCCGTCAGCATGTGCCCGCGTCCTTCGAGGCCGGAGACGGCGAGCACCCAACGCTTCTTCTCGTCGCGCTCCTCGCGCGGGACGCCGTAGACGCCCGCGAAGAAGTCGAGGTTCTCCTCAATCGTCAAATCGTCGTAGAGCGAGAACTTCTGCGACATGTAGCCGAGCCTCTGGCGCACGAAGCTCGAACGCAAAGAGCCGTGCTCGCCGGCCAGCTCCATCTCGCCGCTCGTGGGCGCGAGCAGGCCGCAGAGGATTTTGATGGTCGTCGTCTTCCCCGCCCCGTTCGCGCCGAGCAGGCCGTAAATCTCGCCGTACTTGACCTCGATGTTCACGTCCTTGACGGCGTGGAACGAGCCGAAGCGTTTGTGCAAAGAGCGCGCGCCGATGGCGACGGCACCTTCGGGGCGCTCGCGGAACCGGCGGCGGCGCGGGAAGGCCGGCGTCGCCGCGGAGCCCACGCTCGCGCGGAGGATGCTGACGAAGGCGTTCTCAAGAGTCGGCGAGGTGTGGCGCACGCCCAGCGTCTCAAGCCCCGCACTCGTGAGAGCCGCGCGCGTCAACTCCTCGCCGCGCGCGGGGTCTTCGACCATCAGGTCGAGCCGGTCGCCGAAACGCTGCACGTCGTCGATGCCCTGCGTGGACGCGAGCACGTCTTCGGCCCGGCCGAGGTCGGAGGCGCGGACTTCGAGGCGTTCGAGGCCGAGGCCGCGACGAATCTCGGCGGGCGTGCCCGTCTGGTGAATCCGCCCGTCGAACATGAGCGCGACGCGCGTGCACCGCTCGGCCTCGTCTAAGTAAGGCGTGGCGACGACGACGGTCATCCCCTGCCCCGAGAGGTGGACGAGCGTGTCCCAGAACTCGCGGCGCGAGACGGGGTCAACGCCCGTCGTCGGCTCGTCCAGGAGGAGGATGCGCGGCTCGCTGATGAGCGCGCACGCGAGCGCGAGCTTCTGCTTCATGCCGCCGCTCAAGCTTCCGGCGAGGCGGTCGGTGAAGCGCGCCATGTCGAACATGCGGAGGTAGTGCATGCCGCGCTCGTTGATGTCGGCGCGCGAGAGCCTTCGCAACTCGCCGATGTAGTGCAGGTTTTCGAGGACCGTCATGTCCTGATAGAGACTGAAGGTCTGCGTCAGGTAGCCGACGAAGGGGCGCGCGTCGCGGGCGCCGACGCCGTACATCTCGGCTTCGCCCGCGGTCTGCCGCATCACGCCGCCGAGTATCTGGAAGACGCTGGTCTTGCCGGCGCCGTCCGGCCCGATGAGGCCGAAGATTTCGCCGGCCTCTATCTCAAGGTCCACGCCCTTGACGGCTTCGAGCGCGCCGTAGGACTTGCGGAGGCCGCTCACCCTGATGGCGACTCGCCGCGGCCCGCCTTCCGGCTCCCGCCGCTCGTCGAAGGCCAACGCCTCCAGGTCGAAAGCCTCGACTTCGTTCAGTTCTTCCAGCGCGCCTGTCATCGCTTTGCTCCTTTACTCCGTGGTTGACGATTCTTCTACTTCGCGGCCACTTCTTCGGGGCCGACGAAGACCTTGCCGTCGGCCGGCATTCCCGGCTTGGCGTACCCGACGGCGCCCTTGAGGACGAGCTTGACGCCGACCACCTGCTTCACGCGGTCGTCGCGGAAGTAGGTGTTCTCGGGCGTGAAGGACGCCTCCGGGTCGATGCGCGAGACGACGGCCTCGATGGGCCGCCCCGGCGCCGAGTCGAGGAAGACTTCGGCGCGCTGGCCGGCGCGCACGCGGCCGATCTCGCCCTCGGGGACGAAGCCGCGCAGGTAGACGGTCGAGAGGTTGACGAGCGTGACGACCGGCGTGCCCGGCGCGACGACCTCGCCCGGCTCGGCCGAGCGCGTGGCGACGGTGCCGTCGATGGGCGCGACTATCTGCAAGTCCTGACGGTTGGCCTGCGCCTCGCCCAACTGCGCCTGCGCGCGCTCGCGCTCGGCCTGCGCGGCGGCGATGTCCGACTGCGCCTGCAAAATCTGCTGGCGGACGCGGGCGCCCTCCGTGCTGCGGATGGCGGGGTTGGCGAGCGTCGCCTTGGCGGAGGTGAGCGCGGCGCGCGCCACTTCGACCTGCTTGCGCGCGGCGCGGACGGCCGCGTCGTGTGCTTCGGCGTTCGAGCGCGCGTGGCTGCCCTTCTGCTCGGGGATGTCGCCGCTCGCGGCGAGCGCCGTGTAGCGCTCCTCGTCGGCGCGCGCCTTCCTGTATTCGGACTCGGCCTGCGCGAGCTGCGCCTCG
>DASZEK010000181.1:0-61792 GCA_035941045.1 Pyrinomonadaceae bacterium | reverse complement strand
CGCGACCGGCAGCTACGAGGTGGCCCTGGCGGCCGAGCGGCCCTAAGGGGAGCGACGAGCGGCGAGTGGCAGGTGGCGAGTTAAAGACAGGCTCTCTCTCGTCACCTGTCACTCGCCGTTTTTAACCCTTTCCTGGTGAGGTGACGTAATGAGGACTTTCTGGCAGGACGTACGCTTCGCGGCGCGGATGCTGCGCAAGAGCCCCGGCTTCACGGCCGTCGCCGTCGCCGCGCTCGCGCTGGGGGTGGGCGCCAACACGGCCATCTTCTCGGTCGTCAACGCCGTCCTGCTCCGGCCCCTGCCTTACAAGGAGCCCTCGCGGCTCGTCCTCATCAACCACAACTACCGCAAGATTGACCTCAAGGCTTCCGTCTCGGTGCCCGGCTACGTCCACTACCGCGACAACGCCAAGTCCTTCGACGGCGTCGCGGCCGTCACGGGCTGGGGCGCCAACCTGACGGGCGACGGCGAGCCCGAGCGGCTGACGGGGCAGGCCGTCACGCCCAACCTCTTCCCCGTGCTCGGCGCCGACGCCGCGCGCGGCCGGACCTTCACAGAGGACGAGGCGCAGCCCGGCGGCCCCAAGGTCGTCGTCCTCAGCGACGGCCTCTGGCGCCGCCGCTTCGCGTCCGACCCGGCCATCGTCGGCCGCCAGATTACGCTCAACGACCAGCCCTACGAGGTCGTCGGCATCATGCCGCCGGGCTTCTCCTTCGGCCGCGAGCTGAGCGGCACCGCCCCCGACCTCTGGGGGCCGCTGGCCTTCACCCCGAATCAACTCTCGACCAACAACCTGACGAACGAGTTCCTGTCCGTCATCGCGCGCCTCAAGCCGGGCGTCACGACCCAGCAGGCGCAGTCCGAGATGGACGCCATCGCGGCCGACCTCCGGCGCCAGTACATGCAGGGCGCCGACGAGAGCAACTGGGGCCTGCTGCTGACGGGCTTCGAGGAGCAGGTCGTCGGCGACATCCGCAAGGCGCTGCTCATCCTCCTCGGCGCCGTCGGCTTCGTGCTGCTGATAGCGTGCGCCAACGTGGCGAACCTGATGCTGGCGCGCGCCGCGTCGCGGCAGAAGGAGGTGGCCGTGCGCACCGCCTTGGGCGCGAGCCGCCTGAGAATCGTGCGGCAGCTTTTGACGGAGAGCGTGCTGCTGGCGCTCGTCGGCGGCGCTCTGGGGCTGCTGCTGGCGATGTGGGGCGTGGACGTGTTGATGAAGGTCAACGCGGGCGGCATCCCGCGCGCGCACGAAGTCGGGCTCGACCCGCGCGTGCTGCTCTTCACGCTCGGCGTGTCGGTCTTGACGGGCGTGCTGTTCGGGCTCGCGCCCGCGTTCCAGACCTCGCGCGTTGACTTGCACGACACGCTCAAGGAGGGCGGGCGCAGCGGCCGGGCCGTGATGCGCCCGGCTTTGCGCGGCGCGCTCGTCGTCGCGGAGATTTCGCTCGCCATCGTCCTGCTCGTCGGCGCGGGGCTGCTCATCCGCAGCTTCCAGCGTTTGCAGCAGGTCAACCCCGGCTTCGAGCCGCGCGGCGTCCTCGCCATGCAGGTCTCTTTGCCCAACTCGAAGTACCCGGACCAGCCGCAGCGCGCGCAGTTCGCCAACCAGATGCTCGAACAGGTCCGCGCCCTGCCCGGCGTCAAGTCGGCCGCGGTGACGAGCGTACTGCCGATGAGCAGCTCGAACCAGAGCGGCAGCTTCCGCATCGAGGGCCAGCAGGTGCCGCCCGGCCAGTCGTCGCCGCACGGCGACCGCTGGCTCGTCTCGGACGACTACTTCCAGACGATGGGCATCCGCCTCGTGCGCGGCCGCTTCTTCGACGCGCGCGACACGGCAGAGGCGCAGGGCGTCGTCGTTATCGACGAGACGCTGGCGCGCAAGTACTGGGGCGACGAAGACCCCGTCGGCAAGCGCATCACCTTCGAGACGGTCAACCAGCAGCCGCGCTACCGCGAGATAGTCGGACTCACCGCGCACGTCAAGCACGGCAACCTCGCCACCGAGACGCGCGGCCAGTACTACGTCCCCTACGCGCAGCGCGCCACCTCGCCCGAGCTGTTCGTGGCCGTGCGCACGGACGGCGACCCGTCGTCGCTCGCCGGTGCGGTGCGCGGGGCGATTCGCGGCGTGGACAAGGACATGCCGGTCTTCCGCGTGACGACGCTTGAGCGGATGGTGTCGGACTCGCTCGGCGCCCGCCGCTTCTCGATGCTGCTGCTGGGCTCGTTCGCCGGGCTGGCGCTGGTGCTGGCGTCCGTCGGGCTCTACGGCGTGATGAGTTACATGGTGGCGCAGCGGACGCACGAGATAGGCGTCCGCATGGCCCTCGGCGCGCAAGGGAGAGACGTGTTGCGGATGGTCGTGGGGGAGGGGATGTTGCTCGTCGCGGTGGGCGTCGTCATCGGCCTCGGCCTCGCGCTCGGCCTGACGCGCTACCTTGAGACGCTGCTCTTCGGCGTGTCGGCCACCGACCCGCTGACCTTCGCCGGCATCGCGCTGCTGCTGTCGGCCGTCGCCTTCCTCGCTTCCTACGTCCCCGCGCGCCGCGCCATGAAGGTGGACCCGATGGTGGCGCTCAGATACGAATAAGGCAGTTCGTCAGTCGTCGGTCATCAGTCGTCAGTCACGAGCAGACCCTAACCACGGTTAGGGCCGGGGCGTCGTCTTCCCAAAAAGGGGTTTGACCGAAGACTGACGGTTGATGGCTGACCGCTTCTTCGGGGAGGTGTCGCGATGGGCACTCTGCTGCAAGACGTTCGGTTCGCGCTCCGGCGGCTGTCGAAGAGTCCGGGGTTCACGCTGGTGGCGGTCGCGTCGCTGGCGCTCGGCGTGGGGGCCAACACCGCCATCTTCAGCCTCGTCAACGCGGCGCTCCTGCGTCCCCTGCCCGTCGAAGACCCCGGCCGCCTCGTCTCGGTCTCCGTCACCGGGCCGGGCGACTCGATGCTCGCCTTCTCCTACCCGACCTACCTCGACTTCCGCGACCGCAACGAAGCCCTCTCCGGCCTCTTCGCCGAGCGCATGGCGCCGATGAGCCTCAGCCGCAACGGCTCGAACGAGCGCGTCTGGGGCTACCTCGTCACCGGCAACTACTTCGACGTGCTCGGCGTCAAGGCCGTGCGCGGCCGAACCTTCACGCCCGAGGAGGACCGCGCGCCCCTCTCCTCGCCGGTCGCGGTCTTGAGTCACGGCTGCTGGCAGCGGCGCTTCGGCGGCGACCCAGGCATAGTCGGGCAGGACATCACCATCAACGACCGCCGCTTCAAGGTCGTCGGCGTCATGCCCGAGGGCTTCGGCGGCGCCGAGGTCATCTACACGCCCGAGCTTTGGGTGCCGATGACGATGCAGGAGTGGATCGAGCCCGGCAACGCGTGGCTCGACGCGCGCTCGACGCAGAACATCTTCGCCGTCGGGCGCCTGCGTGATGGCGTCACGCGCGAGCAGGCCGAGGCTTCATTGAACGTGCTGGCCGCGCAGCTCGGGCGCGAGTACCCGGACACGGACGAGGGCCGGCGCGTGACGCTCGTCCCGCCGGGCTTCGTCGTCCCGCAACTGCGCGGCGCGGTAGTCGGGTTCGCGGCGGTCTTGATGGCGGCGGTCGGGCTGGTGCTCCTGGCCGCGTGCGCCAACCTCGCGAACCTGTTGCTGGCGCGCGCGTCTTCGCGGCGCAAGGAGATTGCCGTCTGCCTCGCGCTCGGCGCCTCGCGGTGGCGGCTGGTGCGGCAGTTGTTGACGGAGAGCGCGATGCTGGCCTTCATGGGCGGCGCGGCGGGCTTCCTGCTGGCGCTCTGGATGACGGACCTCGCGGCCGCCTACCGCCCGCCCATCAACGTCCCCATCTGGATCGAGCTACAGCCGGACTGGCGCGTGCTCGCCTTCACGGTCGGGGCCTCGCTCTTGACGACGCTGCTGTTCGGACTCGCGCCCGCGCTCCAGGCGACGCGCGCCGACCTCGTGCCCGCTCTGAAGGGGACCGACGAGGGGCGCGGCCGTCGTCGTCAACTGATGCGCGGCGGGCTCGTCGTCGCGCAGGTGACGCTCTCTCTCGTGCTGCTCGTCGCGGCGGGCCTCGTCGTCCGCTCGCTCGGCCACTTGCAGAAGATGAACCCCGGCTTCGAGGTCGAGAACGGGCTCATCATGTCCTTCGACCTCGGGCTGCAAGGCTACGACGCGGCGCGCGGGCGCGAGTTCACGCGCAAGCTCGTCGAGCAGGTCCGCGCGCTGCCCGGCGTCCGCTCCGCCTCGCTCACAGACCTCTTCCCGCTCAGCCTCAACTACTCTACAAACACCGTCTACGTCGAGGGCGGCCCGGCCCTGCGCGGCGCCAACGTCCCGCAGGCGATGGTCTCTTCGGTCGAGCACCATTACTTCGAGGCGGCGGGCGTCCCCCTCGTCTCAGGCCGCGCCTTCGACGAGCACGACACGAAGGACGCGACGCGCGTCGTCGTCGTCAACGAAGCCCTCGCGCGACGCTTCTTCCCCGGCGCGGACGCGCCGCGCGGGGCGGTCGGTAAGCGCATCAGCTTCCAGAGCCCCGACGGGCCGTGGATGCAGATCGTCGGCGTCGCGGGCGACGGTAAGTACTGGACCATCGGCGAGGCGCCGCAGTCGTTCGTCTACTCGCCGCTCGCGCAGTCCTACAGCCAATCGCTGACGCTCGTCGCGCGCACCGAGGGCGACCCACGGCCCTACATTCAGGCCATCCGCGAGGAGGTGCGCAAGCTCGACGCCAACCTGCCGCTCTACGACGCGAAGACGCTCGAAGAGCACATCGGCGTCTCGCTCTACGCGCCGCGCGTGGCGGCGGCGCTGCTGGCGGGCTTCGGGCTGCTGGCGCTGCTGCTGGCGGCGGTCGGCGTCTACGGCGTCGTCTCTTACGCGGCGGCGCAGCGGACGCGCGAGATAGGCATCCGCATGGCCTTGGGCGCGCGCGCCGCCGACGTGCTCCGGCTGGTGGCGGTCCGCGGCCTGCTGCTCGTCGGCGTCGGCCTCGCGCTGGGGCTGGCGGGCGCGGCGCTGCTGACGCGCTTCATGACGGGCGTGCTCTACGGCGTCTCGGCCACCGACCCCACGACCTTCGTCGGCGTCGCGCTGCTGCTCGGCGCGGTCGCCTTCCTCGCCTGCTACTTCCCCGCGCGCCGAGCGACGCGCGTTGACCCCTTGGTGGCGCTCAGGCACGAGTGATGAAGGAGAAGCTGTGAGGACTCTCTTGCAGGACATCCGTTACGCGGCCCGCGTCATGCGGAAGAGTCCGGGCTTCGCCCTCGTCGCCGTCTTCACGGTGGCGTTGGGCGTGGGCGCCAACACGGCCATCTTCTCGGTCGCCAACGCGGTCCTGCTGCGCCCGCTCCCCTACCCCGAGTCGGAGCGCCTCTTCATCCTCTCGCAGACGAACCGGCAGACGACGCGCGCCGGGTTCTCCTTCGCCGACCTGCAAGAGTTCCGCGCCGAGGCCCGCTCCTTCGAGCAGTGCGCCGGCTTCTACTCCGAGATGGTCAACTTCGGCGGCGGGCGCGAGGCGGCCCAACTGCCGGCGAGCTTCGTCAACTCGGACTTCTTCGCGGCGCTCGGCACGCGCCCCGCGCTCGGCCGCGCCTTCAACGCCGAGGAGGATGGCGCGGGCGCGGCGCAGGCGGTCGTCATCTCGGACCGCGTGTGGCATGAGCAGTTCGGCGCGGACCCGCAGGTCGTCGGCCGCAAGGTGACGCTCGACGGGCGCCCCTTTGAGGTCGTCGGCGTCGCGCCCGCAGGCTTTCACTTCCGGGAGAAGGTAGACCTCTGGCTGCCTCTGGGCCTCTGGCCCGCCTCGCGCGAGCGCGGCCGGAGCTACGCCCTGTTCGCCGTCGCGCGCCTCAGGCCCGGCGTCACGCCCGAGGGGGCGCGCTCGGAAGTCGAGACGATTGCCGCGCGCCTCGCCCGCGAATACCCGAAGACGAACGCGGAGCGGGGCGCGGCGCTCTGGCCGCTGCGCGAGGAGTTGGTGGGGGACGTGAGGCCGGCCTTGAAGGTGCTGCTGGCGGCCGTCGGGCTGGTGCTGCTGATAGCGTGCGCCAACGTGGCGAACCTGTTGCTGGCGCGCTCGGCGTCGAGGCGGCAGGAGTTGGCGGTGCGCGCGGCCCTCGGCGCGTCGCGGGCGAGGCTGGCGCGACAGTTGTTGACGGAGAGCGTGCTGCTGGCGCTCGTGGGCGGCGCGCTCGGCGTGCTCCTGGCCTTCTGGGGCGTGGACGCGGTGACGGCGGCGGGCGGCGGCGCGGTGGAGCTTCCGGCGGGCGAGGGCGCGCCGCCGCTCGACCGCAACGTGCTGCTCTTCTCGCTCGGCGTCTCCCTGCTCTCGGGGCTGTTCTTCGGGCTGGCGCCCGCGCTCCGGGCCGCGCGCCGTGACCTCGCGGCGGAGTTGAAGAAGGGAGGGCGGGGGGCGGCGGGCGAGGGAAGGCGTCTGAGCGGCGCGCTCGTCGTCTCGGAGGTGGCGCTCTCGCTCGTGCTCTTAGTCGGGGCGGGGCTGCTCCTTAAGAGCTTTATGCTGCTGCGCGGCGGCGCCACCGGCTACAACCCCGAGCGCGTGCTGACGGTCGGCGTCTCCCTGCCGCGCGCGACCTACCGCGCCGACGACGACCGCGCGCGCTTCGCCGGCCGCGTGCTTGAGCGCGTGCGTGCCCTGCCGGGGGTGGAGCAGGCGGCGTCTTCGTACCCGCTGCCGGTCTACGGCATGTCGTGGGGGAAGCTCTGCGCTGCCGAGGGGTATGAGCCGCCCGCGCCCAACCAGTACCCGCCCTGCCAAACCGCCTCGGTCAGCCCCGGCTTCTTCAAGACCCTTGAGATACCGCTTTTGCGGGGCCGCGACTTCGCGGAGTCGGACGGGCCCGGAGCGCCGCCCGTCGTCGTCGTTGACGAGACGCTGGCGGCGCGGACGTGGCCGGGCGAAGACCCCGTGGGCAAGCGCCTGAACGTCGTCGGCAACGGGCCGCGGGAGGTGGTCGGCCTCGTGGGCGCCGTCAAGAACTGGGGGCTCGGCGAAGCGCCGCGCCCGCAAATCTACCTGCCGCACGCGCAGCGCCTCGAAGGCTCGGGCCTCGTGCCCTTCGTCTACTTCGCGGTGCGGACGGGCGTCGAGCCGGAGACCCTGGCGGCCGGCGTGAGGGGCGCGATTGCCGAGGCCGACCGTGAGGCGGCCGTGGCGCAGGCGAGGGCGATGGACGAGTTGCTCGACCGCTCGGTCGGGCGGCAGAGGTTCGCGGCGCTGCTGATGGAGATCTTCGCGGGCATCGCGCTCGTGCTCGCGGCCGTCGGGCTATACGGCGTCGTCTCTTACGGCGTCGCGCGGCGGACGCGCGAGATAGGCATCCGCGTCGCTCTGGGCGCGCGCCCCGGCGACGTGCTCGCGTCGGTCATCCGGGCGGGGATGAGGCTGACGCTCGCCGGGCTGGTCCTCGGCCTCGCCGGCTCGCTGACGTTGACGAGGCTGCTGGCGGGAATGCTCTACGGCGTGAAGGCGACCGACCCGACGGTTTACGCGACGGTGGCGCTCGCCCTCGCCGCCGTCGCACTCCTCGCCTGCTATTTCCCGGCGCGGCGCGCGACGCGCGTTGACCCCTTGGTGGCTCTGAGGCACGAGTGAGGTGAGGCGATGAGGACTCTGCTGCAAGACATACGTTACGGCGTGCGCGGGCTCTTGAGGCGGCCGGGGTTCGCGGCCGTGGCGGTGGTGACGCTCGCTCTAGGCATCGGGGCGAACACGGCCATCTTCACCGTCATCGACGCGGCGCTGCTGCGCTCGCTCCCTTACGCCGAGCCGGAAAGGCTCGTCCACCTGTGGGAGACGAAGCAGAGCCGCGACTTCGACCGGCGCGAGGCTTCCTACCCCGACTTTCAGGACTGGCGGCGCGAGTCGTCGGAAGTCTTCGAGGGGCTGGCCGGCTACGTCGGCGCGAACTTCACTTTGACGGGCGGCGAGAGTTCGGAGCGCGTGCGCGGCGTCGCCGTCACGGCCGACTTCTTCGACGTGCTCGGCGTCCGCCCCGCCCTGGGCCGCGCCTTCCAGAAGGGCGAGGACGTTTCAGGGGCCGAGCGCGCGGCGGTCGTCAGCCACGGCTTCTGGCAGCGCCGCATGGGCTCGGACCCGCGGGCCGTGGGCGGGCGCGTCACGCTCGACGGCGCCGCCGTCACGGTCGTCGGCGTCCTGCCGGCCGGCTTCCACTTCGCGAACGTGGGCGACGCCGAATTGTGGGTCGCGCTCGTCCCGCCGCAGCAGGCCGTCGGGCGCCGCTACATGCACTGGATTAACGTCGTCGGCCGTCTCAAAGAAGGCGTCACGGTCGAGCGGGCGCGCGAGCAGATGGGTGCGGTGGCGCGGCGCATAGAGGCGGACGACCCCGGCTCGCACGCGGGCACAGGGATAAGGCTGGTGCCGCTTCAGGAGGAGTTCGTCGGCGGGGTCCGCACGATGCTCTTCGTGCTGCTGGGCGCGGTCGGGTTGGTGCTGCTGATTGCGTGCGTGAACGTGGCGAATCTTCTGCTCGCGCGCTCGACGGCGCGGCGCAAGGAGATTGCGGTTCGCGTCGCGCTGGGCGCGGGACGTTGGCGACTGATGAGGCAGCTTTTGACGGAGAGCGTCGTGCTGTCGGCGGCGGGCGGCGCGGCGGGCCTCGTGCTGGCGCTGTGGGGCGTGGAACTGCTGGTGGCGGTTGTGCCGGCGGCGCAGCTCGCGCAGATGCCTTACCTGCGTCAGCTCTCGCTGAACCCGTCGGTGCTGCTCTTCACCTGCGCCGTGTCGCTCATGACGGGGCTGCTGTTCGGGCTGGCGCCCGCGCTCGACGCCTCGCGCACGGACCTGCGCGGGGCGATGCAGGACGGCGGGCGCGGCTCGGGCGGGCGGCGCGCGCGGGTCATGCGCGACCTGCTCGTCGTCTCCGAGGTGGCGCTCTCGCTCGTGCTCTTAGTCGGCGCGGGGCTCCTGTTGAAGAGCCTTTCGCGGATGTTCGCCGTGGACCCCGGCTTCCGCACCGAGAACCTTCTGACGACGAAGCTGACGCTGCCCGCCTCGCGCTACGCGGCCGACAACAAGGCGAACGTCTTCCACGAGGAGTTGATGCGGCGCGTCTCGGCGCTGCCGGGCGTCTCGGGCGCGGCGCTCGTCAGCAACGTCCCGCTGAGCGGCGAGGGCGGCACCGCCACGCCGCAGATCGTCGGGAGGCCCGCGGCCGAACACGACTTCGGCGAGTCGCACATGCGCGTCGTCAGCCCGAACTACTTCGGCGTGATGGGCATCCCCGTGCTTAACGGGCGGGCCTTCGACGAGCGCGACCGCGCCGACTCTCCCGCCGTCCTCATCGTCAACCAGACGTTCGCCGACCGCCTGCTCGCGGGCGAAGACCCGACGCGCCACAGCGTCGCCTTCAAGTTCACCGAAGGCCAGCCGCCGCTGCGCATCGTCGGCGTCGTCGGCGACGAGAAGGTGACGAGCCTCGACGCGCGCACCACGCCCGTCATCTACTTCCCGCTCTCTCAGGGCGGCCCCAACCTGACGATGAACGTCGTGGCGCGCACCAGCGTCCCGCCCGAGACGCTCGTCAACGCCTTCCGCGCGGAGGCGCGGGCCATCGACCCCGAGGTGCCGCTCTTCGCCGCGCGCTCGATGGAGCAGGTCATCGCCGACTCGCGCGCCACCTTCATGCGGCGCTACCCGACCTACCTGCTCGGCGTCTTCGCCGCCGTGGCCCTACTGCTCTCGGTCGTCGGCATCTACGGCGTCGTCTCCTACTCGGTGGCGCAGCGCACGCGCGAGATAGCGATTCGCGTCGCCTTGGGCGCGCGCGGCTCGGACGTGCTGCGGCTGGTCTTGAAGCAGGGAATGCTGTTGGCACTCGGCGGCGTCGCGCTCGGCGTCGTGGGCTCGCTCGCGCTGACGCGACTGATGGCGGGGATGCTGTTCGGCGTCTCGGCCGCGGACCCGGCGACCTACGCGGCCGTCTCGCTGCTGCTGGCGGCGGTCGCCCTCGTCGCCTGCCTCGTCCCCGCGCGCCGGGCGACGAAGGTGGACCCGATGAACGCGCTCAGATACGAATGAGAGGTGAGGTGATGGAGAGTTTGCTGCAAGACGTGCGCTACGGCGTGAGGATGCTTTTGAAGAAGCCGGGCTTCACGGCCGTGGCGGTCATCGCGCTGGCGTTGGGCGTGGGCGCCAACACGGCCATCTTCTCGGTCGTCAACGGCGTGCTCCTGCAACCGCTGCCTTACCCGGAGCCGGAGCGGCTGGTGCGGCTCGGCGAGTGGAGCCCGCAGGTGCCGGGGATGTCCATCTCTTACCCGAACCTGAAAGACTGGCGCGAGCAGAACACCGTCTTCGAGAACATCGCCGGCACGCAGTTCGGGAGCTACAACCTGACGGGCGCGGGCGAGCCCGAGCGGCTGCCGGGGCGCAACGTCTCGTGGGACTTCTTCGACGTGCTCGGCGTCAAGGTCGCGCGCGGGCGCTCGCTCCGCCCCGAGGACGACCGCGCGGGCGCCCCCCCCGTCTGCCTCATCAGCCACGGCCTCTGGCAGCGCCGCTTCGGCGGCGACCCGCAGATAGTCGGCAAGAGCTTGAGCCTGAGCGGCGAGAGCTTCGAGGTCATCGGCATCCTGCCGCCGGAGTACCGCTTCGGCACGACGACCGACGTGTTCGCCGCGCTCGGCCGGCTCGAAGCCTCGGAGCGGCTGCGCGAGCGCGGCAACCACCCCGGCATCTACGCCTTCGCGCGCCTCAAGCCCGGCGTCACCTTCGAGCAGGCCGAGGCCGAGATGAAGGGCCTCGCCGCGCGCCTCGCCCAGAGCTACCCGAATGAGAACGGCGGCAACAGCATCACCATCGTCCCCCTGCGCGAGTACTTCGTCGGCGACATCCGCACCTCGCTCCTCGTGCTGCTCGCGGCCGTCGGCTCCGTGCTGCTCATCGCCTGCGCCAACGTCGCCAACCTGATGCTCGTGCGCGCCACCTCGCGCGCCCGCGAGATTGCCATCCGCACGGCGCTCGGCGCGGGGCGGCTGCGCATCGTGCGGCAGCTTTTGACGGAGAGCATCATCCTCGCGCTCTTGGGCGGGACGGCCGGGTTGCTGCTGGCGCTGTGGGGCGTGGACGTGCTCAGGGGCGCGAGCCTCGACGTGATACCGACGACGGCCGAGGTCGCCGTCGATAGAACGGTGCTGGTCTTCACGCTCGGCGTGTCGGTCCTGACGGGCGTGCTGTTCGGGCTCGCGCCCGCCTTGAAGGCGTCGAAGCTCGACCTCAACGTGTCGCTCAAGGAGGGCGGGCGCGCGGGCGCCGACGGGTCGTCGAAGAACCGCCTGCGCTCGGTGCTCGTCGTCTTCGATGTCGCCATCTCGCTCGTCCTGCTCGTCAGCGCCGGCCTGCTCATCCGCAGCTTTATGACGCTGCTCAACACCGAGACGGGCTTCGACCCGAAGAACCTGCTGACGATGTCCATCGCTTACACGTCCGGCGAGACGGACGCGCACGGCGCGAAGGCCGCCGAGTTCTTCCGGCAGGTGGAGGAGCGCGTGCGCGCGCTGCCCGGCGTCGAGGCGGCGACGACAACGAACGGCGCGCCCTTCCTCGGCGCCTCCGAGACTTCGATTAAGGTCGTCGGCCGCCCCGAGCCCGAGCAGGGCAAGACGCCGATGGCCGTCGTCTACTACACGGGGCCGGAACACCTGCGCACCTTCGGTATCCGGCTGCTGCGCGGGCGCTTCATCGAAGAGCGCGACACGCTTAACTCGCAGCGCGTCGTCGTCATCGACGAGGAGTTCGCCCGCCAGCAGTTTCCCGGCGAAGACCCCATCGGCAAGTACCTGAAGGGGAACCCGGAACAGAAGATACCCGACGCCGAAATCGTCGGCGTCGTCGGCCACGTCCGCCACTACGGGCTCGACGCGCCGGGGCCGGTGCAGGCCGAGTTCTACCACCCGCGCTCTCAGGTGCCGCTGAAGTTTCAGGGGCTCATGGCGTCGCGCACGGGCCTCGCGGTCAGGACGGCCGGCGACCCGCTGGCGCTCGCCCCGCTCGTCAGGCGCGAGGTGCAGGCCGTGGACCCGAACCAGCCCGTCTACAACGTCAACACGATGGAGGAGGTGCTCAACGAGTCCGTCTCCACGCAGCGCCTCTCGATGCTCCTGCTGGCGCTCTTCGCGGGCGTGGCGCTGGTGCTGGCCTCGGTCGGCATCTACGGCGTGATGAGCTACACGGTGGCGCAGCGCACGCACGAGATAGGCGTCCGCATGGCCCTCGGCGCGCAAGGAAGAGACGTGTTCAGGATGGTGGTCGGGCGCGGGATGGGGCTCGTGCTGGCGGGCCTCGGCATCGGGCTCGTCGCGGCGATGGTGCTGATGCGTCTGATGGCGAGCCTGCTCTACGGCGTCGAGCCGACCGACCCGGCGACCTACGCCGCCGTCGCCCTCGTGCTCGGGCTCGTCGCGCTCGTCGCCTGCCTCGTCCCGGCGCTGCGCGCCACGCGCGTGGACCCGACCGTGGCGCTCAGGTACGAGTGAGAAGGGGTGAGACGATGAGGACTCTCTGGCAAGACCTTAGGTACGGGGCGCGCGTGCTGGCGAAGACGCCGGGCGTGACGGCGGCGGCCGTGCTGTCGCTGGCGCTCGGCATCGGCGCCAACACGGCGCTCTTCAGCGTCGTGGACGCGATGCTCTTGAGGCAGTTGCCGGTGAGGGAGCCGGGGCGCCTCGTGCTCTTGAAGTGGGTCTCGTCGCCCGAGTTCAGCCCCGGCGGCTACAACGGCAGCGGCGACCGCGACGCGTCGGGCCGCATGGTCCGCACCTCCTTCCCGCACCTGACCTACACGCGCCTGCGCGAGCAGCCGGGCGTGCTCTCGGACGTGTTCGCCTTCGGCAACGTCTCGCTCAACCTGAGCGCCGGGGGCGAGGCCGAGGTGGTCGCGGGGCAGGCCGTGTCCGGCAACTATTACGCGGCGCTCGGCGTCGAGCCGGTGCTGGGGCGCGCGCTCAACGACGAGGACGACCGCGCGTCGGCCGCGCCCGCCGCCGTCCTGAGTCACCGCTACTGGCAGCGGCGCTTCGGAGCCGACGCGGGCGTCGTCGGCCGGCCGGTGAATCTCAACAACGTCGCCTTCACCGTCGTCGGCGTCTCCCCGCCCGGCTTCGACGGGACGATGCAGGTCGGCTCCTCGCCGGACGTGACCATCCCAATCGCGTGGGAGCCGCAGGTCAACCCGGAGCGTTCGCGCATGGCGGGCGCGGGCGTCTGGTGGCTGCGCGTGATGGGCCGCCTGCGGCCGGGCGCCACGCCCGAGCAGGCCCAGGCCAGCCTCGACTCCCTTTTCCGCCAGTCCGTCATAGACCACCGCGAGGCGCGGCGGGCCGTGGCGCAATCAGCGAGCGCGCCGCCGCCGCTCGACCCCAAAGACGCGCCCGTACTCGCCGTCGCCTCGGGCGCGCAGGGCGAGATGGACACGCGCGAGTCCTACCAGCGGCCCCTTTATCTTCTGTCGGGCGTCGTCGGCCTCGTCCTTCTCATCGCGTGCGCGAACGTCGCGAACCTGATGCTGGCGCGCGCCGCCGGGCGCCGCCGGGAGATCGCCGTGCGGCTCGCGCTCGGGGCGGGCCGCTGGCGTTTGATAAGGCAGTTGTTGACGGAGAGCGTGCTGCTCTCGCTCGTGGGCGGCGCGCTCGGCGTGCTGGTGGCGTTCTGGCTCAAGGACGGGTTGATGGCGACGGGCGACTGGGGCGGCCGTTGGATGAGCGCGCTCGAACCGGAGCTCGATTTGCGGGTGCTCGGCTTCACGGCGGCGCTGTCGCTCCTGACGGGCGTGCTGTTCGGGCTCGCGCCCGCGTGGCGCTCGACGCGCGTTGACCTGACGCCCGCGCTCAAGGACAGCGCGCGCGGGGCGAGCGCGCCGTCGCGGACGTGGCTCAGCAAGTCGCTCGTCGTCGCGCAGGTCGCGCTGTCACTCGTGCTCTTGGTCGGCGCGGGCCTCTTCCTGCGCACGCTCGTCAACCTGCGGCGGGTCGAGCCGGGCTTCGACACGCGCAACCTCCTGCTGTTCGCCGTCGACCCCGGCCTGCTCGGCTACAAGGACGAGCGCCTCGCCGACCTCTACCGGCGGCTGACGGAGCGCATCGAGGCCGTGCCCGGCGTCACGTCCGTCACCTTCTCGCGAACCGCCCTGCTCTCGCTCGCCATCAACAGCCGCCACTTCTACCTGCCCGGCGCCGCGCCCGGCCCCGACGGCCGCGTGAAGGAGACGGGCGAAGTCTACGTCCATCAGGTGCGGGAGAACTTCCTTGAGGTGATGGGCATCCCCCTGCTCGCCGGGCGCGGCCTGTCGGAGCGCGACGACGCGCGCTCGCCGAAAGCGGCCGTCGTCAACCAGACCTTCGCCCAGCAGCTCTTCCCAGGCGAGAACCCGGTCGGGCGGCGCTTCTCGTTCAACCCGGAGAAGCCGGGCGAGGTCGAGATAGTCGGCCTCGCGCGCGACGCGAAGTATTCGAGCCAGCGCGCCGAGACGCCTCCGACCGTCTACCTGCCGTGGCGGCAGGAGATGCGCGTCATGTCCTCCGTCTTCTTCGAGGTCCGCACCGAGGGCGACCCGGAGGCGTGGGTCGCGGCCGTCCGGCAGGCGGCGCGCGAAGTCGAAGCCGGCCTCCCGCTCAACAACGTCAAGACGCAGGCCGAGCAGGCCGGCGAGACGATGGCGATGGAGCGCCTGTTCGCCAAGCTCCTGAGCCTCTTCGGGCTGCTCGCGCAACTGCTCGCGGCCGTCGGCCTCTACGGCGTGCTGGCGTGGTCCGTCTCGCGCCGCACGCACGAGATAGGCATCCGCATGGCCTTGGGCGCGCGCCGCGGCGACGTGCTGCGGATGGTCTTCAGGCAGGGCTTGGGGCTGACGCTCGCGGGCCTGGCCCTCGGACTCGTCGGCGCCTACGCGCTCACGAAGTACCTTGAGAGTCTGTCCAAGATGCTCTACGGGGTCTCGCCCGCCGACCCGCTGACCTTCGGCGTCATCGCCGCCTTCCTCCTGCTCGTCGCGCTCCTCGCCTGCTACTTCCCGGCGCGGCGCGCGACGCGCGTTGACCCGATGGTGGCTCTCAGACACGAGTAAGTTTAAGTAAGGGGGTTGAATTATGAAGACACTGTGGCAGGACGTGCGTTACGGGGCCCGGGTGCTCTGGAAGAGCAAGGGCTTCACGGCCGTGGCGGTCGTGACGCTGGCGCTGGGGGTGGGCGCCAACAGCGCCATCTTCTCGGTCGTCAACGCCGTCCTGCTGCGGCCCCTGCCGCTGGAGGAGCCTGACCGGCTCGTCACGCCGTGGGGCAACAACGAGCGGCCCGACGAGTCGCAGGTCGTCTCCTACCCTGACTTCGCCGACTGGCGCGAGCGCACGCAGACGCTCTCGAACATCACGGCCTACAACCGCTCGGGCGCGCTCCTGAAAGTCGGCGACGAGCAGGAGGCGCTGTCGGGGACATCCGCCTCCGCCGACATCTTCCCGATGCTCGGCATCAAGCCCCCGCTCGGCCGCGCCTACACGCGCGAAGAGGACAAGCCCGGCGCCCCGCCCGTCATCCTCATCAGTCAGGGCGTCTGGCAGCGCCACTTCAACTCCGACCCCTCGGTCGTCGGCCGACAGATGACGCTCGGCAACCGGCCTTACGAAATCATCGGCGTGCTGCCCGAGGGCTTCAAGTTCCCCGTGCAGGCCACGAAGATGGACTTCATGCAGCCGCTGGCGCCCGCGCTCGGCGACCGCGTGCAGCGGCGCGGCAGCTACTCGCTGCGAGCGGTCGCGCGCCTCAAGCCCGGCGTGACGCCCGAGCAGGCCGCGGCCGAGATGAGGCAGATAGGCGCCGACATCGAGCGGCAGTTCCCGGACGAGGGCCTGCGGCTCGGCCTGCGGCTCGTCACGCTGCACGAGGCGCTGGTCGGCGACGTGCGCTTCGCGCTGCTCGTGCTGCTCGGCGCGGTCGGGCTGGTCCTGCTCATCGCCTGCGTCAACGTCGCCAACCTTTCGCTCGCGCGCTCGGCCTCGCGGCGCAGGGAGATGGCGGTGCGCACGGCGCTCGGGGCGTCGCGCGGGCGCGTCGTCCGGCAACTGTTGACGGAGAGCCTGCTGCTCTCGCTCCTCGGCGGCGCGGCCGGGCTGCTCTTGGCGATGTGGGGCACGGACCTGCTCATCGCCGCGAGCCCCGTTGACATCCCGCGGCTGAAGGAGGTGGGCCTCGACGCGCGCGTCGTCGGCTTCACGACGGCCGTGTCGGTCTTGACGGGCGTGCTGTTCGGGCTCGCGCCCGCGCTGCAAGTTTCGAGGGCCCAACTGGCCGACTCGCTGAAGGAAGGCGCGCGCGGCTCGACCGAGGGCGGCGGGCGCGTGCGCGCGCGCTCCCTGCTCGTCGTCGCGGAGGTCGCGCTCTCGCTCGTGCTGCTGGCGGGCGCCGGGCTC
Source organism: Pyrinomonadaceae bacterium (assembly GCA_035941045.1). GTDB lineage: Bacteria > Acidobacteriota > Blastocatellia > Pyrinomonadales > Pyrinomonadaceae > QHXN01. The sequence continues at coordinate 45,348 of DASZEK010000181.1, read as the reverse complement.
CTGCTGCGCAGCTTCGAGCGCGTGCGCGCCGTGGACCCCGGCTTCGACCCGCAGAACGTGCTGACGGTCGGGCTCTCGGCGGCGCGCTCCAAGTACCAGACGGGCGAGCAGCAGGCGGCCTTCTTCGGCGACGTGGTGCGCCGCGTCTCGGAGTCGCCGGGCGTCGTCTCGGCCGGGCTGACCAGCATGCTCCCCTTGAGCGGCGACAACTCGGCGGGCACCTTCCTCATCGACGGCCGCCCGGCGCCGGCCGCCTCTGAGAAGCCGAAGGCCAACTACCGCGTCGTCAGCCCCGACTACTTCCGCACGATGGGCATCGCGCTCAAGAGCGGGCGCGCCGTCACCGAGCACGACACGAATGACGCGCCCCGCGTCATCGTCATCAACGAGGCGCTGGCCCGCCGCTACTTCTCCGGCGAAGACCCGCTCGGCCGGCGCATCCGCATCGAGACGGACCCGCAGCTTGAGCCGAACCCGCCCGCGCGCGAGGTCGTCGGCGTCGTGGCCGACGTGCGGCACGAGAGTTTGGAAGCGCCGGCCGAGCCCGAATACTACCTGCCCTACCGGCAGGCGCCGGAGCGTTACATGGAGGTGGTCGCGCGGATGGCGCCGGGCGTCGGGGCCGAGGCGCTGCGCGCGGCGGTCAAGGCGGTTGACAGGGAGCAGTACGTGCCCGAGGTCGCGCCGATGTCGAAGCTGCTGTCGGAGTCGGTGGCGCGGCGCCGCTTCCAGATGTTGCTGCTCGGGCTGTTCGCGGCGGCGGCTTTGGTGCTGGCGGCGGTCGGCATCTACGGCGTGATGAGTTACGCCGTCACGCAGCGCACGCACGAGATAGGCGTCCGCCTCGCTCTCGGCGCGGAGGGCGGCGACGTGCTGCGGATGGTCGTCGGACAAGGCTTGGGGCTCGCGCTGGCGGGCGTCGGCGTCGGGCTCCTGGCCGCGCTCGTCCTGGCGCGCGCCATCTCGGGCCTGCTCTACGGCATCAGCCCGGCCGACCCCGTGACGTTCGCCTCCGTCTCGCTCCTGCTCGTCGCCGTCGCGCTCTTCGCCTGCGTCGTCCCGGCGCGGCGCGCGACGCGCGTTGACCCGATGATTGCGCTCCGACACGAGTGAGGTGTGACGATGATGACTCTCTTGCAGGACTTGCGCTACGGGGCGCGGATGCTTTGGAAGAGTAAGGGCTTCACGGCCGTGGCGGTGGCGGCCGTGGCGCTGGGGGTGGGCGCCAACACGCTCATCTTCAGTTGCGTCAACGCGCTGCTGCTGCGCCCCTTCTCTTTCTCGACGACCGAGCGCGCCGTGATGGTCTGGGAGAAGCGCAAGGACAACCCGTGGGGCCGCGGCGTGCTCTCGCCCGGCAACTACCACGACTGGCGCGAGCAGGCGCAGGTCTTCGAGGAGCTGGCCGCCTTCAACACGCAGTCCTACAACCTGAGCGAAGGCGACCAGCCGGAGCGCGTCAACGGGGCGCGCGTCACGCCGAACCTCTTCCGCGCGCTCGACGTGCGGGCCGAGCGCGGCCGCACCTTCACCGACGAGGAGGGCGAGCCCGGCCGCGACCAGGTCGTCATCATCAAGCACAGCCTTTGGGAGCGGCGCTTCGCGTCCGACCCCGGAATCGTCGGCCGCACCCTCCGCCTCGACGGCAAGCCGCGCACGGTCGTCGGCGTCATGCCGCCGGAGTTCGGCTTCCCCGTCAACGGCGGCGAGGTCTGGACGCCGCTGGCCTTCGGGCCGAAGGAGCGCGCGAACCGCGAGAACAACTACCTGCAAGTGCTCGGCCTGCTCAAGCAGGGCGCCACCGTCGGGCAGGCCGACGAGGAGGTGCGCTCGCTCGCCGACCGCGCGCAGCAGCTCTACCCGGACGCGAACGCCGGCCGCTCGGCCTTCGTCGAGACGCTGACGCAGTCCTACACGCGCGGGCCGCGCCCTTACCTGATGGTGCTGCTCGGCGCGGTCGGCTTCGTGCTGCTGATAGCGTGCGCCAACGTGGCGAACCTGTTGCTCGTGCGCTCGGCCGCGCGGCAGAGGGAGCTGGCCGTGCGCTCGGCGCTCGGCGCGTCGCGGTGGCGGCTGGTGCGTCAGTTGTTGACGGAGAGTCTGCTGATCGCGCTCGTGGGCGGCGCGCTCGGACTTCTCATCTCGGTGTGGGGCCTCGACTTCACGTCGAAGGGGATGCCGCCGACCTTCACGCGCTTCATTCCGGGCTGGCAGAACATGCGCATCGACCGCGAGGTGTTGCTCTTCACGCTCTGCGTGTCGTTCGTGACCGGCATCGTCTTCGGCATCTTCCCGGCCTTGCAGGCGACGCGGCAGAACCTCTCGGAATCCTTGAAGGAGGGCGGCAACAAGGGCGCGACCTCTTCGCGCAGCACGGCGCGCTCGGCGCTCGTCGTCGTGGAGCTTGCGCTCTCGCTCGTGCTGGTGACGGGCGCGGGGCTGATGGTCCGCAGCTTCGTCGAGATGCTTCGCGCCGACCTCGGCGTCAGGCCCGAGGGCGTGCTGACGATGGAGATGTCTCTGCCGCGCGCGGCCTACCCCGAGGAGTCGCAGCGGCTCGACTTCTACGAGCGGCTGGTCTCTCGCGTCAAGGCCCTGCCGGGCGTCGAGCAGGCGGCGGCCGTCAACTACATCCCGATGAGCCGTTCGGGTCAGTGGAACACCACCTTCAACGTCGAGGGCCGGCCGCCCGAGCCGAAGGCGAGCCAGCCTCACGCCAACTACTACGTCGTCACGCCCGACTACTGGGAGACGGCCGGCACGCGCCTGCTGCGCGGCCGCAACTTCACCGAGGCCGACGACGCGAACTCTCAGAAGGTCATCATCGTCAACGACGCGCTCGCCCGCCGCCAGTTTCCCGAGGGGGAGGCTATCGGGCAGAGGCTCGTCGTGGACGAGAAAGAGGGGCCGTGGGAGATCGTCGGCGTCGCGCCCAACGTCAAGGACGACGACATGGAGGAGCGCGCCAGGATGGGCCTCTACCGGCCGCTCCGGCAGGAAGCCCCGCACGCGATGGGCCTGATGGTGCGCGCCGAGGGCGGCGACCCGGCGGCGCTCGCCCCGGCGGTGCGCGGCGAGGTGCGCGCGCTCGACGCCGAGCTTCCCGTCTACGAGGTGAGGACGCTCGAAGACATCGTTGACGAGGCGTTGTCGGCGAAGCGGCTGGCGATGCTGATGCTGGCCTTCTTCGCCTTAGGCGCGCTGGCGCTGGCGGGCGTCGGCCTCTACTCGGTGATGAGCTACGCCGTCGCGCAGCGCACCCACGAGATAGGCGTCCGCATGGCCCTCGGCGCGCAAGGAAGAGACGTGCTGCGGCTCGTGCTGCGGCAGGGCGTGGTTGTAGTCGCCGTCGGCCTCGGGCTCGGGCTCGCGGGCGCCTACGGGCTGACGTGGGTCATGGGGAGCATCCTTTACGGCATCTCGGCCACCGACCCTTACGTCTTCGGCGGCGTCGCCCTGCTGCTCGCCGTCGTGGCGCTGGCCGCCTGCTACTTCCCGGCGCGGCGCGCGACGCGCGTTGACCCGATGGTCGCGCTCAGGCACGAGTGAAGAAGGAGAAGCGATGAAGTCTGTCTGGCAGGACGTGCGCTTCGGGCTGCGGACCCTTTCGAGGAGGAAGGGGTTGACGCTGGCGGCCGTCTTGACGCTGGCGCTCGCCATCGGCGCCAACACGGCCATCTTCTCGGTCGTCAACGCCGTCCTGCTCCGGCCCCTGCCTTACCCGGAGGCCGAAAGGCTCGTCCGCCTCGGCAGCACGAACGCGAAGACGGGCGTGCAGATGGGGACCTTGAGCCCGCCCGACTTCTACGACCTGCGCGCGGACAGCAAGGTCTTCGAGGGCGCGGCGGCCGTGGACGGCTGGTCGCCGTCGCTGACGGGCGGGGGCGAGCCGGAGCGGGTGAGCGCCGCGCGCGTCTCGGCCAACTTCTTCGAGGTGCTCGGCGTGCGGCCGGCGCTCGGCCGCGGCTTCGTGCCGCAGGAGGAGGTGCGCGGCAACCACCTCGTCGCCGTCCTCGGCGAAGGGCTCTGGCGACGGCGCTTCAACTCCGACCCCGGCGTAGTCGGCCGCGTCGTCACGCTCAACGGCTTCTCCTATACGGTCGTCGGCGTCATGCCGCGCGGCTTCGAGCCGCCGCGGTTCGCGGGCGGCGGCTTCGAGCGGCCGGAGCTTTGGGCGCCCTTCGCGCCGGACCTCAGCCAGTGGGGCCGCTCGGGGCGCTCGGTGGACGCGGCCGTCGCGCGGCTCAAAGAGGGCGTGACGCTCGAACAGGCGCGGGCCGAGGTGTCGGCCGTCGCCGCGCGGCTGCGCGAGCAGTACCCGGAGACGAACGCCAACGCGGGCGCCGCCGTCGAGTCGCTGCACGAGCATCTGGTGGGCGGCGTGCGGCCGGCGCTGATGTTGCTGCTGGGCGCGGTCGGCTTCGTGCTGCTGATTGCGTGCGCCAACGTGGCGAACCTGCTGATGGCGCGCGCGGCGGGCAGGCGCAGGGAGTTCGCCATCCGCGCGGCGCTCGGCGCGGGCGGCCGACGCATCCTGCGGCAGTTGTTGACGGAGAGCCTGCTGCTCTCGCTGTTGGGCGGTGCGGCGGGGCTGCTGCTGGCGATGTGGGCGTCGGACCTGCTCGTGCGCCTCGGCCCCGAGACGGTTCAGCAACTCGGCGCGGTCGGCGCGGACGCGCGCGTCGCCGCCTTCACGCTCGCCGTCACCGTCCTGACCGGCGTCGCCTTCGGGCTCGCCCCGGCGGTGCAGGCCGCGCGCGCGGACCTGTCAGAAGTCCTGAACGAAGGCGGCGCGAAGGGGGCGGGCGGTGGCGCGCCGCGCTCGCGCCTGCGAAACGCGCTCATCGTCTCTGAGGTGGCGCTCTCGCTCGTGCTCTTGGTCGGCGCCGGTCTGCTCGTGAGGAGCTTCCTGAGTTTGCAAACGGTCAGCCCCGGCTTCGACCCGCGCGGCGTGCTGACGATGGATGTCTTCCTGCCCGGCGCCAAGTACCCGGAGGAGGCGCAGCACGCCGACTTCTTCGAGCGCGCGGCCGAGCGTCTGCGCACGCTGCCGGGCGTCGAGGCCGTCGGCATGACGAGCAACCTCCCCGTCAGCGGCAACTACGACCGCCTGAGCCTCTACGTCGAGGAGCACCCGCCGGCCTCGCGCGAGGACGTGCCCGAGGCCGAGCGTTACATGGTCAACGCCGACTACTTCCGCGCGATGGGCATCGTGCTGCTCGAAGGTCGCACCTTCGGCCCGCACGACCGCGCGGACGCGCCGCCCGTCGCCGTCGTCAACGAGCGCGCCGCGCGCCTCTACTGGCCCGGCGAGAGCGCCGTCGGCAAGCGCATCAGGACCGACCCCGAGAAGCCTTGGATGACGATAGTCGGCGTCGTCGGCGACGTTCGCCACTACGGGCTTGAGAAGCCCGCGAACACGCAACTCTATCTGCCGCACCTCCAGTCGCCGTCGCAGGTGATGACGCTGGCCGTGCGCGGCGCGAACCCGCCGGAGCAGCAGGCGGCGGCAGCGCGCGCGCAAATCTGGTCGGTAGATAAAGACCAGCCCGTCTACAACGTCCGCGGCATGGAGAGCCTGCTCGCAGGGTCGCTCTCCGAGCGGCGCTTCACGGCGCTGCTGCTCGGCGTCTTCGCCGCGCTCGCGCTCTTCCTCGCGGCCGTCGGCATCTACGGCGTCATCTCCTACCTCATCGCGCAGCGGACGCGCGAGATAGGCATCCGCATCGCGCTCGGCGCGCAGGCGAGAGACGTGATGCGCCTCGTGCTCGGGCAGGGGCTCGCGCCCGCGCTCGCCGGGGTCGGGCTCGGGCTCCTCGGCGCGGCGGCGCTGACGCGGCTGATGCGGGGGCTGCTCTACGGCGTCTCGGCGGCGGACCCTTTAACGTTCGCGGGCGTCTCGCTGCTGCTCGCGGCCGTCGCCTTCGTGGCCTGCTACGTCCCGGCGCGGCGCGCGACGAGGGTTGACCCTTTGGTGGCATTAAGACACGAATGAAAGAAGTCGTCAGTCATCAGTCGTCAGCCGTCGGTAAAGACAAAGCTGATAGCTGATGACTGACAACTTGAGGAGTGAAGCGATGATGACGACTCTCTTGCAGGACATACGTTACGCGGCCCGCGTGCTCGCGAAGAGCCCCGGTTTCACGGCCGTCGCCGTGCTGGCGCTGGCGCTGGGCGTGGGCGCGAACACGGCCATCTTCTCGGTCGTCAAGGGCGTGCTGTTGAGCCCGCTGCCGTACCCGGAGCCGGAGCGGCTCGTGTGGGTGTGGGAGTCGAACGCGACGAACGGCATCCTGAAGGAGCCGGCCTCGCTTCCGAACTACAACGACTGGCGGACGCAGGCCCAGGGCTTCGACGGACTCGCCGCCTTCAGCAAGGCGGCCCTCTCGCTGACGGCCGAGGGGCAGGAGCCGGAGCGCATCCCGAGCGGCGTCGTCTCGGCCAACTTCCTCGACGTGCTCGGCGTCGCGCCCGCCCAGGGGCGCGGCTTCGCCCCCGAGGAGAACACGCCCGGCCAGAACCGCGTCGTCGTCCTCAGCCACGGCCTCTGGCAGCGGCGCTTCGGCGGCGACCCCAAGATCGTCGGCCGACCCATCACGCTCAACGGCAACCCCTACACCGTCGTCGGCATCCTCCCGCCCTCGTTCCGCGAGCCCGTGCCGGGGCCGCGCAGCACGTGGGAGATGGTGATACCGCTCGGCTTCAACTTCGAGCAGGCGGGGCGCCGCTCCGACTACCTGAGCGTCGTCGGGCGCCTGAAGCGCGGCGTCACGCCCGAACAGGGGCGGGCGGAGTTGTCGGCAATCGCCGGGCGGCTCGCCGAGCAGTACCCGGCGACGAACGCGGGGTGGGGCGTGATGGTGCTGTCGCTGCACGAGCGCATCGTCGGCGACGTGGAGCGCCCGCTGTGGCTGCTGATGGGCGTGGTCGGCTTCCTGCTGTTGATCGCGTGCGCGAACGTGGCGAACCTGATGCTGGCGCGCTCGGCCTCGCGCCGGCAGGAGATAGCCATCCGCACGGCGCTGGGCGCGGGCCGCTGGCGCATCGCGCGCCAGTTGTTGACGGAGAGCGTGCTGATCGCGCTGGCGGGCGGCGCGGTCGGGTCGCTGCTCGCGATGTGGGGCACGGACGCGCTCGTCGCCTTAAGCCCCGGCAACATCCCGCGCCTCTCCGAAGTCGGGCTCGACTGGAAGGTGCTCGGCTTCGCGCTCGCGCTGTCGCTCGCCACGGGGCTGCTCTTCGGGCTGGCGCCCGCGCTGCTGGCGTCGAGCCCGAACCTCTCGGGCTCGCTCAAGGAGGGCGGGGGGCGCGGCTCGACCGAGGGCTCGCGCGGCAAGCGCCTGCGCAGCGCGCTCGTCGTCGCCGAGATCGCGCTGGCACTCGTCCTGCTCGCGGGCGCGGGGCTCATGGCCCGCAGCTTCGCCGTGCTCCAGCACGTTGACCCCGGCTTCAAAGGCGACCGCGTGCTGACGGCCGACCTCTCGCTGCCGGCGGCCAAGTACAAGGAGAACCCGCAGGTGGTCAACTTCTTCGGCCAACTGGCCGGCCGCGTCGCGGCGCTGCCGGGCGTGGAGAAGGCGGCGGCCGTGAGCGCGCTGCCGCTGGCCGGCGGCGTTGACATGATCGCCTTCTCCATCGAGGGGCGGCCCGAGCCGCCGGCCGAGCAGGTCTGGGACGCCGAGTACCGCGTCGTCACGCCCGGCTACTTCGAGACGCTCTCCATCCCGCTCATCCGCGGCGAAACCATCACCGAGCGGCACACCGCCGACCAGCCGGCCGTGACCGTCATCAACGAGACGATGGCCCGCAAGTTCTGGCCGAACGAAGACCCCATCGGCAAGCGCATCAACCTCGGCAACCCGGAGACATCGCCGTGGCGCACCGTCATCGGCGTCGTCCGCGACACGAAGCACGAGGGGCTCGACAAGGAGGCTTACGCGCAGATGTACGCGCCCTTCGCGCAGTTCCCGCGCCGCTCGATGACGGTGGTGGCGCGCACGGCCGGCGACCCGCTCGGGCTCGTGGCCGGGGTCAGGCGCGAGGTGGCGGCGATTGACAAGGACCAGCCGCTCTCGAACGCGCTGACGATGGAGCGGGTGCTCGCCGACTCGGTCGCGAGGCAGCGTTTCCAGATGACGCTGACGCTCATCTTCGCGGGCGTCGGGCTGCTGCTGGCGGCCGTCGGCATCTACGGCGTCGTCTCGTACACGGTGGCGCAGAGGACGCACGAGTTCGGCGTCCGCATCGCGCTCGGCGCGCAGGGGCGCGACGTGCTCGGCCTCGTCGTGCGCCACGGCATCGTGCTCGCGGCGGCGGGCGTCGGCGTCGGCCTGCTGGGGTCGCTGCTGCTGGCGCGGCTGCTGTCGAGCCTGCTCTACGGCGTCAGCACGAGCGACCCTTTGACGTTCGCGGGCGTCTCGCTGCTTTTGACGGGCGTAGCGCTGCTGGCCTGCTACGTCCCGGCGCGGCGCGCGACCCGCGTCGACCCTTTGACCGCCCTCCGGCACGAGTGAGTGAGAAGATGGCAGAGCACACCACCCGCAGGCGTTTCCTGAGGCGCGGGGCCGCCGCGGCCCTGTGCCTCGCGCCGCTCTCGCGAGCCGCAGCGCAGGCCGCGCGGCCCCGCCCCGCCGCCCTCGACGCGGGCGGGCCCGCGCCCAAATTGATAAACGACCTGCGGGCCTTCATCCCCGACCTGATGAAGCACCACGGCGTGCCGGGCCTCGCGGCGGCCGTCGTCCGCGAAGGGCGCGTGGTGTGGAGCGAGGGCTTCGGCGTGCGCAGCGTCTTGACGAAGGAGCCGGTCACGGCCGAGACGCCCTTCGAGGCCGCCTCATTCAGCAAGGCCGCCTTCGCCTACGTCGTCCTGAGGCTGTGCGAGCGCGGCAAGCTCGCGCTCGACGCCCCGCTCTGGCAGTACCGCCCCGACTACTTCCTGCCGGCCGAAGACCCGCGCTCGAAGCTCGTCACGGCGCGCATGATTCTCTCGCACTCTTCGGGCCTGCGCTGGCGCGGCGAGGACAAGACGGTCAAGTTCGTCTCCGACCCCGGCAAACAGTGGAACTACTCGCCGCTCGCCTACGGCTACCTGCAACAGATCGTCGAGCACGTCACGGGGCAGCCGCTCGAACCCTTGATGCAGGCCAACCTGCTGCGGCCCTTCGGGATGACGCGGAGCAGCTACGACTGGAACGAGACGTACGAGCGGGAGGCGGCGCGCGGGCACGACCGCGGCGGCGAGCGCGTGGCCGACCGCAACTTCTACGAAAAATTCCGCGGCTTCAAAGACGAAGAGAAGGCCAAGATTCGCGCGGTGCAGCCGGAGGACGCGGCGCCCGGCGCCTCCTTCAGCCTGACGACCACGGCGGCCGACTACGCGCGGCTCCTCTCGGAGATCATGCGGCCGTCGCGCAGGGACGAGTTCCACCTCTCCGAACGGATGCTGGCCGAGATGCTGACGCCGCAAATCAAGGTCTCGCCCGCGGTCAACTGGGGCCTCGGCTGGGAGGTCGAGCGCGGGAGTTCCGCCGACGCCTTCTACCATTACGGCAACTCAAGCAACTTTCAGAACCTGGCCGTCGGCTTCGCGCGCGAGGGCGCGGGCGTCGTCATCATGACGAACAGCGGCAACGGGCTGAGGCTCACGGAGAAACTGGCGTCGCGCGCCCTGGGCAGCTCGCGGCTGTCGCACACGTTCTCATTCGCCTGACGGGAGAGGGAAGCATGAGGGGACTCCGGCAGGACTTGCGCTACGGGGCGCGGATGCTTTGGAAGAGTAAGGGCTTCACGGCCGTGGCGGTGGCGGCGCTGGCGCTCGGGATAGGCGCCAACACGGCCATCTTCTCGGTCGTCAACGCCGTGCTCCTCAGGCCGCTGCCCTACGACCGGCCGGAACAACTCGTGTGGATGTACGAGGACTCGCCCGACGTTCGCAACCGCAACGTCTCCTACCCGAACTTCCTCGACTGGCGCGCGCGCAGCCGGAGCTTCAGCGCGATGTCGGCGACGCGCGGCTGGTTCCTGACGCTGACGGGCATGGGCGAGCCCGAGTCGGTGACGGCCGGGATGGTCTCGGCCGAATACTTCGACGTGATGGGCACGCGGCCCGCGCTCGGCCGCGGCTTCCTCGCCGAAGAGGACAGGCCCGGCGGCCCGCGCGTCGTCGTCCTCGGCCACGGCTTCTGGCAGCGCCGCTTCGCGGGCGACCCGGCGGCCGTCGGCAAGACCGTCACGCTCGACGAACAGCCGTTCACGATTGTCGGCGTGATGCCGAAGGGGTTCGAGCCGCAGGGGCCGACGCCGATGTGGGTCCTGATGGGCCAGTGGACGGGGCAGGACAACTGGATGCAGCGCGACGTGCGCGTGGCCGGCAACGTCGTCGCGCGGTTGAAGGAGGGCGTCACGGTCGAGCAGGCGCGGGCCGACATGGCTTCGGTGAAGGCGGCGCTCGTCAAGGAGTACGCGTGGACGAACGCGGGCCACGCCGTCGTCGTCCAGTCGCTTTACGAGAGTCTGGTGGGCGAGTCGCGGCCGTCGCTGCTGCTGATGTTCGGGGCGGTCGGCTTCGTGCTTTTAATCGCGTGCGCGAACGTGGCGAACCTGATGCTGGCGCGCGCGACCGTCAGGCGCAGGGAGTTCGCGCTGCGGGCCGCCTTGGGCGCGGGCCGCTGGCGGCTGTTGAGGCAGTTGTTGACGGAGAGCCTGCTGCTCTCGCTGTTGGGCGGTGCGGCGGGCCTGCTGCTCGCGGCGTGGGGCGTGGACCTCCTGCGCGCGGCCGAGCCGCCGGGCATCCCGCGGCTCGAAGGGTTGAAGGTTGACACGGCCGTGCTCTGGTTCACCTTCGGCCTGACGCTGCTCACGTCAATCGTCTTCGGGCTCGCGCCCGCGTGGCAGTCTTCGCGCACCGACCTGTCGGAAGCTTTGAAGGCGGGGGCGCGCACGGCCGCGGGCGGCCCCGGCGGGCGGGTGCGTGCGGCGCTCGTCGTCTCCGAGGTGGCGCTCTCGCTCGTGCTCTTGGTCGGCGCCGGGCTGCTCGCGCGCAGCCTCGCGCGCCTGCTCGACGCGGACCCCGGCTTCCGCCCCGAGGGCGTGACGGCGATGGCCTACGCGCTGCCGAGGCTGGAACGCTACGCCGAGAAGGAGGCGATTAACCGCTTCCACCGGCAGGCGCTCGAACGCGTCGCGGCGCTGCCCGGCGTCGAGGCCGCGTGCGTCTCGAACACTTTGCCGGGGCTGCCGACGTGGCAGAACGACATCGCCGTCGAGGGCCACAAGGTCAACCCCGGCGAGGAGCTTAACGTCGACTGGTCCATCGTCAGCGAGGACTACTTCCGCGTGATGGGCGTGCCCATCCTGCGCGGGCGCTCGTTCACCGGGCAGGAGGTGCGCGAGGGGCTGCCCGTCGTGCTCGTTGACCAGCGCCTCGCCGAGCGTTTCTGGCCGGGCGGCGACGCCTTGGGCAAGCACATCAAGTACGACAGCCCCGTGCCGCACGAGATCGTCGGCGTCGTCGGCAACGTCATGAACTTCGGCAGCGAGGCGCCCGGCCGCATCCGCATCTACACGCCCCTGGGGCGCCAGAACGTGCGCGCCGTCCGCCTGAGCGTCCGCACCTCGGCGCCGGGCGACGCCGGCATTGCCGCGGCGGCGGCGCGCGCGATTCAAGGAGTTGACCCCGACCTCCCCGTCACGAACGTGCGCACGCTCGCGGAAGTCTTCGGCCAGCAGGCCGCGCCGCGCCGCTTCAACGCGGTGTTGCTGGGCCTGCTGGCGGCGGTCGCGATGCTGCTGGCGGCGGTCGGCATCTACGGCGTGATGAGCTACATGGTGTCTCAGCGGACGCGCGAGATAGGCGTCCGGGTCGCGCTCGGCGCGCAGGGAAGAGACGTGATGCGGCTCGTCGTCGGGCGCGGGATGTGGCTCACGCTCGTGGGAATCGGCGCGGGCCTCGCCGCCTCGCTCGCCGTGACGCGCCTGCTGGCCGGCATGCTCTACGGCGTCTCGGCGGCCGACCCCACGACCTACGCCGCCGTCGCGCTGCTGCTCGGCGCGGTCGCGCTGCTGGCCTGCTACCTGCCGGCGCGGCGCGCGACGAAGGTTGACCCGATGGTGGCCTTAAGGAATGAGTGAGGACCGAACATGAGAACCGTGCTTCAGGACTTGCGCTACGGGCTGAGGGTGATGAGGAAGTGGCCGGGGTTCGCGGCCGCGGCCGTGCTGACGCTGGGCTTGAGCATCGGCATCAACACGGCCGTCTTCAGCGTCGTCTACGCGGCGCTGGTGCGCCCGCTGCCTTTCGCCGACCCGGAGCGTTTGGTCGTCGCCGCCGCCGAGAACAAGCGGGGCGGGCCGGCCGAGGTGCGCGGCGTCGCGCCGGCCGACTTCGTTGACTGGCGCGAGCAGGCGCGCTCATTCGACGGGCTCGCGGCCTTCACGGGCGGCGGCCTCACGCTCGCCGAGGGCGAGGCGCCGGAGTTGATTTCGGGCGTGCGCGTCTCGGACGACTTCTTCCGGGTGATGGGCGTGGCGCCCGCGCTGGGCCGCGCGCCCGACGCGGCGGAGTTCGGCTCGGGCGCGGGGCGCGTCGTCGTCCTCAGTCATCGACTGTGGCAGCGGCGGTTCGGGGGCGACCGGGGTGTGCTCGGCAGGCAGTTGCCGCTCGTCGGCGGCGCGAGCGCGACCGTCGTCGGCGTCATGCCGGAGGAGTTCAAGTTTCCCTCTTACGCGGAGGTCTGGTCGCCGCTGCCGCGCGAGTCGGGCGAGCTGCGCCAGCGCATGAGCCGCTACTTCACCGTCGTCGGCCGGATAAAGGAGGGCGCCACGCGCGAGCAGGCGCAGGAGGATTTGAGCGGCGTCGCCGCCCGCCTGGCCGAAGCCCACCCGCGCTCGAACGCCGACTGGGGCGTGCGCCTCATCCCTTTGCGCGAGACGTTGGTGGGAAAGAGCGCGCGGTCGGCTTTGCTCGTGCTGCTCGGCGCCGTCGCCCTCGTGCTGCTCGTCGCGTGCGCGAACGTGGCGAACCTGCTGCTCGCGCGCTCGACGGCCCGCCACAAGGAGATGGCTATCCGCGCGGCGCTCGGCGCGACGCGGTGGAGGGTCGTGCGGCAGTTGCTGGCCGAGGGCGTGTTGCTGGCGGCGGCGGGCGGGGCGTTGGGCGCCGTGCTGGCGCTGTGGGGCGTGGACGCGCTGCTGGCGCTCGTGCCCGAAGACCTGCGGTTCGCGAGGCTCGACGAGGCGCGCGTGGACGGCGCGGTGCTCGCCTTCACGGCAGGCGTCTCGCTGTTGACGGGGCTGGTGGTCGGACTCCTCCCCGGCCTGAAGGTGTCGAGGCCGGAGCTGAACCTCGCGCTCAAGGAGGCGGGGCGGGGCGCGTCGGCCGAGGGCCGGGTGAGGCGTGCGCGCGGGCTCCTCGTCGTCGCGGAGATAGCGGTGACGCTGGTGCTCTTGGTCGGCGCCGGGCTCCTCGTCAAGAGCTTCGTCCGGCTGCAACAGACCGACCTCGGCTTCGAGCCGCGCAACCTTCTGACGCTCGGCGTCGGCGCCCCGCAGCAGCTCTACGGGCAGACCGAGCAGCGCGCCGCCTACTTCAAGCAGATGCAGGAGCGGCTGTCGGCGCTGCCGGGCGCGCGCGCCGTGGCCGTCACGTCGAGCCTGCCGCTCGACTGGGTGCTCAACTTCTCCTACGGCGTCGAGGGGCGGCCCGCGCGACCCGGCGACGAGCCGCAGGCCGACTACATGGCCGTCAGCCCGAACTACTTCGAGACGATGCGCATCCCCGTGTTGAAGGGGCGCGGGTTCACCGAGCGCGACGCCACGGGCGCGCCCGACGTGGCCGTCATCAACGAGACGATGGCGCGCAGGGTCTTCCCCGGCGAAGACCCTTTGGGCAGGCGCATCACGATTGATTACATGGAGCGGCGCCTCGCGCTTGAGGTCGTCGGCGTCGTGGCCGACGTACGGCAGACGGCCGGAGAGGAGACGGGCTTGCAGATTTACGACTGCTACCTCCAGCGGCCGTGGCTCTCCTCGTCCTTCGTCATCCGCGCCGATGGCGACCCGGCCCTGCTCGCCGCGTCCGCGCAGAAGGCCGTGCGCGAGGTGGACGCCGCGCGCGCCGCCTCGAACGTGAAGACGATGGAGCAACTGCTCTCGGAGTCGGTGGCGCGTCCGCGCTTCTACACGCAACTGCTGACGCTGTTCGCGGCCGTGGCGCTCTTGCTGGCGGCGGTCGGCGTCTACGGCGTGATGAGCTACACGGTCACGCAGCGGACGCACGAGATAGGCATCCGCATCGCGCTCGGCGCGCGGGGCCGCGACGTAATCCGCCTCGTCGTGGGGCAGGGGATGGCGCTCGCGCTGGCGGGCGTGACGGCCGGGCTGGCGGGCGCCTTCGCCCTGACGCGCGTGATGGAGAGTTTACTTTACGGCGTCTCGGCGACGGACGCGGCCACCTTCGCGGGGGTCGCGCTGCTGCTCGGCGCGGTCGCCCTGCTGGCCTGCTACCTGCCGGCGCGGCGCGCGACGAAGGTGGACCCGATAGTCGCCTTAAGGAACGAATGAAGAAGTCATCAACTGTTTTCAAGGAGCAATCATGAGGTCTTTGCTACAGGATTTGCGCTTCGGGCTGAGGGTGCTTTTGAAGAGTCCGGGGTTTACGGCGGCGGCGGTGGTGGCGGTCGCGCTGGGCGTGGCGGCGAACACGGCCATCTTCTCGGTCGTCAACGCGGTGCTCATCCAGCCGCTCCCCTACAAGGAGCCGAACCGGCTCGTGCTGGTGTGGGAGATGAGCAAGACGCGCAACCAGCGCCAGAACGTTCTCAACCCCGGCAACTTCCTCGACTGGAAGCAGCAGTCGGACGCCTTCGAGGACATGGCCGCCTTCTTCGACCGCCGCATCAACCTGACGGGCGAGGGCGGCGAGCCGCAGGAGGTTCCCATCCAGTACGCGACGCCGAACCTGTTCCGCGTCCTCGGCGTCGAGCCCATCAAGGGGCGCACGCTCACCGACGAGGACGCGAAGCCGGACGCGCCCGCCGTCGTCGTCATCAGCCACGGGCTCTGGCAGCGGCGCTTCGGCGGCGACCCGCAGATAGTCGGCAAGACGATTAACCTGAACGCCACGCCGGCCACGGTCGCCGGGGTGATGCCCGCCGGCTTCCAGTGGTTTATCCGCAACCGCTCGCTCACCGCCCAGCCGCCCGAGCTGTGGAGCGTGTACGCCTTCCCGGCGAACGCGCAGACGGCGCGGCGCGGGCGCTTCATGAGCGCGGTCGCGCGCCTCAAGCCCGGCGTCACCTTGGAGCAGGCGCAGACGCAGGTCGCGGCCGTCGCCGCGCGGTACGAGGCGCAGTACCCGCAGATGAACACGAACTGGAGCGCCGAGGTCGTGCCGCTGCGCGACCAACTGGCTGGCGTGCTCAAGCCCGCGCTCTGGGTCCTCATCGGCGCGGTCGGTTTTCTCCTGCTCATCGCGTGCGCCAACGTCGCCAACCTCTTGCTCGCGCGCGGCGCGGCGCGGCAGAAGGAGCTCGCCATCCGGACGGCTTTGGGCGCGGGCCGCTGGCGCGTCGTGCGGCAGTTGTTGACGGAGAGCGTGCTGCTCGCCGGGATGGGCGGCGCGCTGGGGTTGCTGCTCGCGTGGTGGGGCGTTGACATTCTGGCGGCCCTGAGCCCGCGCGACGTGCTCGACCTCGGCGCCGTCCGGCTCAACGTCCCCGTGCTCCTCTTCACGCTCGGCGTGACGTTCTTGACGGGCGTCATCTTCGGCGTCGTGCCTTCGCTCGAAGCGTCGAGGGTGGCGGCGGGCGAGAGTCTGAAGGAGGGGGCGCGCGGGACGACGGGCGGGAAGCGCGGCAGCCGGTTGCGCGGCGCCTTCGTCGTCGCCGAGATCGCGCTGGCGCTCATCCTCCTGGTCGGCGCGGGGCTGATGGTGAGGAGCTTCGCGCGGCTGCGCTCGGTTGACCCCGGCTTCCGCCCCGAGGGCGTGCTGACGATGCGCGTCAACCTGCCCTCGGCTCGCTACAGCGAGGACGTGAAGGTCATCAACTTCTTCCGCGACGCGGTCGCGCGCGTCTCGACGCTGCCCGGCGTCGAGTCGGCCGCCTCCGTCAACTTCCTCCCGTTCTCCGGCCCGGCCGCGGCGACCAGCTTCACCGTCGTCGGCCAGCCCGCGCCCCCGCCCGGCCAGAAGCCGGGGACCGAGGTCCGCGTCAGCGACGCCGGCTACTTCAAGACGATGGGCATTCCGCTGCGGAAGGGCCGCACCTACAACGAGCAGGAGGTGACCGAGGAGCGGCGCGTGTGCGTCGTCAGCGAGTCGTTCGCGCGCAAATTCTTCCCCGGCGATGAGGCCATCGGCCAGCGCGTCGTCGTCGAGATGAGCAACGCGCCCGAGCCGACCGAGATCGTCGGCATCGTCGGCGACGTGAAGCACTACGGGCTCGAAGGCGAGGACAAGCCGACGGTCTACCTGCCGCAGGCCGAGCTGGTCTACCCCTTCATGAACCTCGTCGTGCGGACGAAGGGCGACCCGCTCTCCGTGGCGGCGGCGGCGCGGCGCGAGATTCAGGCGATAGACGCCGAGCAGCCGGTGGCCGACGTGCGGACGATGGAGGACTGGCTGGCCGACTCGGCCGGGCGCGCTCGCTTCAGCGCGTCGCTGCTCGGCGGCTTCTCGCTCATCGCGCTCCTGCTGGCGGCGGTGGGCATCTACGGCGTGATGAGTTACGCCGTCGCGCAGCGCACGCACGAGATAGGCGTCCGCCTCGCGCTCGGCGCGCAGGCGAGCGACATCCTGAAGATGGTCTTCGGGCAGGGGCTCGCGCTCGCGGGCCTCGGCCTCGCGGCCGGGCTCGTCGGCGCCTTCGCCCTGACGCGCCTCATGTCGAGCCTGCTCTATCAAGTGAGCGCCACCGACCCGCTCACCTACGCCGCCATCTCCGCCTTCCTCCTCTTCGTCGCCCTGCTCGCCTGCTACGTGCCCGCGCGACGCGCGATGAAGGTGGACCCGATGACGGCACTCCGTTACGAGTGAGGGTCTCGGGTGCCGGGTGTCAGGTGCCGGGTAAAGGCAATCTCTTCCCCGGCACCTGACACCCGATACCCGACACCCTTTCGAGGTTTGGCGATGAAGACACTCTGGCAGGACTTGCGCTTCGGGGCGCGGGCGCTCTGGAAGAGCCCCGGCTTCACGCTGGTGGCGGCCGTCTCGCTGGCCGTCGGCATCGGCGCCAACGCGACCATCTTCAGCCTCGTCAACGCGGCGCTCCTGCGGCCCCTGCCGCGCGTGCGCGACGAGGCGCGCCTCGCCGACGTGAACCGCTCGACGCCCGACGGCGACCGCTTCGGGATGGTCTCTTACCCCGACTACCTCTACCTGCGCGAGCACAACGAGGTCTTCGAGGGCTTAGCCGCGCACACGCTCGCGCCGATGTCCGTCGGCGCCCAAGGCGCGGCCGAGCGCGTCCACGGCCTCCTCGTCTCGGGCAACTACTTCGACGTGCTCGGGGTGGTGCCGGCCGCGGGCCGCTTCTTCCTGCCCGAAGAGGACCGCGCGCCCGCGGGCGCCGCGCCCGTCGCCGTCCTCAGTCACAGGCTTTGGCGCGAGCGTTTCGGCGGCGGCGACGTTTTGGGCCGCGAGGTCGTCGTCAACGGCCACCCGTTCTCAGTCGTCGGCGTCGCGCCCGAGGGCTTCAAGGCGCCCTACATCTACTTCTCGCCCGACGTGTTCGTGCCCCTCTCGATGCAGGCGCAGGCCATGCCCGGCTCCGACATAATGGCGCAGCGCGGCGCCGGCTGGCTCGGCCTGCGCGGGCGGCTGAAGCCGGGCGTCACACTTGAGCGGGCCGAGGCTTCTCTGAACGTGCTGGCGAAGCAACTGCAAGCCGAGTTCCCGGAAGAGGAGCGCGAGCAGGGCGTCGCCGTCCACCCGGCCGGGCACGTGCCGGGCGAGGTGCGGCCCCAGGTGGTCGGGTTCATGGCGACGCTGACGGCCGTCGTCGGACTCGTGCTCCTTGTCGCGTGCGCCAACGTGGCGGGGATGTTTCTGGCGCGGGCCGCGCGGCGGCGGCGCGAGTTCGCGGTGCGCGCGGCGATGGGCGCGACGCGGTGGCGCGTGGCGCGGCAGTTGTTGACGGAGAGCGTGCTGCTCTTCGCTGTGGGGGGCGCTTTCGGCGTCCTGCTCGCCGTCTGGATGAACGACGTGCTGATGGCCTTCAAGCCGTCGGGCTCGCTCGCCGTTGACTTCCGTCTGGACGTTGACTGGCGCGTGCTCGCCTTCACGCTCGGCGTCTCGCTCTTGACGGGCGTGCTGTTCGGACTCGCGCCCGCGCTGCAAGCCTCGAAGACCGACCTCGTGACGGCTTTGAAGGACGCGGCGCCCGCCGGGGGACGCGCGCGACAGCGGACGCGGACCGCCTTCGTCGTCGCCCAGATAGGCATCTCTCTCGTCCTCCTCGTCGGCGCCGCGCTCTGCGTCCGCAGCCTTCAGGGCGCCGCGCGCATCGACCCCGGCTTCGACCCCGAGGGCGTGCAGCTCGCCTCCTTCGACCTCGCCTTGCAGGGATACGACGAGGCGCGAGGGCGCGAGTTCTACCGCCGTCTGAAGGAGCGCGTCGCGGCCCTGCCGGGCGTCGAGGCGGCGTCGTACGGGCGGGCGGTGCAGTTGAGCGGGCTGATGTTCGCCAACGCCGTGCGCGTCCCCGGCCGCGAGCCGGAGGCGGGCCAGCCGCCGCCCGTCATCATGTCGAACGCGGTGGACGAAGACTACCTT
The DNA here is from genome assembly GCA_035941045.1 of Pyrinomonadaceae bacterium. GTDB lineage: Bacteria > Acidobacteriota > Blastocatellia > Pyrinomonadales > Pyrinomonadaceae > QHXN01. Next base: position 26,579 of record DASZEK010000181.1, on the reverse strand, counting down.
CGCGCCTTGCGCGTGCCGCTCCTGGCGGGGCGCGGCTTCGCGGCGGGCGAGCGGGGCGTGGTCGTCGTCAACGAGACGATGGCGAAGCAGTTCTTCGGCGGCGTCGCGGAGGCGCTCGGCCGCCGCTTCGCGCTCCTGCCGCGGGCGGCGACGCGCGAGGCGCGGCGCGAGGAGGAGCAGGTCGAGGTCGTCGGCGTCGCGCGCGACGGGCGCTACTACACTCTGGGCGAAGACCCCCAGCCGTTCTTCTACGTGCCGGCGGCGCAAAGCTACTACGGCGCGATGACGCTGCACGTGCGCGCGGCGGGCGGCGCGGGGGCGTTGATGGCGGGCGTGCGCGAGGCGGCGCGCGAGATAGACCCGAACGTGCCGCTCTCGGGCGTCATGCCTCTGGGCGAGGCGGTCGGCTTCTCGCTCATCCCGCTCAGGCTGGCGGCGACGGTCGTCGGCGGGCTCGGGATAGCGGGGTTGCTTTTGGCGGCCATCGGCGTCTACGGCGTCGTCTCCTACTCGGTCGGGAGCCGGACGCGCGAGATAGGCATCCGCGTCGCTCTGGGCGCGCGCCCCGGCGACGTGCTCAGGCTGGTGTTCAGACAGGGGGTGTGGATGCTCGCCGTCGGGCTCGCCGTCGGGCTCGGGGGCGCCTTCGCGCTGACGCGCTTCCTCGCGAGTCTGCTGTACGGAGTCTCGGCGACGGACCCCGCGGCCTTCGCCTCCGTCTCGCTGCTGCTGGCGGCGGTCGCGCTCGCCGCCTGCTTCTTCCCGGCGCGTCGGGCGACGAAGGTTGACCCGATGGTCGCGCTCAGACACGAGTGAAGGGGTGACGTGATGATGAGAAGCCTGCTGCAAGACATACGTTACGGGTTGCGAACGATGCGGGGCAACGTGGGGTTCACGGTCGTCGCGGTCGTCGCGCTGGCTTTGGGGGTGGGCGCCAACACGGCCATCTTCTCGGTCGTCAACGCGGTGCTGCTCCGGCCCTTGCAGTACCCGAACGCGGAGCGGCTGGTCGCCATCCAGGAGTTGAACCGGGAGGGGCGGCGCGGGCAGGTGACGCCGGCCAACTTCATCGACTGGCGCGAGCAGAGCACGGCCTTCGAGCACTTGGCGGCCGTCATGACGCGGCCGTCGAACCTCGCCGTCGGCGACGAGGCCGAGCGCGTCAGCCTCGCCGTCGCCTCCGCCAGCTTCTTCGACGTGTTCGGCGTCCGCCCGGCTTCGGGCCGCCTCTTCGAGCCCGGCGACGAGAAGGCGGGCCACGCCCCCGTCGCCGTCCTCAGCTACGGGCTCTGGCAGCGGCGCTTCGGCGGCGACCCCGCTGTCGTCGGCCGGGCCGTCACGCTCGACGGGCGCAGCTACACGGTCGTCGGCGTCGCGCCCCAAGGCTTTCAGTACCCGGAGAGGACGGAAGCTTGGCTGCCGCCGCTCAGGCTCGCGCCCGAGTGGACCGAGCAGACGGACGTGACGCGGGCGCGCGGCTTCGGCTACCTGAGCGCGGTGGGGCTGCTCAAGCCGGGCGTCACGTTGGAGCGCGCGCGCGAGGAGATGGAGACGATTACGGCGCGGCTGCGGGCGCAGTACCCGGAGACGAACAACAACCGCTTCAACCGCGTCGTCACGCTGCAAGAGCACCTCGTGGGCGAGAGCGGCACGGCGCTGCTCATGCTGCTCGGCGCGGTGGGGTTGGTGCTGCTGATAGCGTGCGCGAACGTCGCCAACCTGCTGCTCGCTCGCGCGGCGGCGAGGCAGAAGGAGATTGCGGTGCGCGTCGCGTTGGGCGCGACGCGGCTCCGGCTGGCGAGGCAGCTTTTGGTCGAGAGCCTGCTGCTGGCGATGCTGGGCGGGGCGGCGGGTTTGCTGCTCGGGTGGTGGGGCGTTGACTTGTTGAAGGGGATGATGCCGGAGGGCTTCCCGCGCGTCGAGGGCGTCGGGATTGACTTGCCGGTGCTCTCGTTCACGCTGCTCGTGTCGGTCGCCACGGGCGTCCTGTTCGGGCTGGCGCCGGCCGTGCAGTTCACGAAGCCGGACGACGTTCACGCCTCGCTCAAGGAGAGCGCGCGCGGCTCGTCGGGCGGCGCGCGGCGGAGCCGTTTGCGTAGCTTGCTCATCGTCTCTGAGGTGGCGCTCTCGCTCGTGCTGCTGGTCGGCGCGGGGCTTCTGTTCCGGAGCTTCCTCCGCCTGAGCGCGGTCGAGCTGGGATTCAGGCCGCAGCAGGTCTTGACGTTCCGCGTCTCGCCCTCGGGCACGAACTTCCGCCAGAACGAGCAGTTCTCGAACTTCTACGCGGCGGTGGCCGAGCGCGTCGCGGCTCTGCCCGGCGTCGAGTCGGTCGGCGCCGTCAACACGCTGCCGCTGACGAAGGGGCCGACGACCGGCTTCCGCATCGAGGGCGCGCCGGAGACGACGCCCGACAAGTGGCCCTCGGTCAACTACCGCGGCGTCACCCACGACTACTTCCGCGCGGCCAACATCCCGCTCGTTCAAGGGCGCTTCTTCGACGGGCGCGACCACGCCGCCTCGCGCCGCGTCGTCCTCGTCAACCAGGCCGCGGCCCGCCAGCACTTCGGCGGCGACGCCGTCGGCAAGCGCATCAACTTCGGCAGCCGCGACCCGGACGGGCGGCCGAGCTGGTTCGAGATAGTGGGCGTCGTCGCCGACGTGCGCAGCGTCGAGCTCGGCGCCGAGCCGACGCCGGAGATTTACACGACCTACACGCAGGACCCGTTCGTCGGCATGACCTACGTCGTGCGCTCGGCGGTCGAGCCGACGAGTCTGGCGGGCGCCGTCCGCGAGGCGGTGCGGCAGGTGGACAAGGCGCAGCCGGTGACGGAGGTGAAGACGCTTGAGCAGCACGTCGGCCGGGCGGCGGCCGAGCCGCGCTTCAACTCGCTCCTGCTCGGCCTCTTCGCGGGCGTCGCGCTCTTGCTGGCGGCGGCGGGCATCTACGGCGTGATGAGCTACGCCGTCACGCAGCGCCTCCACGAGATAGGAATCCGCATGGCGCTCGGCGCGCAAGGGAGAGACGTGCTGCGGCTCGTCGTCGGGCAGGGGATGGCGCTGGCGCTCATAGGAGTGGGTGCGGGCCTCGTCGCCTCGCTCGCCCTGACGCGGCTGATGCGGGGGCTGCTCTACGGCGTCACGGCGACCGACCCCGGCACTTACGCGGTCGTCTCGCTGCTGCTCACGGCGGTCGCGCTCGCCGCCTGCCTCGTCCCCGCGCGCCGCGCGATGAAGGTGGACCCGATGGTGGCACTTAGACACGAATAAAGGTGCCGGGTGCCGGGCGCCGGGGATGAACTTGTCTTTATCCGGCACCCTGCACCCTTTCGAGGTATGAAGATGAGGACTCTGCTTCAGGACTTGCGTTACGGGGCGCGGGCTTTACGCAGGAACCCCGGCTTTACGGCCGTGGCGGTGCTGGTGCTGGCGCTGGGGACGGGGGCGAACGCCGCCATCTTCTCGGCCGTCAATGCCGTGCTGCTGCGCCCGCTGCCTTACCCTGAGCCGGGGCGGCTGGTGCAGGTCTGGGAGCAGAACCTTACGCTCGGGTGGACGCACGACACCGTCTCGCCGCTCAACTTCGCCGACTGGCGGGCGGAGGCGCGCTCGTTCGAGGCGCTGACCGCGTACGAGTACGAGAGCTTCATCATGACGGGCGGCCAGCAGCCCGAGCGCGTCTCGGGGCTGCTCGCGTCGGCCGAGTTCTTCAAGGTGCTCGGCGTCGAGCCGGCGCTCGGGCGCGGCTTCCTCGGGGGCGAGGACGCGCGAGGCGCGGCGCGCGTCGTCGTCATCGGCGACGGACTCTGGCGCCGCCGCTTCGGCGCGGCCGAGGGCGCGCTCGGGCAGACGCTCACGCTCAACGGCGAGCCCTACACGGTCGTCGGCGTCATGCCGCGCGGCTTCGAGTTCCCGAGCCGCTCGACCGAGGTGTGGGCGCCGGGGCTCGACCTCGCGCGCCCGCGCAGCGACCACTTCATGTACTCGGTCGGCAGGCTCAAAAAAGATGCATCGCTCGCGCAGGCGCAGGAGGAGATGACGCTGGTCGCGCGCGGGCTCTCGGAGACTTACCCGGACACGAACAGGAACGCGGGCGTCGCGCTCGTCCCGCTGCACGAAGAGTTGACGGCCAAGGCGCGGCCCGCGCTGCTCATACTGCTAGCGGCCGTCGTCCTCATGCTCCTCATCGCGTGCGTCAACGTCGCGAATCTTTTACTGGCGCGCGCCTCGTCGCGGCAGAGGGAGATGGCCGTGCGCGCGGCGCTCGGCGCGGGCCGCCTGAGAATCGCGCGCCAACTGTTGACGGAGAGCTTGCTGCTCGCGGCGGTCGGCGGCGCGGCGGGCCTGCTGCTCGCGGCGTGGGGCGCGGACCTTCTCGCGTCGGCCGCCACGGGCGTCATCCCGCGCGCGAAGGACATCGGGCTCGACGTTGGTGTGTTCGCCTACGCCTCGGGCGCGACGCTCGTGACGGGGCTGCTGTTCGGACTCGCGCCGGCCGTCTACTCGTGGGCGCCGGACCTGACGCGGGCGCTCAAGGAAGGGGGACGCGGGGCGACGGGCGGGCCGGGCCGCTCTCGCTTGCAGGGCGTGCTCGTCGTGGCCGAAGTCGCGCTCGCGCTCGTGCTGCTGGCGGGCGCGGGGCTCCTCGTCATGAGCTACGCGCGGCTGCGCGCCGAGGACCCCGGCTTCGACGCCGACGGCGTGCTGACGACGCAGGTGTCGCTGCCCGAGGCGAAGTACCCGAAGAGGCAGCAGCGCCTCGCCTTCTTCGACGAGGCTCTGCGCAGGGTGCGTCAGCTTCCCGGCGTCGAGGCGGCGGGCGCGGTCAGCGACCTCCCGTTCAGCCACTCGCGCACCTCGCGCTCGTTCGAGATAGACGGGCGCCCGACGGCCGAGGGCGAGTCGCGCAACGCCGACTACCGCGTGGCGACGCCCGACTACTTCCGCGCGATGGGCGTCGCGCTCCTGCGCGGGCGCGACTTCGACGACCGCGACTCGGCCGACTCTCAGCCCACCGTCATCGTCAACGAGGCAACCGCCCGCCGCTTCTTTTCAGGCGAAGACCCCATAGGCCGCCGCCTCGTCTACAGGGACGACGGGAAGGACGTGGCGCGCGAGGTGGTCGGCGTCGTGAGCGACCTGAAGCACGACAGCCTCGCCGCCGAGAGGGCGCCCGAGGTCTACGTGCCCTTCGCGCAGCAGGCGCCGCAGGCGATGTTCCTGGCCGTGCGCGGCGCGGGCGACGCGGGCGCGCTGGCCGCGTCCTTGAGGAAGGCCGTCAGGGAGGTTGACCCGGACCAGCCCGTCTACAACGTGGCAACGATGCGGCAGCGCATCGACGGCTCGGTGGCGCCGCAGCGGCTCAACACCGTCCTGCTCGGGCTGCTCGCGGCGGCGGCGGCGGTGCTCTCGGCGACGGGCATCTTCGGCGTCGTCTCTTACGCGGTCGCGCGGCGCACGCACGAGATAGGCGTGAGGGTCGCGCTCGGCGCGCAGCGGCGCGACGTGGTCCGCCTCGTGGTCGGCCACGGCATGAAGCTCGCCGCCGCGGGCGTCGTGCTGGGTCTGGCCGGGGCCTTCGCGCTCACGAGGCTGCTGTCGGGCCTGCTCTACGGAGTCTCGGCGACGGACCCCGTCGTCTTCGGCGCCGCCGCGCTGCTGCTCGCGTCGGTCGCGCTACTCGCCTGCTACCTGCCCGCGCGCCGCGCCACGCGCGTTGACCCGATGGTCGCGCTCAGACACGAATGAAGAGGTGACGTGATGAGAAGCCTGCTGCAAGACATACGTTACGGGTTTCGGATGCTCTGGAAGCGGCCGGGGTTTACGGCGATGGCGGTCGTCGCGCTGGCGTTGGGGGTGGGCGCGAACACGGCCATCTTCTCGGTCGTCAACGCGGTGCTGCTCCGGCCCCTGCCTTACAGCGAGCCTGAGCGCGCCGTCGTCGTGTGGCTGAAGGGCGCGGAGGCGGCCGGGGGCGACCGCGTGCCGATGTCGGTGATGGACTTGCTCGACTGGCGCGCGCGCAACGAGGTCTTCGAGAGCGTCGGGGCGTTCACGGGCGGGCAGGTGAGCTACACGGGCGGCGAGGCGCCCGAGCAGATTCCGGGCGCGCAGGCGACGGCCGACTTCTTCGACACGCTGGGCGCGCGCCCGCGCCTCGGGCGCACCTTCAAGCCCGAAGACGAGCGGCCCGACGCCGAGCGCGTCGCCGTCGTCAGCGACGGCTTCTGGCGCAGGCGCATGGGCGCGGACCCGGCGGCGCTCGGGCGCGTGCTGACCTTGGACGGCCGTCAGTACACGGTCGTCGGCGTGATGCCCGAGGGCTTCGACTTCCCGACGCAGGACATGGAGGTGTGGACCGCCTTTCAGGTGCGGCCACCCAGCCGGCGCGGGCCTTACTTCCTGACGGGGCTGGCGCGCGTCCGTGCAGGCGTCACGCTTGAGCAGGCGCGCGCGGCCCTCAACGCGATGCCCGACCCCGAGCATCAGGGCAACCCGCCGCAGGGCGAGCGTTTCAACATGCTCACCGTCAACGACTACCTCGTCGGCGACGTGCGGCCCGCGCTGCTCGTCCTGCTCGGGGCCGTGGGACTCGTGCTGCTGATAGCGTGCGCGAACGTGGCGAACCTGTTGCTGGCGCGCGCCGCGTCGCGCGAGAGGGAGATTGCGGTGCGCGCGGCGCTCGGCGCCTCGCGTTGGCGGCTCGCGCGGCAGTTGTTGACGGAGAGCGTGCTGCTCGGCGCGGCGGGGGGCTTCGCCGGGTTGCTGCTCTCGGTGTGGGGCGTGGACGCGCTGCTCGCCCTGAGCCCTGAGGGCATCCACCGGCTGCGCGAGGCGCACATCGACGGGCGCGTGCTGCTCTTCACGCTCGGCGTCTCGCTGCTGAGCGGCGTCGCCTTCGGGCTGGCGCCGGCCTTGCAGGGCGCGGGCGCCGACCTCAACGAGACTTTGAAGGAGGGCGGCGCGCGCGGCTCGACCGAGGGGCGCGGACGGCGGCGCATGCGAGACGCGCTGGTCGTCGCGGAGATTGCGCTCGCGCTGATGCTGCTCGTCGGGGCGGGCCTGCTGCTCAAGAGCTTCACGCGGCTGCAAAACGTCGAGTCGGGCGTCCGCGCCGAGCGCGTGCTCACGATGCAGGTGTCTCTGCCGCGCGCGCGCTACGAAGAGGGGCCGAAGCGCGTCGAGTTCTTCCGCCAACTGTTGGAGCGCGTGCGCGCCGTGCCCGGCGTCGAGTCGGCGGCGGCCACGACCAGCCTGCCGCCGGACCTCCTGACGGCCTCCGACAACTTCAGCGTCGAGGGGCGGCCCGAGCCGCCGGGCGGTGAGCTGCCGGTCGCCGACCTGCTCTCCGTCACGCCCGAGTACTTCCGCGCGCTCGGCGTCCCGGTCGTGCGCGGCCGACTCTTCACGGACGCCGACCGCGAGGGCACCCCGCCCGTCTGCGTCGTCAACGAGACGCTGGCCCGACAGTTCTTCGCGGGCGAAGACCCGGTGGGCAAGCGTCTGAAGCAGGGCGGGTCCGACCGGCCCGGCAATCAGTTCATGGAGATAGTCGGCGTCGTCGGCGACGTGCGCTACGAGGGCCTGCACGCCAAGGTGCAGCCGGCCTTCTACCTGCCTTACCAGCAGAGCCCCTGGTTCGACATGTCGCTCGTCGTCCGCACGAACGTGTCCGAGCCGCGCACGCTGGCCGCGGCCGTGAGCAAAGAGGTGTGGGCGCTCGACCGCGACCTGCCGGTGGCGCGCGTGGCGACGATGGAGGAGTTGATGTCGCGGTCGGTGGCGCAGCCGCGCTTCAGGACGCTGCTCGTGGCCGTCTTCTCGTGCGTCGCGCTGCTGCTGGCGGCGGTCGGCGTCTACGGCGTGATGAGTTACGCGGTGGTGAGGCGGACGCACGAGATAGGCGTGAGAGTCGCGCTCGGCGCGCGGGGGCGCGACGTGCTGAGGCTCGTCGTCGGCCACGGCCTGCGGCTCGTGCTCGCCGGCATCGGGTGCGGGCTCGCGGGCGCGCTCCTGCTGACGCGCGTGATGGAGGGAATGCTGTACGGAGTCTCGGCGGCCGACCCGGCGACCTACGCGGTCGTCGCGCTGCTGCTCGCGTCGGTCGCGCTCCTCGCCTGTTTCATCCCGGCGCGGCGCGCGACGAAGGTTGACCCGATGGTGGCGCTCAGATACGAGTGAGAGGTGAAGTGATGAGGACTCTGCTTCAGGACTTGCGCTTCGGCTTCAGGATGCTTTGGAAGCGGCCGGGGTTTACGGCGGTGGCGGCGCTGGTGCTGGCTTTGGGGGTGGGCGCCAACACGGCCATCTTCTCGGTCGTCAACGCGGTGCTGCTCCGGCCCCTGCCTTATCCGGGCGCCGAGCGCATCGTCGCCTTCGACGGCGTGAACCCGTCGAAGGGCATCACGGAGAGCAACTTGTCGGCGCCCGACTTCGAGGACTGGCGCTCGGAGGACCGGGCCTTTGAGGGGCTGTCGGTCTACTGGACGGCGAACGCCAGCCTGACGGGCGGCGACGAGCCGGAGCGCGTGGCGCTGGGGCGCGTCGGCGGCGACTTCTTCCGCGTCATGGGCGTCGGGGCGGCGGCGGGCCGCGCCGTGGGGCCGGAAGACGACAAGCAGGGCGGCGCCGACGTGGCGGTCATCGGGCACGGCCTGTGGCGTCGCCACTTCGGCGCGTCGCCGGAGGTCATCGGACGGCGCATCGAGGTCAGCGGCAGGAGCTACGAGGTCGTCGGCATCATGCCGCCCGGCTTCGACTTCCCGCAGCGCGCGGAGATTTGGGCGCCCGCGCGGCTCGACGCGTCGAAGGAGCCGCGCGACAACCGCAGCTACAGCGTCATCGGGCGCTTGAAGGAGGGCGTCTCGCTGCGCGAGGCTCAGGCCGAACTCGACGGGTTGACGGCGCGGCTCGCCGCGGCTTACCCGCCGACGAACGCGGGCTGGGGCGTGCAGTTGAAGACGTTGAAGGACAACATCGTCGGGCCGGTGCGCGTGATGCTTTTGGTGCTGCTCGGGGCGGTCGCCTTCCTGCTGTTGGTGGCGTGCGCGAACGTGGCGAACCTGACGCTGGCGCGGGCGGCGGCGCGGCGGCGCGAGGTGGCCGTCAGGCTCGCGCTCGGCGCGGGGCGTTGGAGGGTGGCGCGGCAGTTGATGACGGAGAGCCTTTTGCTCTCGCTCCTGGGCGGGGCGGCGGGCGTCGCGTTGAGCGTGTGGCTGGTGGACCTTCTGGTCGCGCTCGCGCCCGAGGACACGCCGCGCATCTCGGAGGCGGGCGTGGACGCGAGCGTGCTGCTGTTCGCGCTCGGCGCGGCCGGGTTGACGGGCGCGCTCGTCGGGCTGGCGCCGGCCTTGCAGGCGACGAGGCCGGACGTGCAGGCGGCGCTCAAGGAGGGCGGGCGCGGCGCGGCGGGCGAGCGCGGGGGCCTGCGCTCGCTGCTGGTCGTGAGCGAGGTGGCGATATCAGTCGTGCTGCTCGTCGGCGCGGGCCTGCTCGTCAAGAGCTTCGCGCGGCTCGGGTCGGTCAACCCCGGCTTCGACCCCGCGGGCGTGATGACCATAAGGGTCGCGCTGCCGAGCGCGCGCTACAAGGAGCCGCGGCAGAAGGCCGAGTTCTACGCGAGGCTTTTGGAGCGCGTGCGCGCGTTGCCCGGCGTCGAGTCGGCGGGCGCGGTCCTCTCGCTCCCTTTGGGCGGCAGCAACTTCTCGGTCGGGCGCTCCTTCATCCGCGAGGGGCGGCCCGAGACGCCGGAGGAGGCGACCAACGCCGGCTATCAGGTGGTGTCGCCCGGCTACTTCGGCGCGGCGCGCGTGCCCCTAGTCGCGGGGCGCGACTTCGACGAGCGCGACGGCGAGGGCGCGACGATGGTCGTCGTCGTCAACGAGACGCTGGCGCGGCAGTCGTTCCCCGGTGAAGACCCCTTGGGCAAGCGCATCAAGGTGTGGCGCGACGAGAAGTTCACGCGCGAGGTTGTGGGCGTCGTCGGCGACGTTAAATCGCAGACGCTCGACGCCGAGGCGGGGCCGCAGATTTACGTGCCGCACAAGCAGGACGCGGGGTGGGGCGGGCTGTCGCTGGCCGTGCGGGCGAAGGGCGACCCGCAGTCGCTCGTGCCCTCGCTGCGGGCGGAGGTGCGCGCCCTCGACAGCAACCTTCCCGTCTTCGACGTGAAGACGCTGGGGCAGGTGGTGGACGCGTCGCTGGCTTACAGGCGGGCGACGGCCGTGCTGATGGCGGCGTTCGCGTGCCTCGCGGCGGCGCTCGCGGCCGTCGGGCTCTACGGCGTAATCTCTTACGCGGTCACGCAGCGGACGCGCGAGATAGGCATCCGCGTCGCTCTGGGCGCGCGCCCCGGCGACGTGCTCAGGCTGGTGCTGAGGCAGGGCGGCGCGCTCGTCGTCGCGGGCGTCGCGTTGGGGGCGCTGCTGGCCTTCGCCGCGACGCGCGCCATGCAGAGCCTGCTCTACGAAGTCTCGTCGGCCGACCCGGCGGTCTTCATCCTCGTGCCCCTGTTGCTCGGCGCCGTCGCCCTCGTCGCCTGCCTCGTCCCCGCGCGCCGCGCCGCGCGCGTTGACCCGATGGTGGCACTCAGACACGAGTAAGGCCGGCAAGCCCCGAAGGGGCGGGATGCAAAAGCCGGGGGCAGAGCGAAGGCGCAGCCTGAGCGCCGCCCCTGGTAACGGCGGGACATAGGTGGAGCCCTGAAAGGGCGAAATAGCCTATGCCGCCCTTTCAGGGCTCCAGTGATTTATTCGCCGCTTTTCCTGGGGCGATGCCCCAGGCTTTTACATGGCGCCCCTTCGGGGCTTCCGCCAGTGGCTACTGACTACTGTCTACTGTCTACTTCGTCTATCATTAAACTATGCCGCGTGTACTTATCGCAGATGACCAGCCGGCGGTGGTCGAGGCGCTGCGCCTGTTGCTGAAGGGCGAGGGCTTCGAGACTGAGGCCGTCGAGTCGCCGTCGGGGGCCGTCGCGGCGCTCGGGCGCAAGGCGTTCGACGTGGCGCTCATTGACCTCAACTACACGCGCGACACGACCTCGGGGCAGGAGGGCCTGGACCTTCTGGCGCGGATGCGCGAGGCCGACCCCGCTTTGCCCGTCGTCGTGATGACGGCGTGGGGCAGCGTCGAGCTCGCGGTCGAGGCCATCCGGCGCGGCGCGCGCGACTTCGTGCAGAAGCCGTGGGACAACGCGCGGCTGCTGACCATCCTGCACACGCAGGTCGAGCTGGCGCGCGCGCTGCGCAAGGGCGCGCAGCTCGAAGCCGAGAACCGGATGCTGCGCGAGGACGGCGTCGGCGGGCGCCCGCTGCTCATCGCCGAGTCGGCCGCGATGCAGCCCGTGCTCGAACTCGTCCGCCACATCGGCCCCTCGGACGTGGGCGTGCTCGTGACGGGCGAGAACGGGACGGGCAAGGACGTTATCGCGCGCACGCTGCACGCGCTTAGCCCACGCGCCTCGAAGCCTCTGGTCGCCGTCAACGCGGGCGCGCTCTCGGGCGGCACCTTCGAGTCCGAGCTGTTCGGCCACGTCCGCGGCGCCTACACCGACGCCAAGTCCGACCGCGTCGGCCGCTTCGAGCTGGCCGACGGCGGCACGCTCTTCTTAGACGAGATTGCGAACGTGCCTTTGAACCTTCAGCCGAAGCTGCTGAGGGTGTTGGAGACGGGCGAGTTCGAGCGCGTCGGCTCTTCGCAGACGCGGCGCGCGGACGTGCGGCTCATCTCGGCGACGAACGTTGACCTGCGCGGGGAGGTCGAGTCGGGGCGCTTCCGCCGCGACCTGCTGTTCCGCCTCAACACCGTCGAGATTCACCTGCCGCCCCTGCGCGAGCGCGGCGAAGACATCCCGGCGCTCGCCTCGCACTTCCTGCGCGTCTACTCGCAGCGGTACCGCAAGCCCCTGCGCGCCTTCGAGGCGGGCGCCCTCGCCGCGTTCCAGTCTTACTCGTGGCCGGGCAACGTGCGGGAGTTGGACCACGTCGTCCAGCGCGCCGTCCTGATGGCGCGCGGCGAGGAGGTGCGTGCCGCGGACCTCGGCCTCCAGCCGGCGCGCGAGACGGCCGAGAGGGGGCTCGAAGAGATGAGTCTCGAAGAGGTCGAACGCCTCCTCATCCAGAAGGCGCTCAAGCGGTTCGGCGGCAACGTCAGTCAGGCGGCCGAAGTCCTCGGCCTGAGTCGCAGCGCCCTCTACCGGCGGATGCAGAAGTACGAGATTTAAGTCGGCCTCAACTTCTCGTTCGCGCCTCCAGCGCCTTCGCGTGAGATTAAGAAAGCACGCAAAGGCGCTGGAGGCGCAAAGAAGGAGAAGTTTTGATAGGCTGTAGGGCATGAGAACCGAGGAGCAGGTGAGGGAGGTGACGGTGGCGGGCGGCCCCGAGGTTGCCGGCGTCGCCGCGCCGCGCCCCGCCGCGCCCTTGGAGCCGGCGGCGCGGGCCGAGCCGCGCACGATTCCGCGAACCGCGCCGCCGCGCCGCAGCCGCCTCTCGCACGAGCAGCGCGTGCTGCTGATGACGCTGGCGGCGGGGGCGCCGGCCGTCGTCGTCTCGCTCGTCATGCTGTGGGCGGGGCCGTACACGCCGAAGGTCGTCTGGACCTTGACGGTCCTCATCGGCTGCTTCTGGCTCGGCTTCTCCTTCGCCGTGCAGGCGCGCGTCGTGCGCCCGCTGCAAACGGTGTCGAACCTGCTGGCCGCGCTGCGCGAGGGCGACTACTCCTTCCGCGCGCGCGGCGGGACGGGCGCCGACGCCATGAGCGAAGTCATCCGCGAGATTAACGCCTTGAGCGAGGCGATGCGCACGCACCGCCTCGGCGCGCTCGAAGCGACGGCGCTGCTGCGCACCGTGATGTCGGAGATTGAGGTGGCCGTCTTCGCCTTCGACCCCGAGGAGCGGCTGCGCCTCGTCAACCGCGCGGGCGAGCGCCTGCTCGCGCGTTCAAGTGAGCGCGCTCTCGGGCGCACGGCCGAAGAACTCGGCCTCGCCGACTGCCTGCACGTCCGCCCGGCCGACGTGCCGCACACGCTCTCGAAAGCCTTCCCCGGCGACGGCGGCACCTACAGGCGCTGGGGCGTGCGCCGCACCGCCTTCCGCGAGAGCGGCGTGTCGCACCAAATGCTCGTCATCGGCGACCTGAGCCGGCCGCTGCGCGAGGAAGAGTTGAAGGCCTGGCAGCGCATCGTCCGCGTGCTCGGCCACGAGCTGAACAACTCGCTCGCCCCCATCAAGTCAATCGCCGGCAGCCTCGCCACGCTCGTCGGGCGCGAGCCGCTGCCCGCCGACTGGCGCGAGGACGTGCGGCAGGGCCTGACGGTCGTCTCCTCGCGCGCCGAATCCTTAAGCCGCTTCATGGAGTCCTACGCGCGTCTCGCGCGCCTGCCGCCGCCGAAGCTCCGCGCGGTCGAGGTCGGCCAGCTCGTGCGCCGCGTCGCGGGGCTTGAGACGCGACTTCAGGTCGAGGTGGACGAGGGCGGCGAGACGTTCGTCAGCGCCGACGCCGACCAGCTCGAACAACTCCTCATCAACCTCGTGCGCAACGCCGTTGACGCCTCGCTCGTGACGGGCGGCCGGGTCCGCGTCGGCTGGCGGGCCAACGGCACGCGCGTCGAGATGCGCGTCGAGGACGAGGGGCTCGGTATCGCCAACCCGGCCAACCTCTTCGTGCCCTTCTTCACCACAAAGCCCGGCGGCACCGGCATCGGCCTCGTCCTCTGCCGCCAGATAGCCGAGGCGCACGGCGGCGCGCTCACGCTCGTCAACCGCCCCGATGCCCAGGGGTGCGTCGCGCGGCTGCGCCTCCCGCTTTGAGGGAAACAATCCCGATTCCGGGACGGCGTAATCCCGCAAGCGGACAGAGGGCGCGGGCGGCGGGCGGAAAGTTCAGGGGAAAGGGGGCGGCCGGGGCGCGGCACGCCGTTTCCTTGCGGGGGGGCGAAAGGGTGGATTCCTTTTTGTTGCTGGCCTTTGCTTTGACCCCGCGGAGGGCAACGTTCCCGCCCCCGCGGGGCTTTTTTTGTGAGGACAACCGATGATCGGAATGAGAAACGTCGAGAAGTTTTACGAGACGGGCGCGGGCCGCACCTACGTGCTGCGCCGCATCAACCTGGATGTTAAGGAAGGCGAGTTCATCTCCATCATGGGGCCGTCGGGCTCGGGCAAGACGACGCTGCTCTCCATCCTCGGCTTCCTCGACAGCGCGTGGACGGGCGAGTTCCACTTCATGGGCCAGCCCGTGCACAAGCTCAACCACAAGGAGCGCGCCGCGCTTCACAAGCGTTACGTCGGCTTCGTCTTCCAGAGCTACCACCTCATCGACAGCCTGACGGTCAAGGAGAACCTCGAAGTCCCCCTCTCCTACCGCGACGTGAAGCGTTCCGAGATCGAGTCCATCGTCGCCGACGTGCTCGACCGCTTCCAGATAGTCGGCAAGAAAGACCTCTTCCCGAACCAGCTCTCGGGCGGCCAGCAGCAGCTCGTCGCCGTCGCCCGCGCCGTAGTCGCCAACCCCAAGCTCATCCTCGCCGACGAGCCCACGGGGAACCTCCACTCGTCACAGGGCCGCGAAATCATGGAACTCTTCAAGCGCCTCAACGACGAAGGCACCACCATCATTCAGGTCACGCACTCCGAGCAGAACGCCTCCTACGGCCGCCGCGTCGTCCAGCTCGCCGACGGCTGGATGGTCAACGAAGCGCAGGGGCAGGGCTGACGGACGCGAACGCGCTGGGATAGTGATGACGGGAGGGCCGCGCGGCCTCCCGTCATTTCTTTTTGGGGTCGCTAGACCTCCGGCCCGCAAACGTTTAAGATGCCCTCACTCCCAATAGACTCTTGCAGGGCCGGTTCCCGATACCCGGATGAAGAAGCCAAAGGTGCTTATCGCAGAGGGCGACCCCGCCGTCCTGAGCGGCCTCGCGCGCGCGCTCGGCGCGGAGGACTACGACCTGCTGCAAGCCTCGGACGCCGACGAATGCCTCCGCCTCTGCCGCGACCGGCACCCCGACCTCGCGCTCGTCGCCGCCGCCCTCTTCGTCGGGGGCGGCACCTGCGCGCGCATTAAATCCGACCCCGAGACGACCGACACTTTAGTCGTCGTCCTCTCGGCCCTCAACACGGACGCCGACAGCGAGGCCGAGGTGCTCGAAGCCGGCGCCGACGGCTTCATCACCATCCCCGCCCCCGAGCGCGCCCTGCGCGCCCACGTCCGCGCCTTCCTCCGCCTGCACCGCAAGGAGGAGGAGTTGCGCGAGGGCGAGCGCCGCTACCGCGAGCAGGCCGACGAGCTGAGGCAGGCCAACCGCCGCCTCGAAGAGTACAACCGCCTCAAGGCCGAGTTCGTCGCCAACATGTCTCACGAGCTGCGCACGCCCCTGACGGCCGTCATCGGCTTCGCGCAGCTCGCCCAGCTCAACCGCGACCCGCTCCCGCCCCGCTACGCCGACGCCTTCGAGCGCATCCTCCGCAACGGCCAACACCTGCTCGCCCTCATCAACGACGTGCTCGACGTGTCGAAGATAGAGGCGGGGCGGATGAAGGTCCACCGCGAGCACGTGGACGTGGTCGAGGTCGTGCAGGAGGCTTTCGGCGAGTTGCAGTCGCTCGCGCAGCGCAAGGGGCTCGACTACCGATTGCGCGTGCCCGAGCGTTTGAACTACGCCTACACCGACCCGCTCCGCATCAGGCAGGTCTTCATCAACCTCCTGTCGAACGCCATCAAGTTCACCGCGCGCGGCAGCGTCGAGGCCGAGTTGATGCCGTGGGGCGAGGACGAGTTCCGACTCGTCGTCCGCGACACGGGGATAGGGATTGAGGAGAAGTCTTTGGGCCTCATCTTCGAGCGGTTCCGTCAGGTGGACGGCTCGATGACGCGCTCGACCGGCGGCGCGGGCCTCGGCCTCTCCATCGTCCGCCAGATACTCGAACTGCTCGGCGGGCGCGTCGAAGTCACCTCCAGCGTCGGCGAGGGGACGACCTTCACGGTCACGCTGCCGATGTCGGCGCCCGAGGGCGAGGCGCGGCCCGCCGCCGCGTCGAACGTCGAGCGCGTGACGGAGGAGGCTTACGAGGCGGAGCGCCCCGCGAGCCCTGGCGAGGAGGGCTTGCCGCCGCTCGTCGTCGTCGTCGAGGACGACGCCGACACGGCGGCGCTCCTGTCGGAGACTTTGGCGCGCGCCGGGTACCGCGTGCGCGTGGCCGAGGACGGCGAGACGGCGCTGAGGCTGGCGCGCGAGTTGGACCCCGTGGCCGTCACGCTCGACGTGATGATGCCGGGCATGGACGGCTGGCGCGTGCTGCGGGCGATGAAGGCCGACCGCAGGCTCTCGCGCATCCCCGTCATCGTCTGCTCCATCGTGGACAACCGGCCGCTCGGCTACAGCCTCGGCGCCACAGACTACCTGCTCAAGCCCGTCGGCCCCGAGCACCTGATGCGCGCTCTCGACAACGTCAGCGTCCGCGGCGGCGGCGGCGACCGCGACGACGGCTACGTCCTCGTCATCGACGACGAGCACGGCGTCCGCGAGCTTCTGGTGACGGCGCTCAGGAACGCCGGCTTCACCGCGCGCAGCGCGTCCTCGGGCGAGACGGCGCTGAAGATGATCGCGCAGGCCGAGCCGCCGCGCGCCGTCTTCTGCGACCTGATGATGCCGAACGGCATGAGCGGCTTCGAGTTCGTCGCGCGCTTCCGCTCGGACCCGCGCGCCGCAGACATCCCCGTCGTCATCGTGACGGGCAAGGACATCACGCCGGACGACCGCAGCCTCATCTCCGGCCAGATCGCCGACGTGATACGCAAGGGCGAGTTGCTGATGACGGACGTGGCCTCGCGGCTGCGCGAGACGCTTGAAGGTCTGGGGGTGAAGCCGTCCGATGGCTAAAGTTCTATTCATTGAAGACGAGCCGGACATCCGCGACCTCGTCCGCATGGCGCTGGAGCTTGACGGCCACGAAGTCGTCCTCTCCGCCTCGGCCGAGGAGGGGCTGCGCGAGGCGCTGGCCTCGACGCCGGAGCTGGTCCTGATGGACGTGGCGCTGGGCGGCCCCGTGGACGGGCTTGAGGCCACGCGCCGCCTGCGCTCGGAGCCGCGCTTCGACCGCACGCCCATCATCGCGCTCACCGCCCACGCCTTCGCCGCCGACCGCGAGCGCGCCCTGGCCGCCGGCTGCGACGAGCACTGGACGAAGCCCATCACGGACCTCATGGCCTTCAAGGACATGGTCACGCGCGTCGTCGCCGAGGGGCGCGGGCGTCGCGGGGAGGGTTAGAAGTTTTGCGACCGCTCGAAGAGCTTCTGGGAGAGTGCGCGCGGCTGCACGGCCACATGTGCGCCGGGCAGTTGCTCGGCGCGCGGATGGCGGTGCTGGGTTGCCGTTCGATTGGCGTGGACGACCCCGCGGGCGCCGACCGCAAGAAGCTTATCGTGTGGGTGGAGATTGACCGCTGCATGGCCGACGCCGTCGGCGCCGTGACGGGCGCGCGGCTCGGCAAGCGGAGCCTGAAGTATCAGGACTACGGCAAGGTGGCGGCGACGTTCCTTAACACGGAGACGGGCGAGGCCGTCCGCGTCGTCGCCCTCGAAGAGTCGAGGGAGCTGGCCGACGCGCGCCACCCCGAAATCGAGAGCCGCAAGGAGCGACAGTTCCTCACCTACCGCGAGGCGTCGGACGAGGAGTTGTTCAAGACCGAGCGCGTGCGGGTCAACTACGGCGAGCTTGACGCGCCGGGCCGCCCGCTCAGGCGCGTCCGCTGCGCCCGCTGCGGCGAAGGCGTCAACGACGGCCGCGAAGTTGTTAACCCATCTGACGGCCCGGCGCTCTGCCGCCCGTGCGCGGGTGGCGGCTACTACCAACCACTCACGAATTGACGAAAGCAAAGGACGTGTGACCCCGGAGGGGTCGCCGGTAATAGCCGGGGGTCAGCCGCAGGCGCGTAAGCGCCGAGGCGCCACCCCCGGAAGAACGCGGAAATAATTTTCGACCCTGAAAGGGTCGCACGCCGCGCACGGGTGCGACCCTTTCAGGGTCGGAATGGTTTTCGCGTGCTGACCGGGGGCGGCGCTCACTTGCGTTCGCTTGCCCCCGGCTATTATCGGCGACCCCTCCGGGGTCATCTGCGTCCGAGCCGAGATTGGACTACTCCTGTCCGGGCGGCGGCGGGTCGCCGGGGCCGCGGCGCTTGAAGGGGCCGTGCTGGCGGTGCAGCTCTTCGAGCTTGGCGCGCTGCTCGGCCGTGAGGACGCTGTAGACCTTGGCCTTGCAGCGTTCGTGCTCGACGACCATGTCGGCGTGGGCCTGCCCCTGCTGGGCGGCGATGGCGCGGACCTGCGCCTCGTCGAAGCGCCCGTTGGCGGTCGCCGCTTCGAGCTGTTCGTGCGTCGCCCTGAGCCGCTGGTGGATGGCCTCGACGGCGGCGCGCTCGCCGTCGAAGAAGGTTTTGATTTCGGTCGCCTGCGCGTCCGAGAGGCCGAGCACGCGCGTCAGGTGCTCGACGTGCGCGGCGTCGGGGACTCCGAAGTGGGGCGGCGGGTGCGCCCCGCCTCCGGCGTGCCACTCCTGCGCGGCGACGGCGGCGGCGGCGCACAGCACGACGGCTGCCGCGACGACTGCGATTCTCTTTCTCATCTTCACTCTCTCCTCAGAAGAATTTCCGACCGCCGCGAATCTTAAAGGAAAAGCCCCTCGGGCTGTTGTAAAGCCTTTGTAAGCGGGTCGCGGCTTTGTAAAGTCGAGGTAAATTCGCGCCTCCTTCTCGAAGTCCGCGCGCCCCTCGGGGCTATAATGCCGCGCGTGAAGCTCTCGCCCCCGAGAATGAGTTGGACGCTTTTGGCCGTCGCCGCGGCCCTCCTGCTGCTCTCCGCCGCGGCCCTCATGCAGTACCACCTCATCGAGCAGGTGAGCCGCGCCGACCGCCGACAGCACCGCGAATACACCGAGCGGGCCGTCCGAAACTTCGGCGGCGAGTTCCGCGAAGAGCTGGCCTCCCCGCTGCTGCTCTTCCGGCCGCTCCCGGCCATCCCGCACGACGCAGACCTCGCCGCGCACCTCGCGGGCCTCGCCTCCCACTGGCGCGAATCTTCGAGACGGCCGCGCCTGCTCTCGTCGGTCGCCTACGCCGAGATGCGGCCCGAAGGCTTCGCCTACCGCGTCGCCCCGGCCGCCGGCGGCGAGTTCAAAGAAGCCGCCTTCCCGACTTCGCTCTCGCACTTCCGGCACATGCTCGAAGAGCACGTGCGCACGCCCGGCGGCGAGCCGCACCTGTTCCCGAACGGCTTCGCCTTCATGGTCGAAGGCGACGACCCCGTCCTCGTCTTCCCGCTCGTCGCCGCGCCGCGCCACCCGCACGGCGCCGACGAACGACAGCACCACTCTCAAGCTCCTGAAGGCTTCGGCAGCGCGCACGAGCTGAAGGGCTGGTGCTTCCTCACGCTCGACGCCGAATACCTGCGCGCCGAGCTGCTGCCCGAGCTGGTCGAGCGCCACTTCGGCCGCGGCGAGCAGTCCGACTACAGGGTGACGGTGACGGCGGGCGAGCCCCCGCGCGTCGTCTACCAGATCGACCCCTCGGCCCCGTCCGAAGACGCTTCGACCGAAGACGCCGGCCTCGTCATCTTCGGCCCGCACGTCCAGCCCGGCCGCCCCGCCCCGCCCCCCGTCCCGCCGCACCACGCGCCCGGCGGGCCTCAAATGCTGATGCGCTCGCCCTTCCCGCCCGAGCCCGAGGGCTCTCTGCCGAGGATGGCCGGGCCGCCCGAGACGAACGGCCCCGGCGCGTGGCGCCTCTCCCTGAGGTACAAGGCGGGCTCGCTCGAAACGCTCGTCACGCAGGCGCGCAGGCGCAACCTCGCCCTGAGCTTCGGCGTCCTGCTGCTCTTAGCGGGCAGCACGCTGACGCTCGGGCTCGCGGCGCGTCGCGCGCGCAGGCTCGCGCGCCAACAGTTGGAGTTCGTCGCCGGAGTCTCGCACGAGCTGCGCACGCCTTTGACCGTCATCCAGTCAACCAGCTACAACCTCGCGCGCGGCACCGTGCAGGACCCCGCGCGCGTGCGCAAGTACGGCGCCGTCATTCAGGGCGAGGCCCGCCGCCTCATCGCCGAGGTCGAGCGCATGCTAGGCTTCGCCGGCATCCAGTCGGGCCGCGCCGCGTACGACTTCCGTTTGACCGACGTGGGCGAGCTAATCGGCCGCGCGCTCGAAGAGTTCCGCCCCGCCTTCGAGGAGGGCGCGTGGACGGTGGAGGAAGACGTGGCCGAAAGCCTGCCTCCCGTCATGGCCGACGCGCGCGCCGTCGAGAGCGCCGTCAAGAATCTCGTCGAGAACGGGTTGAAGTACGGCGCGGCGGGCAGGTGGTTGAAAGTCTCGGCGCGCGCCGCGAGGAACGGGAAGGGCAACGAGGTCCGCGTCACCGTCGAGGACCGCGGCCCCGGCGTCGAGCCTTCGGAGGCCGCGCACATCTTCGAGCCCTTCTACCGCGGAGGCGCGGCGCGCGACGCGTCGGCGGCCGGCGGCGCCGGCCTCGGCCTCGCGCTCGTCCGCCGCCACGCCGAGGCCCACGGCGGGCGCGTCACCGTCGCGCGCCCGGACGCGGGCGGCGCCTCGTTCACCCTCCACCTGCCGGCGAAAGAAGGCGGCGATGCCTGACCGCATCCTCATCGTCGAAGACAACGCGGGGCTCACGATGGCCCTGACGGATTTGCTCGCCGCCGAGGGCTACGAGGTCGAGTCGGCCGCGACGGGGCCGGGCGGGCTCGAAGCCGCGGCGGGCGGCAGCTTCGACCTCGTCATCCTCGACGTGATGCTGCCCGGCAAGAACGGCTTCGACGTGTGCAGAGATTTAAGGAAGCGGGGCGTGGACACGCCCGTCCTGATGCTGACGGCGCGCAGTCAGGTGATTGACAAGGTGCTCGGCCTCAAGCTCGGCGCCGACGACTACCTCTGCAAGCCCTTCGAGCAGCTCGAACTGCTCGCGCGCGTCGAGGCGCTCCTGCGGCGGGGGCAGTCGAAGGCGCGCGCCCAAGGGGACCGGGAGTCGTTCGCGTTCGGACCCGTCGTCGTGGACTTCCGCAGCACGGAGGTCCTGCGCGACGGCAGGCCCGTCGAGCTGTCGGCGCGCGAGTTCCGGCTCCTCCGCTACTTCGTCGAGCAGCGGGGCGCGACGCTCTCGCGCCGCCTCCTGCTGCGCGAGGTCTGGGGCTACGACGCCGAGACCATGACGCGCACCGTTGACGTGCACGTCGGCCTCCTCCGCCAGAAGCTCGAAGACGACCCCAAGAACCCGCGCCACTTCCTCACCATGCGCGGCCACGGCTACAAGTTCGTCGCATAAGAGCAGTAGCCGGTAGACAGTAGCCAGTAGTCAGTAGGTGTGATTTCTACTGGCTACCGCCGCGGGCGCGGCCGGCGCGCGCGGAGGTGCGGGGTGCGAAATCTCTCCCAGTCTGACAGAATGGCGTGGGAAAATTTCACGCTCGCTGAGGGGGCTTAAACGGCTCGACCGCGCCGCCGGGCGCGGGGATGAGAATTGCTCCGCGTCACTTCTCGCAGGCAGGGGGCTATGGGCGAACACAAGGTCGAACAGGGGCAGGACGAGCGGCGCGCGGGGGCCTTCATGAAGGCGCTGCTGAACGACCTCGCGGCGCTCGAAAGGATGCTCGACGAGGGGCGCATCGAGACGGGCGTGCGCCGCATCGGCGCCGAGCAGGAGATGTTCCTCGTGGACCCTTCGATGGGCCCCGCGCCGCTCGCCACCGAAGTCATCTCGCGCATCTCGGACCCGCGCCTGACGACCGAGATCGCCCGCTTCAACCTCGAAGCCAACCTCACGCCGCGCACACTGGCCGCCGACTGCTTCCGCCGACTCGAACAGGAGATTAACGAAGTCATCGGCATCGTCCGCGGGGCCGCGCGCGCGCTCGGCGCCGACGTGCTGCTCGCCGGCATCCTCCCCACCCTCCAGCGGCGCGACCTGACGCTCGACAGCATCACCCCCGTCCCGCGCTACTACGAGCTTAACGAAGCCGTCATGCAGCAGCGCGGCGGCGACGTGTCCGTCCACATGAAGGGCCTGGACGAGATTCACCTCAGCTCCGACAACATCATGCCGCTCTCCTCGAACGCCAGCTTTCAGGTCCACCTGCAAGTCGGCCCCGAGGAGTTCGTGCCGATGTACAACGCCGCGCAGGCGATAACCGCCCCCGTGCTCGCCGCGGCCGTCAACTCGCCCGTCTGGCTCGGCAGCCGGCTCTGGCAGGAGACGCGGCTCGCACTCTTCCAGCACTCGGCCGACCCGCGCACGCGCGCCGAGCAGGAGCGGCAGAACCCGACGCGCGTCGGCTTCGGCGAGCGTTGGCTCACCGACTCGGTCCTCGAACTCTTCCGCGAAGACGTGGCGCGCTTCCGCGTCATCCTGACGAACGAGCCGGACGAAGACTCCTTGGAAGTCGTCGCCCGCGGCGGCGTGCCGAGGCTCAAGGCGCTGTCGCTGCACAACGGCACGGTCTGGTGGTGGAACCGCCCGTGCTACGGCGTCGGCGAAGGCCGCGCGCACCTGCGCATCGAGAACCGGGTGCTCCCCTCGGGGCCGACGCCGCTCGACGAGACGGCCAACGCCGCCTTCTTCATCGGGCTGATGGTGGCCTTCCCCGGAGAGTACGGCGACATCGGCAAGGCCATGTCCTTCGACGACGCGAAGGCCAACTTGTGGGCCGCCGCCCGCCACGGACTGAAGGCGCAGTTCTCTTGGGCCGGCGGCAAGACGCAGGCCGCGGGCGCGCTCATCCTCGAACACTTCCTGCCGCTCGCGCGCGAGGGGCTGAAGGCTTACGCCGTGGACTCGTCCGACGTGGACCGCTACCTCGGCACCATCGAGGAGCGCGTCCGCACGCGACAGACCGGCGCCCAGTGGGCGCTGAGGTCGCTGGCGTCGGCCGGCGGCGCGAGCGGCGAGCACAGCATGCGGGCGCTGGCCGCCGCCATGCACGCCAACCAGCAGACGGGCGAGCCCGTCCACCGCTGGCCGCCGGCCTGCGAGACGGGCGGGCGCGACTGGGCCGAGGGCTACCGCACCGTCGGGCAGTTCATGACGACCGACCTGTTCACCGTCCGCCCCGACGACCTCGTGGACCTCGCCGCCAGCGTCATGGACTGGAAGCACGTCCGCCACGTGCCCGTCGAGGACGGCGAAGGCCGCCTCGTCGGCCTCGTCTCGCACCGCGACATCCTGCGGCTGCTGGCGCGCGGGATGCCCGCGGGCGGGGACGAGCCCGTGCTCGTCAGCGCCATCATGAAGGCGGAACCCGTCACGGCCGCGCCCGACACGCCGACGCTCGAAGCCATCGACCTCATGCGCAGCCGCAAGGTGGGCTGCCTCCCCGTGGTCGAGAACGGCGTGCTCGTCGGCATCGTCACCGCGCAGGACTTCCTCGCCGCCTCGGCCCGCCTCTTCGAAGAGCGCCTCGGCCCGCGCGAATCTCCCGCCCCGTCAGGCAACATAGTTGGTGAAGAATTGTGACGGCCGTCACACCCAAACGGACGGGGCCGCGCTAGACTCCTCCCGTAAACACTAAATCGTGGGCGCCCCGCGCGGGAATGCCGGGAACACGTTGGGGTGCAGACGGGATTCCGTCGGCTGCGAACAGGGCAGGGCGTGGGGATAATTCCGCAGGCGGCCGGGGAAAATTCGCGGAGGCGGGAGAGATGATTGCGACGGCGGCGGAGCTTTTGAAGAAGTAAGACGTGCCGGGGCCGCGTTACACGAGCTGCCCGACGGTGCTCTGCCGGGAACGCCGCCCGACCGCCGACGGGTGGGTCGAGAGCCTTGCGCGCGGGCTCGACGAGGCCGAAGCGGCGGGCGCCTGAGGAAGTTCCCTCCGACACCCTTCGCTGAGCTTTTGGGGACAGAGGGCGAGCCGCCGGGGCCGGTCGTCACACGCTATCCCGCAGTACCCGACGGGCCTGCCCGAACTGAAGAGCCGCGAGTTGTAAGTCGTGAAAAGAAGTCGTCAGTCGTCAGGTTTCGTCTGTGGGTGACGAATGACAACTGATAACTGATAGCTTCTTTTCGTTCACGGCCTACTTGTAGCGGTATGTGATGCGGCCTCGGGTGAGGTCGTAGGGTGACAGCTCGACGGCGACGCGGTCGCCCGCGAGGATGCGGATGTAGTTCTTGCGCATCTTGCCGGAAATCTGCGCCAGCACGATGTGGTCGCTGTTGTTGATGCGGACTTTGAAGAAGGCGTTCGGGAGCTTGTCGATGACGACTCCCTCGGCCGGGACCAAATCCTCTTTAGCCAAACTGCGTCTCTCCTTTTCTCTGCGGTTGGGGAAGTCGGCCGCGCGCTTTTCCGAAGACGCGCGGCCGCGGTTGAAAGTTGACTCTTACCTCGCGCGGCGCGGGCGGAACGAGCGGCCGCTCGAACGGCGACGCGCGGGCGCGAACGACTTCGAGGCGCCGGCCGCGACGGCAGGCTTCGCGCCGCCGAAGCCGGGCATCACGACGCGCTCGACCGACTGGCCCGTCAGGCGCTCGATGGCGCGCATCGAAAGCTCCTCGACCGGGGTGACGAGCGTGATGGCGCGGCCCGTGTTGCCGGCCCGCCCCGTGCGGCCGATGCGGTGGACGTAGTCCTCGGGCGCCTCGGGCACGTCGTAGTTGATGACGTGCGAGACGGAGTCCACGTCGATGCCGCGGGCGGCGATGTCGGTGGCGACGAGGACGCGCGTCGAGCCGTCTTTAAAGCCGCGGAGGGCGGCCTCGCGCTGCGGCTGCGTGCGGTCGGCGTGGATGCGGTTGACCTTGTGCTCGCGCGCTTCGAGGATGTGGGAAAGCCTTTCGGCCCCCCGGCGCGTGCGCGTAAAGACTAACACACGGTCGAAATTCTCGCTCTCCCGCTCGCGCTCAAGCAGGTCGAGCAGCAGGGCCGTCTTCGACTCCATCGCCACGGGGTAGGCCGACTGCTCGACGGTCGCGGCGGCACGGCCGCGCCGGCTCACTTCGACGACCTCGGGCGAGCGCATCGTCGTGCGCGCCAACTGCTCGATCTCGGGCGACATCGTCGCGGAGAAGAGGAGCGTCTGGCGCTCGGTCGGGAGCGCCGCCAGCACCCTGCGAATCTGCGGCAGGAAGCCCATGTCGAGCATCCGGTCGGCCTCGTCCAAGACGAGGACTTCGAGGTGGCGGAAGTCGACGGCGCCGCGCTCCATGTGGTCGAGCAGGCGGCCCGGCGTGGCGATGATGACGCCGGCCCCGCGGCGCAGCGCCTCGGTCTGGCGGGCCATGCCCGTGCCGCCGATTAAAGTCGCGCAGCGCGGCGCGCCCTTCTTAGGCGCGAGTTCGCGGTAGCTGGCGGCGATCTGCGTGGCGAGCTCGCGCGTCGGCGCGAGCACTAAAATTCTGACGCCGGGCCGCGGCCGGTCCGACATCCTCTGGATGGCCGGGAGCAGGAAGGCCGCCGTCTTGCCCGTGCCCGTCTCGGCGCAGCCGATGAGGTCGGCGCCCGTCAGCACGACGGGGATGGCGCGACGCTGGATGGGCGTCGGTTCGGTGTATCCGAGGGCTTCGCACGCGGCGACCTGCGCCGCTTGCAGCCCCAATTCTGAAAAGCTCATGTGTACCTTTCGGCGCTCGACGAACGACAGGTTCGGAGCGCCTCTCCTAACTAAAAAATGGTGCCGGCGCCCCCGCCGTCAAAGCGACGGGGGCGCCGCGGCCCTTCCGAAAGGGCGCCTGACTTACCAGCGGGGCTCGCGGTTGCCGCCGCCGCCGCCATAGCCGCCACCGCCGCCGCGGTTACCGCCGCCGCCGCCGTAGCCGCCACGGCCTCCGCCGCCGCCGCCGCGCGAGCCGCCGCGGTCTTCGCGGGGCCGCGCCTCGTTGACGGTCAGGGCGCGCCCGCCGACTTCCTTGCCGTTAAACTGCTGGATGGCCGCCTGGCCCTCCTCGGCCGAAGCCATCTCGACGAAGCCGAAGCCGCGCGAGCGGCCCGTCTCGCGGTCCTCGACCACGGAAGCGGACTGGACGGTGCCGGCCTGCGAGAAGAGCTGTTCGAGCTCCTCGCTCGTAGTCCTGAACGACAGGTTGCCGACGTAGAGTTTCATGGACATAGACTGATACCTCCTCCCTCACAAGGGAGTTGCAAAGTGAAGCTGCGAATCAGAGTGGCTTCGGCGTGGGCGGTGGGCAGCGAAGAACCTGCGTTCGGGTGCTCGTGGAGAGCGGCTTCAGTTGTTGAGACCTGACCTACTCTCCAATCATCCCAAACGCCGCTCGGCAGGAAATACCAGGAGCATGTGGCGCATCACCGTCGATGCAAGAGAGAAGGAATGTTTACCGCGAGCTATGATGCACGAAAAGGGGTCATAGTTGCAAGCCCGCACCTAGTCGTGACCGACCCCGTCGGCCGTTGCCGCCTCGTGCGAGGGGGCCGTTTCCTTCCGGCGGGAGGCCCGGCGCCACTTGCCGGCCGCCTCCTTCGCGAGCCCGTAAATCACCCGGCGGTTGTCCGCCATCAGCTTGAGCCACGCCCGGCGGCCCATCTGCGGGAAGTAGATGCCGCGGAAGAACAGCCGCGAGATCAGCATCCCCGCCCG
>DASZEK010000180.1:0-45989 GCA_035941045.1 Pyrinomonadaceae bacterium | reverse complement strand
CATCCCCGACCCCTTCGGCACGGAAGCGGGCGCGCGGCTCTACAGGACCGGCGACCTTGCCCGTTACCTCCCCGGAGGCGAGATAGAGTTCATCGGCCGCGGCGACGGCCAGATAAAACTGCGCGGCTTCCGCATCGAGCTCGAAGAGATAGAGAGGAGCCTGAATGAGCACCCGCACGTGCGCGGCTGCGCCGTCGTGGTGCGCGAAGACGCGGGGGGCGACCGCCGACTCGTCGCCTACGTCGCCGCCGACGAGGACTCGGCCCCGTCCTCGTCGCAACTGCGGGAGTTCCTGAAAGAGAAGCTTCCCGAGTACATGGTGCCTTCATCCTTCGTCGTCATAGACAAACTGCCGCTGACGCCGAACGGCAAGGTTGACCGCAAGGCGCTGCCCGACGTGCCCGATGCGGGGCGGGAGCGCGAGACGCCTTTCGTCGCGCCTCGCAACGAGGTTGAGCTGAAACTCTCGCACCTTTGGGAAGAAGTCTTCGGCTTCGGCCCCGTCGGCGTCACCGACAACTTCTTCGAC
The DNA here is from genome assembly GCA_035941045.1 of Pyrinomonadaceae bacterium. Classification (GTDB taxonomy): domain Bacteria; phylum Acidobacteriota; class Blastocatellia; order Pyrinomonadales; family Pyrinomonadaceae; genus QHXN01. The sequence continues at coordinate 45,460 of DASZEK010000180.1, read as the reverse complement.
CTCGGCGGGCATTCATTGCTCGCCGTCCGGCTCGCGGCTCAAATTCACAAGCAGTTCGGCCGGAGCGTCGGCCTCTCCGTGCTCATGGAGGAAGGCAACATCGCCAACCTCGCGCGCCTGCTTCAACCTGAATCCGAGGCCGCCTCGCACTCGCCGCTGGTAGCCATCCAGCCGCGCGGGGAGCGCCGCCCCTTCTTCTGCGTCCACGCCATCGGCGGGCAGGTGTTGGGCTACTACCACTTGGCGCGCAGGCTCGGCCCGCAGCAGCCCTTCTACGGGTTGCAGGCCCCGTTCCTGACCGAGATAGGCGACGAGAGTAAATCAATCGAGCAAATGGCCGCCGAGTACGTCGAGGCGATTCAAACGGTCCAGCCCGAGGGGCCGTACTTCCTCGGCGGCTACTCGTTCGGCGGCTTCGTCGCCTTCGAGATGGCGCGGCAGTTGAGAAGCAGGGGAGAGGTGGTGTCGCTGCTGGCAATCATGGACACGTGGTCGCCCAACATCTACCACGAACTCCCGCGCGACGACGACGAAGCCTACACGCTGGCGATGCTGGCCCGCGTGCGGGCGCGCGAGGCCGAGAAGGACGTGTCACTGTCGCACGAGCACCTGCGGCAACTCCCGCCCGACGAACAACTCCGCCACGTCTTCGAGCAGTTGAAGCGGGTCGGGATATTCGACGAGGGGATGACCCCCGAACTGGGCGCCCTCTACATCCGGAGTTTCGTGCGGGGCCACCGCGCGAGGCAGCGTGCGGTGCACGAGTACCGGCCGGGCGCCTACGACGGCAAGGTGACGCTCTTCCGATGTAGCGAGATGGACCCGAGGCAGTTGGAAGTGTTCGACCGGCTCGGCGTAGCGATAGAAGAGCCGACCTTCGGGTGGGCAGAGCTTACGACAGAGCCGGTGGAAGTCTACGAGGTGCCGGGCTACCACGAGAGGATGTGTCAGGAGCCCTACGTGCAGGTGTTAGCCGAGCGGCTCGGGCGCTGTATCGAAGAGGCTGAAAGCTGCGCGGCACGCCGCTAGAGTACGCCGACGCCGGGCGGGCGGCGTCCAAATTCAAACCCCCGCCTTTCTTGGAGCATAAACATGCAAGTAATGCTGTTCCTTTTGAGAAGTTCGCGCGGCATCGTGCTCTCGTCGCTCGCGGCCGGGCTCGTCAGCGGCGCCGCGAGCACGGGGCTCATCGCGCTCATCCACGCCGTGCTCGCCCGCGACGGCGCGGCCCCGCCGACGCTGGTCACGGCCTTCGTCGCCCTCTGCGTGGTGCTGCCCGTCAGCCGCATCATCTCGCAAATCCTGCTGGTCAAGCTCGCGCAGAAGGCCATCTTCGACCTGCGCATGACGCTCAGCCGGCAAATCCTCTCCACGCCGCTGCGCTTCCTCGAAGAGCTCGGCGCCCACCGCCTGATGGCCTCGCTCACCGACGACGTGCAGGTCATCAGCGCCGGCCTCATCAGCGTGCCCATCATCTGCCTGCAAGCCGCCGTGCTCGTCGGCTGCCTCATCTACATGGGCTGGCTCTCGGCGCCGCTCCTCGTCGCCGTCGTCCTCTTTATCTTCCTCGGGATGAGCAGCGTGCAGCTCGGGCTGCGGAAGGCGGGCCGCTCGCTGGGGCTGGCGCGCAAGCAGCAGGACGCGCTCTTCATGCACCTGCGCGCGCTCACAGAGGGCGCCAAGGAGCTGAAGCTGCACGACCGCCGCCGCCACGCCTTCCTCACCCAAGACCTCGAAGCGACGGCCGCCGCCTACCAGCGCCACAACCTCTACGGCACCGGCATCCTGACGGCCGTCATCAGTTGGGCGCACCTGCTCTTCTTCATCATGATGGGCATCCTGCTCTTCGTGCTGCCCGAAGCGGTCGGCCTGCGCGGCGAGACGCTGAGCGGCTACACGCTCGCGCTGCTCTACCTGCTCGTGCCGCTCGACGTGATCGGCTCGATGATGCCGAACCTCGGGCGCGCGAAGGTCGCGCTCGCCAGCGTCAACTCGCTCGGGCTCAAGCTCGAAGCCAACTCGACCGAGGGCGCCCCGGCCCCCGCGCCCGCCGACCCGCACCCGGCGCGCACCTCCATCGAGCTGCGCGGCGTCACGCACACCTACCACCGCGAGCGCGAGAACAGCGACTTCATCCTCGGCCCCGTGGACCTCGCCGTGGAGTCGGGCGAGCTGCTCTTCATCGTCGGCGGCAACGGCAGCGGCAAGACCACGCTCGTCAAGCTCCTGACCGGGCTCTACATCCCCGAGGGCGGGGAGATTCGCCTCGACGGCCGGCCCGTCACGGACGCCGACCGCGAGCACTACCGCCGCCACTTCTCCGTCGTCTTCTCCGACTTCTACCTCTTCGAGAGCCTGCTCGGCCTCGACACGACCCGGCTCGACGACCGCGCGCGCACCTACCTCTCCCGGCTCCAGCTCGACCACAAGGTCCAAGTCAAAGACGGCGTGCTCTCGACCACGCAGCTCTCGCAGGGTCAGCGCAAGCGCCTCGCGCTGCTCACCGCCTACCTCGAAGACCGCCCCGTCTACGTCTTCGACGAGTGGGCCGCCGACCAGGACCCGCTCTTCAAAGAGGTCTTCTACCTCGAACTCCTCCCCGAGCTGAAGGCGCAGGGCAAGGCCGTCGTCGTCATCACGCACGACGACAAGTACTACCAACTGGCCGACCGCATCGTGAAGCTCGACTACGGCAAAATCGAGTACGACAGGCAGCTCGCCGAACCCATCCTGCCGCGCGAGCTGGCGGAGGCCCGGCGTACGACGGCGGGCGGGGGGGAACGCCGATGACGCCGCACGAAGGGCTCGGGGGCGCGGCCGGCTTGTCGCACCTCTCCTACTACCTGCCGCCCGGCATCATGACGGTTGACGAGCTGGCCGAGCGCATCAACCTCTCGCCGGAGAAGCTGAACCTCTACAAAGAGGTGCACGGCCTGCGCGTCATCCACACGGCCGACGGCGAGACGGCCGCCGAGATGGTCATCAAGGCGGCGGGCCGCCTACTCGTCGAAGGCGACATCGACCCCCTCGACGTTGACGCCGTCATCCTCTACCACACGATGTACCTGACCTCGCTTGAGCCGACGACGCTGGTCGGCCACGTCCAGCACGAGCTGGGCCTCAGGCGCGCGGTCGGCTTCTCGATTTGGGAGCAGTACTGCGCCTCCATCATCACGGCGATAAGGGTCGGGCAGAGCATGATTCGCGCGGGCAGCGCCAGAAACGTCCTGCTGCTCGGCACCGACTGCTTCTTCGGCTCGTCCATCCGCGAGATAGAAGGCATCACCCTCCAAGGCGAGGGGGGCAGCGCCGTCATGATGACCGGCGGGGGCGAGCGCAACCGGATAGTCGCGCTCACCAGCTACACCGACGGCTCGCTCTACAAGGGCGTGCATTGCAGCGCCGAGGAGTACGAGCGTTTCAACCTCATCTACTTCCTCTCGACGACGCGCACCATCAACCGCACGCTCAAGAAGGCCGGCCTCACGCTCGACGACATCAGCCTCATCATTCCGCACAACATCAACCTTTCGAGCTGGGCGCGCATCCTCTCCATCCTCAAATGCGACGAGCGCAAATTCTTCGGCGAGAACATCCAGCGCCACGGCCACGTCTTCGGCACCGACCTCGTCATGAACCTCTCGGACGCCGCCGCGGCCGGCCGGCTCCGCGAGGGCGAATACGCGCTCCTCGTGACCGCGGGGATGGGCGCCAACTGGGGATGCGCCGTCATCCGCCACTAGCAAGAGAACGGAGACTTAAACGGTGAACTTAAATCTGACCGAGCAACAGGCGAGTTGGAGAGACAAGGCGGCCGGCTTCGCCGCCGACGTGCTCCGCCCGCGCCGCGAAGGCTTCGAGACGGACGGGCGGCTCCTCCGCGACGCGGCCGACGAAGCGCGCCGCGCGGGGCTGCTCGACGCTTACCTCCCCGAAGAAGCAGGCGGGCGCGGCCTCGACTTAATCACGACCGCGCTGGTGGTCGAAGAACTGGCGCACGGCGAAGGCGGCCTCGGGCTGCTCTTGGCGAACCGCTACGCCTGCCACGCCGCCGCGCGTCTTGCGCCCGACCCCGCCTTCGCGCGCAAGGTGACGCGCGCCCTGACAGAGTCAGAAAGCTGCACGTCGTCGGCCCTGCTGTGGCCCGAAGAAGACGAAGAGGCCGCGCCCGTCGAGCGCGCCGAAGGGTCCGGGAGGCAACTGCGCGGCGCGCAGTCTTTGTCCCTCGCCCAGAAGGACACTCACGCCTTCGTCGGCTTCAGCGAGCGCGGCGGCGTTGATGGCTCGAAGCGAATCGGCTTCTTCGTCTCGACGAAAGGCGGCGCCCGCCTCCGCGCGGTCGAGAACTTCGGCCTTCGTTCACTCTCCTTCAATCAACTCTCCTTCGCGAAGGAGGTGGACGACGGCGACGCCGTCTTCGAGTTCCAAAGCGCCGAAGAGTTCGCCGCCTTCCGCTCGCGCCTCGCGGCCGAGCGCGACGTGCTCGCCGCCGCCGCCGTCCTCGGCGTCGCGGGCGCCGCGTTCGACTACGCGCTCGATTACTCGAAGGAGCGGATGACGTTCGGCAAGCCCATCAACCAGCACCAGGCCGTCGCCCTCAAGCTCGCCGACATGGCGACCTGGGTCGAGTCGGCCCGCCTCATGCTCTGGGAGGCCGCCCACGCGACGCAGGGGGCCTCCGACACGGGCCGCGCGCGCGAGGCGTGGGCTTACGCGCAGGAGGTGGCGATCGAGGTGGCGGTGAACGCCGTGCAGACGCTCGGCGGGCACGGCTACCTGAAGCTGCATCCGGTCGAGAAGTGGATGCGCGACGTGCAGTTCATGCGCCTGCTGCACGCGGGCTAAGAGACCAGGACGGATGGTGAGGAACCATGCTTGAATTTCACCTGAACGAACTTGAGAGAAAAGTCCTTGAGGAGTCGCGCCGCTTCGCGCGCGAAGTCCTGCGCCCCTTCGCCGCCGAGGCCGACCGGACCGGCGACATCCCCCCGGCGCTCCTCGAACGGCCCGAGGTCGTCAACTTCATGAAGGCTTACATCCCGCTCGAACTCGGCGGCGGGTGGCGGCCCCAAGGCGACGGCGGCGAGGTCTACGACCTTTCCAACTCGGCGCGGCTCCGCCTCATCCTCAACGAAGCCGGCGGCTACGGCGACGCCTCGCTCTTCATCGCCATGCCCGGCCCGGCGCTGGCCGAACCCATCCTGCGCGCCTACGGCTCGCCCGAGCAGCAGCGCCGCTACTTCGACACCTTCATGCACGGCGTCCCGAAGTGGGCGGCCTTCGCCATGAGCGAGCCGAAGGCGGGCTCGGACGTGGCGGCCATCTCGACCACGGCGCGCAGGGAGGACGACTGCTACGTGCTCAACGGCCGAAAGTGGTTCATCGGCAACGGCTCGCGCGCCGACTGGCTGGTCGTCTTCGCCACCATCAACGCCGACCAGGGTCAGTTCGGCCTGCGCTCCTTCATCGTCGAGCGCGGCACGCCCGGCTTCCGCGTCAACCGCATCCTCCCGACGATGGGCCTCAAGGCCGTCCGTGTCTCCGAACTCGTCTTCGAGGACTGCCGCATCCCGCGCGCGAACCTGCTCGGGCCGGAGAAGATTAGCCTCCGCCGGGGCGGCCTTCAGGGCGGCATGAAGACCTTCTACGTCTTCCGCCCGGCGGTCGCCGCGACTGGCTTGGGCGTCGCGCAGGCCGCGCTCGAATGGCTTGAGGAGGCGGCGCGGCAGGACGGCGCGCGCCACTCGCTCGCCCGGCGCTGGCGCGAGGCCGCCGAGCGCGTCGGGGCTTTGAAGCGCAGGCTGCACGCCGCACGGCTCCTCTGCTGGAAGGCCGCGTGGGTCTACGACGAGGGGCGCGACAACTCTTTGGAGGCTTCGATGGCGAAAGCCTTCGCCGCGCAGGTCGCCATGCGCGTCTGCACCGAGGCGCTGGACATCGCCGGGCGCGCGGGGCTCGAAGAGGGCTCGCCGCTGGAGCGCCTGTTCCGCGACGCCAAAGCCTTCGACGTGCTCGAAGGGACCGGCGACATCCAGCGCACGACGGTCACGAAATCGCTGCTCCGGCGTTAGCCGACCCGGCCCCGTTCGCCCCTCACGAACGACCACCCACTCACGACGAAAACTCCGCTTACATACGCAGGTGACATGATGAAGATTATAGGAATCAGCGGTCTGGAAAACTCCGTCCCGTTCAAGAAGGCGCACTGGCCCGGCCTCGACGAGCGCGAGTACAGGATATCGCAGGGGCACGACGCGGCGGCGGCGCTCGTGGTTGACGGCGTGCTGGTGGCGGCGGCGGCCGAGGAGCGTTTCAGCCGCAAGAAGCACACGGGCGACTTCCCCGCGGGCGCCATCTCCTACTGCCTCTCCGAAGCGAGACTGTCGCCCGGCGACGTGGACGAGATCGCGCACGGCTTCGACTACTCGCGCTACGGCTGGCTCTACTCGCGCGACCCCGAATCGCTCAGGCAATACCGCGAGGTCTTCTCGAAGGAGGCGCTGCTCGCCTTAGTCGAAAGAGACCTGCCCGGCTTCCCCGCCGAGCGCGTCCATCAGGTGAGCCACCACCTGGCGCACGCCGCCAGCGCCTACTTCACTTCAGGGTGGGACGACTGCCTCGTCGTCGTCGCCGACGGCATGGGCGAGATGCACAGCGCCACCGTCTACCGCGGGCGCGACGGCAAGTTGGAGAAACTCCACAGCGTCTCGGCGCACGACTCCATCGGCGTCCTCTACTCGCTCGTCACGCTCCACCTCGGCTTCGACTTCAACTCCGACGAGTACAAGATCATGGGCCTCGCGCCCTACGGCGACCCGCGCCGCTTCCGCGAGTTCTTCGCGCGGGCCGTCGAGTTCGGCGAGGGCGGCTCGATAAAGATTCCGCTGCTGCGCCTGAACGAGACGCGCGACGAGCGCGAGAACTACCTCGCCTCGCGCCGCTACCTGAACGAGAACTTGCTGAAGGAGCGCCGGCCCGACGACGAGGTGACGGACGAGCACAGGGATGTCGCCGCCGGGTTGCAGGAGTGTCTGGACCGGACGATGCAACACCTCTGCGGCCACTTCGGGAAGAAGACGGGCCTGCGGCGGCTGGCGCTGGCGGGCGGCGTCGCGCTCAACTGCACGGCGAACGGCAGGCTCCTTCAGGCCGGACTCTTCGACGAAATCTACGTCCAGCCCGCGGCCGGCGACGACGGGACCGCGCTCGGCGCCGCGCTCTACCGCGCGTCGCTCAAGTCCGGCGAGGTGAAGAACACGCGCATGCGTGTGCCCTTCTACGGCCCCGCCTACTCGCTACAGGACATCGAGTCGGCGCTGACCGAGTTCGGGGAAGAGGTGAAGGTCACGCGCTTCAAGACCGAGGCCGAGACGTTCGCCGCCGCCGCCGGGCTCATCGCCGAGGGGCGCGTCATCGCGTGGTACCGGGGGAGGATGGAGTACGGCCCGCGCGCCTTGGGCCACCGCAGCATCCTCGCCGACCCCGGCCACCCCGAGATGCGCGACCGCATCAACGCAATGGTCAAGATGCGCGAAGCCTTCCGGCCCTTCGCGCCCGCCGTGACCGTCGAGCAGGTCCACAAGTGGTTCGAGGTCGAGCCGATGACCGAGCTGCCCTACATGATTATGACCGTTGACGTGAGGGAGCAGCACCGCTCGGGTCTGCCGGCCATCACGCACGTCAACGGCTCGGCGCGCGTGCAGACCGTCTCGCCCTCCGGCAACGAGGACTTCCACTCGCTGCTGCGCGCCGTCGGCAAGACGACGGGCCGCGAGATGGTCCTCAACACCAGCTTCAACGTCAAAGGCCAGCCCATCGTCAACACGCCGCGTGAGGCCATCGAGACTTTCCTGCGGACGGGCATCGAATGCCTCTTCCTTGAGAACATCCTGGTCACGCGCCGCGCCGACGCTTGACACGCGGCGGACGCGCCGTTAATTAGGTGAGCTTCGGAGATTAAAGTCAGCGAGGAGAGAACATGAGCAGAGAAGAGAACGAGGACAACACGATTTACAAGGTGGTGGTCAACCACGAGGAGCAGTATTCGATCTGGCCGGCCGACCGCGAGAACGCCCTCGGCTGGAACGACGCGGGCAAGCAGGGCACGAAGGCCGAATGCCTCGCCTACATCGAAGAGGTGTGGACCGACATGCGACCGCTCAGCCTGCGGAAGAAGATGGAGGAGTCCGCCGGCTCGGGCGAATAAAAGGACTGCGCGCGGTCAGGCTCCGGCGGGCCGTCGGCCGGAGCCTGACCGCGCGCCGGCTTCAGGGCAGCGGGGCCGACTTCATCACCAGCGACTCGGGCACGACGACGCGGACGCGGTGCGTGACGGTCTTCAGAAGAATCATCACCCGCTCCTTGTCCTTGAGCCGCCGCTCGAAGACGCCCTCGAAGTTGTTGAAGTGGCCGCCCTTCAGGACCACGTCGTCGCCCGGCTTGATCTCGTCCGAGAGCTTGACGAGGCCGTCCCCGCCAATCCTCCCCTTAATCGCCTCGATTAAATCGTCGTCAACATGCACCGGGGTGGTGCCGACGCTGACGACGCTGTGAACCCCGCGGGTGTAGCGCACCTTGGGGATTTCGTTGGCGTCGAAACGCGCGAAGATGTAGCCGGTGAAGAGTGGCCGGACCGAGTAGCTCGGCTCGGACTTGAACTCGTTGCGGCGGCGCACCTTGTACTTGGGGACGAAGGTTTCGATGTTCCACGCCGTCAGGTTACTTTCGGCTCGTCCCTCCTGATTGGGGTGAGTGTGCAAGGCATACCAGCGGAGTGGCGCTTCGGTATTTTTGCTCATGATATGAAGTGAGTGGCATGTGGGAAATCCCGAATCTCCTGAGGTGAGACGTAAGGATAGGTGAAGGCCGCGCCCGTCATGGGGCCGTGGCGGGCAGACTGAGACGCGACAAAACCTTTCGAGCGGGGCGGCGGGGCCGCGCACCGGCGTCCGGCGTTATGGATGAAGTGCGAAGCGAGGCGTCAGGCTGAACTGCCGAGTCGGTTGCGTGAGAGTGCTCCGACTCAAGCCCGCGACTTGTAGGGCAAAAGAGAGTATTGGGACTAGGGTTTCAAAGCCGGCGCGGGGGTCAAAAAAACGGGAGGTGAACCTCGCGCGAGAACCGTCAGCGTTATAAACAACACCAAAGTATTACACGGCCCCCGGAATTGTCAAACGGGGTCGGATGCGCGAAATTCGGCCGAATTTCGGGGGTTCCAGTCGCGCCGCCGAAGCACCGGCGCGGGGCCTTCGCAGGCGAGCGCGGCGGCGTAATCGTCGCCAACAGGCAGGTCCGTCAAGGTCCAGCGCGCGGCCTCCGCGGGGTCGCGCTCCGTGCTCAACAGCGCCGCCCGCGAGCCCGGCTCAAGCGACACGGTGAAGGCGTCCAAGGGGTGCGAAAGCCCCTCGCCGCGGGCTTTGATGTAAGCCTCTTTGCGCGTCCAGCAGTTGAAGAAGCCGCGGAGTCGTTGCTCGGGCGGCAGGGCGCCGAGCGCGGCGACCTCGGCGCGCGAGAAGAAGTGTCCGGCGAGGCTCAGAACCTCGACGCCCTCGCGCAAGTGCTCCACGTCAACGCCCACCTCACGCCCGCAGGCCACCGCGCAGCAGGCCAGCTCGTGCGAGTGCGACAGGTTGAAACTCAAGGGCAGGCCGCCGCACGTCTCCGCCGCCAGGGCAGGCTTGCCGAACTCGCCGTAGGTGAAGCGCACCCGGCGGGGAGGCACGCCGAGGTAGCGGCCGAGGATGTCCCGGAGCGCGCCGCGGGCGACGACGAACGAGTCGCGGTCTTTGCGGAAATGAAAGCGGGCGGCGCGCTCAAGCTCCTCCGGCGAGAGGGTCGCCGCGAGGGCGCTGAGCACCTCCGGCGGCTGCTTGAGCGAGGCCCGCCAGACGTGCACCTCGGCGCCCCCTAGAGGGTCGCGCCGCGGACTCGGCTTCGGGATGGCGCTCGTCTCGTCGTGCATCTTTCTCGGCCGCGATACGGCAGACAGTTTACAGCCAGAGGTCATGGATTGAAGAGGGGGGCGGTCCCGCGTGGGGTCGTCCCCCTCTTCCGTTGTGATACTTAAAAGCGAAATTATGCGCGTTCAATGGTGGACAGGGCGGTTATTTTCGAGAGTCGAGGTGATTGCTCATGGCAGATGGAATGATGACGCTTGAGGCGCCCGCCGTCGGCGTGCAGTTCGACGCGGCGCCGGAGGCGGACCCCGTAGCCCGGAACCTCGCCTGCGTGGAACTCCACTTCCACAGCGAAGCGAGTGACGACATCGAGGCGGCGCTCGAACTCTACACGGACGACATCGTCTGGGAGGCCCCTGCGCCCAACGGGCTCGACCGGGCGTACACGGGGAAGGATGCGGTCGCCGCGAGCTACCGCGAGCTGTTCGGCTCGATGGCGAACGTGCAGTTCCGGCCCCTCCAGCGTTTCGCCACCGCGGACCGCGTCGTTGACGACAGCGTCGTCACGTTCGAGGTGGTCAAGGACGGTTACTGGCCGCACTTCTCCGCCGGGCAGAAGATAGAGATGCGGCTCGTTCACATCTTCGAGATGCGCGAAGGGAAGATTTCCAAAGAGATTGTCTTCGACATGGGCCGACCCGTGTAACCCGCGCCGACGCGGGCCGGGTGAATGCCGTCGTTCATGACGGCATTCACCCGGCCTTTTTTCTTTTACGCTGACCCCGGCTGTAACCTTCCGCGCGGCTCGGACGTGAAGGTGTTTGAAGGCGTTCGATTAAAGTCGGGGGTGAAGGGACATGAAAGTTTTTATCGCCGGGGCGACCGGAGTTTTAGGCCGCCGGATGGTGGGGCAGTTTTTGGCGCGCGGCCATAGCGTCGTCGGCCTCGCGCGCGACGAGAAGGGCAGGCAGACGATTGAAAGGCTAGGCGGCGAGGCGGTCGTCGGCGACATCTTCGACTCCGGCTCGCTGGCCGCGGCCGTCGGGCGGGCCGACGTGGTAATCCACGCCGCGACCTCGATTCCGACTAAAATCTCGGGCGGGCGGCAGGCTTGGGAGATGAACGACCGCCTGCGCCGCGAAGGCACGCGGGCGTTGACGGAGGCCGCGGCCAGAGTCGGCGCCGGGACTTACGTCCAGCAGAGCATCGTCTGGGTGGCGCGGCCCGCGGACGATTCCTTCTTCGACGAGAAGACCGAGGTGAAAGAGCCGGACGAGTTGTACCGCTCGGCGTTCGACGGCGAGCGGATAGCACGCGACGCGGGCGAGCGGTACGGCTTCAACGTCGCCGTCCTGCGCTGCGGCGGCTTCTACGCCCCGGACGCGAGCCACACCCGCATGTTCGCCCAAGGGCTTTTGAGGCGCAGGCTGCCGCTCCTCGGCGGGGGCCGCGCCGTCTCTGCGAACCTGCACGCGGACGACGCCGCGTCCGCTTTCGTCGCCGCGGCCGAGGCGGGCCGGCGCGGGCTGTGGCACGTCACGGACGACGAGCCGGTCACGATTAAAGAGATGCTGGTCGAGTTCGCGAGTCGGCTCGGGGCGCCCGCGCCGCGGAGGATTCCGCTGTGGCTCGCAAGACTTTTCGTCTGGAAGGGCGCGCTGGAATTTTTCACGCGCTCGACGCTCACCTCCAACCGGCTCTTCCGCGAGGAGGTCGGCTGGGCGCCGCGGTTCCCGTCCTTCCGCGCGGGCCTCGGCGATGTCGTCGGAACGTGGCGGAGCGAAGGGTTCGCCAACTGAGGGGGACGAGACGATGAACAACCGGCACGCGAGCGGGTTAAAGTTGACGGCCCTCGGGCTCGTCGGGTTCCACTTCCTGACGGTCGTGCTGCACTCCGTCGCTCATGAGGTCTTGAACGTCAAGGCGAGCCCGGCCCAGCTCGCCTTCATCATCCCGGTCATCATCCTCGGGCCGGTGGCTGCGGGGTTTACGCTCCTGAAATTCGAGAAGGCAGGGGCGGCGGTGTTGCTCGTCTCGATGCTCGGCTCGCTCGCGTTCGGCGTGTACTACCATTTCGTCGCCGACACGATTGACCACGTCGCGCACGTCGCCCGCCTGCGGCCCGAGTTCTGGTCGTCGATGTTTCGGGTCACGTCCTACCTGCTCGCCGCCTCCGAAGCCGCGGGCGCGGCGGTCGCGGGCGCGTTGCTGGCCGCCGGGCGGCAGCCTTTGAAACACTATGCAACTCGAACAGATTTTTAACGAGAACCGGCGGTTCCTGTGGGGCCTGAGCTACCGCATGACGGGCAGCGCGGCCGACTCGGACGACATCTTGCAGGAGACCTTCGTCCGGCTGATGCAGAAGCCCCCGGCGAACACGGACGAGCCGCTGCGGCCGTGGCTGGTGCGCGTGGCGGTCAACCTGAGCCGCGACCTGCTGCGCCGCCGACGCCGGCAGGGCTACACGGGGCAATGGCTCCCGGCGCCTTTCGAGACGGAGAACAACGAGGACGTGCTAGCGATGCTCGACGCGGCGGCCGTCGGCGGCGGCGGCGACGCGGCAAGCCCGTCGGCGCGCTACGAGATGCTTGAGAGCGTATCGTTCGCGTTCCTGCTCGCGCTCGAACTGCTGACGCCGACGCAGAGGGCCGTGCTGCTCCTGCGCGACGTGTTCGACTTCAGCGTGGCGGAGGCCGCGCGCGTCCTCGGCATGACGGAGCAGAACGTCAAGACGACGCACCACCGGGCGCGGCGCGTGATGCGCGAGTACGAGGAGCGAAGGTTCGTGCCGGGGAAGTCTCTGGCCGAGAAGACGGGGCGCGTCGTCGGCCAGCTCGTCGAGTTCCTGAAGAACCGCGACACGGAGTCGGCGGCGAGGCTGCTGGCGGCGGGCGTCGTCGGCATCAGCGACGGCGGCGGCGAGTTCTTCGCGGCCAGAGTCCCCGTCGTCGGGAGGGCGAAGGTGGCGCTGTTGTTGTCGAAGCTGTTCGAGGCGGCGGCGAGCTTTAAGTCGAAGAGCCGGGCCGTCGAGCTGAACGGCCTGTACGCGGTGGCGATCGAAAGGGAGGACGCGCCGCCGCCGGGCTACGCCGGAAGGTTAGCCGCGCTCTTTCAGCTCGACGGCGAAGGCTTGATAGAGCGCGTCTACTTCGTGATGGCCTCGCGCAAGCTGAAGGCGCTGCCCGCCTTGGGCTTGACGGAAGTCGGCGAGCGGCGGTGAAGGCTCTTACTGCCCGAGCGCCCGCCGGAGGGCCGCGCGCGCGAGCAGGCGAGTCGAATCGAGGGTGGGAAGCGGGCAGTCGTCGGGGCGCACGATGAGAGGTATCTCGGTGCAGCCGAGGACGACGGCGTCGCAGCCGCGCTCCTTCAGCTTGACAGTCACCTCGTTGAAGTACAGGCGGGAGGCTTCGGGGAAGATGCCGTTGACCAGCTCCTTGAAGATGATGTCGTTTATCCGCTCCCTGTCTGCCGGGTCGGGTATCTCGCTCTCGATGCGGAGCCGCCCGAGCGTCTCGGGGTAGACGGGGCCTTCCGTCAGGTACTTCGTCCCGAGGATGCCGAGCCGCGCGAAGCCGAGCCGCCGCGCCTCTTCGGCGACCGCCTCGGCGATGTGCAGCCACGGGATGGGCGAGCGCGGGATGAGGTACTCGAAAGCCTGATGGTAGGTGTTGTCGGGGCAGATGGCGAAGTCGGCCCCGGCCCGCGCGACCTTGTGCGCGGAGGCCAACATCAGCTCGGCGACGGCCTCCCAGTTGCCCGCGAGGATGGGGGGCATGTGCTCGGCCATCGGAATCGAGTTCAAGGTTATCTCGGGGTGGTTGTGCTCGCCCATGAAGGCCGGCGCCTCCACGCAGACGGTGCGGTAACAGAGGGCGGCGCCCTCGGCGCTGCCGGCCACGATGCCGATGTGTTGCGTCACAGGCTCTTCACCTCAACTTCTCGCCAACTTGTACAAACCGGAGGGTATTTATACTACGGCGTCGGCGGCGTCAAAGTTCGTCGGACGGCGCCGAGGGTGTAGACAGCCTACACGGGAGGATGTAGAGTATCTACATGGTTAAGAAGACTCCGTACAAGGACCGGATAGAGTTGCTACAGGGGACGCTGGACCTGCTCGTGCTCCAGACGCTTCAGTGGGGGCCGCAGCACGGCTACGGCATCAGTCAGGCCATCAGGGCCAACTCGGGCGACGTGCTCAGAGTAGACACCGGCTCGCTCTATCCGGCGCTGCACAGGCTTGAGAGGCAGGGCTGGGTCAGCTCCGAGTGGGGGGTGTCGGACAACAACCAGCGGGTCAAGCTCTACAGGCTGACGGCGGCGGGCAAGAAGCAGTTGTTCTCGGAGCGTTCGCGCTGGGAGCAGTTCTCGGCGGCCGTCTCAAGGGCCTTGAGCCCGCAGTTGGAGTTGGAGGAGGGCGATTCGTGAAGCTGACGCGGCGCGACGAGGAGCTTGACGAGGAGATACGGAGCCACCTGCGGATGGCGATTCGCGACCGCGTGGAGCGGGGCGAGACGCCGGAGCGGGCGGAGGCCGCCGCGCGGAGGGAGTTCGGCAACGTCGGCTTGGTCAAGGAGGCGACGCGCGGGGTGTGGGGCGGCGCGTGGCTCCGGCAGTTAGCGCAGGACTTGAGGTTCGGGCTGCGGATGCTGCGCAGGGGGCCGGGCTTTACGGCCGTCGCCGTCATGACGCTCGCTTTAGGCATCGGCGCCAACACGGCCGTCTTCAGCGTCGTCAACGCCGTCGTCTTCCGCCCCTTGCCGTACCCGGAGCCGGAGCGCATCGTGCGGGCTCACTGGCGCTGGTTTCAGGGCGAGGGCCAGAGCGTGACGACGACGGAGTTCGCCTTCTGGCGCGAGCACACGAAGTCGTTCGAGGAGGCGGCCGGCGTCAGCTCCGGCGGCGGGGGCTTCAATTTGTCGGGCATCGCCGAGCCGCAGCGCGTGAGGGGCTTGCGAGTGACTGAAGGATTCTTCCGCGTGCTCGGCGTGCGCCCGGCGCTGGGGCGCGGCTTCGTGCCGGAGGAGGACCGGCCGCAGGGGCCTTGCGCGGCGGTGCTGACCGACGGGCTGTGGCGCGGAGCCTTCGGCGCGGACGCCGGGGTGGTCGGCCGCGACGTGCAGCTCAACGGCCGTGCCTGCACGGTCGTCGGCGTCATGCCCGCAGGCTTCGAGTACCGGACGCAGGTGGACGTGCTGGTGCCCGCGCAGTACAGGATTGACCCGAAGGACCAGGGGCACAACACGGAGATGATTGCGCGGCTCAAGCCGGGCGTCGGTCTTGAGCAGGCGCAGGCGGAGGCGGACGCGCTCTGGCGGCCCTTCCGCGACGCGTACCCCGGACACGCGGGCGAGAAGGAGGGCGGCATTCGTCTCGTCCCTTACCGCGAGGCGATTGTCGAGGACGTGAGCGGCACGCTGTTGATGCTGTTCGGCGCGGTCGGCTTCGTGCTGCTGATCGCGTGCGCGAACGTGTCGAACCTGCTGATAGCGCGTTCGTCGAGTCGCGCCGGGGAGTTAGCGGTGAGGGTGGCGCTCGGGGCGGGGCGGCTGCGGATAGTGAGGCAGTTGATGACGGAGAGCCTTTTGCTCTCGGTGCTGGGCGGGGCGGCGGGGTTGCTGCTGGCGACGTGGAGCGTGCCGGCGCTGCTGGCGCTGAGGCCGGCGGCGCTGCCGCGCGCGGCGGAGATAAGGCTGGACTCGCAGGCGCTCGTCTTCGCCGTCCTCGCCTCGTGCGTGGCGAGTGTGCTGTTCGGCGTCGTGCCTGCGCTGTCGGCGGTGCGGCTCGACTTGAATAAGTCGCTGAAGGCGGCGGGGCGTGCGGGGTCGGCGGGCGCGGGGCGGTACGTGCGCGGGCTTTTGGTGGTGGTCGAGGTGGCGTTGTCGCTGGTGCTGCTGGCAGGCGCGGGCCTGCTGGTGGTGAGCTTCGGCAAGCTGCGTTCGGTGTCGCTCGGCTTCGACGCGCGGAATTTGACGACGATGCAGGTGTCGCTCAACTCGGAGCAGTACAGGACGACGGCGCAGTCGTGGGAGCTTCAACGCCGCGTCATCGAGCGCATTCGGGCGCTGCCCGGCGTGACGGCTGTCGCCACGGTGCCGGGCCTGCCGCTGGAGAGCGGGCTGAATCAGAACCCCGTGGTCGAGACGGGCGCGGGCAAGCTCACCATGTCCGCGGAGGCGAGGCCGATAGGCGGCGACTACTTCGCGGCGATGGGCATCGACGTGCTCAAGGGGCGCGTCTTCGGGGACGGCGAAGGGCAGCCGGTGGTCGTCGTCAACGAGTCGTTCGCGCGCCACTTCTGGCCGGGGCGCGACGCGGTGGGCGAGTTCGTCACGCTCGATAACAGGAAGTGGCAGGTCGTCGGCGTGGTCGCCGACATCAAGGAGATGGGCTTGGGCCGACCCGTCAAGGAGACTTTCTATTACCCGGCGGCGCAGATGTCGGACAAGACGGCGGAGTCGGTCGGGCGCTGGTTTTTGACTTCGTGGCTCGTGCGCACGTCGTCGCCGGTTGACCTGAACGAGCAGTTGCGCGCGGCGCTGCGCGAAGTCGCGCCGGAGCTGCCCGTGGCGCGTGTGCGACCGATGACGGAAGTCGTCAGCACGTCGCTCGCCGCGCAGCGTTTCGTGACGACGCTGATGGCCGCTTACGCAGCCATCGCGCTGGTGCTGACGGCCGTCGGGCTCTACGGCGTGCTCAGCTATCAGGTCAGCCAGCGGACGCGCGAGATAGGCGTCCGCATGGCGCTCGGCGCGCGGGGGCGCGAGGTGGTGCGGCTGTTCGTCGGGCAGGGCCTGAGGCTCGCGCTGGCCGGCGTCCTGCTCGGGCTCGTCGGGGCTTACGCGCTGACGAGGTTGATGGCGGGATTGCTGTTCGGCGTGGCCGCGACCGACCCGCTGGTGTTCGCCGCCATCTCGCTGCTGCTCCTGCTCGTCGCGCTCGTCGCGTGCCTCATCCCGGCCCGCCGGGCGACGCGCATCGACCCGCTAGTCGCGCTCCGGTACGAATGAGGCGGGGCGGCCGAGGACTCTGAGAAGGCGGTCGGGGTAGTCCGTCATGACGCCGTCCACGCCCATCCCGACGAGGCGGCGCATGTCCGACTCGTCGTTGACGGTCCAGGCGTGGACGCGGAGGTTGCGGCCGTGCGCGGCTTTGACGAAGTCGGGCGTGAGGACGTGCAAGACGCCGGCCCGCTCGGGCACCTGGAGCGCCTGCATGACTGGGCTGTAGGAGGCGGCGAGCCCCGCCTCGTGCATGGCGAGGAAGCTCGCCACCTCGCCCGTCGCGGCCGAGGTCGCCACCTCGGGGCACTCGCGGCGGAACTCCGCCAGCGTCGTCCCGCTGAACGCTCCGACCATGACTTTCTCGGCCATGCCGTGCTCGCGAATCATGCGGCACAGGGGCGGGACGAGCGACGGCGCGGCCTGCTTCGGCTCGATGTTGAAACGCATGAGCGGGAGGGCCGTGAAGACTTCGCGCAGCGTGGGGATGCGGACGCCGCGGCCCCTCAAGGGAAAACTCCGGCCGCCGTCGGTCGTGAAGCGGTAGGCGGCGTCGAGCCTCTTAACTTCCGCGAGCGTCATCGAGGCGACGGGGCCGGCGCCGTCCGTCGTCCGTGCGACGTTCTCGTCGTGCATGACGATTAGCTCGCCGTCGGCCGTCGCGTGCACGTCCGTCTCAATCACGTCAACGCCCATCGCGGCGGCCCGCTCGAAGGCGTAGAGCGTGTTCTCGGGCCACAGCCCGGCGCCGCCGCGGTGTGCGATGGCGAGGGGGCGACCGGCGTCCGACTGGAAATACTTATGCTCCGCCACGGCCTCGCCCTTCGACCGCGACAGCACCACGTAGAAAGCACAGCCCGCGAGCACGACGGCGAGCGCCACGACGGCTAACCATTTTAACTTCCTTCCCATCCCCGGTTCGTATCAAGCCCCTTCCACGCGCCCGCGCAAACCGCGGTAGAACTCATCCAAGTCGGCCTTCTCCGGCAGCCCCGCCACCTGCGCGTCGCCCAGCTCGACAATCATCCACTCGCCGTCTGTGCGCTGCGCGATGTCCATCGTGAAGAAGCGGCTCCGCACCTCGCGCGCCACGTAGCCGAAGAGGCTCGTCGGCGGGGTCTGCCCCCCGTAGTCGCCCTCCTCCCAATACTCCACCGAGGTGAGCAGTTCGCTGTCGAGGAAGAAGAGCCTGAACTCCTTCGTCAGCGGCATCCCGCTCTTTGAGTGGGACGCGAGCGGGCGGAAGGCGACGAACTCGCGGAACACGAGCCCTTCGTTCACGTCCCCGCCCTGAAGCTCAAGGAACCGCTTGACGACCCTCTCGACCGACTCGCGGTCGGCGGCCGAAGGGATGTAGCAGGCTTCGAGCCACTCGTGCTTCCTCGACTTAACGTAGTCCTTCAAGACGACGGGCCGCTCGCCGAAGGGCGCGAGCGCGCGCATGACTTCTTCGGCGGAAAAGCCCTCGCCGAGCGGGACCGTGACGCTCGCGGGCGTGTGCTCCTTGATGATGGGGTAGGACTCGGGGAAGTGGTGACAATGCTTGTAGTCGGCGGGCGTGTTTATCAGGCGGAGCCCCTTCTCTTCAAGCGCGTCGTAGAGCTGCGAGTAGTCGCCGGGCGTGAGCATCCAGCCGCGGTAGACGGCCAAGTCGGGGACCTCCGGCGGCTTCACGCGGCGGACGGCCGCCGCGGGCTTGCGCTCATCCACCAGCGCCTCGAAATTGATGAGCCCGTACTCAAGGCCGGCGCGGGTCGCGGCCTCGGCCTCCGGTTCGTAAGCGAAATCGACGTGGGTCGGCGAGAACGGCTCGGCGCAGTAAATGACTCTCATAACATCAAGGGGTCACGTCAAAGCGGGCATCATAACATTCCGCGCGGACGGCCCCCGGCCCTTTTTAAATCATCCGGCGCGAAGGAAATGTATTACGATGTGGCGACTCCGCACAAAAGAGGATTCGAGCGTGACGAGCCGACGCAAGACTTGTTTGTTGATACTGCTGCTCGCCGCGTGCGCGGGCCGCGCGCTGGCGCACAACCCGATGACGAGCTGGGCCGTGGCGCGGCTGTACGAAGACCGCGTCGAGCTGGAGGTGGACATGTCGGCCGAGTCCGCGTGGAGCCTTCTCGGAGGCCCGGCCGAGTCCGCGCCCGACGTTGCGGCGGAGCTGCCGCGACTGAAGGAGCTGGCGCCGAGTTTCTACAAAATCACGGCCGGCGGGGCGGAGCTTGCGCCGCGCTCGGCCGAGGCGGAATTGCGCGAGGAGGACGGCGTCGGCTTCCTTCTCGTCTACCCGCGCCCCGCGGGCGCCCCGCTCCGCTTCGATGCGGAGTTTCTACAAAAACTTTCGCCCGACCACAGGACCGCGCTGACGCTGAAGGACGCCGACGACAAGGTCCTACGGACCGAGGTGCTGACGGCCGCGGCCGGGTCTTTGGAGGCGGGTGACGCGGGCTCGGCTTCTTCGGCCGCGTCGGGGCGGGCGTCTTCCTTCTGGGGCTTCCTCAAGCTCGGCGTCGAGCACATCCTGACCGGCTACGACCACCTGCTCTTCCTCTTCGGCCTGCTCGTGGCCTGCCGACGCTTCTCGACGGCGGCGAAGATAGTCACCTGCTTCACGCTCGCCCACTCGCTGACGCTCGCGCTGGCCGCGCTCGACGTGGTGTCGCTTCCGGGCCGCGTCGTCGAGCCTTTAATCGCCGCCTCCATCGTCTTCGTCGGCGTCGAGAACATCGTGCGGCGCGGCGAGCCCGGCTGGCGGTGGGCGTTGACCTTCGCGCTCGGCCTCGTCCACGGCTTCGGCTTCGCGGGCGCGTTGAAGGAGGCGGGGTTGGGCTCGTCCGGCTCGGCCCTGCTCATGCCGCTCTTCTCGTTCAACCTCGGCGTCGAGCTGGGTCAGGTGGGCGTGGCGGTCATACTCCTGCCGCTGCTGTGGAAGCTGCGCGACCTGCCCGCCTTCGAGCGGCACGGGAGGGTCGTCCTCTCCGCCGCCATCGCGCTCGCGGGCCTCTGGTGGTTCGTGACGCGCCTGTTCTTCTCTTAACCCGTCTCGACCGGGTAGATGAGGTTGACGTTCTTCGGCGTGACGAGCTGGTGCTCGACGAAGACGGCCGACGGTACTTGCTTCTTTTGCAGGATGGCGCGGGCCAGCGGTATCAGCTCGTCGCCGTAGCGCTCGGGGAAGTAGGCGACCGAGCCGACGAGGCGCGTCCCCGGACGGCGCAGCTCTTCGACCGCCGACCTGACCGCGTTCTGCCCCATCACCGCGCAGAGCTGCCCGCGCCCCGCCTCCTCAAAAGCCCTTAACACCCCGAGCGCGCTCGGGTCGTTGACGGCGACGACCAGCGTCCGCTTCGCCCGCGTCCGGCGAAGGTAGCGCCGCGCGACTTCGAGACTCTTCTCGAAACCCCCTTTGCCGTCGAGCCGCGCCGTCGCCGACTGCTTGACGCCGGGCAGCACCTCGCCCAGTCCGGCCAGCATGCCCGTTATCCTCAACTGCGGCAGCGGCCCCGCCAGAGGCAACTCGACCTGCAACACCTCTTCGACCTGCCCGCCCCAGTTCGCCTTCGCCCAGCGCCCGAGCGCCCGCCCGCCGATGAGGCCCGCCTGGTAGTTGTTCGCGCCGAAGTAGGTGGCGCCGGGGTGCGGGATGTCGATGGCGATGACGGGGATGTCGGCCTCGATGAACTTCGACGAGATGATGGGCGCCACCTGCTCGAAGGCTTGGAACTCAAGCACGAGGTCAACGCGCTCGCGGATGAGGAGGTCGGCGTTGCGGAGCGCCCGCGTCGGGCTGTAGCGGTTGTCCACGGTGACGAGCGGGATGCCTTCGCGGTCGGCGGCGCGGCCGACGCTCGCGCTCACCTCACGCGAGAACTCCGAGTCGGTCCCCTGCGAGGCGAAGCCGAGGCGGAAGCCGGGGCCGCCGAGCGGCCTCACCAAACTCCGGTAGGCGTTCTTGTTGACGCGCTCCAGAAGGCCGCCGCGCACCAAGCTCTGCGCGAGCCGGAAGGCCGTCGTCTTGCTCAGGCCCGTGCGCGAGACGAGGTCGCGCAGGGCGAGCTGTTCGCCCTCGTGGCGGAAGGCTTTGAGGAGGTTGCAGGCGCGGACTACGGCCTCGGCGACGGTGGGCTCTTTGTCCATCGGTCAAAAATTCGTTCCGCATCCCGGAATGTTGGTAGGGCGAACAAATTATACACAAACCGCGATTTTTCGGGAGAAATTTGATGCTCGTTCCGCATCGCGGAATCCGCGACGCCGCAAAAACTTCTGCTTTGCTTACGACAAAATTGGCCCTATCCTCCGCCGGATAACGAAAATTGACGGACTTCAACTCACAACCCCGGTCGGCCTTTCAAGGAAGCGGTAGAGACGAAACGATGCTCAAGAAGAATCTCAGGACGGGTCTGTTGATGGCGGCGGCGCTGCTCTTGCTCACGACGACGGCGAGGGCGCAATACCTGATGGAGAATTTGAACCGCGGTGTGGTCGCGATTCGCCAGAACGCGACGGACGTGTACGTCGGCTGGCGACTGTTCGGCACGGACCCCTCGGCGGTCGCCTTCAACCTCTACCGCTCGACCGCGGGCGGCCCGGCCGTCCAGCTCAACGGCGCTCCCATCAGCGACAGCACGAACTTCGTTGACACCGGCGCCGACCTCACGCAGCCGAACTCTTACTTCGTTCGTCCCGTCGTGAACGGCGTCGAGCGCGCGCCCAGCGACTCCTTCACGCTCCCGGCGGGCGCCGCCGTCCAGCAGTATCTCAACGTCCCGCTCCAGATTCCCGCGGGCGGCACGACGCCCGACGGCGTCGCCTACACCTACACCGCCAACGACGCCTCGGTCGGCGACGTGGACGGCGACGGCCAGTACGAGATTATCCTGAAGTGGGACCCGACGAACTCGAAGGACAACTCGCTGAGCGGCTACACCGGCAACGTCTACCTCGACGCCTACCGCCTCGACGGCACGCGGCTGTGGCGCATCGACCTCGGGCGCAACATCCGGGCCGGCGCGCACTACACGCAGTTCATGGTCTACGACCTCGACGGCGACGGCAAATCCGAAATCGCGTGCAAGACCGCGCCCGGCACCGTTGACGGCGCGGGGCAGAACGTCATCCGCCCCGGCGACGACCCTAACGCGGACTACCGCAACTCGTCCGGCTACGTCCTCTCCGGCCCCGAATACCTGACCGTCTTCAACGGCCTGACCGGCGCCGCGAGGGCGACCGTCAACTACAACCCCGGCCGCGGCACCGTCTCCTCGTGGGGCGACTCCTACGGCAACCGCGTTGACCGCTTCCTCGCGGGCGTGGCCTACCTCGACGGCAAGCGCCCGAGCCTCGTGATGGCCCGCGGCTACTACACGCGCGCCTACGTCGCCGCGTGGGACTTCCGCGACGGCCAGCTCACCAACCGCTGGAACTTCGACACCGGCCACACCGGCACCTCCAACGTCAACTCCGCCTACCGCGGGCAGGGCTCGCACTCTCTGACCATCGGCGACGTTGACGGCGACGGCAAGGACGAAATCACCTACGGCGCCGCCGCGATTGACGACAACGGCACCGGCCTCTACTCGACCGGCCTCGGCCACGGCGACGCGCTGCACATGTCCGACATGGACCCCGACCGCCCCGGCCAGGAGGTCTACATGGTCCACGAGGAGCCGGCCAGCTACGGCGCCAACGGCTCCGAGTTCCGCGACGCGAAGACGGGCCAGCTCATCTTCGGCGTCTCGGGCGAGGGCGCCGACGTGGGCCGCGGCGTCGCGCTCGACATCGACCCGCGCTACCGCGGCTACGAGATGTACAGCTCGCGCGGCGGGCTCTGGAGCGCGACCGGCGTGCAGATTCGCACCTCGGCGCCCTCGCCGAAGAACTTCGCCGTCTGGTGGGACGCCGACCTGCTGCGCGAGTTCGAGGACGGCACGACCATCTCGAAGTGGAACTGGACGAACAACACCACGAGCACGCTGCTCTCGCCCGCGGGCGTCGCGTCGAACAACTCGACGAAGGCCACGCCCTCGCTCCTCGGCGACATCCTCGGCGACTGGCGCGAGGAGGTCATCTGGCGCACCTCCGACAACTCGGCCCTGCGCATCTACACGACGACCATCCCGGCCTCTAACCGCATCTACACGCTGATGCACGACCACCAGTACCGCGTGGCCGTCGCGTGGCAGAACACCGCCTACAACCAGCCGCCGCACCCGAGCTTCTACCTCGGCGACGGCATGGGCGCCGTCCCGAAGGCCAACATCGTCACCTCGCTCGGCGCCAAGATTGCCGCCATCACTTCAGTCACCGACGACACCGGCGTCTCCTCAACCGACGAGATTACGAGCGACGCCAACCTCGTCCTCTCCGGCACGGCAGGCGCCAACGACACCGTCACGCTCACTCTAGAAGGCGTCGGCCAGATAGGCACCGCGACGGCCGACGCCGCCGGCAACTGGAGCTTCGACTACGCGGCCTCAACGCTCTCCGAAGGCGCGCACACCTTCACCGCCACCGCCACCGACGAAGAAGGCGGCGAGACGCCCGAGTCCGAGCCCTTCGTCGTCACCGTTGACACGACCGCCCCGGCCGCGCCCTCCATCAACAGCGTCGGCGGCGGCTCCCTCGTCTTCAAGGGCACGGCCGAGCCCGGCACCTCCGTCACCGTCGCGCGCAAGGACGCCGGCCTCGTCGGCGCCGCCAGCGCGGGCCAGAACGGCGCGTGGGTCCTGACCTACTCGGGCTCGCTCCCGCAGGGCGTTCACACCTTCACCGCGACCGCCGCCGACACCGCCGGCAACGTCAGCCCGTCCTCGGCCGAGTACACGGTTGACACGGGGCTGACGACGCCCGCCATCACCAACATCGTCTCCGACACCGGCCCGCTCACGAACGACCGCGTGACGAGCGACACCACGCTCGTCATCAACGGCACCGCGACGGCCGGCCACACCGTCACCGTCTCGCGCGCCGACGTGGGCGCCATCGGCGCCGCCATCGCCGACGGCTCGGGCAAATGGTCGTTCGACTACACGAACACCGTCCTCGCGCCCGGCACCTACACCTTCAACGCCAAGGCCACCGACAACGCGAACCACGACAGTCTCTCTTCCCCCGACTTCGTCGTCACCGTCGAAGAGACGCCGCCCGCCGTCGTCTCCGTCAACCGCCAGAACCCCACGGGCGCGACCATCAACGGCGGCACCGTCGTCTTCCGCGTCACCTTCAGCGAGCCGGTCACGGGCGTTGACTCTTCCGACTTCCAGCTCGCCACCACCGGCTCGGCCGCGGGCGCCGTCGCGGGCGCCGCCTCCGTCACCAACACGACTTTCGACGTAACCGTCAACTCCGTCTCCGGCACCGGCACCCTGCGCCTCGACCTGAAGGCGAGCGGCACCGGCATCGTTGACGTGGCCGGCAACCAAATCGCCGGCGGCTACACCGCCGGGCAGACCTACACCGTCAGCAACAACGTTAGCGGCGTCTGGGCGCAGCTCGCGAGCGGCGGCCTCTGGAGCGGCGGCGCCAACTGGCAGAGCGGCGCGGTCGCCAACGGCGCGGGCAACACGGCCGACTTCAACTCGCTCAACATCTCGGGGACGAACCTCGTCCGCCTCGACTCGCCGCGCGCCCTCGGCAACCTCATCTTCGGCGACACCAGCACCGCGACCGCAGGCAGTTGGGTGCTCGACTCCAACGGCGACCCCGCCAACGGCCTGACCCTCTCGGTCGCCTCCGGCCAGCCGACCTTCACGGTCAACGCGCTCGCCGCGGGCGCCACCGCGACCGTCGCCGCGCCCGTCAACAGCTCTGCGGGGCTCACGAAGGCCGGCGCCGGCACGCTCGTCCTCTCGGGCAACAACGCCTACGGCGGCGCGACCAATGTCAACGTTGGGACGCTCCGCCTCGGCGGCGGCGGCAGCCTGCAAACGACGACGTTGACCGTCGCCGCAGTCTCCGGCACTCAGTTCAACCTCGCGGGCGGCACGCTCACGACCAGCGGCGTGGTCACGGTCACGCCCGGCTCGACGCCCGGCCTCCTCGTCGTCGATTCGGGCACGGCCAACTTCAACGGCGGCCTGCGCACGACGAACGGCGACGGCGCCACCATCCGCGTCAACGGCGGCACGGTCAACACCGCCAGCGTTGACCTCCAGCGCGGCAGCTACACCACCTCGCCCGCCTACGGCGTCGGCTTCATCCTCGCGGGCGGCACGACGACTGTTAACGGCACCGTAGGCGTCGGCACGCTCAACTCCAGCAGCTCGCTCTCCGTCGAGGGCGGCACGCTCAACGTCAACGGCGCCATCACGGTCGCCAACCAGACGACCGCCGGCCGCGGCGGCGCCCTGCGCGTGACGAGCGGCGTCTTCAACGCCGCCGACACCGCCAACGGCCTCGTCCTCTCGAAGACCAACGGCACGAACGCCAACAACGTCGCCTTCGCCACCTTCTCCGGCGGCACCAGCACCGTCGAGAAGTTCACGCTCGGCTTCGACTCGACCGTCAACGCCGGCTCGGCCACCATCGCCCTCAGCGGCGGCTCGCTCTACGTCGGCGGCGGCGGCATCGTCAAGAAGGGCACGAGCGGGATGACGACCGCCGTCAACCTCTCGGGCGGCACGCTCGGCGCCGCCGAGGACTGGTCCACGTCGCACCCGCTGGCGCTCACCAACACCGTCACCATCAAGGCGGCCGACGCCTCGAACCTTCCGCAGAACATCACGCTCTCCGGCGCGCTCACGGGCGCGGGCGCCCTGACGAAGACCGGCACGGGCACGCTCGTCCTCTCCGGCGCCAACACTTACACGGGCGCGACCAACGTCCAGCAAGGCACGCTCCGCGTCCTCGGCACCGTCGCCGCGGGCGGCGCCTTCAACGTCAACGCCGACGCCACGCTCTCCGGCTCCGGCACCATCAGCCGCGCCGTCACGCTTAACTCCGGTGCCACGCTCTCGCCCGAAGGCGCGTCTCCCATCGCGACCCTCGGCGCGGCCTCGCTCAACTGGAACGGCGGCGCCGAAATGACCTTCGACCTCGGCGCCACCTCCGACCGGCTCGCCCTCTCCGGCGCGTTCACGAAGGCCGGCGTCGGCTCCTACGAGTTCGCCTTCAACCCGGCCGCCAACCTCGCGCCCGGCGCGACCTACACGCTCGTCACCTTCGGCTCGACCAACTTCGCGGCGGCCGACTTCACCTACTCCGGCCTGCCCGCCGAGCTGAAGGGCAAGTTCACCGTCGAAGCCGGTGCGCTCAAGTTCACCGTCCTCGACAACGTCGCGCCCACGCTCCACGCGCCGGCCGACATCACCGTCGAAGCCACCGGCCCCGCGGGCGCCGTCGCCAACTACACGGCCACGGCCCAAGACAACCTCGAAGGCGCGCTCGCCGTCACCTTCAGCATCCCCTCGGGCAGCACCTTCGCGCTCGGCACGACCCAAGTCACCGCCACCGCGACCGACAGCGCAGGCAACACCGCCTCCGCCACCTTCAACGTCACCGTCCGCGACAAGACCGGCCCCGCGCTCACGCTGCCGCCCGATGTCGTCGTCGAAGCGGCCTCGGCCCAGGGCGCCGTCGCCGCCTTCTCGGCCACGGCCGAAGACGCCGTCGGCGGCCCCGTCCCGGTGACTTTGAATCCGCAGTCCGGCGCCACCTTCCCCCTCGGCACGACGACCGTCAACGCTTCGGCGACCGACCAGTCCGGCAACACTTCGACCGGCTCCTTCAAAGTCACCGTCCGCGACACGACCGCGCCCGTCATCAACGCCCCGGCCGACGTGACCGTCGAAGCCACCGGCCCCGGCGGCGCCCCGGCCACCTTCGAGGCGACGGCCGCCGACGCCGTCAGCGGTCAGGTCAACGTCACCTTCAGCACGCCTTCCGGCAGCACCTTCCCCCTCGGCACGACGCAGGTCACGGCCACCGCCACGGACGCCGCCGGCAACACCGCCGGCAAGACCTTCAACGTCACGGTGCGCGACACGACGGCCCCCGTCATCAACGCCCCGGCCGACATCACCGTCGAAGCCGCGAGCCCGGCGGGCGCCGCGGCCACCTACGCCGCCACGGCCTCCGACCTCGTTGACGGCAACGTCGCCGTCGGCTACAGCGCCGCTCCGGGCGGCACCTTCGCGCTCGGCACGACGGCCGTCACCATCACGGCCACCGACCGCGCAGGTAACACGGCGACGGCGACCTTCAACGTCATCGTCCGCGACACGACGGCCCCGACCGTCTCTTGCCCCGCCGACATCGTCGTCGCCGCCGCCCCCGGCGCCTCGACGGCCGCCGTCAACTTCAACCTCTCGGCGACTGATACGGTCTCATCCGTCAACGTCACCAGCAGCCCCGCGTCCGGCTCCGCCTTCGCGGTCGGCACGACGACCGTCAACGTGACGGCCAAAGACGCCTCGGGCAACACGAGCACCTGCTCCTTCACCGTGACGGTCAAGTCGTCGCCGACAATCGCCGTCGCCCCTGCCTCCGCGCAGTACAGCGACGCCGCCACGCTGCAAGCCTCGGTCAGCGCGCCCGCGTTCCCCGGCCAGCCGCTCGCGGGCTCCGTCCAGTTCTTCGTCAACGGCAGCCCCGTCGGCCAGTCGGCCCTGACCAACGGCGCCGCCGCGCTCGCGTTCACCGCGAACGTGCCCGCCGGCTCTTACAGCGTGACCGCCAAGTTCACCAGCGCCAACGCCTCCTACCTCGACGCGGCGAGCGCCGCCTCCACTCTTAACGTCTCGCGCGAGAACGCGGCGCCGGCCTACACGGGCGACGCCTCGCTCCTGACGGCCGGCCCCGGCGTCAACACCGCGACCGTGCGGCTCGCCGCACGCCTGACGCCTGAAGCGGACGGCGCGAACTTCGTCGGCGACATCACGAAGGCCGCCGTCACCTTCGAGCTGTTCAAGTCGAACAACACCTCGGCGACGCCCGACCTCGTCGTCAGCGGCGTGGCCGTGGACGCCAACGGCGACGCGCAGGCGACCGTCCAGGGCGTCGCGGCGGACACCTACGTCGTCAACGTCCGCGTGGACGCGGCGAATCAGTTCTGGGTGGCGAACCCGGCGGGCGTCGGCGTGCTCGACGTGGCCGTGCCGTCGGACGAGTTGCGCAGCGGCGGCGGCGGCTGGGTGGCCGACCCGGCGAGCGCGAACGGCCGCGCCAACTTCGGCTTCAACGTCCTCGCCGGCAAGAAGGGCGATCAGGTGAAGGGCAACTTCACGCTCGTCTTCCGCGGCGCGGACGGCTTCAACTACGTCGTCAAGGCGAACACCTGGCAGGACGGCTACCTGCAATTCGCGGCCGAGCCGGGCGTGACGCCCGCGGTCTACACGCGCTCGGAGTTCAAGGGCAAGTGCAACGTCCTGAAGGTTGACCCGGCGACGGGGCTGACGGTCGCCTCCTTCGGCAACTACTCGTTCGAGGCGAACACCTCGGACGGCGACCTGCTGACGCCGAAGCAGGCGGACGCCTTCGCCTTCGTCATCCGCGACGGGGCGGGCGCGCTCTGGCATCAAGCTGGCTCGCGCGCCGCGCTCGTCACGCTCGGCGGCGGCAACATCACCAACAAGGCCCGGTAAGCGCCGACCCTGAATCTCAAAAGCCCGCCCGGCTTATCCCCTTTCAAGGATAAGCCGGGCGGGCTTTCGGTATAATGCGGGCCTCCGGGTGCGACCTTGAAGGAGGACGAGAGGTATGAAACGCGGCCTGTCGCTCGCGTCGCCGTTGGCGATTTTGACAACTGTCGTGCTCGCCATGTCGCCCGCCGTGCGGCCCGCGGCGCAGACGGAGGCGCAGAGGCCGCCCGCCTTCGGCTCCAGCCTCAAGAGGCCGAAGGATGACGTGAAGGGCGACGCCGGACGGGGGGCGTCCGGGGGCGAGTCGGAGGAAGAGGTCGTCAGGGTGGACACGTCGCTCGTCCTGCTCGACGTGCTCGTGACTGACAGGACGGGGACGCGCGCCGTCGAGGGGTTGACGAAGGACGACTTCGTCGTCGTCGAGGACGGCCGGGCGCAGGAGCTTTCGTTCTTCGCGCTCGGCGACGACTCGCAAAAGCTGCCGCGCTCGGTAGTCCTCATCTTCGACCGAAGCGACAGCCAGCTCGCCTACCTCGACTCAAGCGTCGAGGCCGCCAAGAAGCTGGTCAACCACCTCAAGCCTTCGGACGAGATGGCGATTGTCACCGACGACGTGCAGCTCGCCGTCGGCTTCACGCGCGACAAGAAGCGTTTGAAGTCCGCGCTCGACGCTTTGAAGAAGTACACGTTCGAGGGTTACAGGACGCGCAGCATGCAGTTCAGCGCGCTGCTGGCGACGCTCAGGGAGCTTGTGGACGCCGAGAAGAGGCGGGCCGTCGTCATCATCCAGACCGACGGCGACGAGGTGGCGCGGCTCGGGGGCGCGGGCGGCGGGATGATGCAGGCCGCCGGCTACGACATGGACGACGTGTACGCGGAGGCCGAAAGGTCGCGCGCCAGAATCTACGCCGTCGTGCCGAACGAGCGGCTGCTCGGGCTCTCGCAAGAAGAGGTCGCCGCCCGCATCCCCTTGATGCGGGAGAGGTGGCGCGCGGCGCGCGAGAAGAGGGGCGGCATGTGGTTCGGCATGAAGCGCCTCCCGCCGGAGCAGCAGGACCGCTCCAGGAAGCCCCCGCCCGGCTTCGACACGAAAGCCTTGGAGGCCGCCATCCGGGAGAGTGCGGAGAGGGTGCAGAAGTCTCAGGTCGAGCTACTAGTGCACGGTCAGGCCGCGGTCACGCGGGTTGCGGAGCTGACAGGCGGCTGGGCCTCCTTCCTCGAAAAGCCGGGGGACGCCGACGCCGTCTACGCGCGCATCCTGGCCGACATAAATCAGCGTTACGTCGTCGGCTACTACCCCTCGAACAAGGCGCTCGACGGGAAGCTGAGACAGATAAAGGTTGAGGTGCGCGGCCATCCGGAGTACGTCGTGCAGGGGCGGCAGAGCTATTTCAGCAGGCGGCGTTAGAAGGTCATTCGTCGGGGAAAAAGAAAGAGGCGGCTCAGCTTTGGGGGCTTCGCCGCCTCTCTTCCCGTGAACAAGTCACGGGGTAGCGCTTCACTGTCCTCACCCCAGCAAGGCGCTTGGGCGAACACGTTCAGCATTCGCCCGGAGTGCCCGCATCATACACCCTTCCGCGCCCGTGTAAATCCCCTTTCTCGCGCCGTTGCAAGCCTCTTGCAACTGATTGGGATTTGGACGACGCCTTACGCCCCGCACGTCACGTGAACCGAAGCCTGACCGCTTCTCTCCCCTTCGGCGCCCGGCATGCGCACGACGCCGGAGGCGAGCAGGGCGAGGCCCGCGAACGTTGCCACCGTCACGCCCAGAGAGAGCGGCGTGTGGTCGTAGAAGGCGCCGACGAGGTAGCCGGCGAGCGCGCCGCCGCCCGTCTGGAGGCCGCCCATGAGCGAGGAGATGAGGCCGGCCGACTGCCCGTGCGGCTCCATCGCGGCGGCCGTCGCGTTCGGCATCAAAAGCCCCTGCCCGAACATGTAAGCCATCATCGGCAGCAGGACGCCCGCCAGCCCCCCGAAGCCGAACCACGCCGCGAGCCCAAGAGCGAGCCCCGCCCCGAAGATGAGAAGCACGCCCCTGCGCAGGATGAGGAGCGAGGGCGTGTGGCGCTTGAGCAGCGAGCGGTTGACGGTCGCCGAGACGAGCAGGGCGGCGGCCGTCAGCGCGAAGAAGTAGCCGAAGTTCTGTTCCCTAACCCCGAAGACTTCCATCAGGATGAAGGGCGAGGCGCTGACGTAGGCGAACATGCCGGCGTAGGCGAAGCAGGTCGTCAGGGCTTGCCGCAAACTCGCGCGGTGGGCGAGGAGCCCGCGCAGGCTGCCCCGCGCGCCGGTCGGCTCGCCGTCGTCCGTCTCGTCGTTCTTCGCGGCCGTCTCCGGCAGGTAGCGCCAGCACAGGAGGCACATCAGCGCGCCGCTCGCGCCGAGGAGGACGAAGATGGCGGGCCAGCCGAGATAGACGAGCAGGTAGCCGCCCAGCGTCGGCGCCAGAAGCGGCGCGATGATCATGACCTGCGTCATCTGCGAGAGCACCGAGGCGCCGCGCCTCGCGTCGAAGCGGTCGCGCACGATAGCCCGCGCGACGACGGGGCCGACGCTCGCCCCCATGCCCTGCACGAAGCGGAAGCCGACGAGCATGTGAAGCGACGTGCTCGCGGCGCAGACGAAGCCGGCGACGGTGAAGAGCGCGAGCCCCGCGACGAGCACGGGCCGGCGGCCGAAGCGGTCAGAGAGCGGCCCGCAGAAGACCTGCCCGAGCGCGAAGCCCGCGAGGAAGACGCTCAGCGTCAACTGGACGGCGGAGACGCCCGCCCCGAAAGCCTGCTGCAACTGCGGCATGGCCGGCAGGCTCATGTCGATGGAGAGCGCCGTCAGGCCCGTCAAAGCGGCCAGCAGAAGGGTCATCACCCAGGGTTTTTGTTCGAAGATATGAGTGCTGGACATAAGCAAATTTGAAGCATTCGCACCCCCTCCTGTTGCTTCGGCGGATGTTCGGATTGTGTGGAGAACGGGCTTCAAAGCTCCTTCCGCATCACTAGTTCGCCTTCGTCCTCCTCGCCCGTGTAGACGAAGCCCATCTTCTCGTAGAACGGGCCGGGGCTGCCCTCTCCGGGGACGCAGCTCGTGTCGAGGACCTTGGCGCCGGGCCGCGTCCGGACGTGCTCGAACAAAAGCTCCAGCGCCTTGCGCCCGACGCCGGTCCGCTGGTAGCGCGCGTCGATCATGAAGCGCCAGAGGTAGTAACGCCCCTCGGCCAAGTTGTCCTCCAGCATCACGAAGCCCACCGGCGTGTCGTCGAGGTAGACGGCGCGGAACCAAGCGACCTCCGGCGAGAAGTAAGCCTCCGCGATTGACTCGGCGTTGGTGGCGACGAGCCGCTCCTGGTCGGGCCTCACCCTCAAGCGCGTAATCTGCCTCAGCGTCTCCTTCGTCACCTCGCGCAGCGAAACTCTTGCGTCCGATTCTTTCATCTCTCACCTTTCGTTCCCTGTAAATCAACGGTTCCGATAACGCAACAGGAAATGCTTCCGTGCTACGCTACGGCCCAAGCAGGGAGACATGTTCCACCAAAACGGACTCTAACAACTTCCCTGCCCCACCAAAACCACAGGCAGGCTTTTTAATCGGGACCTTATCGGACTCGGTTCTTTTACTCCGAGGAGAGTGATTGAATGATGAAGCGTCACCTGTCGGCAATCACGTTCGTTTTCGCGCTGCTCGTCGCGGCGTCGTGCGTGCGGCCTCTCGCGCAGGATGCGCCGACGTTCCGGCCCGAGCAGGTCCCCGCGCAGGGCCGCAGCCCCGAGGACTTCGTGCCCCGCGGGTGGAAGATTGGCGGGCGCGCCGACGGCGACCTCGACGGCGACCGGGTCGCGGATTTCGTGCTGCAACTGGTGCCGGAGGACTATGACGTGGAAGGCATCAAAGCGGCGCCGGAGTCGCAGGCGCTTCTGATTCTGACCGGCGCCGGAGGCGGCAGACTGCGCCGGGCCGCGCTCGCGACGAAACTGCTGGTCCCGGCCGTGCCTCAGTACATCTTCGACCTGTCCGTGAAGAACGGCGTGCTCGTCGTCCACCAGAACTACGGGATGACGGACGTGGTTGACCTGACGCACCGCTTCCGCTACGAGCCCGCGTCGGGCCGCTTCCTGCTCATCGGCAAGGACACGTTCGTTTACCACCGCCCGCAGGGGCCTCAGTGGCCCGCGACGAAAGTGAGCGAGAATTACCTGACGGGCGTGAGGCTGACGACGACCGACCGCTGGCTCCGCGACGGCACGAACAGCCCGACGACCAAACGCGGGCGGGTCGAGCGCACACGAGTCTTCTTCGAGGACGTTGACGAAGACCCCGACAACTAGCACGGCCGGATGCGTGGGCTTCGACCTAGCCCTCGCCCTGTACGTCGGCCTCCGTCGGAAGTTGGGCGTCCGGCTTCGCGAGCGATTTGTGCTCGCAGCGCGCGACGCCTTTGTCGAAGCCTTCCGGGTACCACATCCCCGTGCCGAAACAGTCCGGACACTGAGCGGCATCAACCCTGTGAGCCGGGCCGGGCTGCTCCTTCGACCTCTCGGCGTCGAGCTGCCGCTTCTCCTTCTTCCAGAGCCTCCGACGAAGGTGCTCGGCGAGGAAGGCCGGCACGGAGGAGACGGTCGTGCGCCCGGCGGCGATCTTCAATTCCGTGACGAGGACTTCGGCCAGTTCCCCCCAACGCGCGGCGTCCGACGGTGACGATTCCCTGCCTGTAACTTCCCTTGAGGCTTGCTTCAACGCGGCCAGGAATTCGGCGAAAGCCTCATCATCATCAAAGCTTTTCTCAATAGTCTTAAAAGAAGTCTTGTCAGGTGGGTTAAGTTCTTTAGAATCATGGGGATTACCTAGCCCAGCCCAGCCCAAATTTTGGGCTAGGTCCCAGTCCAATTTTTGGGCTGGGCTGGGATTGGGCTGGGTTTGGGCTAGGTCTAGGTTCGCCTCCTCCGGCAAGAACACTTCGTAGAAGGAGCCTTCGTGCTCTCCCTTCAGCGTCTGCCACGCGACGAGCCCCATGTCGCGCAGCTTGTTCAGGTGCGTCTTGACGGTCTTGATGTCCTTGACGCCCGACCATGACATCAACTCCCTGTGCCTCGCCTGCACCGTCCGGGCCGGGACGACGGCGCCGCGCGTGCGCACGTACAGCGCGTCGTAAATCTTCTTGCTCGCGCCGGGGAAGAGGCCCGAGGGGAGCGCCGAATGTTCGAGGCTGTTGGCCCGCTTATTAAAATTGCGCTCCGGCGCGATTGGGCTGGGTTTGGACTGGGTTTGGACTATCTTCGGACTATCTTCGGGTTGGGCTGGGTTTGGGCTAGGATTGGGCTGGGACTGGGCTACCTCGGCGACGGGCTCGTCGTGCGAGCCTTCCAGAAGGAAAGCGAGTGCCTTCTTGACGGGGGTCTTATCCCCGCCCGCCACCCGGTCAAGCGCTTCGTTCGCCCGCCGCGCTGCCGGTGTTTCCTTGGCGTTCCGCTGTGGCATTCGCTACCTCCTTCGCCAGCCGCCCGTAGTCGAGGAAGCCGCTGGAGCGTTGATAATCGAGCATCGGTCGTCCGGCGGACATCGCGACCGAGATGTCGGTGTTCAGGTTGATCTTGGCGTCCAAAAGGTGTTCGCCGAACTCCTCGGCCAGCCGGAGCCGCAGGTTCTCGTGCTCCTTTACCCCTTGGCGGTAAAAGGTTTGCAGCGCGAGCACGCGCCAGCTCTTGCCGAAAGCCTGCTTGAGAGTCCCGAGCAGTTCGAGCAGTTCGAGCGCCTCTTTGAGCGCCAGCGAAGACGAGATGGGGACGATGACGTGGTCGGCCGCCATCATCGCGTTGACCGTCAAGAGGCCCAGATTCGGTGGGCAGTCTATGAGCACGTACTCGTGCGGCAGACCTTCGAGCGCCGTGCGCAGCTTCTCCTCGCGCCGGTAGGTGTTGCGCAGCTCGACCTCGCCCATCGCCAGCTCGCGGTTCGAGGGCAGAAGGGAAGCGCGCTCGCGCAGGGCGCGGATGGCGTCCGGCGCCTCGGCCCGCCCGAAAAGCACGTCGTAGACGGTCGGGGAGAGGAGGTTGGCGTCCAGCGCAAACGCCTGCGCGCAATGGCCTTGCGGGTCGAAATCCACGAGCAGCGTGCTGTGTTTCTGCCCGAGGAAGGCCGCGAGGTTGACGGCGGTCGCCGTCTTACCCACGCCGCCCTTCTGGTTGGCGATGGCGATAGTAATCATGCGGCCTCCGCCCGAAAGGGCCTGAGTGCTATGACCTCCGCCTTGCTCACTAATTTCTCGCGCCTGTCCAGCACGTTCGGGTAGGTCCTGACGACGCCCTCCCGGATGAGTTGCGTCATCTTCGTGTGGGACACGCCGATTAGGGCGCGCGCGTCCTTCACGGGTATCAGGTCGGCCGGTTTTTCGTGCAACATAGCGCGGGATAATATGTCGAAAGTTCAAAATAGTGCAAGATAATTCTACTTTTCGAGGCGCGAGCGTGAAACGCATCCCCTTGAAGAAAAATTACCGTTAAAGGGAAACAAGTGAGCAAATTCGGACCGATGATTCCGCTACGTGTACAGTTGTGGAATCATAAGAATGATATAATTTTTCCTATTTCGCAGTTGACGTGCGTCCAAAATTGTGTATGATGCTTGCGCTACTTCAGGAATTTGGATAGTCGCTTGCTCCTCAAAAAACCTCAGAACCTGAGTTAATTTCACGTTCAACCAAGCTCAGCAAGTCCACTAATGTCTAGGGAGTTTCATCAGACGCGCATGCCTTGAACTGCACACCTTCAGTCTCCCCAGAGTGTCCACTGATAGGAGTCTACCGCTAGCGACATGCTGTAACTTTGCCGCCGCCGGGAGATTTGCCTTCCACGCTCTAACAATCAGTACCAGACTCAGGCTCGGCTAACGAATCCGCACGGATGGGCTCTCAGCGCGTCCCTACGGTTCGAGCCGGAGACGAGTGACCAAGTCGGCGGCCTCCCTACCGAGGGAGCGGCTTCGTGCGGCCCCGTGCGGCCTGTGGAAGATAAGAACGGTGCGTCCGAAGATTCAAAAAAGTGGATATTTCGGCGGGGCGGGAATGACGTGATCCGTCGTGACGCTGCCTTACGCGTATACGGGCAAGGAAGCCTCGCGGGCGATTTTACAGTCATTTTACAGTCGCTTCAGTGAGTGGGCGAACGGACTGAACTCGGCCTTCGTATGGACGTGGTAGTTAGCAGCCAACTCGATGCCGCGTCACGCTGCCTCGCCCTTGACCGGGGGAATCGCACCTCGCACAGAAAATCCCAGCAGTTGTTTCAATAGCCGGCGCCGTTTCATCCGCCGCGCCACGACTTAAGCGCGGCCTTGCCGGGAATCACTTTGCACATATCTGCGGAGACGCGCATCCGGTCGTACCGGTGAATCCGCGGAGCCTTCTCCGGCAGAAAATTCATCACCCTCCTCAATGAAGGCTAAGCCCTTTATGTGCGGTAGCTCTGCCTGATAGAGTGACGCCGCCGCCGCGACCCGCGGCACCCAACCCAGCTCCACCGATTCGCTCACTTAATCCGAAGCCGCCTGACGCGCGCGCCGCGACGACCTTCCCCGTTGCCGGGGGCTCACGTCGGGGTCTGCTTCGGTCTGCTTTCCCCGCCCGCAGGGCAACATAACGCAGGGACGGTGAACATTATGGATGAAAGCGTCCTCTCGGCAATCGGCAACACTCCCCTGGTCAGATTAAACCGCTTCTTCAGGGATGCGCCCTTCCGGCTCTACGCGAAGCTGGAATCGCTCAACCCCGGCGGGAGCACGAAAGACAGGCCCGCGCTGAGCATCATCCGGCAGGCGATGCAGAGCGGCCAGGTCGGCCCCGACACGGTGGTCGTCGAATCGAGCTCGGGGAACATGGGCGTCGGGCTCGCGCAGGTCTGCTCGTACTACGGCCTGCGCTTCATCTGCGTGGTGGACCCGAAGGCGACGACGCAGAACGTCCGGCTCCTGAAGGCGTACGGGGCCGAAATCGAGGTCGTCGAAGAGCCCGACCCGGTGACGGGCGAGTTCCTGAAGGCGCGCATCGACCGCGTCCGCATGCTGCTCGACATGATCGACAACAGCTTCTGGCCCAACCAGTACGGCAACCTCCACAACGCCGCCGCGCACCACGAGACGATGCGCGAGATAGTGGACGCCCTCGACGGCAGCGTGGACTACCTCTTCTGCGCGACGAGCACCTGCGGCACCCTGCGGGGCTGCGCCGAATACCTGAAGGACCACGACCTGCCGACGAAGATTTACGCGGTCGACGCCGTCGGCAGCGTCATCTTCGGCGGCGGCAACAAGAAGAAGCGACTGATTCCGGGGCACGGCGCGGCCGTGAGGCCGGACCTTTATCAAGAGGGGCTCGTCGACGACTGCATCCACGTCACGGACCTCGACTGCGTCGTCGGCTGCCGCCGCCTGAGCCACGAGGAGGCGATTCTCGCGGGCGGCTCTTCGGGCGCCGTGCTGATGGCGGTCGAGAAGGTCAGGGACCGCATCCCGCCGGGCTCCACCTGCGTCGCCATCCTGCCCGACAGGGGCGAGCGTTACCTCGACACCATCTACTCGGACAAGTGGGTTCGCAGTCACTTCGGCGAGATACCCACGCTTGAAAGGAGCGAGCAGCAGGAATGCGTGACGGCGACCTTCTAATTCTCAAGAGCCAGGACGTGGCCTCGCTCCTCGAAGGGCGCGAGCGCGAGCTGATGCAGGCCGTGCGCTCGGCTTACGAAGCGCACGCCGCGGGCGAGAGCTCTCTGCCGCACTCGGTCTTCCTAAGGTTCCCCGACGGGGGGCGCAACCGCATCATCGCGCTGCCGGCGTATCTCGGGCAGGGGTTCAACGTGGCCGGGCTCAAGTGGGTCTCGTCCTTCCCCAACAACCTTGAGCGGGGACTCGACCGCGCCTCGGCCGTCCTCATCCTTAACTCTTCGACGACCGGCCGCCCCGAAGCCCTCATCGAAGGCGCGCTCATCAGCGCGCGCCGGACGGCGGCGAGCGCGGCGCTGGCGGCGGAACACCTGCACGGGCGGGGGCGCGAGGTGCGGGCGGGGCTCGTCGGCTGCGGCCTGATAAATCTGGAGGTGACGCGCTTCCTCCGCGCCGTCTACCCCGAGGCCCGGACCTTCGTCGCGTACGACCTCGACCGCGGGCGGGCCGAACGCTTCGGGCGCAAGTGCGAGGAGGAGTTCGGGGGCGTCGATGTGCGCGTCGCCGACAGTCTAGACGCGCTGCTGCGCGAGTGCTCGCTCGTCTCGCTGGCGACGACGGCCGTCGAGCCGTACATCTCGGACCTCTCGGCCTGCGAGCCGGGCAGCACCATCCTCCACGTCTCGCTGCGCGACCTCAGCCCCGAAGTCATCCTCGCGGCCGACAACGTCGTTGACGACGTGGACCACGTCTGCCGCGCGCAGACCTCCGTCCACCTCGCCGAGCAGGTCGTCGGCAACCGCGACTTCATACGCTGCACGCTGGCCGACATCCTGCGCGGCGGCGCCGAGCCGAGGACTGACCCGGAACGCATCTCCGTCTTCAGCCCCTTCGGCCTCGGCATCCTCGACCTCGCCGTCGGCAAACTGGTGCGCGACCTCGCCGCCGAGCGCGAGGCGGGGCTGGTCATCCCGGCCTTCCTGAACGACTCGGCGTCGGTGGCGTGAGGTGGTCTTAGTGATTCGCCGCGGGGGTTTCCAGAGATGAGCGGAGCGACGGGCGCGGCCCACGGCCTCGCGTATTACAAGCCGAGGCCGGAGGCCACCCTCCGGCTGTTCTGCTTCCCCTACGCGGGCGGCAGCGCACTCATCTACCGCCAGTGGGCCGACCAACTGCCGCCACAGGTCGAGGTTTGCGCCGTGCAACTGCCCGGCCGCGGCCACCGCATCCGCGAAGCGCCGCTCAGCCGCATGGCCCCGCTGGCCGCCCTCCTCGCGCGCGACATTCGCCCTTTACTTGACAAGCCGTTCGCCTTCTTCGGCCACAGCATGGGCGCGACCATCTCCTTCGAGCTGGCCCGCCTGCTGCGCAGGGACGGCGCCCCGCAGCCGTCACACCTGTTCGTCTCCGGCCGCAGCGCGCCGCAGGTGCCCGACACCGACCCGCCGACCTACGACCTGCCGGAGCCGGAATTCATTGAACACCTCAGACGCCTCAACGGCACTCCCCCCGAAGTCTTCGACGAGCCCGACCTGTTGCGGGTGATGCTGCCGCTGGTGCGCGCCGACTTCGAAGTCATCCAGACTTACGCCTACGAAGAAGAGCCGCCGCTCGACTGTCCCATCACCGTCTACGGCGGCTTGCTTGACGGGGAAGTCAAACGCGAGCACCTGGACGCGTGGTGCGCGCAGACCAAGGCGCCCTGCGCGATGCGACTGTTCCCCGGCGACCATTTCTTCATCAACGCCAACCGCGACTTGCTGCTACAGACCTTGACGCGCGACCTCTACGAGCACCGGCTCTTGTGAAGGAGACTCAATGAACGAAGTATTCCCCCCCGAAAAAGCCGCAGCGCCCGCCCTCGCAGTTCCCCTGAAGCCCACCCTCGCGGTCGGACTCCTGGCTTTCCTGTTCCTCGTCCTGTGCTCCTCCATCGCGCTCTACAGGCTGGCGCCGCCGTCCGCCGTCCCCGCCGACGCGCCCGCCGCGGAATTCGCCTCCGGGCGCGCGCTCACACACCTCGAAGCCATCAGCCGCCGCCCGCACGCCGTCGGCACGTCGGAGCACGCGGCCGTGCGCGACTACCTCGTCCAGCAGTTGAGCGCGCAGGGCCTTGAGCCGGAAGTGCAGAAGACGCTGGTCGCCAGCCAGCCGGGCGGCGGCCTCCGCGTGGCCGCGGTCGAGAACGTCATGGCGAGGTTGAAGGGGCGCGGACAGGGGCGCGCGGTCCTGCTCGCCGCGCACTACGACACGGTGGCGTCGAGCCCCGGCGCGGCCGACGACGGCTCCTCGGTCGCGGCGCTGCTCGAAACCCTGCGCGCGCTCAAGGCGGGCGCCCCGCTCAATAACGACATCATCTTCCTCTTCACCGACGCCGAAGAAATCGGCCTGCTCGGCGCGCAGGCTTTCACGGAACAGCACCCGTGGATGAGGGATGTCGGCGTGGTTTTGAACTTCGAGTCGCGCGGGGCAGGCGGCCCCGTCACGATGTTCGAGACGAGCCCCGGCAACGGCCGACTGATTCGCGAGTTCGCCGCCGCCGCGCCGCGCCCGTCCGCCAGCTCGCTCGCCTACGAAGTCTACAGGCTGCTGCCCAACAGCACCGACATGGCCGTCTTCAAGGCGGCG
This sequence comes from Pyrinomonadaceae bacterium, assembly GCA_035941045.1. Lineage (GTDB taxonomy): Bacteria > Acidobacteriota > Blastocatellia > Pyrinomonadales > Pyrinomonadaceae > QHXN01. The sequence goes on along the minus strand of DASZEK010000180.1, from coordinate 5,713 downwards.
GGCCTGCCCGGCCTGAACTTCGCCAACACCGACGGCTTCGCCCGCTACCACGCGAGCACCGACACGCCCGAGAACCTCGACGAGCGCACGCTGCAACACAAAGGCTCATACGCCCTCGCGCTCGCGCGCCACTTCGGCGACCTCTCGGCCGACACGCTGAAGGACGGTAACGCAGTCTACTTCGACCTCCTCGGCGCGACGCTCGTTCGCTACCCCGTCAAGCTCGTCCTGCCGCTGACCATCCTCGTCGCCCTCCTCTTCGTCGCCGTCGCCATCATCGGCTTGAAGAAGGGAAGGCTGACCGTCGGCGGCGTCGTCGTCGGCGCGCTGGCGCTGCTCGCGACGCTCGTCGCCGCCGCCGCGACCGCGGGGGTCATCTGGTGGGCCGTCGCCGCGGTGCAGCGCGCGGCCGGCCGCAGCCTTCAGGACGACCTCTACCGGAGCAACTTCTACCTGCTCGCCTTCGTCGCCCTGACAATCGCGCTCTGCGCGTCGCTCTCCAACGTGTTCCGCAGAAAGATAAGGGCCGAGAATCTGGCGGTCGGCTCGATGCTCTGTTGGCTCTTGCTGTTGATCGCGGTGAGCGTCTTGATGCCGGGCGGGAGTTACCTGCTGGCGTGGCCGCTGCTGTTCGGGCTCGTGGCGATGGTGCCGGCGCTCGCGGCGGGCGACGGGTCGAGGGTGACGACGGGCCGCTTCCTCCTCGCTTCGGCGTGCGTCGTCCCGGCCGTCGTCCTGCTCGTGCCGACCATCTACCAGTTCCACGTCGCGCTCGGGATGCGGTTGATTGCGGTCGTGGCGCTGCTGGTGGCGCTCCTGTTCGGGCTGCTCACTCCGTACTTCGCCCTCATGACCTCGGCGCGACGTTGGCTGTTGCCCGTCGGCGCGGCGGCGGTCGGGGTGCTGTTCCTCGGGCTCGCCGCCTTCACCATGTCTTTCGACGGCCGCCACCCGGCGACCGACAACGTCTCCTACGTCCAGAACGTTGACCTGAAGCAAGCGGTCTGGGCCAGCACGGACCCGCGAGCGGACGAGTGGACGGCGCAGTTCTTCGGCGCGGGCGCGAGCCGCGGTCCGCTGCTCGACCTCATGCCGACCGCCCCCGTCAACTACCTGAAGAGCCCGGCGCCGCTCCTGCCCCTCGCGCCGTCCGAAATCAGCGTCCTCGACGACCGGACCGACGGCGGCGTGCGCACGCTGCGCCTGAACGTCAAGTCCACTCACCCGGCCGGCTACATCATGTCGCCCGCCGACTCGGGCGCGGAGGTGGTGGCCGCGACGGTGCAGGGCGCGGGCGGCGCGAAACGCTTCGTCAACGACGCGGCGCGCGCCGGCCGCGAAGGCATCGGCTGGAGCCTCAACTTCTACGCGCCGCCGGCCGAAGGGCTCGAACTGGTGTTGGAAGTGAAGCCGGGCTCGCCGCTCAAGCTGAGGACGGTTGATCAGGCGTACGGGCTCCCCGACGTGCCCGGCTCGTCCGTCAGGCCGCGGCCCGCGCACCTCGCGCCCGCGACCTCGCCGGGCAGCGACACGACGCAAATCAGCCGCGCTTACAGCTTCTAACGCGAGAGCACGAGAGACGGGCTGCCGGGTGAATAGTATGTTGACCAACCCTGACGACACGGCCGACTTGCCCTTCGAGCCTTCGACGCTGGTCGAGCTTTTGCGCTGGCGCGCGCGCCACCAGCCGGACCAGCCGGCTTACCTCTTCCTCGTTGACGGCGAGGAGGAGAAGGCGAGCCTGACCTACGCGGAGTTGGACCGTAAGGCGCGGGCCGTCGCCGCCATGCTCCAGTCTTCGGGCTGCGCGGGCGGTCGCGCCCTGCTGCTCTACCCCTCGGGGCTGGATTACGTCGTCGCCTTCTTCGGCTGCCTCTACGCGCAGGTCGTCGCCGTGCCCGCCTACCCGCCGCGCCCGTCGCGCGCCAGCCGCACCACCTCCCGCGTGTGGGGCATCGTCGAGGACGCGCAGCCGGCGGTCGCCCTCTGCACGACGCCCCTGCTGTCGGCCGTCGAAACGCTCTTCGGCGAGCGCGCCGGGACGCACACGCCGCGCCCCGTGACGACCGACGACCTCGCCGACGACGTGGCCGAACGCTGGGGCGAGCCGCACATCAGCAGCCACACGCTGGCCTTCCTCCAGTACACCTCGGGCTCGACCGCCACGCCGAAGGGCGTCATGGTCAGCCACGGCAACCTGCTGCACAACGAGCGGCTCATCAAACTCGCCTTCCAGCAGAGCGCGCAGTCGGTCGTCGTCGGCTGGCTCCCGCTCTACCACGACATGGGGCTCATCGGGAACATCCTCCACCCGCTCTACCTCGGCGTGCCCTGCGTCCTGATGGCGCCGACAGCCTTCCTCCTCAACCCTCTGCGCTGGCTGAAGGCCGTCTCGCGCTACAAGGCGACGACGAGCGGCGGGCCGAACTTCGCCTACGACCTTTGCGTCCGCAAAATCACCCCCGAGCAGCGCGCCCAGCTCGACCTCAGCAGTTGGACGACGGCCTTCAACGGCGCCGAGCCCGTCCGCAGCGAGACGATGGAGCGGTTCGCCGCCGCCTTCGAGCCCTGCGGCTTCCGCCGCGAGGCGTTCTCGCCCTGCTACGGCCTCGCCGAATCGACGCTCATCGTCACGGGCGGCGCGCGCTCCTCCGGCTTCGTCAGTCACACGGTGCAGGCCGCCGGGCTTGAGCAGGGTCAGGTCGTCGCCGCGACGGGCGCGACCTCGGAGCCGACGCGCTCGCTCGTCGGCTGCGGCCAGCCCTTGCTCGACCAGCAGGTCGTCATCGTTGACCCCGAAACGTCGGCGCTGTGCCCGCCCGACTCCATCGGCGAAATCTGGGTCTCCGGCCCGAGCGTCACGCACGGCTACTGGAACAAGCCCGAGGAGACGGCCGCCACCTTCCACGCCTACCTCTCCGACACGCGCGAGGGGCCGTTCCTCCGCACGGGCGACCTCGGCTTCCTCAACAACGGGCACCTCTTCGTCGTCGGCCGCCTCAAGGACATGATCGTCATCCGAGGCCGCAACCACTTCCCGCAGGACTTCGAGCTGACGGTCGAGCAGAGCCACCCGGCCCTGCGGGCGGGCTGCGGCGCCGCCTTCTCCGTCGAGGATGCGGGCGAAGAGGCGCTCGTCGTCGTGCAGGAGCTTGAGTTCCGCCGCAAGCCCGACGTGTCGGAGGTCATCGACTCCATCCGTCAGGCGCTCTCCGAGGAGCACGAGGTGCAGGTCCACTCGGTCGTCCTCATCAAGCCGGGCACGATTCCGAAAACGTCGAGCGGCAAGATTCAGCGCCACGCCTGCCGCCTCAAGTACCTCTCCGACGCCCTCGAAGTCGTCGGCCGCTGGCAGCAGGCGCCCCCGCCCGAGGCCGACGACGTGGCCCTCGATTCGACGACGCCGATACGCGACGCCGAAGACATTCAGGCTTGGCTCAAGACGCAGCTCGCCGCGCGCCTGCGCGTGCCGGCCGACGAGATTGACGTGACGCAGCCCATCGCGCGCTACGGCGTGGACTCGCTCACCGCCATCGAGCTGACGCACAGCATCGAGGCGCGGCTCGGCGTCATCCTCCCCGTCGTCAGCTTCCTCCAGAGCCCGAGCATCACGCAGCTCGCCGACAAGGTCCACGCCGAGCTGCGCGCCTCGTCCGCCACCAACGAAGCCGTCATCAAGACGACGGGACAGGTGACGGTCGAGCACCCGCTCTCCTACGGCCAGCGCGCGCTCTACTTCCTCCACCGCCTCGCGCCCGAGAGCGCCGCCTACAACATCAGCAGCGCCGTGCGCATCCTCTCGCCGCTCGACAGGGCCGCGCTGCGCCGCGCCTTCCAGTCGCTCGTTGACCGCCACGCCTCGCTGCGCACGACCTTCGACGTGGACGCGGCAGGCGAGCCCGTCCAGTTGGTGCACGAGAAGGCCGAAGTCTCCTTCCACGAAGAGGACGCCGCCGGGTTGAGCGACGAGGAGTTGCGCGACCGCCTCGCCGAGCAGGCCCACAAGCCCTTCGACCTCGGCCGCGGGCCGCTGCTGCGCGTGCATTGCTACCGACGCTCGGAGGCCGAGCACGTCCTGCTGTTGAGCGTCCACCACATCGTCGCCGACTTCTGGTCGCTCGCCGTGCTGGCGAACGAACTCGGCATCAGCTACCTCTCGGAGCAGGCCGGCACGCGCGCCAGCCTCCCGCCGCTGACGCTCCAATACGGCGACTACGCGCGCTGGCAGACCGAGTTCCTGACCGACGCCGTCGGCGCGCGCCTCTCCGCTTACTGGGAGAAGCAACTGGCCGGCGACCTGCCCATCCTGAACCTCCCGACCGACCGACCGCGCCCCGCCGTCCAGAGCTTCCGCGGCGCGTCGCAGCCCTTCGAGCTGGACGAAGAACTCGCGCGGCGGCTCAAGGGCCTCAGCAAGCAGCACGGCGTCACGCTCTATGTGACCATGCTCTCGGCCTTCCAGTCGTTGCTCCACCGCTACACCGGGCAGGACGACATCCTGCTCGGCTCGCCGACGGCCGGGAGGAGCTTGGCAGAGCTTGCCGGGCTGGTCGGCTACTTCGTCAACCCCGTCGCCGTGCGCGCCGACCTCTCCGGCGACCCGACCTTCGCCGAAGTCCTCGAACGCACGCGCCAGACGGTCCTCGACGCCTTCGCGCATCAGGACTACCCCTTCGCGCTCCTCGTCGAACGCCTCCAGCCCACACGCGACCTCAGCCTGACGCCCGTCTTTCAGGCCATGTTCATCCTCCAGCGGGCGCACCTGCTTCAAGAGGAGGGCTTGGCCTCCTTCGCGCTCGGCGAAGAGGGGGTCAGGATGGAGCTGGGCACGCTCACCATCGAGTCCATGAACCTCCCGCAGCGCGTCGCCCAATTCGACCTCACGCTGATTGTCGCGGAGACGAGCAAAGGACTCTCGGCCACCTTCGAGTACAACGCGGACCTCTTCGACGCCGAGACGATTGAGCGGATGTCGCTCCACTTCCGCAACCTCCTGTCCGCCGCGGTCGCCGACCCCTCTCGGCCCGTCTCCGCCCTCCCGCTCCTCGACGAAGGCGAGCGCCGCCACCTTCTGGAAGGCTTGAACCGGACCTCGCGCGACTACCCGCGCCACCTCTGTCTCCATCAACTGTTCGAGCGGCAGGCCGCGCGCACCCCCGACCGCGTCGCCCTCCTGGCCTCTGACGGCGAGCTGACCTACGCGGGGCTGAACGGGCGTGCCAACCGCCTCGCGCATCACCTCATCTCCCTCGGCATCCGCCCCGAGGACCGGGTCGGCGTGATGCTCTCCCGCACGTCGCTGCTGCCTATCACACTCCTCGCCGTGCACAAGGCCGGGGCGGCTTACGTCCCCTTAGACCCCCGCTATCCGTCCTCCCGGCTGCGGCTGATGTGCCAGGACGCCGGGCTGCGCCTGCTCCTGACCGAGACGGCGCTCCTCGCCAGCGCCCCCGAAGGGGTCCAGGCGCCGGCCCTGTGCCTCGACTCACTTGATGAGGAGTTGGCCGCGCAGGACGCTTCTGACCCTCGCGTGCCGGTGTCGAGCCGCAACCTCTCGCACGTCATCTACACGTCGGGCTCGACCGGCACCCCGAAGGGCGTCGCCATCGAGCACCGCTCGGCCGTCTGCTTAGTGTACTGGGCGCGGGAAGTCTTCACCGAGGAGGAGTTCTCGGGCGCCCTGTTCTCCACCTCCGTCAACTTCGACCTCTCC
>DASZEK010000179.1:0-11369 GCA_035941045.1 Pyrinomonadaceae bacterium | reverse complement strand
CCCCCGACGCCCCGGCGCGCGGGCCCGGCGAGGGCGGCCGCCGGGCCTTCAGCGCAGCGTCGAGACGACGTTCCAGTTCGCGGCGCGGAAGGCGTTGATGACCCGCCCGGGGAAGAGCCCGAGGTAGAGCACGCCGGCCGCCGTCAGAACCAGCACGAGGGCGACGCTCGCCGGGATGCGGGGCGCCCGCCACTCGGTCGTGCGTTCGCGGAAGAACATCACGACTATCAGGCCCAGGTAATAGTATACCGAAATCGCCGTGTTAAGCACGCCGAGGACGACGAGCACCGTCAGGTGTTGGTTTAAAGCCTCGGAGAAGACGACGACCTTGCCCATGAAGCCCGCGGTCAGCGGCATGCCCAGCAGGCTCAGCAGGAAGAGCGAGAGCGTCAGGGAGAGCGCGGGCGACTGGAAGCCGATGCCGCGGTAGTCTTCGATGTCGGTGCGGCGGTCGCCGCTTCTGGCGATGAGGGTGACGACGGCGAAGGCGCCGAGGTTCATGACGGCGTAGACGAGCAGGTAGAAGATGACGGCGGCGACGGCGTCGCGCTGCCGGGCGGCGTCCGTGGCGGCGCCCGCCGCGACGAAGCCGACGAGGGCGTAGCCGGCGTGCGCGATGGACGAGTAGGCCAGCATCCGCTTGACGTTCTTCTGCACGAGCGCGACCACGTTGCCGACCGTCATCGTCAACACGGCCAGCACCCACAGGGCGTCCAGCCACGCGGCGTGCAACTGCTCGCCCGTGTTCCTCCCCGCGCCCGCGGCGGCCACGAAGGGGAAGGCGAAGAGGAAGACGCGCATGAAGGCGGCGAAGCCGGCGGCCTTCGGCCCGGCCGCCATGAAGGCGGTGACGGGCGTCGGCGCCCCCTCGTACACGTCCGGCGTCCAGACGTGGAAGGGCGCGGAGGCTATCTTGAAGCCGAAGCCGATGAGCAGCATGGCCGCGCCCGCGAACAAGAGCGGCGGGTAGAGGCCGTCGTTCAGGCGCTCGGCTATCTCGGAGATGTTCGTCGTCCCGGCCTGAATCACGCGCCCGCCCGGCCCCGCCGCGACGTGCGCCGTCGCGCCGTAGACGAGCGCGATGCCGAAGAGCAGGAAGGCCGAGGAGAACGAGCCGAGGATGAAGTATTTGAGCGACGACTCGTTCGAGCGCAGGTCCGACTTGCGGAAGCCGGCCATGACGTAGGTCGCAATCGAGAGGATTTCGAGGCCGAGGAAGAGCATGACGAGGTCGCCGCCCGACGCCATCAGCATCATGCCGACGGTGCCGAACAGCAGCAGCGTGTGGAACTCGCCCGCCGGCAAGCCCTCCCACTCGACCCAGATCATCGAGACCAGCACGGTCAGCGCCGCCACGATGAGGAAGACGAGCGTGAAGGAGAGCCGCATCGGGTCGAGCACTATCATGCCGTTGAAGGCGCTGCTGGCGACGCTGGCGTCGGCCGTCCAGAGCCAGACGCAGGCCGCCGCCGCGGCGCCCAGCCCCGCCAGCGACAGGCCGCCCGTCGTCCACCGCTGCGAGCGGCGGCGCGAGAAGGCGTCCACGAGCATGACGAGCACGCCCGTCACCGACAGGATCAGCTCGGGCAGCAGGAGCGTGAAGTTCACGTCCGGCTTGATGCCCGTCGTTGCGAAACAGAGGTTCATCATCTGTCACTCACGGCGCGGCGCCCCGACTCCGCCGGGTCGGCCGCTGAAGCTAGCAGCGCGTTGACTCGCGCGCGCACCATCTGCTTGTAGAGCGTCGTGTCCTGCGACATGCCGCGGTGCGTGGGCGCATCGTGCCGCCCCTCGCGGTCGAAGAAGACGAGGACGGGCAGGCGCGGCGTCGTCTCGTAGCGCAGGAAGGTCTCGGACGCCGGGTCGCGCAGCACGGGAATGGTCAGCCGCCGCTCGCGCGCGAAGTGACGCAGGATGTTGTCGGACGCCCGCTTCGGGTCTTCGACGCTCACCCAGAAGAACCTGACGGGCTTGCCGGCGAACTCCTCTTTAAGCTCCTCGATGGCGACCAACTCCCACACGCACGGCACGCACCACGTCGCGCCGAACGAGACGACGAGCACGTCGCCCTTCATCGAGGCCGAGTCGTACGTCTTGCCGTCGATGCCCTTCAAACGGAAGCCGGATGCGGGCGTCGGCGCAGGCGTCTGCGCGCTCGCGGCGACGGCCGACAGCGCGAGCAGCAAGGGGATTAGCAATCGTCTCGTCAACATCAATCGTCCACCTTCGGGGTCTGCTTCGGCTCGGCGGCGCGGAAGTCGCCCTGCGACTCGCCCCCCACGACGCGGGCGCGCACCTCGTTGACGCTCACGCGCGAACGCTGTAGGAACGGGTTCGGGTGGACGCCCATGTAGACCATCAGGACGAGCAGCGGGACGAGTAAGCCTATCTCGCGCCAACTAAGGTCGCGCAGCCGCCTGTTCTCCTCGTGGCGGACGCGGCCGAACAGCACCCGCTGCAACATCCAGAGCATGTAGACGGCGGCCCAGATGACGCCCGTCGCCGCCAGCATCGTCACCACCCACGGCCGCGCGACGCTCGCCGTCGAGGTCCACATCCCGAACATGATGAGGAATTCGCCGACGAAGCCGTTCAGGAGCGGCAGGCCCACCGACGAGAGCGACGTGAAGACGAAGAAGGTGGCGAACAGCGGCATCGGCTTCGAGATGCCGCCGAAGTCGGAAATCTGCCGCGTGTGCCGCCGCTCGTAAATCATGCCGACGAGGAGGAATAGCGCGCCCGTCGAGACACCGTGGTTGAGCATCTGGTAGAGCGCCCCCTGCATCCCCGCCTCCGTGAACGAGAACATGCCGAGGACGACGAATCCCATGTGGCTCACAGACGAATAGGCGACTAAGCGTTTCACGTCCGGCTGCACCATCGCCACCAGCGCGCCGTAGATGATGCCGATGACGGCCAGCACCACGAAGACGCCCGCGAACGCCCGCGCCTGCTCGGGGAAGAGCGCGAAGTTGAAGCGCATCAACCCGTACGTGCCCATCTTCAGCAGCACGCCCGCCAGGATGACGGAGCCGGCCGTCGGCGCCTCGGTGTGCGCGTCCGGCAGCCACGTGTGCAGCGGGAAGATGGGGACTTTAATCGAGAAGGCGAAGGCGAAGGCGAGGAAGAGCCAGAAGGGCCAGTCGTCGGGCAGACGGCGCGGGTCGGCCTGAAGTCCTGCGAGGATGGTCGTGTAGTCGAAGGTGCGGAAGACGTACCAGAGCGCGATGATGGCGGCGAGCATCAGGAGGCTGCCGGCCATCGTGTAGATGAAGAACTTGACGGAGGCGTAGAGCCTTTGCTTGCCGCCCCAGACGCCGATGAGGAAGAACATCGGGATGAGCGACGCCTCGAAGAAGAGGTAGAACAGCAGCAGGTCGAGCGAGACGAAGACGCCGAGCATCGCCGATTCGAGCGCGAGGATGAAGGCGTAGAAGGCAAGCTCCCTCCGCTCGACGGCGTGCCAGCTCGAAATGATGGAGATGGGCACCAGCAGCGTCGTCAAAAGCACGAGCCACAGGCTCATCCCGTCCACGCCGATGTGGTAGCGCGCGCCGACCGAGGCAATCCACGGCACGTCGCGGACGAAGTGAAACGTGTTCGTCGTCCCCGCGCCGATGGGCGCCGTCAGCAGCAGGAGCGAGAGCGCGAAGGTCAAAAGCGAGACGCCGAGCGCGATCCACTTGTAGTGGCGCTCTTTGGCGTAGGGCGCCAGCCCGTGCAGCGCGACGGCGAGTGCCCCGGCGGCCGGGAGCAGTATCAGTATCGTGAGCAGGTTTGAGAGCATCGCTTTTCTACCTGACGACGAGGAGGCTGTAGGCGCTGTAGGCGAAGTAGCCGACGACGGCCAGCGCGCCTAAGAGGATGATGGCCGCGTAGCTGCGCACGAAGCCCGGCTGCAAGTAGCGCACGACCCCGCCGAGCCACGTCATCAGGCGCCCCAGCCCGTTGACTATCCCGTCCACCACGCCCACGTCGAAGAACTTCCACAAGCCTTCGCGCGCGCCGGCCTTGATGGGGTCGATGAGCGCGGCGTTGTAAAGCTCGTCCACCTTGTATTTCTCTTCGAGCAGGCGCGGCATCCGCAGCAGCGGCCGGCGGCCGAAGACGAACCAGCCGAGGCCGATGCCGAGCAGCCCGACCGCTATCGAGATGCCCGTGAAGATGCGTTCCTGCATGACCTCGGCCGGGTCGTGCGCGTGCTCGGCTGCGGGGGCGTGGCCGGCCTCGCCCTCGCCGACCGACTGCGGGACGGCGCCCTCGTTACCGTGCGCGGCGGGCGGTTGCGCCGTCGCGCCCGCGGCGTGGGTCACGGCGCCGCCGCCGTGCGGGGCGGCCTCGCCGTGTTCGGGCACGCGCTGGACGACCGGCTCAAGCGTGTGCTCGAAGTAGTTCGGCACCGCCCCGCCGCTCAGGGCGTAAGGGATGCCGACCCAGCCGCCGACGACCGAAAGAACGGCGAGCACGACCAGCGGCACCGTCATCACCCACGGCGACTCGTGCGGCTCGACGGGGCCGTGGGTGTGAGCGTCGTGCTCGTCCTCGTCGTCATCGTCGTGCGCGGCCGTGTGGCCGTGGCTGTCGAGGCTCTCGGCCGGGTGGTGGTGCGGGCGGTCGCCCGCGGAAGCGGTGTGCGCGTCGTGCGGGGCCTCGCCCTCGTCGTGGGCGTGCGCGTGGGCCTCGTCGGCCTGCCCGCCCGCGTGCGCCTCGCGGAAGCGTTCGCCGCCCCAGAAGGTCATCACCATCAGGCGCGTCATGTAGACGGCCGTCAGCCCGGCCGTGATGATGCCGACGACCCACAGGATTTTGCCGACGCCGGCCGTGCCGATGGACTCGGTGCTCCAAGTCTTCCAAAGAATCTCGTCCTTCGAGAAGAAGCCGGAGAGCAGCGGGAAGCCGCTGATGGCGAGCCAGCCCGTCGCCATCGTCGCGAAGGTGACGGGCATGTATTTCTTGAGGCCCCCCATCCGCCGCATGTCCTGCTCGTGGTGCATCCCGTGAATCACCGAGCCGGAGCCGAGGAAGAGGAGCGCCTTGAAGAAGGCGTGCGTCATGACGTGGAAGATGGCGGCGACGAAGGCGCCGACGCCGCAGGCGAGGAACATGTAGCCGAGCTGCGAGACGGTCGAATACGCCAGCACCTTCTTGATGTCGTTCTGCGCGAGACCGATGGTGGCGGCGAAGATGGCCGTGGCGGCGCCGACTATGGCGACGATGAAGAGCGCCGTCGGCGCGTTCTTAAATATCGCCGAACAGCGGACGACCATGTAGACGCCGGCCGTGACCATCGTCGCCGCGTGGATGAGCGCGGAGACGGGCGTCGGCCCCGCCATCGCGTCCGGCAGCCAGACATACAAAGGAATCTGTGCGGACTTGCCGGTCGCGCCGATGAAGAGGAGTATGGCCGCCGTCGTGATGCCTCCGGCGAAGAGCGCGCCCCACGCGAAGGGCTCGGGCGGCATGGCGGCGATGGTCCTGAGCGCGCTCTGGAGGGCTTCGCCGCCGCCGTAAATCGCGGCCGACTTGTCGTAGAAGCCGATGGACGGGTGGCCGGCGTGGGCCGTCAGCCAGAAGACCGTCATGATGCCGAGGACGACGCCCCAGTCGCCGATGCGGTTGGCGACGAAAGCCTTCTTCGCCGCGTCGCCCGCCTCCCTGCGGTCGGTGTAGTAGCCGATGAGGAGGTAGGAGCACAGGCCCACGCCCTCCCAGCCGACGAACATGAGCAGGAGGTTGTCGGCCAGCACCAGCGTCAGCATCATGAACATGAAGAGGTTCAGGTAGGCGAAGAACCTGTAGAACCCCTTGTCGCCGTGCATGTAGCCGGTGGCGAAGACGTGGATGAGGAAGCCGACGAAGGTGATGAAGCAGGCGTAAACGCCCGACAGCCTGTCCATCGCGAAGCCGTAGTCGGCGCGGAACGTGCCCACCTGAATCCACGTCCAGAGGTGGCTGAAGACGGGCGTGTTCGTGTGGTTCGTCAGCGCCGCGCCGCCCGCGCCCGTGAACGCGATGTAGAAGGCGACGAGCGCCGAGACGGCCACCGACCCGCACGCCACGACGCCGACGAAGCGTTCGCTGCGGACCCTGCGGCCGACCAGCCAGCACAGCGCGGCGCCCACGAGCGGCGCGAAGACGACGACGGATAACAGGTGGTTTGTCATGACCCTTTAAAGTTTGAGGATGCTGGCTTCGTCAACGTCGAGCGACTCGCGGTTGCGGAAGATGGCGATAATGATGCCTAAGCCGACCGCCGCCTCGGCCGCGGCCACCGTCATGACGATGAAGACGAAGAGCTGGCCCGTCACGTCGCCGAAGTAGCTGGAGAAGGTGACGAAGGTCAGGTTGACGGCGTTAAGCATCAGCTCGATGCACATAAACATCTGGATGGCGTTGCGCTTGATGATGACGCCGACCACCCCGATGGTGAACAGCACGGCCGAGAGCGCAAGGTAGAAGTTCAAAGGCACCATCACAAGCCCTCCTCGTCGCGCGGCTTCCCCGGAGAGGGCGCCGCGGCCTCGCCCGTCGCAATCTGGTACTCGGCCATCGCCTGGCCCGTGATGTCGGTGTGGCCGGGCTGGATGATGCCCGGCGCGGCCGGGGCCGTGGCGAGCCTCGGTCCGGCCGCGAAGTCCTCGGGGGAGAGGCGGCCCGCGTCCGAGGCGCGGCGCGCGAGCGTTATCGCCCCGACGAGCGCCATCAGAATCAACACGGACGTGACCTCGAAGGGCAGAAGGTATTCGGTGAACAGCCCGGTCCCGATGGAGGTGGTCGAGCCCACGTCGCCGGTGCCGGGGCCGGACGGCATGACGGTCGGGTCCGTGCCCGCGCCCAGCGTCAGCATGAAGGCCGCCTCCGCGACGAGGACGGCCGCGAGGCCGACGCCGACGGGTATCAGGTATTGCAGGCGGAGGGGACGGCGCACCTCCTCGTCGACGTTGAGGAGCATGATGACGAAGACGACGAGCACCATGATCGCCCCGGCGTAGACGATGACTTGCACGGCGGCGATGAAGGGCGCGGCCAGCGTCAGGTAGAGGCAGGCGAGCGCGACGAAGACGCCGACGAGCGAGATGGCGCTGTAGAGCGGGTTGCGCTGCGTCACCATCGCGACGGCGCACCCGACGGCGAGGCCGCCGAACAGTATGAAGAGGACGAGCGAAGCGGGAATCATAAGCTCTCCGACAACTCCCTCACATCCGGAGGAACATCGCCGTCGCCGTCAGAATCACGTTCAGGATGGCGACGGGCAGCAGGAATTTCCAGCCGAAGTTCATCAACTGGTCGAAGCGGAAGCGCGGCAGCGTCCCGCGCAGCCAGATGTAGAGGAACAGGAAGAACGTCACCTTGCCCAAGAAGTAGACGATGCCGAGCAGCGGGAACACGTCCACGAACGGACCCTGCCAGCCGCCGAGGAAGAGCGTCGCCGCCAGCATCGAGACGGTGAACATGTTGACGTACTCGGCCATGAAGAAGAGCGCGAACTTCAGCGCCGAATACTCCGTGTGGAAGCCGGCGACCAGCTCCGTCTCGGCCTCGGGCAAGTCGAAGGGCACGCGGTTCGTCTCGGCGATGGCCGAGATGAGGTAAGTGATGAAGCCGATGACCTGCGGGAAGCCGTCAGGCCGGAAGAGGTTCCAGCGCAGCCCGTACCAGCCGCCCTGCTGCTCGACGATGCTGTAGAGGTCGAGCGTCCCCGACATCAGCACGACGCCGATGAGCGAGAGGCCCAGAGACAACTCGTAAGAGATCATCTGCGCCGCCGCGCGCAGGCCGCCCATCAGGCTGTACTTCGAGTTCGACGACCAGCCCGCCAGCGCGATGCCGTAGACGCCGACCGACGTGATGCCGAGCACGTAGAGCAGCGCGATGTCGAAGCGGGCGATGACGAGCGAGACGGCGCCGACGAAGGGGATGTTGATGGTCGGCCCGAACGGGTAGACGATCATCGGCATCAGCGCCGCCGTGATGGCGATGATGGGCGCCAGGAAGTAGACGAAGCGCGTTGACGAGGAGGGAGTAATCTCCTCCTTGAAGATGAACTTCAAGAGGTCCGCGAACGGCTGGAAGAGCCCGCCCGGCCCCACGCGGTTCGGACCCAGCCGGCCCTGAATGAAGCCGAGTATGCGCCGCTCGGCCAACACCGTGTAGGCCACGATCATCAGCACGCCGACGAAGGCGATGTTGACCCCGATGAACTGCCCGATGCCCCGCGCCACGTCAGGGCCGACCTGATTGCTGAGCCATTCCATATGATTGGGTGTCGGGTGCCGGGCGCCGGGCGCCGGGGAATGCCTTTACCGGCACCCGGCACCCGACACCCGACACCGCTTTCAGTCTCCGGCGGCCGCCGTCTCGCGGCGCAGGGATGAGTCAATCGTGATCTGGTAAAGGGGGGATATCAGAACGTTCTCGGGCTCGGGGTTGCCGGCCGCGAGGAGGTGGAACTGGGGGACCTTGCCCGTCAGCGTGCCGATGCGGAAAAGCTCGTGGCCGACGGGCGGCGTACCCGTCAGCTTTTCGCCTTCGGTCGGCAGCCCCGTGACGGCGCCGCGCAGCTCGCCGAGCGAGGACGAAAAGTCGCCGCCCGTGGCGAGCTGGTGCTTGACCTGCACGGGCCGCGACTCGTCCTTGAGCTGCGGGTAGCGGAGGCCCTGGTAGGCCGGCACGCGGCGCGCGATGTCGAGGAAGATGGTGCTCGAAGACATCTGGAAGCCGAGTTCCACGCCGAGCGCCGACGCCAGTTGAGACGTTATCGCCCAGTCGGGCTTCGACTGGTGGACGGGGTTGATGGACTGGCGCACGCGCTGGACGAGGCCGCCGTTGTTCGTGAACGTGCCGTCAACTTCGGCGAAGGAGGCGGCGGGGAAGACCACGTCCGCGTGGCGGGTCGTCTCGGTCTGGAAAAGCTCCTGCACGACGAGGAAGTCGAGGCGCGAGAGGGCTTCCCCGCGCCCTTCGAGGTGCGCGGGCAGGAAGCTGCCGGCCACGTACATGGCCTTCACGTCCGACCCGGCCGCGTCGAGGATTTCGAGCGGGTTGACGGCGCCCGACATCAACCCGAGGTCGTGGACGCCGACGCTGTTGTTGAAGAGCGGCAGCGGGTGGAGGAGGAAGCGGCGCCCCTCCTTCTCGCCGAAGGCGGACGAGAGCCGAGCCAGCACGGCCTGAGCCTCGCCGCTCAGCTCGCCGCCGAACAGGACGACCACGTCGCCCGCCGCCTCGCCGATGAACTGCGAGGCGCGGTTGAGTTCGTCCGCCTCGACGCCCATCCGGCGCGCGGCGTCATCCACGTCGCCGGGCGAGACGAGCGCGAGCACGGCGGCGTCCTCGGTGCCGGGGCGGATGTGGACGAAGTGCGCGGCCTGCTGCTTCAGCCGAATCGGGACGCTGTTGATGATGACGAGTTTGGCGCCGCCGTTGCGGACGGCCTGACGAATCTGGCGGCCCGTCAAGGGCTGCAACTCCTCGGGCTCGCCGCCGATGAGGACGATGGTCTTGGCGTGGCGGATGTCGCGGTGCGTGGCGAGCGGGGCGCCGAGGTTCTCGAAGAAGGGCGCGAGCGAGAAGGCTTCGGTCGCCGTGTACTTGTCGGTGCCGACGGCCTCGCGCGCGAACCGGAGCAGGGCCCAGTTCGACTCGTTCGTCAGGCGCGGGCTGCCGACGACGCCGATTGAAGCCGGGCCGTGCGCGTTCTTAATCTCCGAAAGCTTCTCGGCGGCGAAGCGGATGGCCTCGTCCCAGGTGGCGGGGATGAGCTTGCCGCCCTTCTTGTACCGGATGAGGGGCGTGCGAAGGCGCTCCTCGTGGTTGACGAAGGGGTGCGCGAAGCGGCCCTTGATGCAGAGGAACTCGCCGTTGTGGCCGTTGACGTAGCGGTCGCGGGCGACGACGCGCATGACCTCGCCGCCGCGCGAGCCGACGGAGAGTTGGCAGCCGTCGGAGCAGAACGTGCAGGTCGAAGTCGTGCGCGAGAGCTCCCACGGCCGCGTCTGGTGACGGTAAGTCGCGTCGAGCAGCGTGCCCGTCGGGCAGACCTCGATGCAGTTGCCGCACTGGGAGCAGTTGAGCCAGCCGCCGTAGGTGCCGATGACGGTGTGTGCGCCGCGCCCGCCGGCCTCGATGGCGTCCTCGCCCATCCACTCGTCGCAGACTCTCGTGCACCGCTTGCAGAGGATGCACCGCTGCGGGTCGTTGGCGACGATGGGCGAGAGGTACTTCTCCGGCGCGTAGTTCTTGCGCTCGGTGAAACGCTCTTCGAGGTTGCCCCAGTCGAAGACCATCTCCTGCAACTCGCACTCGCCGCCGCGGTCGCAGACCGGGCAGTCGAGCGGGTGGTTGGCGAGCAGGAATTCGACCATCCCGCGCTGCGCCTTCTCTATCTCCTCGGACTGCGTGGTGACGACCATCCCGTCCGTGCAGGTGATGGTGCAGGAGGTCTGGAGCTTCGGCATCTTCTCGATGCGCACCAGACACATCCTGCACGAAGCCTGGAGCGCGAGGTCCGCGTAATAACAGAACGAGGGGATGGCGTACCCGTTCTCGCGGCACACGTCGATCAGCCGCGCCCCCTTCTCGACCTGCAACTCCTGCCCGTTGACGGTGACTTTGACTAGCTCTGCCATGCTTGAACCTGTTCCTTGCCGCGTCTACCTGATTGTCACTTCGAGCGTATAGGCTGCGGTGGCGTCTGTCCCGATGATGATGACGTAGTCGCCCGATTCGGGCAGGTCGCCCGACCAGTCTTTGACGCCGTCGGCGCCCTCGACCGTGCCGGATGGGGACTGGAGCGTGAAGCTCGTCTTGCGGCCGGTGGCGAGGTGGACGCTCATCGTCTGCCCGGCGCGCGCGCGCAGGACGAACTCGTGCGACGTGCAGAGCCGGACCGTGTCTTTGACGACCGCGGTCGTGCGGCCGCGCGCGAACCTCAGTGGCTTCGTGATGGCGCGGTCGGTGCCGCGGCACTGTGCGGCGGCGCCGACGGGGGCGTTGATGAAGCCGAGGGCCGCGATGATTAGGAGGATTTTTTTCATCTTCAATTTATCGTCTCAGGCGGTCGGGAGCCCGTCCTTCGAGGGGCCGGCGCCGTTGCCGTTGGCGACCCGGCGGCGGAAGTCTTCGGGGAACTTTTTGATGGCCGACTGGATGGGCCAGGAGGCGGCGTCGCCGAGGGGGCAGAAACTCTTGCCCTCGATGTTGTCCACGAGGTCGAGCAGGAGTTGGGCGTCGTCGGGGCGCCCGCCGCCCGACTCGATGCGCTTGAAGACCTTGACGAGCCAGTCGGTGCCCTCGCGGCAGGGCGTGCACCAGCCGCAGGACTCGTGCTTGTAGAACTCGGTCAGGTTCTTCGTGGACTCGAAGATGTC
>DASZEK010000178.1:0-30522 GCA_035941045.1 Pyrinomonadaceae bacterium | reverse complement strand
CTACCGGAGACAGATTGCCGAGGGTATGGTCCGCAGGAAGCGGGTCTCGCGGTTCCGTCCCGAGGAAGAGGAGTTAGTTGAGAAGCGGAAGGGCAAAAGGCGTGGAAGAAGCGGTGTCACTCTAAGGTAGGCGAGCGGCATGACATCGGCATGCACCCGACCGCGAATTAGCATGCCTCTTATCGAGAGCTCGGATGCCTTCAGGGTTGTGTGCGCGGCGGGTGATGCCCGGCGTTCTGCGGCTCGCCGATATGAGAATGGTCGTGAGTGTGGTACGCGCCGAGAGAATAGCAGTCTCCACAGTCATCGGAGTTCTCGCCGGAGGGTGCTGTGTGATGCTTCGGCACGCTAGCGGAGGTTCGGTTCGGAGACAAGGCCGGACCCGAAGCTGGTCTCCCGGTACGTCGGTCGCGATTCGGTGAGCCCGAAGATGGGCGTGACAGTGACGAGCGAGGACGGTGCCCTGTTTCTGAAGGGCATCGGCGGCGAGTTTGAGCCGCCCGAGCCACTCTCTGACACGCCCTTCTTTTTCCGGCGGATGTATGTGCCGGTCGTCTTCGCATGGGACAGTGGCGGCGCCGTCGACCGCTTGCTCTGGGGCGGCTTTTACAAGTGTAAAAAGATCGACTGACCAGCGATGTGCGGTTCACGGAAACCGGGCTGATGGCGTAGTGTGACATCCTGGCGCCCGAGAGCACGCCTTTCGGGGAAAGGGTTTCGACGACTGTGATCACACGACGGGAGTTCATCGCGCTCGCGGCGAGCTACGGCGCGACTCTGGCGTTGGGCGGGCCGGCGAGCGCGCGTTCAAAGGTAAACTGGCGGGAGCGACGCGACCTGTTCCCGGAAGGCGTCGCATCGGGCGATCCCGAGCCCGACAGCGTTCTCCTGTGGACCCGCAGGCCCTTCGGTAAAGGCGGGCGCCGGATACTGACGGTCGAAGTCGCCGAAGACGAGCGGTTCCGCCGGGTCGTGGCTCAGGCGCGCGCTCCGGTTTCGCCGGCGGCCGACTGGACGGCCCGTGTGCTCGTCGGCGGCCTCAAGCCGGCGCGGGTCTATTGGTATCGCTTCACCGACGCGGACGGCAACGGCAGCCGCGTCGGCCGCACCATCACCGCGCCGCGGCCGAACGACGCGCGGCCCGTGAACTTCGCCTTCGTCAGCTGCCAGAGCGTCAACGAAGGAAAGCTCAACGCTTACCGCCGGATGATCTTCGAAGACGAACGCGCGCGGCCGGAGGATCGGCTCGGCTTCGTGCTGCACCTCGGCGACTTCATCTACGAGGTCGTTCAATATCCCGAAGAGGGAAACACCCGCTTCGACCGGACCATCTACGAGGTCGCGCGCATTCCCGACGGGGGGAAGAGCGGCAAGCTCCACTACCCGCTGACCGTCGACGGCTATCGCGCCGTGTACAAGGGCTATCTCGCCGACCCCGACCTCCAGGACGCCCGCGCGCGCTGGCCGTTCGTCGCCATCTGGGACAATCACGAATTCTCGTGGCAGGGCCGACAAAGCATCGTCCAGGCGGGCGGGGAGCCCCAGCCCGGCCAGACCGTCAAGGTCGCCGCCAACCAGGCGTGGTTCGAATACGTCCCGGCTCGCGTGTCGCCGCCGAGCGGCTCGCTTGCCGAATTCGGGGCGGTCGCGGTCAGGAACGTCAAGATCGACAAGTGGGACGGGAACGGGCTAGGGCTGGAGCCGAACAATCTGACCGCCATCCGCAGCCTGATTGCTTACCGGGCGCTCCGCTACGGCAAGCACCTTGACCTCCTCATTACCGACCAGCACAGCTTCTGCGGCGACGACCCGACTGACGCCGAGGGGGTTGGAAAAATTTATGACCCCGCCTTCAACGGAATGTTTTCCGAGGAGGCGATGATTGCGCTCGACGCGGGACGCGCCTTCGACGGCGGGCGCCCGCCCGCCGAACTCCACTTCCGCGATGTGCGCATTCCCAATCCGCGCAAGGAGACGCCGCCGCGGACTATCCTCGGCGCTGACCAGAAGGCATGGTTCAAGGACCGGCTGCGCAAAGCGACTGCGACGTGGAAAATCTGGGGCAATTCGTACGGCGCGCTCGACTGGCGCTCGGACCCGCAAAACCTCCCCGCCGGGATGGTCGAGAAGCCGTGGCCCGCGGACACCTATGCGCAGTTCGGCAGTAACGACTACGGATCGGCCTACGCCGAGCGCAAGGAGATCTACGACCTCGTGCGCGATGCGAAGATCACCGGCTTCGCCATCGTATCCGGAGACCGTCACAGTTTTTGGGCAGGGTATGCTGCCGCCGAGCTGCCTCCGCGGAAATTCGAGCCCGTGGGATTGAGCTTCGTCGGCGCGTCGCTATCAAGCCCCGGCGCGATGGAAGCCTTTGAGCATCGCTTGCCCAAGAATCTGCCAATCCGCGCCTTGTTCCTCGCCGACCGGCCGGATGGTCGTAAGCCGGACTGGACCTACAACATGCTGCTACGGCATGGCGTCCGCTCTTGCCTTGAATACGCGAAAAGTTTCGACCTCAAGCGCGCACGCGCGCTCTCGAACCCGGAGCTTGCGCCGCATCTTGAGTTCGTCGACATGGGCGGCCACGGCTACGCGAAGGTGCGCCTCACCGCCGGTGAGATGCGAACCGAGTTCGTGTGCATCCCGCGGCCGGTCAGCCGCAGCGCGAGCCCGGATGGCGGGCCGCTACGCTACCGCGTCGCGCATGTCGCCAAGCTGTGGCGACCGGGCGAGCGGCCGCGCCTAGAGCAACAGGTTCTGGAAGGCGAGGTCGGACTGTCGATCTGACGGTGCGCCTGCGCTGCTACCATGTGACCCGGCTAATACGCGCTTTCACCGGACGGGCCACTACGCGTCTCGCCCTTGAAGCACATATTATGCGGCGTGGAAATCCCAACTCATGAAGCGGTGGCGGCACGCCGGCGTGTAAGGCGCAGGTAGAAGAGCCAAAGAGCAAAAGGGGGGCGACTGTAGCGGTCGCCCCCTTTCAGTTTTGTTAGATGAGGTTACGAAACGAGCCACGTGAATAGGCTTCTGATTTGCTCGCGGTAACTGAACAGCAGTTCCGCGACGACATTCAAAAAAATCCACAAAACCCTTGAAGTTATTCAGGATTTTGCAGGAAAAATATTCCTCCGAGTTCAGGCGAGCATTCAAAAAAATCAAAACAACTCTTGAAGCTCTTTAGGATTTCGGAGGAAACATATTCTTCGGAATTCAGGCGAGCAAATCAACTTTAAAAAGTACCGGATTCTCGCCGCGCTCCGCCCGCCGCCCCATTCGGTATGGGTGTTGCCCTATCGTTTGAACGACCGCCAAGGTCGGACCGGGTCTCGATACGAGGTATCGAATCTCATCCAGAAAATTGAAACCACCGTCTCCCCTCTCCCGGCCCGCGGTGTGGCACGGGTTAGGCTTTAGTTTAACGATAAGGAGTCAACCACCCATGCACCTGACACGAAAGGAGCAACTATGAACGCTCGACGCAAAGGGTTTTCGATATTCCTTAGCGCGTTGGCATTTCTCCTGGTCTTGAGCCCCGCCGCCTTCGGGCAGCACATCCGCGGCTCGATTGAGGGAACCGTCAAAGACCCCAACGGCGCGGCCGTGCAGGGGGCGACCGTGACTCTCAGGAACGAGGCCACCGGCGTGGAAATCAACGCCCAGTCGAATGATCAGGGCCTTTTCAGCTTCCAGAACCTCGACCCCGCGGCCTACACCGTCTCGGTCGAGAGGCAGGGCTTCCGCAAGCTCGTGATGAGCAACGTGAGGGTCGCCGTCGGGCAGGCGACGCCCGTCATCGCCAACCTTGAGGTCGGCGAGGCGCGCGAAGTGGTGGAGGTGGTATCCAATTCGGCGGACGCCACCGTGGACACCACGCGCGCGACCGTGGACGGCGTGGTTACCCCGCAGCAGGTCGAGAACCTCCCGCTCAACGGGCGCAACTTCCTCGACTTGGCCCAGCAGGAGCCGGGCGTGCAGGTGCGCGACGGCGGCGACTTCGACCCGACGAAGAATCAGATGGTCGGCGTCTCGATCGGCGGGCGCAGCGGGCGCTCGACGCGCATCCAGGTTGACGGCGTGGACATCACCGACGAGACGGTGGGCACGACGACCATGAACATCTCCAACGAGTCGATACAGGAGTTCCAGATCAGCCGCTCCACACTCGACCCGAGCACGGACGTGACCTCCAGCGGCGCCATCAACATCGTCTCGCGCAGCGGCGGCAACGAGTACCACGGCGCGGCCTTCGGGTTCTTCCGCGACGAGCGCTTCTCCTCCGACCTGCGCCTGAACAAGACCGTCCCGACGACGGAGAAGCCGCCCTTCGACCGGCAGATTATGGGCGGCCGCATCGGCGGCTTCATCATCAAGGACAGGCTCTTCTGGCACGGCGAGTTCGAGAACAACAACCAGGACGGCCAGCAGTTCACCAACATCCCCGAGTTCCCCAGTTTCACCGGGGCCTTCGGCGTGCCGCTCGACGAAAGGCTCGCGGGCGGGCGCGTTGACCTCAAGGTGACGGACGCGCTCAGCGGCTTCTACCGCTTCAACCACAACTACAACTTCGGCGTGACGGGCTTCGGCGCCCGCGACCTGTCCGCCTTCGGCAACCTCAACAACACCAACTCGCACGTGCTCGGGGCCGACTTCACCACGGGCCGCTGGACTCACTCCGGACGCTTCAGCTACCTCAACTTCAACAACTTCATCATTGCCGCCAACGAGGCCGCCGGCACCCCCGTGACGCTCGCCCCGAGCGGCCCGCCCGTGCTCGTGCGCATCCTCAACACGCTCCAAGACGTCGGGCCGGACCTCCTCGCCCCGCAGACCACGTTCCAGGACAACAAGCAGATCAAGTACGACGGCAGCTTCTCCACCGGCGCGCACACGTTCCGCTTCGGTCAGTCCTACAACCACATCGAGGAGGCGGGCTTCGCCAGCTTCTTCGGCCTCGCCCCGCGCATCCGCGCCAGCTATACGGCGACGACCCGCGCGTTCGCCAACGCCAACGGCGGCGAGGGCGACCCGCTCAACTTCCCGCTCAACCAGATTTTCCTGGGCAACGGGCTGGGCTACGCCAGCGAGAAACCGGCGCTCGGCTTCCCCTTCGGCGGCTTCATCAACCACCGCTTCGGCACCTACTTTCAGGACACCTGGAGGTGGCGGCCGAACGTGACGGTGACCCTCGGCCTGCGCTACGACTACGACAGCGGGATCGCGAACAGCGACCTGGAGCGCTCGCCCTCGCTCGCCCTGTTCAGCCCGGACCTCGCCGGCAAGCCCAAGAACGACGTCAACAACTTCGGCCCGTCAGCCGGCATCGCCTGGGATGTCAAGGGTGACGGCAAGAACGTCGTCCGCGTCGGCGCCGGCATCTACTACGAGTCCAACATCTTCAACAACCTCTTCTTCGACCGCGCGCTCAACCTGCCGCCGGGCCTGGGCAACGACACGCCCCTCCTGACTTCGGGCGCCCCGCGCGTGCTCCACCCCTCGACGGGCGATTGCCTGTTCAACGCGGCCAACTTCAGACCTACCGTGGGCCAGTGCGACGTGCCGGGCGGCGTGAACCTCTTCAGCCAGACGTTGAGGGCTGCCATCCCGTCCGTTCAGACCATGCAGTCCACGCTCCAGAGCATCTCGTCCGGGCTGGCGGCCAACTTCCCTGCTCCGGGCGTGGCCCCCCTGTTCGAACAGAATCTGGACACGGGCGGCAACCTCCTCTCCAACAACTACACGCGGCCCTACAGCTTCATGTTCAACATCGGCCTCCAGCGGCAACTGAGGCCGGGCCTCGTTCTGACTCTGGACTACGTGCACAACCGCGGCGTCCACTTCAACCAGACCGTTGATCGCAACCGGATCGGCGCCGCCGACACGCTGGACGTGGGAATCGCCACCGGGGCCATCGCGCTGACGAATGAAGATTTCGGCTGTGCCGCGAACGCCAGCGCGGCGGCGATCAACTGCGCCATCGCCGCGGGCGCGACCATCTCCGACTACGCCGGCTTCGGCCTCGGCGCGGGCAGCGCGCTCGACGGCTTCGCCTTCCGGGGTAAGAATCCCAACTTCAAGACGATGGGGGTCATCGAGCCGATCGGCCTGTCGCGCTACCAGGGCCTGACGACCAGCCTCCGCGGCCGGCTGCTCAGGGACTTCGGCGTGATCAAGGAGCTGTCGGGCACCGTCAGCTACGCGCTCTCGCGGTTCAAGTCCACGGGCACCGACCAGGAGTTCATCTCGGCCTCCGGCTTCAACGACC
Organism: Pyrinomonadaceae bacterium; assembly: GCA_035941045.1. Classification (GTDB taxonomy): domain Bacteria; phylum Acidobacteriota; class Blastocatellia; order Pyrinomonadales; family Pyrinomonadaceae; genus QHXN01. Next base: position 24,251 of record DASZEK010000178.1, on the reverse strand, counting down.
GGCCGACGGAGTTCTACGGCCCGGCCGCGCTCGACCGCACTCACCAGCTCTCCTTCGGCCTCTTCACGGAGCTGCCGTGGGGTATCAAGGTGAATCCGGTGACGCGCCTCGCCTCGCCCCTGGCGCAGTCGGCCTTCGTAGACTGCCACGACTGCGGCGCGGCCGAGATCTTCATGAGCGACTTCGACGGCGACGGCGTCAGCGAAGACCCGCTGCCGGGGATCACGCCCCGCGGCGCCTACATGCGGCAGATCGGCGGCCCGCAGGAGCTGAACGAATTCATCAGCGCCTTCAACAACCGCGTCGCGGGCGGCGATCTGACCCCCGCGGGCCAGGCCCTCGTCAACGCCGGCCTCTTCACCACCGCACAGCTTCAGGCTTTGGGCGCGTCCTACAGCAACGGCGTCGCCGTCCCGCTCGCGCCTCCCGACGCGGTCGGCATCGACTGGTTCTTCAACACCGACGTGCGCATCTCGAAGGTGTTCACCATCCGCGAGAGGGTGAAGATTCAGCCGCTGGTCGAAATCTTCAACCTCTTCAACATCGGCAACTTCGACCCGCCGGGGAACCGGCAGTCGAACCTCCTCTCGGGCCTGTCCGGTTCGATCAACGGGACGACTAAGGCGAACCGCAGCAACCGCTACGGCCTCGGCTCTGGCTCGTTCGCGCCCGGCATCCCGCGGGCCTTCCAGTTCGGCTTCCGCGTCGATTTCTAATCGACCGCGAAGTGATTGCGGGCGGCCTTCCGCGCCGCGCTGGTGGGCTGGGGCCTTTCAAGGCCCCAGCCCACGACTGTTTCCTCAGACCGCGGCCCGTTAACCACGGCGCCGCCGGGGTTCAACTGACGTGAAGCGAATGACGCGCCTCCTCCTGCCCTTCCTCTTCCTGTCAATCGCGCACCACTTGGCCGCGGCTCAGTCAATCGGCCCTCACACGATCAGGGGCACGGTCTACGTCAAGGGCGAGAGGCCCCCGCATATAGAGGTGGTGCTTGAAAACGGCACCCGGATGCCGCTGAGTCGGACCGTCGCCGACCCGGACGGCCGCTACACCTTCAGCGGGCTCGGGTTCGGCACCTACCGCGTCGTCGTCCAGCCGCTCGGCGAGTACCGCGGAGCGGCGCAGGAGGTGGAAATCTTCGGCAGCCCCGACTCGGTCATCATCAAGATTGCGGACCTGAGCCTGGAGCCGAAGAAGGGCGGCGCCGCTGCCGCCGGGACGGCCACCGCCTTCACGCAGGCGGTGCCCAAGCCGGCCGAAGACGAATACAGGCTGGGCGTCAAGGCGTTCGAGTCCGGCTCCGCCGAAGCCGGCGCGACCCACTTGAGGCGCGCGGTCGAGCTGTTCCCGGACTATTACCTGGCGCTCTCCCGCCTCGGGACGGAGCACACCCGCGCCGGGCAGTACGAGAAGGCCGTACCGCTGCTGCGCCGGGCCTGTAAGGTCAACCCGACCTCGGCCGGCGCACAGGTCATGCTCGGCATCTCGCTCGTCGAGCTGGGTCAGTACAAGGAGGCTCTCCCCGCGCTCGCGCAAGCTAAGTCGCTCGCCCCGAAGTCCGTCAACGCCCACCTCTACCTCGGCATCGCACAGTTCGAGAGCGGCGACCTGACCTCGGCCGAAGTTAGCCTGCGCCGGGCCTACGACCTCGGCGGGCCGGCCCGCGCGGCGGTCGCGAACCTCCACCTCGCTTCCGTCCTCGACCGCCGGGGCAAGCCCGCACTCGCCGCCGACGCGCTAGAGGCTTACCTGCACGACGTGCCGAACGCCAGGAACGCCGCCACCATCCGGCAGGTCATCGAACGCCTGCGCCGGAAGGCTAAGGGTTAGCCCGCCGCCCCGCACCTTCGACCATGCCGAAAACATTTTGCGGGGGCTTAAATTACGTGGGGTGTTGCCTGTCCCTGAAATCGCAGCTTGTATCTAGAGTGGGAGTCAAGTGATATGCGACTCTCAATCTGCCTTTCGGGGAGCCTTGAGCTAAGGAAGGGTCAGGTTAAGAGGGTGGATGGTCGGGAAGCGGTAGGGGAGGCTAAGTTCGTCGCGAGCCTCTTCGGGGCCGCTGCCTAACCTAAGACTGGTGACGGCCCTTTCTCGCCTCAACCTATTTCTCGCAACACTACTGTGCCCCGGCAGGCGTGGGGGCCGCCGCGGGCAGGAGCGCCGTCAAGACGAGCGCCGCCGTCAGGCGCTGGCCGAACGTGAGTCCCCCCCGTCGCTCGGGGGCGGCGGGGAGTCCGACGCCTTGTCGTTCCCGCGCATCTGGTACCTCTTCATCTTCTCGTTGAGCGTGGTGGCTTTAAGGCCGAGGAGCTGCGCCGCCTCACTTTGTTTCCCACGAGCCCGCCGCAGCGCCCGCGTGATGAGTCCGATCTCGAACCGGCGCACCTCTTCGTAGAAGCTCATCTCCGCGGGCTCGTCCGGCGGCTCGGCGCCGGACGCGGGTTCGCGCGCCTGCGCCGCCCCTTCGGAGATGAGGGCCTGCGCGACGCTCTTCAACACCTGATGCGTAACGGCCTCGACTAAGGCGGGGAGGTTCACGTCCTGCCGGTCGCCTGCGCTGATCTCGTTTTCTGTACTCATAACTCTCACACAAAAGTCGTGAATGCGCCTGTTTGAGAGAGCCCGGCGGGGGGCGCCGCCGCTCGCCGCGGGCTGCTTAGAACTGAACCTTCAGCGTGAACTGGGCCGAACGCGGGCCGCCTACCTGGTAGACGGGGCTCAAGCCCCCGTTGACGCCGCCGGCCCCGAGGCTCCCCCCGAGCGTCTGCACGGACTGGCCGAACAGGGTGCTCCCGAGGTCGTTGACGGGGTTGCCGAAGTTGGGACGGTCGAAGAGGTTGAAGACCTCCGCGCGCAGGTGGAGCCGGACGCGCTCCGTCAGGTTGAGTTGGCGCCTGAGGGAGAAGTCCACCTGCGAGAAGCCGAAGCCGCGCAGGCTGTTGCGCCCGAGGTTCTGCCCGCTGAAGGAGGGTATGAAGGCCGCGCGGTTGACGCGCCTCCCGCCCGGCAAGCCGGGGCCGCCGACGTAGAGCGGCACGCCCTTCACGAAGTCCGGGTAGGTCAACTCGGCGACATCGCCGTTAGCGAGGTCGGTCGTGTAGACGACGCTGAAGGGGGTCGCGCTCCGCGCCTTCAGCGTGGCGTCCACCGCCCAGCCGCGCAGGAGCCCGCCCACGGGGCCGCCCCCCGACAACTCCGGGAGGTCGTAGGTCAGCGCGGCGGCCAGCGAGTGGCGCACGTCGAAGTTCGAGGGGCCGCGCGGGTGCTTCAGTGCGGCGCTGATGGGCGCGATCAGCGAGGACTCTTCCGAGGCGTCGTCGGTGGCGTGCGCCAAGGTGTAGGAGGCCCAGACCTGGAGCCCGCGCGCCGCGCGGCGCTGGAACTGTAACTGCATCGCGTGGTAGTCGGAGCGGGAGTCGTTGGTGACGTGCCGCACTTCGCGGAACCAAGGGACGTGCGGCTGTACGACCTCACGCAGGAGCCGTCGGCCGGCGCTGCCGACATAGGCGGCCGTGAAGAGCTGCCCGCGCCCGAGCGGCTGCTCGACGGCGGCGCCCCACTGAAGCGAGTACGGCAGCTTCAGGTGCGAATCAAAGGCGTAGACGGTGTCGGGGAGGGGCTGCTGCTGGCCGGTCGCCTTCACCGGCGCCGCGAGATTCTTCTGAAGGGGGAGCAAGACGCTTCTGGCGCGCTGGGTCGAGACGTAAGGGAAGACGCTGCCGAATGCCTGCGCCGCCGGCCCGGTCCCGAGGTCATAAAAGAGTCCGAACCCGCCCCGCGCGAGCGTCCCCCAACCCCTCGACAGTTGGTAGGCGGCGGCGGCGCGCGGCGCGAAGTTGCCGTAGGTGGTCTCCCAGAGGGCGGCGCCGGGCGGTGCCAGCTCGGGCTGGGCCGAGGCGCCCCCCTTGAGCGCGATGAACGAAGGGTGCCTCCCGTGCCTCTCCGTGGGCGGCGGGTTGAGCTCCCAGCGCAGGCCGTAGGTGAGCGTCAGCCGCGGCGCGGCGCGCCAGGTGTCCTGCGCGAAGGCCGAGACGTTGACGAAGGACGGCGCGCGCGGTCCGGGTTCACCCGAGACGAGCGCGAGGGCCGCTTTGCCCGAGGCGAGCGTCCCGTCCGCGGCGTCGTTGAAGTTGAGGTTGCGGCCGAGCACCCCGTTGAACGTGACGGCCTGTGTGTAGCCGGGCGGGCCGTAGACGGGCAGCAGGAGCCGGTAGTCGGCGCCCGCCTTAAGCATGTGGTCCCCGGCGACGACGGTCACGCTGCCCGGCAGGTGGAACTGGCGCTGAGTGTTGTCCGCACCCTTCCCCCACGCGAGGCTCGTGTTGAGGCCGCCGAGGACCGACAGGTAGAAGCTGGCGTCGCGCGAGGCAACGTCGGGCGGCACGAGGAGCGATGGCGGGAGCGGCCGCGCGCCGCCGAAGTCGTCGAGCTCGAACGAGGTGGTCCCGTGGCTGACGCTCCAGTTGGCCCGCACCTCGGCGGTGACTTTGGGCGAGGCGAAGTGCGTGGCGCCGAAGGTCAGTGTGCGCGTCGTCACGGAGGTGCGGCTCAGGGTGTTAAGTCCTTGCGCGCTCGCCCCGCGGATGAAGCCGCGGCCGCGCTGCGTGACCTCGGACGGCGAGAGGTTGAGCCTGCCGAAGAGGAGCCACTTCTCGCCCGGAGACGCGTCGAGGCGGAGCCCACCCGAGCCCATGCGCGCCGCGTCGGAGTAGCTGGCCGCGAACACGCCGAAGCCGCAGACGCATTCGGGGCCGTTGGGCAGGGGGAAGGTGTCGAGGTACGGGCGCAGCGACTCGGGCGCGGCCCGGCGCACGTCCGTCGCCGGGACTTCGGTGATGACCGCCTGCGGGTGCACGAGCCGCAGCCCCTCGTACGACGCGAAGAAGAACAGACGGTCCCTCACGAGGGGGCCGCCCAGCACGGCGCCGAAGTTGTTCTGGCGCAGGCGGGCCTTCTTCAGCCCGCGGTTCCGGGCGAACCAGTCGTTGGCGCTGAGCGCGTCGTGGCGGAAGTACTCGTAGGCCCCGCCGTGAAACTCGTTCGTCCCGGAGCGAGTGATGAAGCTGACCTGCGCGCCCGGCATCCGCCCGAACTCGGGGGCGTAAGCGGAGGCGAGGACGCGCACCTCCTGCAACGCCTCGGCGGAGGCCAGCGCGTGCGTGCTGCCGAGCGCGGTGAGGGCGGGGAGCGAGCCCCCCGCGGCCTGGCCGGGCGCGGCCCCGGCGCTCACTCCGAAGTTGGCCGAGGCGCCGTCCACGGTGAAGTAGTTGGCGTTGGCGCGCTGCCCGTTGACGGAGAATTGACCCTGCTCGCTGAAGCTCGCGCGGGTGAGGACGACGCCGGGGACGAACTCGAAGAGCGACTGGAGGCTCCGCCCGTTGAGCGGCAGCCGCTCGACCTCCTTGCGGTCGAAGACGACGCCCGTCGAAGAGTTCTCGTGGCGCGCCCAGACCGTGTCCTCCACCGTGATGTACAAGCCGATGGAGCCCACCTTGAGCTGTATCCTGAAGGCTAACTGGTCGCCCTCGCCGAGCGTCACGTCCCTGACCTCGACGGGCGCGAAGCCCTGCTGCGTGACCCGCGTGGTGTAGACGCCGGGCGGGAGCATCGGGAAGACGAAGTAGCCCTCGCCGTCAGTGAGCACCTGCCTCTGGAGGCCGGTCGCGTGATTCGACACCGTGACGCGCGCGCCGGGGACAATCGCCTCGTTCTCGTCAACCACCGTGCCGCTCAAAGACGAGGTGAGGGGGGCACGCGCCGCCGCCGCCGGGCTCGCGGCGGCCCACGCCACGCAGGCCGGCGCCAGCGCGGCGCAGAGGAGCGCCAACAGAAATCTTCGGGCGGGCGTCAGCTCGACCGGCCGCGTCATCGGTCCTTCTCCTCCGGCGCCGCCGGCACAGACTTCATCCTCTGAGCCTCAGCTTCGACCCACGAGGCCAGCCCTTCTACTTGACGGAGGTCACGCCAGAACTGAGCCGTCGTCAGCGCGGTGCCTCTGGCGCCCTCGGGCGAGGCGGTGAAGGCCATGCGCACCCCCTTGTCGGTGGCGGAGCAGAGCCCCAGCAGCCGCTCCACGGCCCGCGCCAGGCCCGACTCGCCCGCGTCGCCGGATGCCACCCCCGGAGTCTCGCCCCCGGCGCGGGAGAAGATGGGCTGTAACTCCTGACGCAGTTGGGTGCTCTCCCGCCTCACGGCGCGGGCGTGCGACTGCATCATGGAAAGCCACTTCTCACGCGCGGCGGCGTCGAGCGCGCGCAACTCCCGGTCGGGGAACCGCGCGGCGAGACGCTTCATGGCCCAGGCGTGTTGCAGCGCGAGCATAGACCTCTGCGAAGCGCGGCCCGCTAGTTGGAGGATTGCGGCGTGCGCCTCCTCGTCGGAGAGGCCCTTATCCTTCGAGTAGTGGCGGCGCAGCTCCTCCTCGGCCGGGATGTGGTCGTCGGCCGGGCCCACGTGTTGGACGACCGGCGGGTGCGTGGGCCGCGCCGCGTCGCGTGACCGAAGGGCCTCGCTCGCGGTGCTTACTTCGACCTCGACGGCCGAGTTGCCGGAAAGGGCCGCGAGCGAGCGGAGGAGCTCGCCCCGCCGCTCCTGCGTCTCGACGACGCCGTGGACGCGGAGCCGCCCGCCCGGTGTGCGCGTGACGTTAATCTGCTCGCCGAGGTCGGCGCCCACCTGGCTGAGCAGGCGCAGCACTTCGACTTCCAACTCGCTCGTCGCCGTGACGGTCGTCGCGTGGGCCGGCTGCTGGCGGGGCTCGGCCGCCGGGCCGGCTTCGGCCGCGGCCGGCGGGGCAACGGACGTGCGGGTCACGCCGACCTTCATCAGCTCCCCGTCGGGCTCGAAGGCCGAGGGCGGGACCGCGGATGCGGGCCGCAGGTCGAACCCCGTCTCCACGAAGCGGTACTCGCGCGCCTGCCCGGCCTTGCGCAAGACGAGCGTCTGGCCGGTCGCGCGCGAGGCCGCGCGGCTGATGGTGAGCGTCGCGGTGACGACGCCGTCCGCCCCGCCGTCGGCCTCGCCCCGGTAGGCTATGACGTACCTCTCGCGCTCCTCTTCGACCCGCGCACGCGCGCCGTCACCCACCAGAGTCTTAAAGTCCTTCGCCGAGGGGTCGATGAGCCACGCGTCCTCGAAGACGCCGCCCTGCGACGAGTCGCCCTCGCCCGGCAGGCGGTAGACGGTGCGCGAGCCGTCGGCGCGCCGCCACTCGACGGCGAGGAGCCTGCCCCCCTGGTCGAAGAGGCGTCGCACGGTCGCCCCGCGGCGTTGGCTCCGCCATGTCTCTATGCGGCGGCGGGCGATGAGCGACCCGCTGCCGGCGTCCCGCTCCTCCAACTGCATCGTGCGGTGGACGACGGTCGAGTCATCCGCGGCGACCTGCTCTTCGGCCGCGAGCGTGCGGTCGAGCAGCTCGGCGGCCGAGACGGCGGGCACGGACAGGCGGACGAAGAGCAGGGCCGCGACGAGCGCGAGCGCCACGAACGCGGTCACGAATCCGGGCCGCAGCAGCCAGTGGCGCCGGGCGAAGGGTGCCAGCAGCCGCCGGAACAATTCCCCCCTCGACGCGCCGGGCTCGGCGGGCCTCCCTTCGTCACCTGCGGCGGAGGCGGGGCGGGGGCCGGCGACGGACAGCCCTTCTCGCCCGCCCTCGTCCGCGGGACTCGCGTCGGGGGTTGCGAAGGCGGGGTCGTGGTAGACGAGCTGCACGGTGGGCCAAGGGCTACCGAACTCCAGCGCGAGGTCGAGTGTGCGCCCGTCGCTCAGTTCGACCTTCGAGGGCTGGACGCAGGCTCCGACGGGCGGAAGCTCGACGTTAAGGAACAGGAGGCGCGTCTGCTGCTCGCTGAAGACCTCGACGAACTTGATGGGCTCGGTCAGGTCGAGGACGAGCCGCATGTCGTTGAACTCCGAGCTGACCCGCCGCGACCCCTGCGCGTAGCCGTTGACCGAGATGCACAGCTCGCTCGGCTTGTGCTCGAAGACCTCGCCGGCCTCGCGCCGCCAGCGCCTCAGCGTGCGGCGGGCCGCCGCCGTCCCGCCGCCCCCGCCGCCGCCCGCCGTCCCGCCGTCGTCGTCGCCGCCGCCCTTCTTCTTCACGTCTCGTATGAGTGTGTCCATTGGATAGCGTTCCGCCAGCGAGGGGAGGCCGAGTAGTGTGTTGACCGCGTTGAGGCAGACGGGGCAGCTCACGAAGTGCGCCAGCGGCTCGCAGGCGACTGACTCATCGCCTTCGAGGTACAGGCCGCGAATCCGCGACGGCGACAGGCATTCGCCGCGGCGCGAACGGAAAATCATCTCGCGCAGGCCCGCGAGTGCGTCGTCGTCAGCGGGCGGGAGCGGCGCGTCGGCGGCCCCCGAAGAGGCGGGCCTCTCGCCCAGCAGCGACAGGGCGCCCGGCCTCTCCAGGAAGAGCTTAACCTCGTTGCGCGCCGTCAGGAGCTGGATGTCAACCGCCTTGCGCGAGACTTTGAGGAGCCGAACGATTTCGCTCGGGTAGTAGCCGTGGAAGAAGCGGAGGATGAGGACGCTCGCCGCCTTCGACTTCTCCTTCCGCACGCAGACGTAATCGCACACGCCGCGCAACTCGTCGCGCGCCTGGAGGCGGGTCCGGGGGTCCGCCGCGCGCAGACCCAGCTCGGCCGAGTCGAACTCCACGATGGAGAGTTGCCGCAGCCCCACGCGGGTCGCGCGGCGGAGCTGCGACAGGTGGAGGTTGCGGAGCATCGTGTAGAGGTAACCCTCGACGTTTTCGATCGACTCGAAGTCGGGCTGCCGGAGGGTGAAGAGGAGGAAGAGGTCGTGCAGCAGGTCTTCGGCCGCCGCGCGGTCGCCGCCCGTCAGGTGGAGCGACCACTCCAGCATCCGCCCGTAGCGCTGCGCGAAAAAGTCTTCGGGGCTGATGGCGATTGGACGGGGGTTCAGCATGAAAAGGGTTAAAGGCCCGGAGTCGGGAAACCGCGTTCCGGCACGACCCGCCGCCGCGACGTTGAGCTGTCGGGAAGGAGTCCGACGGGTAGTGCGCGGCCCCGACCGCCGGGCCGTTGCTAGCGTCTCTGCCTATAAAGACTCCCGCGCGCGCCCAATCCTAAGCGCGCGCGGAATTTTTTTTCAAAGTCGGAAGGCTTTCAGCCCGCAGCGACCGGGCTATTGAATCGGTAGGGCGCGAAGGTTAGATACTAAAAAAGCCGGCCGATTTCTTCAACCGTCTGAGGCCGCCTACGAAAAGCCGTGCCCGCCGTTCGAGAGCGCGCGCTCCCTCCGCCCGCGGTCGCACGGCCGCAGTCCGCACCCTATCAGATGTCCGACCAGAGGTCGCGCGCGGGGGCGCCCTCACGGCCACCGCCCCACGCGCAACGGAAGGCTTCGAGGCTCAGGCGGCGCTCGGTGTCGGGCGGGTCGAAGAAGAGGCGCGCGGTGTTCTTGATCTGACTCCGGTGTGCACGCAGCGCCGCCTCTTTCGTCTTCCACCAGGGACCTACGTCGATGAGGAAATCGACGCCCGGCTCCTCCCCCGGCGTCTCCTTCAGCGCAAGCTCCCAGCAGGGCGTCGGCGTCGTCCACAAAAGGCGGCCGACCCTGTGCGCCGCACCCGCGCCGGGGAAGAACCTTGCGTCGGCCGCCGCCTGCACGGCGTCGGACGTGAAGCGGCTGATGGCGACGTGATCCGTGTGGGCGTTGGAGCCGTTCGGGTCGAAGGTGATGACGACCTGCGGGCGGTGCTTGCGCAGGAGCCGGACGAGCTTTTCGCGAATCTCATCGACTGGAGCCGACGCGAGCTGCTTGTCCCTGTAGCCGAGCAGGTCTAGCGAATGGATGCCGAGTATCTCGACGGCGCGCCGCAGCTCCGCCTCGCGCACGGCCGGCAGCTCCTCCTTCGTACAGACGGGCGGGTCGCCCGCGCCGCCCTCCTCGCCGAGCGTCGCCGTCACGAGCGCGACGCGCGCGCCCTCCTCGGCGTACTTGCAGGCGACGCCCGCGGCCATGAAGCTCTCGTCATCCGGGTGCGCGAAGACGCAGAGTATGACTCTCGCGTCAGCCACGTTTCTTCTCCTCCGTCACGCCCGCCTTCTGGTTACGATGAACCGCACTCACGATAACCCCCGCGCGGATGGCTAATCAAATGATTTATCTTCGCGTCACGGGCTGGGGGATTTAATAAGTGTAATAAGGGGCGAGATGTGTAGGTCGCGCGTTGAGACCTAACCGCGGTAGGAGAGCTTACCGTCTACGACCTTCGCCGCCGAAGTGTAAGGGTGCATCTTGGCGGCCGACTCACCCATGATGTGGCGGACGTTGACGCCCGCCGCCTTCAGGTAGTCGGCGACGAGCGCCCTGTGGCACCTCCACCACACGGCCTCCGAGCACATCAAGGCGACCCTGCCTTCCGCGGCGTAACCGAGCAGTGAGTCGATGCCCCGGCGGAACTCGTCCGTCTCCATGTGGTCGGCGTACCACCCTGCCTCGCTCTTCGCCTTCTCCAACGTCAGTCGTCATAACCGCGATATGAACGGCGTGCGCGCCGCGCGCTGACCGGACGCGGGCTGAATACGCTCAGCCCTCACGGAAGTTGCGGAAAGTTATCGGGTAGCGCAGCGCGTCCACCGGCGGGATGCTGTGCTCCCAATCAGTCTGCGCCGGTCCGCTCAGTATATAATCGGCGCCTCGCGTTCTTCTGGCACGCCTTGACGAGCCGGCCGAGGTGACTAATCGAATGACTACAAGCACAGGCGCACGCTGTCTGGTCTTAGGCGGCTCGGGCTACGTCGGGTCGGCCGTGTGCAGGTTGTTGCACGGGCGCGGGGCGCGCCTCGCGTTCACTTACCACGCGAACGCCGAAGGGGCGCGGGGGCTGGCCGAGGAGTTGACGGGCAGCCTCCCGCTCCGCTCCGACCTGGCGAGCTACGAGGACGCGCGGCGCGTGGTGCGTGAGGCCGCCGGGCTGCTGGGCGGCCTCGACGCCTTGGTCCAGTGCGCGGGCACGGCGGGCGACCCGGCCCTCTATTCCGCCCACGCCCCCGAAGACCACGGGAAGTTCCTGTCCATCACCGAGGCCGAGTGGGACGCGATGTCGGACCTCACCGTCCGCAGCACCTTCGCCGCGTGTCAGGAGGCGACGCCCCTCATGACCCGGAACCCGGACGGCGGCAGCATTGTCATCGTCGGCTCAATTGACGGCGTCAAACCCCTGCCCGCGCCCATCCACTACGCGGCCGGGAAGGGCGCCCTGCGCTCACTCACCGAGGCGTTAGCGAAAGAGCTCGGGCGCGACCGAATCCGCGTTAACCTCGTCGCCCCCGGCATTCTGGAAGGCGGGCTCGCGCGCCACCTGCACCCGCGGCTGTTGCAGGATTACCTGGAGCATTGCTCGCTGAAGCGCGCTGGGAAAAGCTCGGAGGTGGCCGAAGTCGTCGTCAGGCTCGCCCTTGAAAGCACCTACGTCACGGGCCAGTCAATCGTGCTCGACGGCGGGCTGTGACGCTAACTTAGTCACCATTGACTTGCTGTAGGCCCTTCCTTATAGTGCAGCCCGACTTAAGCCCTTTCGCGTTCGTGGGAGAAGTCTGAGATGCCTACCAGCCCGCGCGGATTCCGCCCCTACACTTTTTACAAGATGACGATGAGCACCTGCCCCGAGTGCCTGAAGGTGGTGCAGGCGCAGGTCGTCTTTCAGGACAACAAGGTCTTCTTCCTCAAGCACTGCCCCGAGCACGGCCCCAGCACGGCGCTCGTGAGTGAGGACGCCGAGTACTACCAGAACGCCTTCTCCTTCAGCCGGCCGGGCAGCGTCCCGCTCCAGTTCTCGACCGAGGTCAAGGAGGGGTGCCCCACCGACTGCGGCCTGTGCCCGTCACACCAGCAGCACACCTGCCTGCCCATCATCGAAGTCACCGACTACTGTAACCTTGAGTGCCCGGTCTGCATCGTCGACAACCAGTATTCCAACCACATGACGCCCGAAGATTTCCGGGACATCGTCGAGCGTCTGGTGCGCCACGAAGGGGTGCTCGACACCGTCACCCTGAGCGGCGGCGAGCCGACCTCGCACCCGCGGTTCTGGGAGTTGATTGACATCGCCACGCGCCCCGAGGTCGGGCGCGTCTCCGTCGTCACCAACGGCATCCGCCTCGCCGGCTCGAAGGAGTTCTGCGCCCGGCTCAAGGAGAAGAACGTCTACGTCATCCTCCAGTTCGACGGCTTCACCGACGACGTGCAGACGGCCATTCGCGGCGTCCCCCTGATGGAGACGAAGCACAGGGCGCTCGAAAACCTCGCCGAGTTCAACATCTCGACCCAAATCGCCTTCGTCCCGGCCCGCGGCGTCAACGAACACCAGTTGGGCGACGCCGTGCGCCTGCTGCTCGAACGCGACCACGTCCTCTCGCTCCTCATCCAGCCGTTCGCCGGGACCGGCCACGGCGGCGGCGTCTTCCCGCACGACCCGCAGGACCGCCTGACCACGCCCGGCGTCATCCGCGCCATCGACGAGCAGACCGGCGGCCTCGTGGCGCGCGAGGACTTCATCCCCCTCCCCTGCTCGCACCCGCTCTGCGTCTCGCTGACCTACCTGCTGAAGCTCGACGACGGCAGCTACCTCCCCTTCCCGCGCTTCGTTGACATGCGGCGGCACCTCGACCTGTTCCAGCAGACGGCGACCCTCGAAGCCAACGCGGAGACCGAGGGCGCGCTCCAGAGTGTCATCGGCGATTTGTGGAGCACGGCCGGCGAGATACCCGACAGCCAGAAGGTCATCAAGGCGCTGCGGCGCGCGCTGCTAGAAATGTTCCCCAGCCGGAAGGTTGACCGCCGCGAGCTCATCCGCATCACGGAGCGGCAGGCCAAGACCATCTTCATCCACCACTACATGGACCGCCACGACTTCGACCTCGAACGGCTGATGAAGTGCTGCCACCACTACCCGCAGATTGACGGCCGCATCATGCCCGCGTGCGGCTTCAACATGTTCCACCGCGGCGCGGCGAAAGGCCCCGGCACGCCGACGCCGCCGTGGGGCAAGGGGCCGTTCGTCAAAGACCCGGCGCCCGAGCTCAAACTGCACGCCATCGGGCGCGAGCGCAACGTGACCTGAGCGGCCTCGCGGCCCGGCCACCCCTTATGAGCAGTCAGCCCGTCACCCGCCACCCTTCGATTGAGAAATACGCGCGCCACGTCAACCCGCAGTTCGTCAAGCTGCTCGGCGTCTACGGCTACGGCCGCGTCTTCGAGCGGGCGCGCGACGTGTGGGTGTGGGATCATCAGGGGCGTCAATATTTGGACCTCCTCGCGGGCTTCGGGTCGGTCAACGTCGGGCACAATCACCCGCGCCTGACGGAGCGCCTGCGCGAGTTTCTCGCGGCCGAGAGGATGAACTTCTGCCACGTCGGCCCGGCCGTCGAGGCGGCCGAACTGGCGGAAGCTCTGGCAGGGGCGGCGGGCGCGTCATTGCGGGTCTCACTCTTCTCAAGCGGCGGGGCCGAGGCCGTCGAAGCAGGGATGAAGCTGGCGCGCGCGGCGACCCGGCGCGAGGGGTTCGTCTTCTGCCGCCAGGGCTTTCACGGCACCAGCTTCGGCACCCTCTCCGTGATGGGCAGCCCGCGGCTGCGCAAGCCCTTCGAGCCCTTGCTGGGCGACTGCCGCGCCGTCGGCTTCGGGGATTTGGACGCGCTCGAACGCGCCCTGTCGCGCGGCGGCGTGGCAGGCTTCGTCGTCGAGCCCGTGCAGGGCGAGGGCGGCGTCGTCACCCCGCCGGCCGGGTACTTGAAGGAGGCGCAGGCGTTGTGCCGCCGGCACGGCGCGCTGCTCATCCTCGACGAGATACAGACCGGCCTCGGCCGGACCGGGACGATGTTCGCCTACGAGGCGGAAGGCTTCACCCCGGACGTGCTGGTGCTGGCGAAGTCGCTGAGCGGAGGCGTCGCGCCGATAGGGGCGACGCTCACGTCGGAGGACGTTTTCGGCCGCGCGTACGGCTCGCTCACGCGGTTCGACCTGCACAGCTCGACCTTCGGCGGCAACGCCTTCTCGTGCGTCGCCGGCCTTGAAACACTCCGCATCGTCGCGGACGAAGACCTGCCCGCGAACGCCGCCGCGAGGGGCGCGCAGTTGTTGGCGGGGCTGCGCGAAAAACTGGCCGGGCACCCGCTGGTGCGCGACATCCGCGGGCGCGGCCTGCTGGTGGGCATCGAGCTGGGGCCGACCGAGGACGGCCTGCTCAACAGGGTCGCGCCGTCGCTGGTGGGTGCCGTCTCGCAGAACGTCTTCGGCCAGTGGGCGGCGCTCAAGCTGTTGGAGCGCGGGATGGTCTGCCAGCCGGCGTCGCAGGCGTGGAACGTGCTGCGGCTGGAGCCGCCGCTGACGGTGCGTGAGGCCGAGGTCAACGAGGCCGTCGAGTCGGTGGCCGGCGTCCTTGGGGAGTACCGCGGCATCGCGCCGCTGTTGAAAGACGTGGCGCGGCGCCTCGGCGGACAGTGGCAGAAAGGGTGGGCCTTCGAGTGAGCTTCGCGGAGTTAAGGCGCGACTTTCGGTTCGCCACCAACCTGATGCACGGCCGGCCGTTCGACGTGCTGGTGCAGGTCACGAACCGTTGCAACATGAAGTGCAGCTTCTGCGACTTCTGGCCCCACGGCGCCGCACCGCGCGAAGAGTTGCGGGTGGAGGAATACCGGCGGCTGGCGTCGGAACTAGCCGAGCTGGGCTGCTTCATCGTCTCCGTCGAAGGCGGCGAGCCATTCGTGCGACCGGACCTCGTTGAAATCGTTAGGGCGTTCGCCGGGCGCGGCCACCTGCCGGTTCTCTATACGAACGGCTGGTACGCGGACGCCGAGAAGGCGCGCGCCCTGTTCGCCGCCGGGCTCACGCAGGTCGGCGTCTCCATCGACTACCACGAGGCGCGGCTCCACGACGCGAAGCGCGGGGCGGCGGGCGCCTTCGAGCGCGCGTGGCGGGCGGTTGATGACTTCCGCGAGGCCGCGCCGCACGGCGGGCGGCAGGTCCACGTCATGACGGTCCTGATGAGGGACAATCAGTCCGGCCTCGAAGAGTTGTTGCGGATGAGCGGGCGCCGCGGCGTGGGGCACTACGTGACGCTGCTCTCGACGAGCGGTTTCCGGCGGGGCCACGGCGGCGCCGACCGCCCGCCGGAGGGGCCGGTCGGCGAGGAGTTGCTCGCGCTGCGGCGCCGGTACAAACATTTTCGCGCGCCGAGCGACTACCTTCGCCTCGTCGGCTCCTACACGGCCGGAGGCCCGATGCCGACCTGCCGCGCCGGGGTCCAGAGCTTCAACATAGACCACTTCGGCAACGTCTCGGCCTGCATCGAGCGCATTGACAAGCCGGTGGGTAATGTCCGCGACGAGCCCTTGGCCGACCTGCACGCGAGGCTTCAGGGCGGCGAGCAACGACGGGAAGTCGGCGGCTGTCAAAAATGCTGCACGCTCTGCCGGGGCATGGCCGAGACGCTGGGCGAGGGCGGGTCGGCGCGCGGCTGGTGGGAGCTTGCGACGCGCATGAGGTCACGATGAGGGGGGAGGCGTCGGTGCCGCTGCTGGAGGGCAAACGCGTGCTGGTAACGGGGGCGTCTCGCGGGCTCGGCCGGGCCTTCTGCGAGCGGTTCGCCGCCGAGGGCGCGGACGTGGCCTTCAACTACACTTCGGACGAGGACGGCGCGCGCGAAACCCTCGGCCGCGTCGAGCGGAGCGGGCGCCGGGCGCTGGCCTTCCGGGCGTCGGTCCTCGACTTCGCGGCCCTTGAGCGGATGGTCGGCGAGATCGAGGGCGCGTGGGGCGGCATTGATGTGCTGGTGAACAACGCCGGGGTGAGTCAACCGCTGCCCGTGGCGCTGATGGAGGAGGAGGACTGGGACGCGGTGATGGACACGAACGCCAAGGGGCAGTTCCTCGCCGCGCGCGCCGTGCTGCGCGGCATGATCCGGCGCAGGGGCGGGTGCCTGCTCAACGTCGGCTCGCTCGCAGGGGTGCGGCTGATAGAGGCGCCGATTCATTACTGCGCGAGCAAGGCCGCTGTGAAGGGCTTCACGGAGGCGCTCTCGAAGGAGGTGGCGCGCTATAATATTCGGGTCAACTGCCTGGCGCCGGGGCTGCTCGAAGAGGGCGTCTCGCAAAACCTGCCGGATTACCGCGTGACGGAGTTCCTGAGGCACGTCTCGCTACGCCGCAAGGGCACGCTGGAGGAGGTCGCGGAGTTCGCCGCCTTCCTCATCTCCGACAGGAACAGCTACATGACCGGCGCGACCGTGTTGATAGACGGCGGCCTGTGAGGCGGCCTTGAGTTCGATGTCGGCAACCACGTACCAGTCAAGACCGTTCGGGTGGATCGTCGGCCCGCGCTACGACCGGGCGCTCATCTTCGGCGGCGCGGCGGCCAGCCTGTGTGCGCCGCTGCTGGTGTGGTGGCGGCCGGGCCTCCTGGCCCCGCTGTTCTGGGTCTGGCTGTTCTTCTTCGACGGCACCCATAGCTGGGCCACCTACAGCCGCACTTACGCCGACGCCGACTTCCGCCGCGAGAACCGCCGGCTGCTCTTCGGCAGCCTCGTCTGGTTCGCCCTGCCGGCGGCCGCCATCCTACTTTGGGGCGCGACCGGCTCGCTCGGGCCGGTCCACCTGTTCCTCCTCGCCGCACAGTTCTGGAGCTACCACCACATCGTCAGGCAGCACTACGGCTTCGCCTCCATCTACGACCGCAAGGCGCTCGCCGACAGGCGGTCACACCTCGCCACCAAGTGGGCGCTCTACCTCGGCCTCTGGGTGCCTTACTTTTACTTCCTCCTGACACACCCGCTCAACCGCCGAATCATGAGCGAGTCGCCCGGCGGCCTGCCGGCGATTGATTACGGCTGGTGGGACGCCGCGCTCGGGTACGCCGCGCCGGCCTTCTCGGGCGCCCTCCTGATAGGGCTGCTCGCCTACCAGGGCCGGCGGCGTGCAGGCCGCGGGGGGCGTTTCGGGCTGAGCCCCGCGCACCTGTTCGTCGCGGCGTGCGTGCTGCTCTACTCCGTGATCTTTTACGTCATCGCGCCGCTGGAGCCGCTGCTGCCCGGCGCGCGGACGCCCGTGCAGAGCTTCATGCTCATGCAGGTCATGATCACGCTGTTTCACAACATCCAGTACCACGCCATCGTGTGGCACTACAATCGGAACCGGCCGCGGCGCGCGTCCCTCAACCGCAACTTCGTCGTCTACGCCCTGGTCGGCCTGACCTTCTCCCTCGTCTACGTCGCCGCCGCGTGGCACACGACCGAGTACCCTTCGTGGCGCGGGGAGGTGCCGGAGAACGTGCTGGTCCCGGCGGCGTTCTGCGTGTGGTGGGGGCTGTCGCTGCACCACTACTATCTGGACCAGAAGATATGGCGCGTCAGCAAAGCGCACGACCTGCAACGACAGCTCGGCATCGAAGCCTGACGCCGGGCCTGCGGGCGCTGGGCGTGCTGCCTCTGGCCTTCTTCGCGCTCCACGCCCGCCACCACCTCGGGCAGGGGGCGGCGGGCCACCTCCTCTGGGTGTGCACGGCCTCGAACCTCCTGCTGGCGTTCGGACTCCTGCTCGGCCGGCCGACGCTCATCCGCGTCCCCGTCATGTGGCTCATCGCGGGCCTGCCGCTCTGGGCTTGGGACCAGTTAGAGCAGGGCGTGGGGCCGGTCTCGACCTTCCTCACGCACTTCGGCGGGCTGGCGGTCGGGCTGCTCGCGCTCTCAAGGGCGAGGGCCGCCCGCCGCGTGTGGCTCCACGCCTTCGGCCTGTACCTCGCCCTGCAACTGGCGGCGCGACTGCTGACGAGCCCCGAGTTGAACGTCAACCTCGCGCACGAGGTGCACGGCAGCTGGCGCGGGCTGTTCGACTCCTACTGGAAGTTCTCGGTCTTCATGAGCGCGGTGGTGGCCCCCGCCCTGTGGCTCACGGGGCTGGCGATGCTGAGACTCTTTCCCCCGGCCGGGGGCCGGCCGAAGCGAGGTGACTATGGCGACGAGGTCAGCCCGCAAGCTGCGTGACACGACGAGCCTGTGCGCGGTCTGTAAGCGGGGCGTCGAAGCGTCGCTGTGGGAGAGCGACGGCCGCGTCCTGATGCGCAAGGCGTGCCCGCAGCACGGCGCGAGCGAGGTGCTGATATCCTCCGACGCCGCGTGGTATCACGAGACGCTGGGCTACGCGGCGCGGACGAGCCCGCCCCCGTTCGTCAGGAACGCGGTCGAAAGGGGCTGCCCCTTCGACTGCGGGGCGTGCGCGGCCCACGAGCAGAAGACCTACCTCCCCGTCATCCCCATCACCAGCGCCTGCAACCTCGACTGCCCCGTCTGCTACACCATCAACAAGAACGACGACGCCTTCCACATGTCGCTCGACGAGTTCGCGGCCATCCTCGACGTGGTGCGCCGCAACGACCCGGACCTGCGAATCATCAACCTGACGGGCGGCGAGCCGACACTCCACCCGCGCCTGACCGAGATCATCGGGATGTGTCACGCGGCCGGCATCCACCGCGTCACCATCAGCACGCACGGGCTGACCTTCATCAACAACGAGGGACTGCTCCACGAGCTGGCCGCCCTGCGCGCGCGCATCGTCCTCTCCTTCAACTCCTTCGACGAGGCGGTCAACTACCGCATGATTGGGGCGCGGGCGGCGGCCGGCAAGTTGAAGGTGCTGGAGAAGCTCGCCAAGCACAACGTGGACACGACGCTCATCCCGGTGCTGGCGCTCGGCTACAACGACGAGGAGGTCGGCGAGCTTTTGAACCTCGCGCTCTCCCACGACTTCATACGCAGCCTTGAGGTCCACACCATGACCTTCACCGGGCAGAGCGGCGCCGACTTCGACCCGGCGGCGCGGCTGACGACGCCCGACGTGCTTCGCCGCATCGAGGAGCAGACCGACGGCCGCGTCCGCGTGGACGACTTCGTGCCCTCGCCCTGCGCCCACCCGCTCTGTTACCAGACCTGTTACCTGCTCCAAACGCCGACGCGCGGGTTCGTCCCCTTCACCCGGTTCATGCCGAAGGAGACGGTCCGCCGCCTGCTGACGGACAACCTCTACATGGAGCCCGGCCCCCTCATGGAGTCCACGCTTCAGGACGTGGTCACGCAGTTGTGGGCGGCGGGGCCGGACGGCGAAACGAGCGGGGCGGTCCTCTCGACTCTCAAGGGCCTCATCAAACGCCTCTTCCCCGCCGCGCCGCTGCCCTACCACGAGCGGCAGGTCATCGCCGAGCGCGCCGCCAAGACCATCTACATTCACTCCCACATGGACGAAGAGAGTTTCGACACCGACCGCATCAGGCAATGCTGCGTCGGCGTGCCCTCGGCCGACGGCGGCAACGTGCCGACCTGCGCCTACAACATCCTCTACCGCGAGCGCGACCCGCGGTTCTCGGCGGCGGACGCCCC
Organism: Pyrinomonadaceae bacterium; assembly: GCA_035941045.1. Classification (GTDB taxonomy): domain Bacteria; phylum Acidobacteriota; class Blastocatellia; order Pyrinomonadales; family Pyrinomonadaceae; genus QHXN01. The sequence goes on along the minus strand of DASZEK010000178.1, from coordinate 4,852 downwards.
GCCGCTTTCGACCTTCGCCGGGGGCCGGGGCGGGCTGGTGCAGATCGGGCGGCCGGGCAGGTGACGATGCGATTCTTTCTCGTTGACCGCGTGGACGAATTGAAGCCGGGGGAGCTGATCCGCGGCGTCAAGAACGTGACCCTCAGCGAAGACTTTCTGCACGACCACTTCCCGTCCCAGCCCCTCTTCCCCGGCACGCTGCTCATCGAGGCGCTGGCGCAACTGGGCGGGTGCCTCGTCGAAGCGACCTTCAACACCCGCGACGACGAGGTGAGGCGCGCCATTCTCGCGCAGGTGGACAGGGCAAAATTCCACGAGCCGGTGCGGCCCGGCGACCAGTTGACGATAGTTTGCCGGCTCGCCTCCGCGCTCGAAGGCGCGGCGCAGGTCAGGGGCGAGGCCCGCGTCGGCGAGCGGGAGGTGGCGCGCGCGACGCTGCTCTTCGCGCTGCGCGCGGTCAACTCCGAGCGGGTTCATCGGCAGCGGAGGGAGATTTACGAAATATGGACGCGCCACTTGAATCTCGGCTTCACGCTCCGCTAGTCGTGACGGGGGTCGGGGCGCTCGCGCTCCCGCCCGCGCGGCCGGCCGCCGACGAAGGGTCCGACGCCCTCCAGCGGGAGGTCACGCCGTGGCTCAAGTCGAGGAAGATGCGCAAGTTCATGGGCAAGCAGGACCAGCTCGCCGTGGTGGCCGCCGGCCGCGCCGCCGCCGACGCCGCCCTCGACGAGCGAACCTTACAGGAGCGGGCCGGGCTCTACCTGTGCGTCGGCCACATCCCCTTCGACGGCCCTCAGTTGGAGGCTATCGCCGCCGGCTCGGTGCGTGACGGCCAGTTCTGCATGGAGCGGTTTTCCACCACGGCCTTCGAGCGGGCCAACCCGCTCCTAACGTTCCGCTGCCTGCCGAACATGCCAGCCTTCCACGTCTCGCTCAACCTCGGTATGCGCGGGCCGTACCTCGTCACCTACCCTTGCGCGGGCCAGTTCTACCTCGCGCTTGAGTCGGCCGCCGCCGCGCTCGAAAGCGGCGAGGTGGAGGCCGCGCTCGTGGGCGGCGTCGCCGACCAGAACAACTTTCTCGTCGCTTACCATTTCTGCCGGGGGCGGGGCCGGCGCGCCCTCGACGAGTGGGAGGGCGTAGACGCCGCCGCGTTCCTGTGCCTTGAGAAGCGGGACGCGGCGCGGCGGCACGGGGCCGCCGTCAAGGCCGAACTGCTTTCGACGGAGGTTCGCTACGCCGCGCCGTACCCGTCGGAGTCGCCGCGGCCCTTCGCCGAGGATGTCACTTTTGCTGGCGCTAGAGTGGCGTCCGAGCGGCCCACGGCCGCCTCGCTGCCGCTGAGCCTGAGCCGCGCCGCCGCAGGCGGAGAGAAGGGCGAACTGGTCCACCGCCTGTCCTCCGAAAGCGGCATCGAGGCGACGAGCCGTTGGAGGGTCTTGTGAGCCGCAGGCGCGTCGTCATCACCGGCCTCGGCGTGGTTTCACCCCTCGGCCGAGAGCTGTCCGAGTTCCGCCGCAACCTTCTGTCCGGGTCATCGGCGGCTGCGCCCATCACGGTCTTCGACCCGGCGCGCCTGCCGACGACCATCGCGGCGCAGGTGGACGCGGCCTCCCTGCCCATCCAGACAGCAGACCGGAAGATTGCTTTCGGCCTCGTCGCGGCGCGTGCGGCGGCCGACGACGCAGATCTCGCCGCCGCCCGTTCAGCGTCCGAACACTACGCCGGCATGGGCGGCGGGCTGAGTCTCGGCATCGGACTCGAACTCTTTTCGATGCCCGACATGGTGGAGTTCGTCGGGAGGGGCGAGGCCCCCGCGGGCGCCGACCCTCGGACCTTTTTGCAGACGCCCGCGGACGCGTGCGCCCACCTCATCTGCCGCCGGCACGAGTTGCGTGAGCCGCCGCTCACGCACGTCTCGGCCTGCGCGGCGGCGACCGACGCCGTCGGCGCCGCGTTCCGCATGATTCGCGACGGCCGGCGGAGGTGGATGCTGGCCGGGGGGGTTGATTCGATGATTAACCCGCTGGGCCTGGGCGGCTTCTGCGCCATCGAGGCGACCACGCGCCGCAACCACGAGCCGCAGCGGGCTTCGCGGCCCTTCGACCGCGACCGCGACGGCTTCCTGCTGGGCGAGGGCGCCGGGCTGCTCGTGCTCGAAACGCTTGAGGACGCGCGGGCCAGGGACGCGCGCGTTTACGCGGAGGTCGTGGGCTACGGTAATTCGTTCGACGCCCACGGCATCAGCGAGCCGCACCCGGAAGGCGAAGGCGCGCTGCTCGCCATGCGGCGCGCGCTGTCGGACGCCGGGCTGCGACCCGAGGACATCTCCTACATCAACGCCCACGGGACCTCGACGCCGAAAAATGACGTGGTCGAGACGCGCGCCATCCGCCGGCTCTTCGGCCCGCACGCCGAGCGCGTGCCCGTCAGCTCGACGAAGTCAATGCTGGGCCACCTGATTTCCGCCGCCGGGGCGGTCGAGTTGGCCGCCGCCATCCTCTGCGCGGAGGCCGGGTGGGTGCATCCGACCATCAACCTTGAGCGCCCCGACCCGGCCTGCGACCTCGATTACGTGGCGGAGGGAGCGCGGCGCGTGAAGGTGGAGACCATCCTCAAGAACTCTTTCGCCTTCGGGGGCCAGAACGCGTCCCTGGTGGTGCGGATGGGAGTATGTTGAGCGGTAAGACGATAGTCGTCACGGGGGCGTCGGGCGGCATCGGGCGCGCCATCGCGTCCGTCTGCGCGAGGGAGGGGGCCAACGTAGGGGTCGGGTATTTCAAGAACAGCGCCGGGGCCGCGGAGCTGGTTGACGAGCTGAACCACTCCCCCGGCGGTCGCGCCTTCCCCCTGCAATTCGACGTGAGGGAACCCGACTCGATTAAGGCGGCGTGCCTTCATCTCTTCGAGCAAGGCCGGCACGTTGACGGGTGGGTGAACAACGCGGGCATCAACCTCCCAGGGCTCTTGCCGTCTCAGACCGAGGAGATGGTTGAGGGGCAGATCGCGGTCAACCTCAAGGGGGCGATTTACTGTAGCCGTTTCGTCCTGCCCTACATGATGCGGCGGCGGAGCGGCGCTCTCGTTAACATCGGCTCGGTCGTCGGCGCGCGTCCCGCGCCGGGCCAGGCCGTCTACGCATCCACGAAGGGGGCCGTCGCCTCTCTGACGCGGGCGCTGGCGGTGGAGTACGGGCGCAAGGGCATACGCGTCAACTGCGTCGAGCCCGGCCCGGTCGAGACGGACATGTTCGAGGGGGCGCGACAACTGGCGGGCGAGGAGGTGAAGGGGCGCATCCCTTTGCGTAAATTCGGGGCGCCGGGAGAGGTGGCCGAGCTGGTGGCCTTTCTGCTCTCGGACCGCGCATCCTTCATCACGGGCGGCGTCTTCAAGGCCGACGGCGGTTACTCCGTCGGGTGACGGCGGAAGACCAAGGAGACGGAGGGCTATGGTCGAGAGGGATGAAATCTTCCGCGTCGTGCGCGGCTGCGTCAGCAAAAGCCTTGAGATAGACGAAGAGGCGGTGAGACTGGATTCACGCCTGATAAACGACTTGGGCGCCGACTCACTCGACTTCCTCGACATCGTCTTCAGCCTCGAAGAGAGTTTCGGACTCAAGCTCCGCAACGCCGACCTGGATTTGCTGACGCGCGGCGAGTTCGCCGGGGTGACTAACGAGGACGGCTACCTGCCGCCCGAAACCGTCGCACACTTCCGCCGATGGCTGCCGGCGCTCCGGCTCGCGCCGCCCGAGCAACAGATTAGCCCGCGCGACATCTACTCTTACATCACGGCGGAGACGCTGGTCATCCTCGTCGAGAAGAAGCTCGGGTCTTCAGCCGACGAGTAGGATTTTACCCCGGCGGCCCGGCCTTGCCGCGTGCCGCACCGCCTCGACCACGTCCTTCAAGTCGTACTCGGCTTCGACGGCCGGCACGACTTCGCCCGCGGCCATGAGGCCCAGCAGCGCCTCCACGCTCTCCCTCTGTTTCGCCGGGGGCGTGCGCCTGAACCAGTCGTCGAGCCAAAACCCGCGGACGGTCGTGGAGCTGAAAATCATCCTCCCGGTGTTAAGCGGCACGTGCTCCAGCGAAAGCAGTCCGTAGACCAGCATGGTCCCGCCGCGGCCGAGGACGCTTGCCACTTTGCCGCCGAGCCGCCCGCCGACGGCGTCGATGGCCGCCCGCACCCCCGCCTGGCCCGTGACGGCCATTACCCGCTCGACTATCGGCCCGTCCGCCGAACAGATGACCTCGTCCGCCCCCATCCGTCTTAGCTCCTCGACCTGCTCGCGGCGCCGCACGACGTTGATGGTCCTGAAGCCGCGGAGCCGCGAAATCTGTATCACCATGCGCCCCAAAGCCGAGCCGGCGGCCGTCTGAAGCAGCCACTCCCCCGGCCGGAGCGCCAACTCTTCGGTCGTCATCACCCACGCCGAGAGAGCGTTGACGACGAATTGCGCGGCCGTGAAGTCTTCAACCGCGTCCGGGCACGGAATGACTTCGTCGCTTCCGGCGAGTAGATACTCCTGCCACGTGCCTCGGGCGCCGACGGGAATCACCCGCCGGCCGACGTGAAACTCTTCCGCCTCCGACCCGACGGCCTCAATCACCCCGACCCCCTCGAACCCCGGCGACGCCGGCAGCCGCGGCAGCACGCCGTACAGGCCACGCACCGTTAACAAGTCAGAAGGGTTGACGGGGCGCGCCCTCATGCGGATGAGCATTTGACCCGGCCCCACCTCGGGCACGGGCAAATCCACGACCTCCAGCACGTCAATCGGCTCCCCGAATCTGGCGAACCTTACACTCCGCATCGTCGTGCCCCTTCTCCCGTCACTCCGAACAAGCAG